>NZ_JBNJOG010000007.1:0-271169 GCF_050113695.1 Vibrio sp. TRT 17S01 | reverse complement strand
GGAGCGACACACGAGGTTCGAACTCGTGACCTCAACCTTGGCAAGGTTGCGCTCTACCAACTGAGCTAGTGTCGCATCAACAACGTTTCCGTCGTTTAGGGCTGCGAATTATAAGAGCATTTTTTTGTGATGCAAGTCCTTCTAGCAAAAAAAATCTATTTTTTCTCTGATTGATGAAAAAGCACACAAAACCGTATATTTCCTAATCAACAAGACTTTACATCCTTTAAAGACATCGATTAATACCATTATGAACACGGTGATCTTACACCCAAAAATCTTTCTTTCTCATCAACTAAATGCGAGCAAAACGCACAAATCGCCGATCGCTCTGAGCTAGATTCTGGCTCACAGCGGCTCTTTTACGTTATAACAACCGTAGCATCATATTTTTTGACGTAATGAATAGGACATCTAAACAGCTATCATGGATCGATTTTTTAGCGCAATGACCCACTATTCTTTTTTGCTACTCACCTGCCTTGCCTTTTTGCTTAGCGGGTGTTCCTCTATTCCAAAACCGGTAAGAAACCTTGGTAAGAGTGATATCGACTTTGTCATGGATGTCCATGCAAAACAACAAAAAGAAATGATGGAGACCCTCACTCGAAAACTCTATGTTCGTAACCCCAATCAGCTAAAAAAGTCACCAGGAAAAACCATCGATGATCGCCTGTTACAAATTTTTGGCCCTGCCGAAGAACTTACTCTTCCTAAGCTGGTTTTCGATGAATTGAATGGTAAAACGGGTGTCGATGCCATTCTATTAGGATTTGATGAAACGTTTGAAGGCGATAGAGTGTTTGCCGTGATTGTAGGCTTAACCGAAATGTTGCGTCGCTCCTACAACCACCAGCAAGAGTTTTTTATTCTCGACTCACTCGATGAACAAGCCTTGTATAACAGCGCCAGAAACATCGAAATTTTTGTTTGGCGACTCTATAAACGCCGAGATAGCAATGGTGAGCTTTTTTTACTCAGTAACCGAATGAGCGAAACTGAATACGACACCAGCTTTGATCGCTTGTTTGCAAAAATGGTGATGGTGCAAGATATGATGGCATTGATCGTGGCAGACAGCACCAATCGAAGTATCACGAAAGTGGTCCATGGCGTGGCTCAGTTCGCCTTTTTACCCGTCCCATAACGAAAAAAGCCAGCACCGAATGGGCTAGCTTCAATCAACGTTAATACGCTTAAATCGAGAATATTGTCTGACGATAGTACTTCAGCTCGGCAATAGACTCTCGGATGTCATCTAATGCAAGGTGGCTCCCTTGCTTAGAGAACCCATCTAACACTTCTGGCTTCCAACGACGCGTCAACTCTTTAAGGGTACTGACATCAATGTAACGGTAATGGAAGTATTGCTCGAGTTCCGGCATGTGTTTGTATAGGAAGCGGCGATCTTGACCTACACTATTGCCACAGATTGGCGACTTTCCTTCAGGCACCCATTTCTTAAGGAATTCAATGGTCTCAGTGACAGCTTGCGCTTCTGTCACCTGACTTGCTCTCACACGTTCCACTAATCCACTGCCAGTATGAGTCGTCGTACACCACTCGTCCATTTTTGCCAGTTCTTCTTCTGGTTGATGGATAGCAAGTACTGGTCCCTCTGCAAGCACGTTCAGTTCGCTGTCTGTCACTATGGTCGCAATTTCAATTACTTTGTGGGTTTCCGGGTCCAACCCTGTCATCTCCAGATCAATCCAAATTAAGTTCTGATCACTAAAGGACATAAATCGTTGCCTATTTGTTTACTCATAAAAAAGGTACTATACCCAAATTCGAATACCCAAGATAGTTTTGCTGATGCGTAACGACTCGCACCATCACATCAGTGCAAACTATTGATTAGCGATAACTGCAAAGTAGAGAATTGTGGCAAAGAAGAAAAAGTTGACCAAAGGTCAAGTGCGACGTGTGCGCAGTAACCAAAAACGTAAACTCAAGCAAGAAGAGACCGTCCAATGGGATGAGTCCATGCTGGGTGGCAGCAAATCTGGCCTAGTCATCACACGTTTTGGTCAACACGCCGATATCGAAGATAGCGAAACCCAAGAAATTCATCGCTGTAACTTACGTCGAGGTATCGAGACGCTGGTTTCTGGTGATAAAGTCCTGTGGCGTCCTGGCCTTGAGTCTATGGCAGGGATCTCTGGCGTGGTTGAGGCGGTAGAGCCACGAACTTCCATATTAACGCGCCCCGATTACTATGACGGCTTAAAACCCGTCGCTGCAAACGTTGATCAAATGGTGATTGTTTCTTCCGTGCTTCCAGAGCTCTCTCTAAATATCATTGATCGCTATTTGGTTGCATCCGAAGTGCTTGGTATTGCACCGTTGATTGTTCTCAATAAAATCGACTTATTGGATCAAGAGCAGTTAGAGATGTATCAAGACTGGCTTAGCGATTATGAAGCGATCGGATACAAAGTGTTGTTGGTGAGTAAACAAACAGGCGAAGGCATTCCAGAGCTAGAAGCACAGCTGACCGACCGCATTAATATCTTTGTGGGTCAATCGGGGGTTGGAAAATCAAGCCTCGTCAATGCGCTGCTGCCTGAGCTGAACGTTGAAGAAGGTGAAGTATCGGAAAACTCCGGTTTAGGTCAGCACACAACAACAGCTTCACGTTTGTACCACATCCCTAGTGGTGGCGATCTTATCGATTCACCAGGCGTTCGAGAGTTTGGCTTGTGGCACCTTGAAGCAGAAGAAGTCACCAAGGCATTTGTTGAGTTCAAACCTTATTTAGGCGGCTGTAAGTTTAGAGACTGTAAACACTTAGATGATCCAGGCTGCGTATTGCGAGAAGCGGTAGAGAACGGTGAAATCAGTGAAATTCGTTTTGAAAACTACCACCGAATTTTAGAGAGCATGGTCGAAGTGAAAGCCAATCGCCAATACTCACGCAATAAGAAAGCAGATCTTTAAGTCTTAAGTAAAAGCTCTACGGTAAGTACTGACTTTTGCACAAAAGTTGAGTAGTATCTCGCGCCCAAAAGTAAGCATAACGTTAACATTGGAATTGTAACCATGGATAAGTTTAAAGTTGGACTGCAATATTGGCTCCCACAACACGGGCTAACCCGACTAGTGGGTAAATTGGCTTCTGCAAAAGCAGGCAGTCTGACCACCGCCATCATTCGCTGGTTCATCAAACAATACAACGTCAACATGGAAGAGGCCCAACATTCAGATCCGGCTTACTTCAAGACGTTCAACGAATTTTTCGTTCGCGAACTCAAAGACGGGGCGCGTCCTATCGCTGAAGGCGAGCAACTCATTACTCACCCAGCCGACGCATGTGTAAGCCAATTTGGCCCTATCCAAGACGGTAAGTTGATCCAAGCTAAAGGTCACGATTACACAGCGCTTGAGCTACTTGGTGGCGACAATAAACTTGCAGAAGAATTTGCAGATGGTGAATTTGCGACGCTTTATCTGTCGCCTCGTGATTACCACCGTGTACACATGCCTTGTGATGGTGTGCTACGTCAAATGATTTACATCCCGGGTGATCTGTTCTCTGTAAACCCACTGACGGCAGAAAATGTCCCAAATCTTTTTGCTCGCAATGAACGCGTCGTCTGTATTTTTGACACCAAATTTGGCCCTATGGCGCAAGTTTTGGTAGGTGCAACGATTGTAGGCAGTATCGAGCTTATTTGGGCAGGAACCGTAACGCCACCACGTGGTAATACGGTTTACCGTTGGGATTACCCAACTGATGGCAACAACGCAGTGGTGTTGAAGAAGGGTGAAGAAATGGGCCGCTTTAAACTCGGTTCAACCGTCATCAACCTATTTGCGAAAGGCAGTGTATGTTTCGACGACAGCATGCAGCTCAATCAAGCCACGGTGATGGGAACACCTTACGCCCACCAAACTGTCGAGCAACAAGACACCAGCACCGAACAAGCAGAATAACACGTAGACTGAACTTTAAAGGCCTTGCTAAGCAAGGCCTTTTTTATTGACGAAAAACAAACCATTAACAACAAATTTTATTATTTTTCAAAACTCTAACTCTCGTCGAGGAAGGCAAAATCCATCTCGATTAATCTAGCAATTATCTTCTCTTGTTCGGTGTTGCTTATGCCCAAAATCGATGCTGCCATACTGTTCAAACTCGCAATCTGCTTCGGGTTGCCTTTGCTGCTTCTCATGCTGCCCATCGATGCCATCCCTATCGACGATCTCACTTTAATTCAGCACCGATTGTTAGCGATTTTTCTTCTTGCAGCCTTGTTATGGGTACTTGAACCTGTCCCAGTTTTTGCTACATCTATCCTGATCATCGCACTGGAATTGGTGATGATTTCAGATAAAGGGTTGCATTGGTTTCGCACGCCACCCACAGGTCACGATTTAGGCGAGTTAATCAAATACACCGATATTTTTAGCGCCTTCTCCTCTCCCATCATTATCTTATTCATGGGTGGGTTTGCACTGGCTATAGCCGCTTCCAAATACCAACTCGACAACAACCTTGCTCGCGTATTACTGAAACCCTTTGGAACCCAACCCAAGTTCATCATGCTTGGATTAATGCTAATTACCGCCGTATTTTCTATGTTTATGTCCAATACAGCCACCACGGTCATGATGCTTGCACTACTCGGCCCGATTGTGGCTTCCGCGCCTAAAGGGGATTTAGGCATCAAAGCATTAGTGTTGTGTATCCCCATCGCAGCGAACACTGGCGGGATCGCAACCCCAATCGGTACGCCACCTAACGCGATTGCATTGCAATACCTTACTGGTGAAAACAGCATTGATTTCCTGAGCTGGATGATGATGGGCCTACCCTTTGTCACGGTACAGTTGGCCATAGCTTGGTTGCTGTTGCAGAAGCTGTTTCCATCCCAACAGCAACACATGGAGCTTAAACTGGACGGAAAGTTTCAGCGTAATTGGCGGGCTATCGTGGTTTATGCCACCTTTGCAGCCACGATTTTGCTTTGGATGACCACGAAACTACATGGAATGAATACTTATGTGGTTTCCATTATTCCGTTGGCCGTGTTCACGTTAACAGGCATTATGGGCAAGACAGAATTAAAGCAGATCAATTGGGATGTGCTCTGGTTAGTTGCGGGGGGGATTGCGATAGGGATTGCACTCGACAAAACGGGGCTTGCGGTCGCGCTTGCACATGCCATTGACTATGAATCACTTTCACCGGCAGCCGTCATTATCACGTTATCTATTGTATGTTGGTTAATGGCGAATTTTATGTCCAACACCGCGACCGCAAACTTGCTAATGCCCATTGCTGCCGCCATTGGTGCATCCATGCCTAGTCTCGTCGAGTTTGGTGGCTTACAGAGCTTGTTGGTGGTTGTCGCCTTCTCCGCGTCTCTCGGCATGATCTTACCCGTATCAACCCCACCGAATTCACTGGCCTACTCGACGGGTCTTATCGAAAGCAAAGACATGGCAAAAACCGGCATCATAATCGGTGTTATTGGGCTGCTGCTTGTTTACTTAGCCATATTTTTACTCCATTAACCGCACTTGATACCCTACCCAAAATTTGGGTAGGGCGTCACACTCCCATAATAAATATTAATAATCACCACCTTCCTAGACCAGTCAATTCGTTGAATGGATAAGCAGATCAAATAATTCCATAGTTTATTTTTATAGCATCCAGATAACCGTCGACTCAGGCGTATCATAACCACGCTTTTATATTGAGCACAGTTATACATCTAGTCTAATCAACTAGTAAAAAGTGCTTTTATAAACTGTATAGAACCAAGATAATAGAGGGATAAAGTCAAGATAATAGTGGATTGGCTAGGGATTAAGTGGGAGTCATAGGGAGTAAATGGGAGATAAATTGGGATTGGTATCCTAAATATTTTAACCATCAAAATTGATAAGCACCCTCACAAATGGTTGCCAGGGTGTCTCAAAACTAGAAGCCTAATCTGCAAGCTTTTTCTTCAAAAGTTGTAACTCGCTTTGGAGTTTCTTGACTTTCTCTACTTCTTTAAAATATTTCTCAGCCATTTTGTTCACCTTGCTTTCTCCATCTTTGAAAACAGGAATAAAACTTGCGGCCTGTTGAGCGATCGGAGCAGTTATTTTCAAATAGCTCCTTACGTCTATTTCCTTAACTTCAGTCAGGAATGCATCGGTGGTGTTATTTTCGAAGCCATCATTCACATCCCTCAACGCATCAGCAGTATCCAATAGCTTATCAGTAAGTGGAATATTGAGTTCAGTAAAAACGGTCATGTTCTCGCAAAGTTTTGCTAAGTCACTAAAGCCGATGGCCATTTCAAAAGCACCACCATCTTGGAAATCGAAACCAGTCGCCCAACCAACCTTACCTGCGGTATACGAAGGTATAGTTGGTTTCTCATCAAGTAAAAGAGCATCTGCCGTTACCCCTTCCGAAGAGTAGTTCTCTACTATTCTTTTCAAAACATCGATTGATGGCGTTAGCTCCCCTCTTTCATACCTACTCAGAGTGTCTTTACTTACACCAATTTGTTCTGCCATTTGTGATTGGTTGAGATTAAGTCTCGTACGGACGGACTTAAGTCTCGGCCCAAAAATAGATGCATTCGCCTTTTTATCTATTGACATGTAGATTCATCCGTCTATTATTTATGACTAGTTAGTCGGATTAGTCTAATTCAAACCGAAGGAGGTTTAAAGTGGAAAATGTAAAAACACCTTTATCCGTAGAACAATTTAACGCCATCAAAAGCGGATTTGTTAAGCAAGGAACATCTTTTAGTCGATGGTGCCAAGAGCATGGCTTGAATAGAGCGAATACTAAATCGGCGATTCTAGGAAGTTGGAATGGCCCCAAGGCTTGTGAACTTAGGACTAAAGCAGCAAAAGCATCTGGGTTATACGAAGAATTAAAGTGAGACAGATATGAGTACCCCAATAAAAACAGTAAAAGAGCGAAAAGCTTTCGAACAGGTAGTGAAAACTTTGTCATCGTTGAACATATATCAGGCCAAAAATGTATTGGACTTAGTATACAGGTCAATATCGTCAGGGAAGCTAGAGCTTGCGCCGAACCCAACTCGGTTCAAGAGCAAAATAGAGTTAGATCGAGAACTGCATGACTTTATTTTGAGTATGGACTTAGAGTTCATGACTCAAAAAGATGTTCGCGTAGCTTGTCTAAACAAGTTTGGGAAAGAAAGAACACCATCAAGAACGGCGTTGAATCGGGCGTGGTCTAAACTCCTCCACAAAAAAGAAATGGTGATTATCAATGAGTAAATATAAACACTCAGTCGCTGGCGGTCACCTAAAGCCTACACGACTAGCACTAGAGATTCTGGAAATACTTATTGATAACGGTGTCGAAGGGATGAGCCTCAATAGACTATCCGAACTTATGGAGATTCCCAGAACTAGTCTTCATCGATATCTGCAAATGTTGGTTGAAAGCGGGTGGGTAGAAACTGTGGGTGAGAAAAAAACCATGATGTGGAAGCCATCTAATCACTTTATAAAACTTGCGTTCAACTACCGAGATGCTGTTCGTGCTCAAATTCAAACCATTGAATCTGAGTTCAAGGATTTGACTGGAGAGGAGCTGTAATATGTCAAACGAACTAAAGACACTAGAAACTGCTCAGCAAGCGTTAAGTGACGCTAAGGAAATAAATGCGGCTGAAGCCCTAACTATCTCGCAATCAGAGGGGCAAAGGCTTGGTGAGGCGGTAGATTTTGGTGCGCTACTTGGGCGTGCTCAAATGGCCGATAAACTGTCAAAAATTACCGACGCCGTAAGTTTAAGTGCACTGAAGGAAATCAAAGAGTCTAAGAAATACAAGGCGTTGAAAGGGATTACCTTTGCAAAAAGCTCGACAGTCGGCAGTAATATGGTCGTACTTAAAGGGACATGGGAAGAGTTCTGTGAAATCTATGGTAGCTCAAAATCGACAATAGATGAACGCTTAAAAAATCTGGATGTTTTTGGTGAGCAGGCATTGGAATCAATGAGTGCTATCGGCATGACCACAAGAGATTTTCGTCGCTTACGCAAACTCCCTCAAGAAGACTTAACAGCCATCGTAGAGGGTGAAACCGTAAAGGTTCAAGACCGTGATGAAGCTCTTGAAATCATCGAAGAGTTATCGGCAAAGCACCGTCAAGAGAAACAAGCCCTTCAACAAGAAGTGAATAGCCTGACGCAAGAAAAGCAATCTCATGAGCGCTTACTTGCTGACAAAGACAAGAAAATTAATAGCTTATCGAAAAAGCTCGATACGCCGCTTTCACCAGCTCAAGCTCGTCAAAAGGAAGAGCAGTTGAATAGCCAGTTGCTAGAGCAACTGAATATAGCAGCCCTCGCGGTAGACAGCGGTATGGCTCGACTCTTTGATGCCATTCAAACGATTCAAGAGAATCAACACCCTACGGACATTGACCAAGCGTGTGAGGATACCTTGTTCCGTGTACTGGAGCGTTTCTTAAGCCTGTCTGGTGATATGGGGATAGCCGCTCACGTTATCGAACATCTAGAGCAATGGCATTCAGAAAGTGCGTTGCTAATGGATAGTGAGGGTTAAGTCTGTATGAATGCACTTGAGCTAGAACGCGCACAATACTTAAAGCACTTGATGGCGGAGCTAGATAGTGCAGGCCGTGGAGATAAAGGTTCGATTATTCAACGAGCTACTGATTATCTGTGCATTTCGAAGAACAAACTGTATCAAGAACTCGCGGCGTTGGGGTGGGATTCTGGGCGTAAGAAACGCAATGACTGTGGCGAGTTAGCAATCACTCGTACCGAAGCGGAACTGTTGGCTAACTTATTGCGTCAGAGTGAACGCGACAGCGGAAAACGGTTGATGACCATCCGTGATGCGATTGATGTTGCATTGGCAAACGGACAGCTTTCACAAGACGTTTCTGAGTCTACGGTATTAAGGGCTTTTAGGCGTTTTCGCGTACACCCAAATCAGTTGAACACGATGGAAACGACGACAAGTCAACGCTCACTTTACCCAAACCACGCTTGGCAATTCGACGTGTCTATCTGCGTACTGTATTACCTTAAGGGGGGTAAAGGGTTGCAAGTCATGGCAGAAGATGAGTTCTACAAGAACAAGCCGAAAAACCTTGACCGTATCGTCAATGAGCGCGTGTTACGTTACCTTGCAACCGACCATTACAGTGGTGCTTTCTTCTTGCGCTACTACGTGGCTCCTGGTGAGAACACCGAGACCATTACCAAGTTTTTGTTTGAGGCTTTTTGTGAGCGTAATACAGGGGAGCTTATGTATGGCGTCCCTCAGTTGCTGATATGGGACGCAGGCTCAGCCAACATTGCGCACCAAACTCGCCATATGCTGGACATGTTGGAAGTGAAGCATATCGCGCACACACCAGGCCGTCCTTGGGCCAAAGGTCAGGTAGAGTCCACACACAATATCGTTGAACGCCGTTTTGAGAGTCGTTTAGCGTTTATGGCAATCAGCTCAATTGAAGAATTGAATCAGTGTGCTGTGAAATGGTCGATAGGTTTTCAAGCGCTCAAGGCTCACTCTCGCCATAAAACAAGTCGCTTTGGCCTGTGGCAGACCATACGAACTGAGCAGCTTCGATTGATAAAAGACGTCGAGCTGGTGAAGAGCATGATGCAGCAAACGAAGCCAGAGGTCAGAAAGGTACGACCTAACGAACTCAGCATTAGCTTTGCGCCTAAAGGGTATACCTCACTCGATTATTCACTGGCTCATATTCCGCACATCATTGCGGGTGATGAAGTAAAGGTCTTCGTTAACCCTTACAAGGCTCCTGCTATTCGAGTGATGAGTGTGGATGACATGGGGCAAGAGCACACACATGAAGCGTTACCTATTGAGCGTGATGCCGCAGGTTTCAACCTACAAGCTCCTATCATCGGCGAGCAACACAAAGCGATACGTGAAACACAAACGGACATCAGCCGTAAGCGTCTCGATACCGCAGCGTGGGGGACAGATAACCCACGAGAGATTAAGAAGATTCGCAAAGGGCGTGTACCTGCTTTCAATGGTGACATTAATCCAATGGCAGATATTGAGCAGCAATCTGTCCCATTGTTCATGCCGCGACGTGGTACAGAAATGAGCGTGGAAGGCCAGCCATTAACAGAGCAGAAAATGACAATCATAGGTGCTTCAAACCGCTTTAAAAAGGCATTTAACCCTCATAAAAATGAGCTTTCAGCCTTTAAGAAATCATTAAAGGCTCAATACCCAGAAGGCATTTCGGAAACGGAACTCAACCTATTTATCGAACAATGGGAGCAAGGCGAACATGATTACGCTCAGAGCGCAGTTAGATAACGCAGGACTGACGGTACAAGCGCTAGCTGACTATCTAGAAATGAACTACAGCACAGTGCATCGAGCGGTAAGGTTAAATGAACCACCCAAACGAAGAGCACAAGAATTTACAGATAAAGTAGAGGCATTTTTTGCTTCTAACGGGCTAGAGGGAGTAAGCGGTTGGTCAAAGGCTGCCACCAATGACCAACCAGAACCCCAGCTAGACGAAATCAATCAGGACATCGAACTGGAGAATCAAATGTTAACACAAGCAGCAATGAAACACTTCAAGCTATTCAGAAACCCTTTCATTAACGACATTCGTGGTGTACGCGACATCTACTTAAATGAGGATAGTCGTTACGTCCTGGCGGCGATGAAAGACGTAGCACGCAATCAAGGTATTCTGGCAGTGGTTGGTGATTCTGGGGCGGGTAAAAGTGTGCTTCGTCGTCTACTCCTTGACGAGTTGCACAATGACGGTGACATCTCAGTCATTCAACCGAAAATCATCGATAAGACACGAGCAACGGCGGCTGGCATTTGCGATGCCATTATCAATGACATTAGCAGTGAAACACCAAAGCGCAGCATGGAGGCAAAAGCACGACAAGTTGAGCGCTTACTTATGACAGCGTTCAAAGGTGGTCAACGTCACGTTCTCATCATCGAAGAAGCGCATGACCTAACCATCCCAGTGATGAAGTACCTTAAGCGCTTTTGGGAGTTGGAAGACGGTTTCTCAAAGCTGCTTGGGATCTTGCTGGTTGGTCAGACAGAGCTATTTCACCGTCTTGATGAGCGTCGTCATTATGAACTGCGTGAGTTTATTCGTCGTTGCATGATTGTTGAGGTTCCGCCTTTAGATAACGACATTGAGTCATATTTGAAGCATAAATTTGAACGAGCGGGTTGTGACTACAACAAGATCATGGATCACACAGCAGTATCCGCCTTAAAAGAGCGTCTCCAAACACGCCGTAATCAATCGGGCAGTTTAGTCTATCCCCAGGTCATCAATAACTTGATCTCTCATGCGATGAACCTATGCGCTTCACTCGACGAACCCAAAATCACTGACGAAATCATTAAGGAGCTGTAATCATGAAAAACAAGAACTATGCATTAGCAAAAATTCAAATCGGCCAACTGGTTGACGCTGCTCCCCAAAATGCTTCTGACTTCGATACTGATAGCTATATCCCAAGCATTCAATTCCAAGGTAGACTCCATGAACGCTTGGGTAATGCAATGTCGAATATGAATAGTCTAGCCTCGCTTTATAATCGTTGGCAGTTGGGAGAAATGAAATGCAATTGGTCGGTTGTTAGTGAGCTGACCATGGTTTCTCGTTTAGTATCTAGAGAGCTAAAAACTATTTCAGAGATGTGTCAGCAAGATCGAAAAGGGATGCTTTACAACCCAATGCCAAACAGCTGTGGACGTAACTTAACATCAGGATTAACTTCATTAGAAGCGGATGAATTGAATACGTTGCTGAATGAACTGACACCAAGCGAGCTATTACAATTGTTGAGACATCGAAATGGAGTCTTGTCATGAATAACCTGTCTTTAACAGCATCAGAAAGTCACGAACTGGCTACTCGTGTTTCTGCATTGGGAGCCAAACAAGTACTAGTTCTACTTCGTCAACTACAGAATCAATCGTTAGCCTTGTCGCTAGAGAATAAAGAGAGTATCCATGAACGAACACTACGCCAGCAAACTGAAACAAGCGCAAAAAACAAAGCGAGCATTACCGTATTTAACTATTATGTTAGGCCCAACCATTGAGCCTTGCCCTGTTCATACCAAAAACAAAGGGCTAGTTTTGCCAGTTGATCATCCCTATTGGACAGACTACCCCATGAGGGAGACGGATGAATGTAAATGCAGTATTCGCCAAATCTCAGAGTACGAGTATGCAAAGATAAAAGTAAATGGGATTTTGGATCCGCTAGCACCACCAATACTTGATGAAAACGGTAAAAGAACAGGTCATAGGCAGAAAGTACTAATTCCTATAGCTGAAGAGCCTGTAAAGTAACGCCTACCTACTAGCGATAATGCCTTTTCCAACGAAAAGGCATTTTCTTTTCTAAAACGCCCTCAGCGCCGTTCTAAGCGTTTATTCGAACATTTCCTCTCTCAAAAAAGTTTAAACAAATCTGGTGCGATTTAAACAGGGTTTAAACATGGTTTCGCTGTGAAGTTTCGATGGATTAGCCATATACGGCATTTGGGTTAATCACAGTCAGGTTTTTCTAGTCGAGTCGTTAGTTACCAGTGCAATTCTCCAAACCACCATAAACACGGTTAATGTTATTGCGAGTGACAGGGAACAGCGGGAGTGGTTACCCGCAACAGGCCGCAAGTTTATTCCTCTTTATAACTTTGCAGCCGTCTACTGAGAGTGGCCCTGCTATGAAAAAGGGCCACTCCTCAGTTTTCCTTCAATGAATTAATAGCCAGCAAGTGAGTATGGTGAGGAGACAAATAAATGCATTTAAGTGTTGAGGAAAAAGAGCAGTTTTATCCTCTTCTAAGTCCGACTTCACAAACCTTGTTAAAGCTTTTTGAAGAAGCATTTGCACAAAAAGAACTCTGTCCCTGGGAGTTACTCATGAAAGTTTCGGGTGAGTTAGGCGGAACGTATGTCTACTTACCTCAGGAGCAAAAGATGAAGCGCAGGTTACGAGACATCAATATTAAGAAAAGTTTTGAGTCTGGTGTGACCGCCAACCAATTAGCCAAAGATCATCACTTAAGCATTCAGAAAATTTATCGAGTGCTTAACACACAACCCTCATCAGGAGATGAATAACCATGTCATTAATCGATTTGAAATCGGCGCTAGCGTCAGCAAAAAGCGCTTACCAGACTCTAGAGCAAGACATCCGTAATTATGGTCAAGAAAAGCTCACTCAGGAAGCGCGCCTACGCACTCTTAAAGTCAAAGTAGCAGCCAAGCAAAAAGAGCTGGGGCAAGCTCTAACGCAAGAAAGTTCAGAGTCCTTGACTGTTGAGCTGAATGAACTTAAGTCACAACAGCAAGCGTGTGAAACGTTGATCCAAAACATTTCCAATTACCTCAAAGATAAAGCCAGTAATGACAAAACGAAAGCATCTCGTCTCGTCGAAGGCGCGCAGAAAAATCTATTACTTTTTGTCCACCAAGAAATCAAAACCCAGTTGGACATTCTCACCGATGAACAAAAAGAGCTGTTAAAAGACTTCGTTGTCATCAACAAGATGATTTCGGGCGATCTCCCTGATTCGACTCGCTCAACCTATCACCTTGGTTGCGCTTTTGATTCGATCTATGGGGAGTTGAAGGGGAACGCCTTCACTGAGCATCAAAGCAAAATGTTGAAGAAATATACAGCGTAACCCATCAGTAACCGACATTAATACGTAAGGACATTATTGTGAGTACAACCCCTGAAACCATTTTGACAGCGTTAATGGCTGAGCTTAAATCCAGTTTTACTAAAGGCTTGAACGCTGCAAGCCCTCAATGGCAAGAGATCGCGACCAAGGTTCCTTCCTCTGGGGCTGCGAACTACTACGGTTGGATAAAGGACTTGCCAGGCATAAAAGAGTGGCTGGGTGAACGCCAGTTAGTGATTTTAGGCCGTTATGGTTATTCCATTGAAAACAAAACGTGGGAAAGTTCGATTTCCATCAAACGCGATGACGTGGAAGATGATCAGATTGGTCAATACAGCATCATTGCACAAAACTATGGTGATCAAGTCGCATTATTCCCCGACAGCCTGTGTTACCCCCTTCTAGTCGCAGGGTTTAATACCCCTTGTTTCGATGGGCAAAACTATTTCGATACTGACCATCCTCTCGATACTACCCCTGCGAGTGTCTATTCGAATGTGGTCGGTGATCCTACGGTGGATATTGATGAGCCGTGGTTCCTGATTGACGATACGAAGATCTTAAAGCCGATTGTATTCCAAGAACGTCGCCCTTTTGATTTTAAAGGGATGAACGAAACCGAAGAGTACACTTGGTTCAACAATCAGTTCGCCGCAGGCGTTGATGGGCGTTGTAACGTAGGATTCTCATTCCCGCAAATTGCCATTGGTTCAAAAGGGCCTTTAAGCGAAGCTACTTATGAAGAGGCCCGTACACGTTTAAAAACCATGAAAAAAGCCGATGGCACACCAATCAACACTCGCGCAACTAAGTTAGTTGTTGGGCCAGGTAATGAAGCAATCGCGAAAAAGCTCATTAATCGCCAGCTTGTCGATAATGGCACGGACAACATCTACTACAACGATGTGAAGATTGTGGTCAGCTCCTACATCGGGTTGTGAGGTGTGTCATGAACCATATATTTCAACTAGTTGATGGGGTTGTATTAAATGGCGAGCTACAAAAGCGAGTCACTGTTCAGCCTCTAGATGGTGAACAATACGCCATTATTGAAAAGCTTGTTAACGCGCAACTTTCTCAGTTAGAAGCACAGCCCAACTTTCATCTCGTTAACGAGAGTCACCGACTCGGATTAAAAGGTTACATGATGCTTCATGAGTGCGCTGCAACGTCGATCTCCCATATAGGGGATGTTGATGTTGACATGGTGTTTCACGATTGGTGTCAACTTAATGTAAGCGCTCAAGATTGGAGCATCATTCTCAGTGCAAACCTAGCCGTCTCTGAATTCTATGGTGACACCGAAGCAGGCTCGATGAGCGCGTAAATAAATCTGGAGGTTCTAGTGAATAATCCAAAAGAGAAGGAAGCCATTTTCGGTGTAGAAAACCCTTCAAAAGAGGATGTGAATTCTTTGACTGACGCTCAAGAGTTGGAGCGTTGGCCTGAAGCAGTTCGACAGATATATGACTTATTCAAGTTCGAGTTGAATAAAGCGGGGGTCGATGAGGCGCTTGCCATTACCCTCGTTTCTTCATTGTGCCATAGCTTTGGTGGGATGCAGTTTTATCTTGGGCGGGGTAAAGCACTAGAACGTCTCTTACGGGACATTAAAATCTGGAACGATTTCGATGGGAAAAACGTTCCGCATCTTATTGAAAAGTACAATGTGAGCTACTCGCAGGTCTATCGAGTGATTAGTCGAATGAGAGCACGAGCGGCAGAAAAGAAAGCGAATAATGCCCACTAAACTCATCCCCTTTCAAGATATAAGGAACATGAAAAATGGCTGTGCTGACATTTGAATTGAAGGATGGACTCAAAATTGGTGAGTCTGTTTATACCGAGGTCGGTTTAAGAGAACTAGACCCTGAAGACGTGTTCGAGGCACAACTGGCGGCTGAAAAAATCGGCATGATTAACAATCGTCCTTATGCCTACACTTCTGATGTTGTTATGGGAATGGAGCTATTGCGCCGTCAAGTTGAGTTTATCGGCAAAATTGGCGGGCCAGTAAGTATCAAAGAACTATTTATGCTGTCTCAAAAAGATTTTGCTCTCGTCCAGCAAAAGGCAAGTGAGTTAGATCAGACTTTGTTTGCTGATGACACGATGGAGGCAGTAGAAACTCGGGGGCGAGATTAAATCACTTGCAAGGGAGTTGGAGCTAATGCTAATGAACGTTGGCTCTCGCTATCCTGTAAGTGATTTTCGCAAGCAACCCATACGCCGCTTAATAAGAATGGTAAGCAGACTTCATAAGCAACAGGAAATGCCAAATGGCCAATAAACTCGAAACTGATATTACTCTTAATCTCAAAGGGGATCTGGTTCAAAAAGCTAACAGATACGGACGTGAGATGACCAAACTTGGCTCTCGTTCTGAGGCAGCCTTTAGCATGATTAGTAGTTCAGCCGCGGCAGCGAGTCGAGGTATAGACCGTTTTGGCAATCGGCTTATGGTATCTGCTGGCGTTGCTGCGGTAGCGTTCGAACGTACATTTATAAAAACAGCGGCAGAGTTTGAAAGATACCAGGTAATGCTGAATAAACTGCAAGGCTCTGAAGCTGAAGGTGCTAAGGCGTTAGAATGGATCGAGGAATTTACTCAGAATACGCCATTTGCGGTCAATGAAGTTACTCAATCATTCATTCGATTAAAAACGTATGGTCTCGATCCAATGGACGGAACTATGCAGGCCATTGTTGATAGTGCGGCAATGATGGGTGGAACAGCCGAAACAGTCGATGGATTGTCAACGGCGATTGGTCAAGCCATGTCAAAGGGAAAGTTGCAAGCTGAAGAAATGAACCAACTGCTTGAGCGTGGTATCCCTGTGTATGATTACCTGCAAAAAATCTCTAAAGACTTAGGTCATAACAACGGATTGGGTAAAACAGTCGAACAGATAAAAGCAGATGCCGAGGCTGGAATGCTAGGCAAGGAAAC
Organism: Vibrio sp. TRT 17S01; assembly: GCF_050113695.1. Classification (NCBI taxonomy): domain Bacteria; kingdom Pseudomonadati; phylum Pseudomonadota; class Gammaproteobacteria; order Vibrionales; family Vibrionaceae; genus Vibrio; species Vibrio sp. TRT 17S01. The sequence continues at coordinate 254,520 of NZ_JBNJOG010000007.1, read as the reverse complement.
TATTGAACTCCTCATCAAGGAAATGGGTAGACAAGCTCAAGGTGCAGCAAAAGCTCAAATGGACACCTGGAACGGTATGATCTCCAACATGGGTGATCATTGGAAGCTGTTCCAAAAGGATGTCATGCAAAGTGGTACATTTGATCTCCTCAAAGATGAACTAGGCGAGTTTCTCGATATGCTCGATGAAATGAAGGAGTCGGGTGAATACGATGAATTTGTTGAGAAAGTTGGTAAAGACTTAGTTGATGGGTTCAAGGCTGCTGCTGAAGCTGCTCGTGAAATTAAGGCTGCGGGACAAGAGATTATCCCCGTGGTTAAAGAAATTGGATCGATGGCTAGCGCAATGGTAGATGTTGTGGGCGGTTACGGTAACTTGGCCAAAATCATGGCTTCGATTTATGCCATCAATAAAATGATTCGAGTCAGCTCTCCAATTCTGCAAGCAGGTCAAGCAGCAGGTGGTTTTGTTTTAGATAAATTGGCAAAAGGCGACAAAGGCGGCGCAATCGGTCAAGCCGCTTCTTCATTAGGTGCACAACGAGTTTTTGTCGTCAATATGCCTGCAAATGGTTTTGGAGGTGTTGACGTTGGGCCTGATGGAAAAACCAAGAGCAAAACAACGCCAAAAGGACGATGGTGGACTGGCGCAGCTCTTGCGGCAAACTCCGCTTTTGACCTTGCTTCACCTTATCTTAAAGCGGCGGGGCCAGCGGCCGCTCTGACGTTGCTTGGTAGTGCTAAAGATTATGATGCCAGTAACCCAATGTTTACGCCGATGGCATTTCCTGAACTACCAAAAGCTAAAAAAGCCCTTGATGAACAAATGAAAGCCTCTATGCATCAATTTAACCAAGCTCAAGCTCGTCCAAATACAACATGGGGAATGGCTGGACAACAAGGAAATATCAAGCTTCAAATCGATGTATCAGATGAACGAGTCAAAGTTACCCCTAAGTATGTCCCACCAGGTTTCTCAATCGACCCCGACACTGGAGCAAACTAATATGTCTAGACATCCGATGGTTATGGATATCGAATCGAGAGAAAGTGAGCTTTGTGACTACCCTAAAGTAATGCACGATATTTATGCTGCTTTAAAAGAAGCTTTAGGTGATTGCTCTAACCGTTCTACGATAGCTTTAGAGCAGTTGGAGCGCATATGCTCGATGTTTGGCGGAATACAAATTTATGTATCGTCTGATGCGACGACATTTAGAAACGTGAAAATCTGTGCACACTTTGATGGGCGTAATGTTTCTGAATTAGCACGCCAGTACCGAATCAGTACACAATCTGTCTATTCGATTTTAAAGAAGAGTCGATATAAGCTCCCCAAACTTGGAGTTTTATGTTCTGGTTCGGCAAACGATGTTGACATTTTTGAACAAAATCGCTCTTTCTTTCATTCTACGACTGTTGAGATTTATGATGTACTCACAGGAATTACAGATCCACATGGACTAGATCGACAAGTTGCCTACTCCCAGTTGATGAACATCATTGAGAAGTATGGTGGCAAGCAAATTTACGTACCTACGGGGCGATTGCTTCAGTCTAGGATGAAGAAGTTTGAAATATGGGACGACTACAATGGCAGTAATATAAAGGAACTGTCTGACAAGTATGGCATTAGTATGAACCATGTTTGGAGAGTCATTGCAGACATGCGAAAGACAATTGGGCTTTCAACATAAAAAGAGCTTCTCAATACCTCTCACTATGTGAGAGGTTTATTTCATTATACGGGATGGCGCGAAATCTGTTTATCTTGAAAAAAGCCGTGAATTATCTCGGCGCGCTACAATAAACGTTCTCTGTTGTTGTCTGTATGTAAAGGGAAGGCCATGAGAAGTACCATCAAATTTAAGATACAAATTGCTATCGCTATCATTATTGCCATTGTAAGCGGCGTTCAAGCATGGATTTCAGTTAGTCAATTAAAGCAAGAAACCACCTCCGCCTTAAGCGGTGAAGTCTCCAATGTCAGTCAAGCAACCACACGTTACATTAGTGACTGGTTAGCCATCCGTAGCCAGATGATGCTGAGCAATGAAGATATTATTCTCAATGCTGACAATGCCGATCGCGAGATGCTTTTGACCAAACGTTCTGGCCAGTTTCTTTCGGTGTATGCAGGCTTTTCCGACGGTTCCATCGCTTATGGTGATAAAACGGAAGACTGGCCTGCAGATTACGATCCTCGCACTCGTCCTTGGTACCAAGATGCGATGGAAAAACCTGGACTCATCATTACTGAGCCGTATCAAGATTTTGATGGCAGTATCGTAGTGAGCTTTGCTAAAGCATTCTCTGGTAACAAACAAGGGGTGTTGGCAGCAGACCTTCCCGTCACGAATATCATCAAAGAAGTGTTAAATGTCAGCCTTGATAATGATGGATTTGCTTTGTTGGTGGACGGTAACAATAATATCGTCGCTTATCAGGATGAGGCCGCCAGCCAAAAACCGCTAACATCAATCAACCAAGCATTGACACCTGAGCGAATGAAAGCGCTACAAAATCAACGCGACTTAGCAACCGTGACTTGGCCAGAGCAAGGCGACAAGCTTGTTTACGTTGCAAACGTGCCAGATACCGATTGGTCGCTGGCAATTGTGGTAGACAAAGAGTTGGCGTTTGCTTCTGTCTCAGAGCAAATCCAGTTCACTGCAATTGCGTCACTCATCCTCTATTTAGTGATTGCATCAGCCAGCACTTGGGTGATCACTCGCTTGTTACTTCCTCTTCAAACTCTGTCTGATGCATTGCGCACTTTATCCCAAGGTGAGGGGGATCTGACTCAACGCATCAAGATTGAACGGATGGATGAAATCGGCGAGCTCGCCAAGCACGTCAACCAATTCTTATCACAGATGCAAAGCATGCTCAAAAGCATCATAGAACACAGTAATCATCTCGCATCACAAGCCGAAAGCGCCAACCAACTCTCTGCACAAGCGTCACAAAAAGTAGAGGAGCAGCAGAACGACGTCAATCAGATCGCAACCGCTATCCATGAAATGTCGGCAACAGCAGCGGAAGTGGCTAGCCACGCAGAGCTAACGGCAAGCGCCTCACAAAGCTCCGCTTCTGCATGTGAAAATGGTCAAAGTGTTATTCAGGAAAACCGCTCCGCCATCGTCAAATTAGCAGAACAAGTTACCAATGCATCGAGCATCATTACAGAGCTAGAGAGCAACACACAAAGCATCAATCAAATCTTATCCACCATTCAAGAAATCGCAGAGCAAACTAACCTGTTGGCACTCAATGCTGCGATCGAGGCTGCTCGTGCGGGAGAACAAGGACGAGGGTTCGCCGTTGTGGCAGATGAAGTTCGCGTGTTAAGTCAGCGTACCCACGGCTCGACAGAAGAGATCCGCACCATGATAGAAACGCTGCAGAATAATACCAAGCAAGCCGTTTCAAGCATGCAGACCAGTACCCACCTTGCGGACAACAGTGTGGAATACGCTCAGCAAGCCTTTGAAAGCCTAGGAGAGATTACAAGTGCTATTAATGAAATCAATGATATGGCTTTACAAATCGCCAGCGCCGCAGAGGAGCAGCGCGCAGTAAGTGAAGACATCAGCCGCAATACACAAGGCATTAAAGATGCCTCTGATACCCTCGCGCTACAAGCTACCCAAAGCAGCAGCAGTGCGCAAGAGATGTATGACTCAGCGCATTCAATGCGCGAAGAAGTCGGCCGATTTAAGGTTTAGCGCTTTTTTTTACTAACTTAACGGGCCATAACGGCCCGTTATTTATTGGTATCTCTACTATTTTCAGGCATATTGATAGCTAGAATCATTTCGCTTTATCAAGGATGAACACATCATGGGTTATGAATGGCTTGCATTAGGCGCCGCCTTTCTTTGGGCCGTTGCAAGTTTACTTTCCGTCGTCCCAGCTCAGCACCTAGGTACCTTTGCATATAGCCGATGGCGCATGGGATGCACCTCAATTATTTTATCATTGATGGCACTGTATACCGGTGGCTGGAGCAATATTGAAGTCAGTGCAATTTCAGCCATGATGCTCTCTGGATTTATCGGGATCTTTGTCGGTGATACCGCACTCTTTGCTTGCCTTAACCGCATGGGGCCACGCCAAGCGGGGCTGCTATTTTCATGCCACGCTGTATTTTCCGCTGTTTTGGGTTACTTTCTGTTTAGTGAAAGCATGACTTCGATGGAACTACTTGGAGCCGCACTAGTCTTTTCTGGCGTTCTTACTGCAATCTTTTTTGGCCGAAAAGGACAAACAGAAAATAAACTGGAAACAATTAAAGGCCATGTATGGGTCGGTATTTCGTTAGGGCTGATCGCCGCCCTCTGCCAAGCCCTTGGTGGCATTATCGCTAAACCTGTAATGCAAACAGCCATTGACCCCGTGGCAGCATCCGCAATGCGTATGATCACCGCTTTTGCTGCACACTGCTTATTCTTATTCACAGGGGCGCGTCTCGCTAGAGCGACCCGACCAATGAATGTACGTATTTTTACCATTACGGCGATTAATGGCTTCCTTGCTATGGCAGTGGGGATGACATTAATCCTATACGCCTTACAACAAGGCAATGTGGGTATGGTGGCGTTACTGTCCTCCACTACCCCCATCATGTTGTTACCGATTCTCTGGATCTACACCAAAAAACGGCCAAATCGTTACGCTTGGCTCGGCGCAGTCGTTGCGGTGACTGGAACCGCGATTTTGGTTAGTTAGAGCAATTAATTTAATAGTTAATTCCGACTTTCATTGTGTTGTCACTTTGATAAGAATGAAGTTAACAAAGCAAATCATTGTCGGTAATGGCGCTAAACTAGGATTTATTGGCGTTTCAATATGAAAGATTGCAACAATAAATCGCAAACAATATTTGATCTTAACCTACAGTTTTGGTTAAAAAGTGTAGTAAAATTACGCTAGTTTTGTTTCAAGGTCGCTCAGACCGACAGTTACTTAAAAATTTGACGAGGTTATTACTATGTCAGCTAAGAAGCCTATGGCTCTAGTTATTCTTGACGGTTACGGTCACCGTGAAGATACAGCAAGCAACGCAATCGCGAACGCAAAAACTCCATTCCTTGATAGCCTGTTTGCTAACAAACCAAACACTCTAATCTCTGCTTCTGGCATGGATGTTGGCCTACCTGACGGTCAAATGGGTAACTCTGAAGTTGGCCATACAAACATCGGCGCTGGCCGTGTTGTATACCAAGACCTAACTCGTATCACTAAATCTATCGCTGACGGTGAGTTTGTAGAAACTCCAGCGCTAGTAGAAGCAATCGACGCTGCAGTGAAAGCAGAAAAAGCGGTACACATCATGGGTCTTATGTCTCCAGGTGGCGTACACTCTCACGAAGACCACATCTATGCAGCCGTTGAAATGGCGGCAGCTCGTGGTGCAGAGAAGATATACCTACACTGCTTCCTAGATGGCCGTGACACACCACCACGCAGCGCAGAGAACTCGCTAAAACGCTTCGACGAGCTATTCGCTAAACTAGGCAAAGGTCGTGTGGCTTCTCTAGTTGGCCGTTACTACGCAATGGACCGTGATAACAACTGGGATCGCGTTCAAGTTGCTTACGATCTTCTAACTCAAGCTAAAGCAGAATTCACATTCGACTCAGCAGTAGCAGGTCTAGAAGCAGCTTACGCTCGTGATGAAAACGATGAGTTTGTTAAAGCGACAGCAATTAAAGCTGAAGGTCAAGAAGATGCAGTCATCGCAGACGGCGATGCAGTGATCTTCATGAACTACCGTGCTGACCGTGCTCGTCAAATCACACGTACTTTCGTACCTGCATTCGACGGCTTCGAGCGCGCTGTATTCCCAGCAATCAACTTCGTGATGCTAACGCAATACGCGGCTGACATCCCACTAGCAATCGCATTCCCACCAGCATCGCTAGAGAACACATACGGTGAGTGGCTATCTAAGCAAGGCCAAACTCAGCTACGTATCTCTGAAACTGAGAAATACGCGCACGTAACTTTCTTCTTCAACGGTGGTGTTGAGAACGAATTTGAAGGCGAAGAGCGTCAACTTGTTGCTTCTCCAAAAGTAGCAACTTACGACCTACAGCCAGAGATGAGCTCTGAAGAGCTAACTGAGAAGATGGTTGCAGCGATCAAGTCAGGTAAGTACGACACGATCATCTGTAACTACCCTAACCCAGATATGGTTGGTCACACTGGCGTTTACGAAGCAGCAGAGCAAGCTATCGAAGCAATCGACGGCTGTGTAGCTAAAATCGTTGCGGCAATCGAAGAAGTGGGTGGTCAAATGCTGATCACGGCTGACCACGGTAACGCAGAGATGATGGTAGACCCAGAAACAGGCGGCACTCACACTGCGCACACTAACCTACCAGTACCGCTAATCTACGTTGGTGATAAAGACGTTGAGTTCAAAGAAGGCGGTAAACTGTCTGATCTAGCACCAACTATGCTGTCTCTAACTGGTCTAGAGATCCCAGCAGAAATGACAGGTGAAGTACTAGTTAAGTAATCGATTTATCGATTTATCGATTTATCGATTTTAAAACGCCCAAGCAGATGCTTGGGCGTTTTTGTTTCTCTCAAGCCTCAAGTTTTTACAATACTCTTTCTTCCACCGATTTTCTTTGGGTATACTGGCTGTCTCTCAATTAGTTAGGATAGATTTCCCACAATGGCACACCACAGAACCCCGCAGCGCTTAAAACGGCTTGTTACTACTTTTATTCTGCTTAGCGCCTGTTCTGTCATTCCATATAGCCATGCGGCCTCCCCAAATGAACTTAAAGGAGTGAAAGGTGAAATCTCTCGTCAAACTCAGTCACTCGGCACACAGCAAAAGAAGCTAGATGAGTTACAAAAGTCTCTACGTAAACATGAACTGAATATCAATGGAATTGAGAAAGACATTCGCGAGACTAAGGCCGATCTTGCCCGTACCAATGCCAACATCAACAAACTTTCTGGCAAGGTGCGTCAATTAGAAGAGCAGAAACAAACACAAAGTGACAACTTAGCCGAGCTATTAAAAACCTATTACGTCACCAAACGAGCGAAAGCACCGACACAGATGCTGAACAACGGCGTCGAAGATGATCGTATTAGCCAGTATTTTCAGCATCTTGCTAAGCAGCGTGCACAAGCTATTGATGAACTAGAAAATACCGTTAGAGAACTGGATAACAGCCGCAACCAACTGGAATTAGAGAAAGCACAAATCGATAAGCTGCTAACCCAGCAGACCACCAAACGTGATCAATTGGCCAAAACCCAGTCCCAGCGAAAACAAACCGTAGGTAAGATCAAGAAAAGCATCTCCAACGATAAAGTGTATCTGTCGGAGCTGCGCCGCAACGAAACGCGCCTAAAAGCTGAAATTGCTAAAGCTGCAAAAGCCGCAGCGGCAAAGCGCAATGCGGTACCGATGAATGGATTAGCACGCCACAAAGGCAAACTGCCTTGGCCAGTGAAAGGCCGTATTTTACATAGCTATGGCACACGTCAAACAGGTCAAATTAACTGGAAAGGTATCGTCATTAACGCCAACTACGGGCAGCCAATCAAGGCGGTCTATTCCGGGAAAGTGGTTTTTGCTGACTACCTCCGTGGTTATGGACTTGTTGTATTGCTGGATCACGGTAAAGGGGATATGACGCTGTATGGCTTTAACCAAAGCTTAACCAAAAAAGAAGGGGATAAAGTTGTCGCAGGCGAAACGATCGCTTTTGCTGGAGACACCGGTGGTCAAGCTCGACCTTCTTTGTATTTTGAAATCCGCCGCAATAGCCGGACTCAAAACCCTAAACAGTGGTTAACCCGCTAATTGAACACAACAAAAAAGGAGCCATGGGGCTCCTTTTTTAATACTTAAACTGCTTGTTATGCATATTATCCTGCTCTGGCACCGTTAGGCATTTCTGTTTCTGGACAAGCGAGACATGGCTGCAATTTATCTTCATAACCAATATCGAATAACATGCCTTGAGACACTTCACCCGCCATTTTTCTTTCGGGCAAATTGACTACAAACAAAGCTTGCTTGCCTTCAATTTCTTTGGGGTTTTCACGCTCTTGTTTTATACCAGCTAAAATAGAGCGCTGATGATCACCAAAGTCTACTGTCAGCTTCATAAGCTTGTCTGATTTTGCTACTTCAGAAACTTCAACGATTAGACCGACACGAATATCAACTTTTGAGAAATCATCAAACGTGATTTCCTCTTTGATTGGGGCATATTTCATACTTCTATCCTCAAATCGACCCAAAGCGCATAACGGTTTTATAAAGCACGTTGACGAACAGCTTCAAACAAGCAGATGCCAGAAGCAACCGACACATTTAAACTTGATACAGTACCAGCCATTGGGATCTTGATTAAATCATCGCAAGTTTCACGGGTTAAACGACGCATACCATCACCTTCTGCCCCCATCACAACCGCTAGCGGCCCTGTCAGTTTCGCTTGGTAAATGTCATGAGTTGCTTCACCAGCGGTTCCGACAAACCAAATGCCCTGCTCTTGCAATGCGCGCATCGTACGCGCTAGGTTGGTCACACGAACCAATGGTACAGTTTCCGCTGCACCGCACGCTACCTTACTCACGGTTGCATTCATCGCCGCCGATTTATCTTTCGGTACAATCACTGCCGCCACACCCGCTGCATCGGCATTACGTAAACAAGCACCAAGGTTATGCGGGTCAGTCACACCATCCAGCACCAGCAGTAGTGGTGTTTCATGTTGCGCTAGAATGTCATCCAGATCATTCTCATTCAGCTGTTTTGCTGGTTTCACACGTGCAATCACACCTTGATGATTGGCTCCGCGAGCTTTGTCATCCAGCGCCTTACGGCCCATCTGTTGGATTGAAACATCCACCATTTGCAGTTCATTCAGGATCGGCATCAAACGATCATCTTGACGGCCTTTCAATACAAACGCTTCAATAAAACGTTCTGGCTCTTTAGCCAAAACAGCTTTTACAGCATGGATGCCGTAAATAAATTCGTTACTCATGGTTATTCCACTTTATCGCTTTAGGCTTTCTTAGCGCGCGCTTTGCTTTTATTGCGTGGCTTTTTCTTTCGAGCCTTGTCTGATTTGTTCTTTTTACTGGCGCTAGGGTCACTTGAACCATCCGGTCGTTTGGTTGGCTCTACCATTGGCTTCGCCTTACCTTCCGAACGGCGCCCTTTTTCTGCCGTGCGCTTTTTCAATTTGGCTTTCTTCATTGCTTCAGCCGCGCGTTTCTTAGCAGTTTTTCCTTTGCCGCGTAGCTTACGACTTGTTTCGACTAATTCAAAGTCAATTTGCTTGTCGTTTAAGTTCACCGACAGCACTTTTACTTTGACCGCATCACCTAAGCGATAAATTGCGCCGAAGCTTTCACCGATAAGTCTTTGACCTATCGGATCAAATTGGTAATAGTCATTCGCAAGTGTTGAAATATGTACCAAACCATCAATATGCAGCTCACTTAAGCGGACGAAGAAGCCAAAGCTGGTGACATTGGCAATCACGCCATCAAGTACTTCACCAACGTGATCTTGCATGTATTCGCACTTGAGCCAATCCGCCACTTCGCGTGTTGCATCATCGGCACGACGCTCTGTCATCGAACATTGTTCACCATAAAAGTCCATATCATCAAACGAGTAATGATAGCCACCAGTCGGTGTCCAACGATCTTGATTGCGCCCTTCTTCTTTCGCAATTAAGTATTTAATCGCACGGTGCAACAGTAAGTCTGGGTAGCGACGGATCGGAGACGTAAAGTGTGCATAACGCTTTAGTGCTAGGCCAAAGTGGCCACAATTGTCTGCGTTATATACCGCTTGCTTCATCGAGCGCAGCAGCATTGTCTGAATTAGCTCTTTATCCTGACGCTCGGCAATTTGTTTTACTAAGTCGGCATAGTCGGTTGGTGAAGGCTCCAACCCGCCTTTTAGATCTAGGCCTAACTCGCCTAAAAAGTCACGGAAGCCCATTAAGCGCTCTTCACCCGGAGATTCGTGAATACGATATAACGCTGGCTCTTTGGCTTTTTCGACCAAGGATGCAGACGCAATGTTCGCCAGAATCATACATTCTTCAATGATCTTGTGTGCATCATTGCGGATCACAGGCTCAATACGGTCAATCTTACGCTCCGCATTGAAAATGAACTTCGTTTCAACGGTCTCAAACTCGATCGCTCCACGGTGATCGCGAGCGTGTTTGAGCACCTTGTACATGTTGTGCAGTTCTTCCAAGTGAGGGATTAACGGCTCATAACGATCACGTAGCTCTGCATCCCCTTCTAAAATCGCATTGACCTTGTTGTAGGTCAGGCGCGCATGAGAATTCATGACCGCTTCGTAGTGTTTATACCCTGAAAGCTTACCGCTATCAGAAATGGTCATTTCACATACCATACACAAGCGATCCACTTGTGGGTTGAGTGAACACAAACCATTGGAGAGCACTTCCGGTAGCATTGGAACGACTTGAGATGGGAAGTACACCGAGTTACCACGGTTAATGGCTTCTTTGTCTAACGCTGAATCAGGGCGTACATAGTAACTGACATCGGCGATCGCAACCCATAAACGCCAGCCGCCACTCTTCTTCGCTTCACAATAAACCGCGTCATCAAAATCTCGCGCATCTTCACCATCAATCGTCACCAAAGGTAACGCTCGCAGATCCACTCGGCCAACTTTCGCCTCTTCCGGAACCTCTTCACCCAGCCCGGAGATTTGTTGTTCAACCTCTTCAGGCCATTCGTGTGGGATCTGATGCGTGCGGATAGCAATTTGCGTTTCCATGCCCGGCGCCATGTTTTCACCGAGCACTTCAACCACTTTCCCCATCATGCCGCGCGAACGAGAACCACGATCAGTGATCTCTATAACAACAACGTTACCCATGCGAGCACCGGCACGCAGATCATTTGGGATCAAAATATCGTGTGCAATACGTGAGTCATCCGCAACCACGTACGAATAACCATATTCCATAAAGAACCGACCAACGATTTGAGTTTGACGTTCCTCCAATACGCGAACCAGACGCCCTTCCTTACGGCCACGTTTGGAGTTATCCGTTGGTTGAACCAAAACAAAATCACCATGAATGATGTTCTTCATTTGGTGGTGTGGTAGCACGATGTCATTATCTTTGCCGACACTTCCTTCAGGACGAACCCAGCCATGCCCATCTTTGTGACCAATCACATAGCCTTTGACCATCTCAAGTTTTTCAGGCAACGCGTAGCACTGACGACGAGTAAACACCAACTGACCATCACGCTCCATAGCTCTTAAGCGACGGCGTAATCCTTCATATTGATCTTCTCCCTTAAGCTGCAGCGCTTCAAACAAATCATTACGATTCATCGGCACACCCGCATGCTCCAAAAACTCAAGGATAAACTCCCGGCTTGGAATTGGGTTTTCGTAGTTCTGAGATTCGCGATCCGCAAATGGATCATTCGAGATATTGTCTGACATAGGCATGCCTACTTAGCAAAGAAGGGTTTAAAGCAAGTATATCCGACTCCCCTAAGAAGCTACAGCATCACAAGAGGAAATTCGCCATTTTGCTTTTTATTTTTCATAACTTAGCAAACGAAAGAGACTCTGTGTTGGATTAGGTAGAGATCACAATCTCAAACGAATGAGTTGGCAAACGTTTGCAAATTAACGTGCGATGCATAAGATTCGCCTTGATAAATCCTTTCCTGTTCTAAGGGTATTTTTATGAATACAAAACGTTCACTGCTTGCCTGTCTGCTTGCGGGTATCAGCGTATTTTCCTACGCAAGTCATGCTGCTAAACCTGTTGACCTCATCATTACTGATGCCACCATCCTAACCATGGACGCCAACAAAACCGTTTATGAGAGTGGGACAGTTGTGGTGAAAGGGAATAAAATCATCGCCGTCGGTGATGATTCTCTCACAACACAATATCGCGCAGATAAAGTTCTGGATGTTGATGGTGACATCGTGATGCCAGGACTTATTAATACACATACTCACGTTTCTATGACGGTATTTCGCTCTTTAGGCGATGATGTGCCAGACCGGCTTCATCGTTATATTTTCCCATTAGAATCAAAGCTCGTTTCCCGTGATATGGTGCGCATCGGTGCCAACCTTGGCAATGTTGAGATGGTTAAAGGGGGCGTCACCACTTATGCAGACATGTATTATTTTGAGGATGAAGTAGCAAAGACGGTCGATGAAATCGGTATGCGGGCCATATTAGGCGAAACGGTGATTAAATTCCCAGTAGCCGATGCTGCCAATGCTGACGAAGGTATCCAGTATGCACTGAAATTTATCGAGCAATATAAAGATCATCCACGTATTACCCCTGCTTTTGCTCCACATGCACCTTACACCAACACCACAGAAACATTGCAGAAAATCGCTAAGCTTTCGCAAGAGAAAGAAGTGCCCGTGATGATCCACCTTGCTGAATCAAAACGTGAGCAAGACAAAATTGCTGAGCGTTCAAATGGGTTATCCCCCGTTCAATACATGCATAGCATTGGAGCGCTGAATAAAAACTTACTGGGTGCCCATATGATCTTGGTCGATGATCAAGATATTGAATTGGTGAAAAAAGCGGATATGGGCGTCGCACATAATATGAGTGCGAACATTAAATCCGCTAAAGGGGTGTCACCTGCACTAAAAATGTATGACGAAAACGTACGCATCGGCTTAGGGACCGACGGCCCGATGTCAGGCAACACACTCAGCACCATCGATGAGTTTAACCAAGTGGCGAAAGTGCACAAACTGGTGAATCACGATCGCGCCGCCATGCCACCGTTAAAGGTCATCGATATGGCTACGATGGGCGCGGCAAAAGCACTGCATATGGAAGATAAGATTGGTTCTCTTGAAGCAGGGAAACTGGCGGATATTATTGTTATCGACACTAAAGCGCCTAACATGATCCCAGTCTATAACCCTTATTCTGCATTGGTTTATTCCGCAAACTCTGCCAACATACGCCACACCATTGTTGATGGAAAGATCTTAATGGAAGATCGCAACATGCTGACGATTAATGAAGAAAAAGTGCGCCAAGAAGCGCTAGCCTTTACTGACTTGGTAAGAAAAACCGTTCTCGAATCTGGAGAGAAGATTCAATAATCATAAAAAGCCCGGTCAAACCGGGCTTTTTTGTGTGAAAGAGTACTGTTTGTTGCTACCAGAATGTGTCGCGCTTTTTCGCTCTGGCGATGATGTTTTGTGGCATTCTACGCTCTAAACCTTGCCGTAGAATATTAATTCGTTTGTGAGTACGTTGATCGGCCGTCACTGAGTTATATAACCATCGATACGCATCTTCATAGTCTAATGGACTACCATGATCCCGCAGTAATAATTCCGCGAGGTGAATGCGAGCATTGAGGTTTCCCATCGCGGCAGCTTCACGCAAGTATGGAATCGCGCGCTCTTTATCTTGTTGTACTAAGGTACCTCGGGAGTAATAACGCCCAAGCTGCTCCAAAGCGGCAGGGAGACCTTGATGAGCCGCATTTTCCATGTAGTACAAGCCTAACTCGACGTCTTGCTCAACGCAGACGCCCCATGCCAGCATATCTCCATAGAGAAATTCATATGACGGCAGGCTAATGCGCGTTGCACGCGCAACGATATCTTCAACCAACTGACAGCTGTCGGCTTTGACTCGTTCTAAATGTTTGTTCTGATTAATTAATTTAATTAGCTCAGCTTCTGTATAGATGGGCACAGGCTCGCCAATTTCTGCCGCTTGGGCTTTGATAAATGGCGAGCTCAATACCAGACACAAAGAAGCGGCTATCGTCCTTAGCTTCATATCGGCACTCTTTCACATCGATAGCCCTAACAGTATAGCCACCATTGTGGCAATGGGCTTGATACCTATATCGGCAAACAGTGATAACACTTTAATCAAATTTGCCGCTTTATGGCAAAGACTTGCCACCTTCCCTGTGCATCAGATACAAAAAAACCGGCGATAAGCGCCGGTTTTCAAAATCTTACACGATCACATTAAGAGTTAAATGGATGAACCTTAATGATAGTCTCGTTACGATCTGGGCCTGTTGAGATGATATCAACTGGCACACCCGTTAGCTCTTCGATACGCTTGATGTAATCTAGAGCCGCTTGTGGCAGATCATCGATTGATTTCGCGCCGAATGTATTTTCAGACCAACCAGGCATTGTTTCATAGATAGGCGTTGCTTTCTCGAATGCTTCAGCAGCCATTGGCGAAACTTCTAGCGTAGAGCCATCTTCCATCTTGTAACCAGTACAGATTTTTAGCTCTTTTAGACCGTCTAGAACGTCTAGTTTAGTTAGACAGAAACCAGATACAGAGTTGATTTGGATAGCGCGGCGCATCGCCACTGCATCAAACCAACCTGTACGACGTAGACGACCTGTTGTCGCGCCAAACTCGTGACCAACTTCACCTAGGTGCTTACCGATTGGATCTTGCTTGTCTAGACCGTCGTATAGCTCTGTCGGGAATGGACCAGCACCAACACGAGTACAGTAAGCTTTCGCGATACCAAGGATGTAACCGATGTGACGAGGACCAAAACCAGAACCAGCAGCAACACCACCAGCCGTCGTGTTAGAAGACGTTACGTACGGGTAAGTACCGTGGTCGATATCAAGTAGCGTACCTTGTGCACCTTCGAACATGATCTTGTCGCCGCGCTTACGTGCTGCGTCTAGTTCATCAGTAACATCGATAACCATTGAAGTAAGTAGCTCAGCATAGCCTTTTGCTTGCTCAAGTACTTCTTCATAGCTTACAGGCTCAGCTTTGTAGAAGTGAACTAGTTGGAAGTTATGGAATTCCATCACTTCTTTTAGTTTCTCTGCAAAAGTTGCCATATCGAATAGGTCACCAACGCGTAGACCGCGACGAGCCACTTTATCTTCGTATGCTGGACCAATACCACGACCTGTTGTACCGATAGCTTTTTTACCGCGAGCGATTTCGCGAGCTTGGTCCATTGCAACGTGGTAAGGAAGAATTAGAGGACATGCTTCAGAAATGAAAAGACGTTCGCGTACTGGAATACCGCGCTCTTCAAGAGGCTTCATTTCTTTTAATAGAGCTTCAGGTGATAGAACTACACCGTTACCGATAACGCATTTTACGTTATCGCGAAGGATACCTGATGGAATTAAGTGAAGAACGGTTTTTTCACCGTCAATGACTAGAGTGTGGCCTGCATTGTGACCGCCTTGGTAGCGAACCACGTATTTTGCATCTTCAGTTAAAAGGTCTACGATTTTACCTTTACCTTCGTCACCCCATTGGGTGCCCAGAACGACTACGTTATTACCCATCTTTCCAAGTCTGATTGCTGATTAAAAATGGATTCTAGCACTGAATCACATTTCTTGCAGTCATTTTTTAAGCATAGAAATATAATACAGAAGTAACTCACTGAAGATGCTTTATAAAAAAACAAATATCTTATCGATTACTCATCAGCATAGATTTTTACGCTGAAATTTCCCAAATGATCCATGCCCGCACGGTACATACCCGAGCTATTCATAGCAAAATGGATCGTGCCCTTAGCATCCACAGCAATCAGTCCACCTTCACCGCCCATTTGTTTCAATTCGCCTTGAATGACGGTCTCACACGCAGTTTGAATGTCTTCATTGAGGTATCGCATTCGTGCGGCCACATCACCAGCAACCATTTTTCGGATGAAGAACTCCCCCATGCCAGTCGTCGAAACCGCCACGTTACCGTTTTCAGCAACCGTACCTGCACCAATCAACGCGGAGTCGCCAACACGACCGTATTTTTTATTTGTAACCCCACCAGTACTGGTGGCAGCCGCTAGATTGCCGTGTTGATCTAATGCTACCGCGCCGACAGTGCCATGTTTACGATCATCAGGATATTTGGCTTCTGACAGGGCGAATAGGCCTTTCTCTTTCATCGATTGTAGCTGTTCGTAGCGACGCTCGGTAAAGAAGTAATCTTGTTCGGTGTATTCATGCCCATGTTCGAAAGCAAACTCTTCTGCTCCTTCACCAATTAGCAAAACATGGTTACTGTTAAGCATCACATCTCGGGCCAGTGTTATCGGATTACGAATATGACGAACGCCAGCCACCGCGCCTGCATTCATGCCGTTGCCATGCATGACCGAAGCATCCATTTCAACCATTTCGCGGTTTGTCAGCACTGAGCCTTTACCTGCGTTGAAGTGGGGCGAGTCTTCCATCACTTTCACTGCCGCGACAACCGCATCAAGCGCATCCCCGCCTTGTGTTAAGACCTGGTGCCCCGCCTCAACAGAGCGAGTAAGATCATTAACAATGGCCTGTTTAAGTTCTTCACTCATTTGCTCACGTAAAATGGTGCCAGCACCACCATGAATAGCAATAGAAAATGGCTGAGACATATCGACTCCTGTGGACGCTCAGATAGTCATTGGAGTTTGCCAGCACCTACCCAAGAGTCAATCAAATTCCAGTTACAAAAAAGCGCTGAACAATGACTTGTTCAGCGCTTTGAGAGATTGTTGACTGACCTCAGTCAGTGTAAGCCGTTTTAGTGAGAGCCGCAGCTACCGCCACCGCAGCAACCGTCTTTTTTCTCTTCACCGTGATCATGACCTTCGCCACCACAGCAGCCGCCTTCATGATCGTGGTCGTGACCACAACCACCCGCTTGGTGCACATGACCGTGTTCGATCTCTTCTGCAGTCGCTTCACGAACTGCAACCACTTCCACATCGAAAGACAATGTCTGACCAGCAAGCATGTGGTTACCATCAACCACAACTTCGTCGCCATCAACTTCTGTTACTTCAACAGGAATCGGACCTTGGTCAGTATCAGCAAGGAAACGCATGCCGACTTCAATTTGATCAACACCTTGGAATACGTTCGCTGGTACACGTTGTACCAAAGCATCGTTGTGCTCACCGTATGCTTCTTCTGGAGCCACTGTTACAGAGAATTTGTCGCCAGCAACTTTACCTTCCAATTCTTTTTCAAGACCTGTGATCAGGTTGTTGTTACCGTGCAGGTAATCTAGAGGGGCATCCGCTGTTGATTGATCAACAACAACGCCGTCTTCCATTTTTACCTGGTACGCAAGACTAACGACTACGTTCTTTTCGATTTTCATAAGTGCTCCAAGGCGGTTTTAGCCCAGGTGACATACCTGAGGACAAACTAATTACCTAGGTATTATGGGGATCAATCTCGGAAACTCAATCAATCGGGTTTAAAAATTCCGATCATGTCTTGCTGAGCATGCCCTGTTTTCTCAACCGATTGGGGCTTACGTTGCTCGGCATAATCACACTCAACACACTCTACTAACTCAATATTATTCTCTATCCACCAGCGTAATGTGTCTTGGTGTTGACACTTAGGACAGCTGGCGCCTGCGATAAATCTTTTTTTCATTTCACGTCTCAGTCTAGCTTTGTCTTCCCAAGCAAATGCTAGGGTGATTCATTCCAAAAGTTTTTCGATTGTTGGTCACTTTCCATTTCACGACCAAAAATTTCTTCCAGCTCTTTACGAGCCTCTTTGGCTCTCAAGGCCAATTGTTTATCTTCAATATGTTGTGGCAACAGCTCTTTCAGCATCGCATTATCCAATTTACGGAAATGCGCTTCTGCTCGCTTGGCTTGATAAGGATGCATACCGAGTTCAACCAAGGCTTGACGGCCTAAATCTAACGCGCCGAGGAAGGTTTCACGTGAATAGCTTTCAACCCCATGACTTAGCAGCTGATAGGCTTCAACGCGGCTGCGCGCACGAGCCAATACTTTCATTTTAGGGAAGTGATGTTTACACAAGTCTACGATTTTCATGATCTCATCGGGTGAGTCGGTACAAAGCACTATCGCTTCCGCTTTTGCAGCCCCAGCGGCCCGTAATAGATCTAATTGAGTTGCATCACCATAAAAAACTTTATAGCCATACTTGCGCAATAACTGAATTTGGCTGGCATCGCTCTCTAATACGGTCACTTTCATTTTGTTGGCATACATTAAGCGTCCAACAATTTGTCCAAAACGCCCAAAACCCGCAATGATCACCCGTGGGCTTTTATCAACCACATCTGTTTTAATTGTGGTGCCTTCATCGAAATTCAGCTTTTTAGCAAACCACTGTTTTTGCAACATCAGCAACAAAGGCGTTGTCACCATCGAAAGGCTCACCACCACCAATAAGAATGCGGTTTGCTGCTGATCAAGTAACCCTTCTGCACTAGCAGCGGTAAAAATGACAAACGCAAATTCACCGCCTTGGCTTAAAATTGCGGCCATCTTGCTACGTGCTTTTGCTCGTGTCCCGGCGAGTTTAGCCAGAAAGTATAAAATCAGCCCTTTGATGACGATAAGACCAATTACTGCCCCTAAAACTTGCAGTGGTTGCAGTGCCAGTAGGCCCAAGTTCACAGCCATGCCCACCGCAATGAAGAACAATCCCAGCAATAGACCTTTAAACGGTTCAATGGCGATTTCCAGCTCATGGCGGTACTCACTCTCCGCCAGCAGAACACCCGCCAAAAATGTGCCCAATGCCATTGAGAGTCCGAGTTTTTTCATCAGCAGAGCAATACCAATAACCAACAGCAAAGCCGCTACGGTAAAGAGCTCACGAACACCACTGAGTACGATATAGCGAAATAATGGACGAAGTAAGAAATGCCCACCCACCATCAAGCCAGTGATCCCTGCTAACATCCAGATTGCATCCCACCAATTACCCGCGGTATTACCCGCTAACATGGGAAGGAAGGCCAGCATTGGGATCACGGCGATATCTTGAAACAGCAATACCGCAAAGCCTGACTGCCCCGTTTCAGAGCCACCCAAACCTTGCTCTTCAATGACTTTTAGCGCAATCGCTGTAGATGACAGCGCTAGCCCCATCCCAATCACTAAGCTAGTTTGCCAACCAATCCCAGCAAAGTGTGCAATCAGAGATAAAGCTAAAGTGGTCAATACTACTTGTGCCCCACCCAGCCCTAATATTGGGCCTTTCATCTGGAACAGTTTTTTCGGATTCAGTTCAAGACCAATCAGAAACAGCAGCAATACAACACCAAATTCAGCAAAGTGCAGAATGGCTTCAACATCGCTAATTAAACCCAGCCCCCATGGACCGATTGCTACGCCAGCCAGCAAATACCCCAAAACAGAGCCCAAACCTGCGCGCTGAGCTAAAGGAACAGCAATCACCGCTGCGGTAAGAAAAATAAAGCTGCTTTGCAGAAAATCAGATTCCATCGCCATCGCAGCCTCCTACAATCGAAAGTGGGTCTTGTAACCAGCGGCGGTATTGCTCGGCATGTTGGTAACGTTCGATATCGGTCACGTTACGTGACCAATACAGCACCAGTGGTTCGATCCAATGCATCTGACACAGCGCTGCCGTCAGCTCAAAAGGTTGTAAAATATCGGCCAGCGGGTACTTGTTATATCCCTTTTCACCAAAGGCTTCTTGCTTGCCTCCTGTGGTGATCACGCTACGCCAGTATTTTCCTTGCAGTGCGCTACCCGCCCCAAAGGCAAACCCCTTGCCTAGGACGCGGTCAATCCACTCTTTCAATAATGCTGGGCAGGAATACATAAATAGTGGATGTTGGAAAACGATAATGTCATGTTCAAGCAGTAACTGATGCTCCGCCGCGACATCAATAAAAAAGTCTGGGTAACAACCGTACAGATCGTGAAGTGTGACATGTTCCAGAGACTCAATTTTCTTAGTCATCACCTGATTGGCAATGGAGGCATTGGGCTCTGGGTGTGCAAAAATCACTAAAATTTTTGGCAGAGTTTGGCTAGTAGTCATCCTTTGGGCAGCATTCCTTTGTAACATTATGCAATCTTTTCGTTATCAGATCGTTATACGTGGTTGGCGCGCATAACGCAATGATCGACTTTTTATCCTAATCCCCCTACTATTCACCGCGACACGATTACAGACAAAGCGACAGACTATGATTACCTTTTCAGACATTCAGCTCCTACGTGGCGGCAAGCCATTATTGGATCAAACTTCCGCAACTATCCATCCCGGAGACAAGATTGGTCTGGTGGGTAAAAATGGCTGCGGTAAATCAACCCTGTTTGCTCTGATCAAAGACGAATTGTCTGTCGATGCTGGTAATTTTAGCAAACCTGCGCATTGGGAGATGGCTTGGGTTGCTCAGGAGACGCCTGCCCTTGAGCGTAGTGCGCTGGAATATGTGATCGACGGGGATCGTGAATACCGCTCTCTCGAGCAGAAACTGGCACAAGCAGAGCAAGCAGATAACGGCACTTTAGTAGCCGAAATCCACGGCCAAATCGAAACCATTGGCGGTTACAGCATCCGAGCGCGTGCCGCTGAATTACTTGATGGTCTGGGTTTTAGTCAAGCGCAGATGAGCTGGAGTCTGACCCAGTTTTCGGGGGGCTGGCGTATGCGCCTCAACCTTGCTCAAGCACTGCTGTGTCGCTCTGATTTACTTTTGCTCGATGAGCCAACCAACCACTTAGATTTGGATGCAGTCATGTGGTTAGAGCGCTGGTTACAGAATTACCCGGGGACGCTGGTTCTTATCTCACACGACCGCGATTTTCTTGACCCTATCGTAGGTCGCATCATCCACATCGAAAATCAAAGCCTCAACGAGTACACCGGCAACTACTCGTCATTTGAAGAGCAACGAGCGCAAAAACTGGTGTTGCAACAAGCGATGTTTGAAAAGCAACAAAAGCAGATGTCGCACATGCAGTCCTACATCGATCGCTTCCGTTATAAAGCCTCCAAAGCCCGTCAAGCGCAGAGCCGAATTAAAGCTCTGGAGCGCATGGAAAAAGTACTGCCTGCGCAGTTTGATAACCCATTCAGTTTCCAGTTCCGCGATCCGGATGCGCTACCAAACCCAATCATTATGATGGATGATGTCTCCGCCGGGTACGGTGACAACCTGATTCTGGAAAAAATCCGCCTTAACCTCGTTCCAGGCAGCCGCATTGGCCTACTTGGTCGCAATGGTGCCGGTAAATCGACTCTGATTAAACTGCTGTCAGGGGAGCTCAATACCCAGGGTGGCGAACTCACCTATTCTCAAGGTGTGAAAATTGGCTATTTCGCCCAGCATCAATTGGAAACACTGCATCCAGAAGAAACACCATTGCAGCACATGATGCAAATCGCACCACAAAAGACAGAATTAGAACTGCGTAACTATCTCGGTAGCTTTGGCTTCCAAGGCGACAAAGCGTTAGAAAAGGTTGCCCCTTTCTCTGGTGGTGAAAAAGCGCGCTTAGTTTTAGCTTTGATCGTCTGGCAGAAACCAAACCTATTGCTACTCGATGAGCCGACCAACCACCTTGATTTGGATATGCGTCAAGCGTTAACGCTGGCACTGCAGACCTTTGAAGGGGCAATGGTGATCGTCTCGCACGACCGTTATTTACTTCGTGCAACCACCGATGACTTGTATTTAGTCCATGATCGCCAAGTTGCACCTTTTGATGGTGATTTGAATGACTACTATAAGTGGCTAACGGATCAGCAAAAAGAACAACGTCGTGAAGCGCAAGCATCACAACCAGAGAAAAGCAGCACCAACAGTGCAGCAGCGAAGAAAGAGCAGAAACGCCGTGAAGCCGAGTTCCGTAAACAAACGGCCCCATTGCGTAAAACGCTCACCAAACTTGAAGAAAAGATGGACAAATTAGGCGCTGCGCTTGCTGAAGCCGAAGCGCAGTTAGCAGATAACAGCCTGTACGAAGCCGAAAACAAAGCCAAACTGAATCAGGTTCTTACTTTGCAGGCTGACAGCAAAGGCGAGTTAGAAGAAGTCGAGATGGAATGGATGTCATTGCAAGAAGAGCTTGAGCAGATGGAACAAGACTTCAACCAAGCCTAACGACAAAGAGCCACATTCGTGGCTCTTTTGCTTTCTCCCAACAGCAATTCGCACTGGGCTGACATTGTCATGTAGGAAACTAGCTACATTCTTTTACATAATACCAATCAGTCATATTGCACACTTTTCAAGCAATTCGCTGTAAGATAGGCCGAACAACGCTAAACTGGACCTTATCTATCCTAATCATCTACAACGGATAGCGGCCCAGAAATAACGTGAGCCAAAGCTGTGGGAGTTCAATGCTAATGAGTCAAGAGCAGGTACGTATATCACTAACACTGGAACGTTTATGGCAATTTAGCTTGCAGTATTACAGCATGCGAGAAGTTAAAGAAGCGTGCTTGAACTTGCAAAATAACTATGGTGGGAACGTCAACCTGTTGCTGTTGCTCAAATGGCTTGATGAACAAGCGGTGAGCTTCAATGAGCAAGACTGGCATTTAATTGAAGCGTGTTTAGGGCGCTCGGAAACACTATTACACAGCTATCGTGAACTAAGACGCAAACTCAAACTCCAGTTGCCGGATACCTTGTATCGTGAGGCATTACAATTTGAACTTCAACTGGAAAAGCAGCAACAAGCGGACTTGGTTGATTGCGTCAACCACCTAGCATTAAAGAATAATCAAGGGGACGCATTAACCTTAAAATATTGCCGTCAGCTCGGAGGCGAACACCTCGCCACTATTTTTGCTAAACCTGCCGAACCTCATCAACACTAGGCACACAAACCCATGACTCACTTCACCGCTGCTACAGGATTAACCAACCCTCACCTACAGACTCTGGCTCCAAGGTTTATTCGCAAGAAAGCCCTGTTTGAGCCTGTATGGCAAACACTCGATACACCGGATGGTGATTTTTTGGATCTCGCGTGGAGTGAAGATTGGCGTGCGCCGTCAGTCAGCAAGAAACCTCTATTTATCTTATTTCACGGGCTGGAAGGTTGCTTTTATAGCCCTTATGCCAATGGATTAATGGACGCATTTTCGAAGCAAGGTTGGCTCGCGGTAATGATGCATTTTCGCGGTTGCAGCGGCAAACCGAACAAACGAGCACGTGCTTACCATTCTGGAGAAACAGAAGACGCACGCCAATTTCTGCAGCATGTTCAACAACAGTTCCCTGACAATCCTAAAGTCGCGGTGGGCATTTCTCTCGGCGGAAATATGTTGGCGAATTACCTTGCCACATATGCCGACGAACCATTACTTAATGCCGCCACCATCGTTTCAGCACCCTTGGATCTGTCCGCCTGTTCTACTCGCATTGAGCAAGGCTTTTCCAAAGTATATCGACGCTACTTACTCGGCTCATTAAAGCGCAATGCACTACGCAAACACCACTTGCTCAAAGGTGAATTGGGTATCTCCTATCAACATATCCATCGGGTCACCCGTCTTTATGACTTTGATGATTTGATCACCGCACCACTACACGGTTTTAAAGATGCCGATGACTACTATCAACGCTGCTCTGGTATCCATCGCCTGAAAGAAATCCGCTTACCAACCCAAATCATTCATGCCAAGGACGACCCATTTATGACCGATGCCGTCATACCCAAGTTTGTCCTGCCAGAAAACATCGATTATCAATTGTATGACCAAGGCGGCCATGTCGGGTTTGTCAGCGGCTCGGTGCTTAAACCGAGATTTTGGCTTGAAGAGATGCTCCCCGCTTACTATGAAAGCCTGAAAACGGCATAATGACGCCTTCACACGAAGATCATAAACGAGTGAGGTATTTATGATTGTTCCTTGGCAACAAATCTCTGAAGATGCGCTGGACAACCTGATTAAAGAATTTGTCCTTCGTGAAGGGACTGACTACGGCACAGAAGAGGTTTCTCTTCAAGACAAAATTGACCAAGTTAAGGCCCAGCTCAAAACGGGTGAAGCCGTCGTTGTTTTCTCTGAATTACACGAAACGGTGGATATTCAATTACGCCAAAAGTTTTAATGATACCGTACAGCAGACGATGACAGCGCTATAATCCATGCTATAGTGGCAAACGATTCATCGTCCCGAGTGTACGATGAAATCCAACAGGTAAGTTAGTTAACGACAAGGGTTGTCATGTCAGCAAAACATCCGATTATCGCTGTAACAGGCTCATCCGGTGCAGGAACCACCACAACTTCGGAAGCTTTTCGTAAGATGTTCAATATGATGGACATTAAAGCTGCATGGGTAGAAGGTGATAGCTTTCACCGTTTCACTCGTCCTGAAATGGACGTCGAAATTCGTAAAGCTCGTGAGCAAGGCCGTCACATCAGTTATTTTGGTCCTCAGGCCAACGACTTTCCCGCCCTCGCCGAATTCTTCCGTAAATATGGCCATGAAGGTGCTGGCCAAGTACGCCGTTACCTACATACGTTTGATGAAGCCGTCCCTTATAACCAGATGCCCGGAACATTCACACCTTGGCAAGATCTGCCTGAAGGCAGTGATGTTTTGTTTTACGAAGGTTTACATGGTGGAGTCGTAGATGGTGACGTCAACGTGGCACAACATGTTGACCTTTTGATTGGCATGGTCCCGATTGTAAACTTAGAGTGGATCCAAAAATTTGTCCGCGATACGCGCGATCGCGGACACTCACGTGAAGCCGTGATGGACTCCATTGTCCGCTCGATGGACGACTACCTGAATTACATTACCCCGCAATTTTCCCGAACACACATTAACTTTCAACGCGTCCCAACGGTCGATACATCCAACCCTTTGAACGCAAAAGGCATACCAAGCTTGGATGAAAGTTTCGTTGTGATTCGTTTGCGTGGCATTAAAAATGTTGACTACCCTTACCTACTTGCCATGATTGATGGATCGTTTATGTCTCGACACAACACCATCGTTGTACCTGGTGGCAAGATGAGCTTTGCAATGGAGCTCATAGTAAGGCCGATACTACAACAGTTAATCGAAACAGGAAAAATTGGATAAAAAGTGCTAGTCGATTGCGATTACTTTTCATACCGTGATCATGTGCACATTTTTGCGTAAATTATCCGAGCTTCGACACGATTAAAATCAAGAAATCGTTTTCGAAAAAGGATACTATTTGTAGCCGAAACACAAGATAGCTTGCAGCACTGGTGAAGTGCTCTTATCCTAGTAAGCCTGATTCAAGGCTTCGCTAAAACATGGAAAGCGACAAGCGTACCCTGCAGAGGAAGTGAGATATTATGGTTCTAGGTAAACCTCAAACCGACCCAACACTAGAGTGGTTTCTTTCACATTGTCATATTCACAAGTACCCTTCTAAGAGCACGCTGATCCACGCGGGCGAGAAAGCGGAAACCTTGTACTACATCGTCAAAGGTTCTGTAGCGGTACTAATCAAGGATGAAGAAGGTAAGGAAATGATCCTTTCTTACCTAAACCAAGGTGACTTTATCGGTGAGCTTGGTCTGTTCGAAGAAGACCAAGAGCGTACTGCTTGGGTTCGTGCAAAATCTCCTTGTGAAGTTGCAGAAATCTCATTCAAGAAATTCCGTCAGCTTATCCAAGTAAACCCAGACATTCTAATGCGCCTGTCTGCTCAAATGGCTCGTCGCCTACAAGTGACTAGCCAGAAAGTAGGTGACCTAGCGTTCCTAGACGTAACTGGCCGTATTGCACAAACGCTACTAAACCTAGCGAAGCAACCAGATGCGATGACGCACCCAGACGGCATGCAAATCAAGATCACTCGTCAAGAGATTGGCCAAATCGTTGGTTGTTCTCGTGAAACAGTGGGTCGTATCCTGAAAATGCTTGAAGAGCAGAACCTAATTTCTGCACACGGTAAAACTATCGTGGTCTACGGTACTCGTTAAGCAAACGCTTGAAACGTTCTCAAAAACCCGGCTTCTTGCCGGGTTTTTTTATTGCTTTCCCCTGTGGCAGGGCTCAAACATTCACTTAAAGGTAAAGTTTCATCTCGGTGGAAGCTGTGAATAGAGACTGAACTTTTTTACTCTTCATACAACTCTTCATATTAAGTATGCCATTCGGTGTTAATTTGTAGCACGGACAATATGAAAAGGAAGTTCTATGAAGCGATTAAACATCTCGTCTATTCTCATCGCAAGTGGCCTTGCGACCAGTGCCATGGCCAACACGCCCTACACCTATAATGCGCTACAAACTGATACCCCTCCCGTCATTGATGGCGTGTTGGACGATGCGAGTTGGCACAATGCAAAAGCCACTTCGTTGTTTGTTTTGCATAATAATGGGCAATACATCGCGCTTTCTGATACATGGGCCAAAGTCACCTATGATGCAGACAATTTGTATATCGCGTATTGGGCGCAAGACCGCCACCTTTCTGCCAGCTACCAAAACCACGATGATCCGACCTACCAGAACGATGATACGGTTGAAGTATTTTTGGACCCCGATGGTGATGGGAAAAACTATTATGAACTGGGCATCTCACTCAATACGGCTTATGACGTGGTGATCCACCAACCGTCACCTTGGTCTGACGATTTAGCATGGAACATTGAAGGATTGGAGCATGCTGTTACTGTGCAAGGCACAGTGAATGATGACAGTGATGTGGATGAAGGCTACCGCGTCGAAGTTAAAATCCCACTAAAATCTCTCAACTATCTTGGTAATGGTAATGAAGAGTATCAGCACAAGCTATGGCGCTTTAATTTATTTAGAGCCAATTACAAAAGCTATGCCCCTGACTGGGAAGCTTATGCTTGGCTCTCTTGGAGTCCTGTTGGTTCTTTTGGCTTTCACCAACCTGACACATTTGCATTCTTAAATTTCTCGGATGTGCCACAGTGGCAAGCCAAAGCATATCAAGCAGGAGAGCAAGTGGCTTATCAGGGAGACATTTATCAAGCTGAGCACTACAGTGCGACCGCGGCTCCGGGCGAATCGACACTGGACAACTGGCGCATACTCAGTGACATCCCAACCCCTTACAATGCCAATCTGTATTACTTAGCGGGCGATCAGGTCAGTATGGATGATGTCATTTATCAGGCAAACTGGAAAACCAAAGGCCAGCACCCTGCGCACAGCGTTGATTGGACACGCCTCCCCTAATAAAAAAGCCGCACAATGCGGCTTTTTTGCTTTAAACGGCAACTTACTGGTTGGTACTTTCAAAGATTTTGTCTGCTGACGCCGCAACAAATCCAGGATACAGCTCCCCAGAATCCATAGGATAGCGCTTAGCAAATTCATAAAATCCGCCCGGGATCATCTCTGGCCCTTCAGAAAACTCCACCAAAACACGATCAGCCATGGTAGAGGATTGTTCCAACAGAACGTCCGGAGATCCTTTGACTTCACCACCAAACTCATTGATTGAGAAGCCAGCTTTACGCAAATGATCATTCACCTGTTTAACTTCTTCCATCGCATTGAGTTGATTCACGCTAACCGTAAAGTGGTTTGCGCCATAACCATGTGCGGCTAGCCAAGAAGCATACTCGCTCTCTTTTGCCAGCAACTCAAAATCACTGAGGCTCAAATTCCATAGACGTCCGCTATAGAGGAACGCTGGATCATTGAGTTTCGTTGCATCTACTTGCGCTACCAGCTTGTGGATGATCTGCTGCATCTCTAATGAGCATTCTTCCACTTTCAGTTCACTAATAAACACTTTAGGCTGCTTTGGATCAGGGTGTTCAAAATGTTTCGCAGCTAATTTTTTTGCCTCAAACTGGTATTCCCCTTTAGGTTGATAGCCTAAATCTAAAAATGGTTTAGCTAAGGTATCAATCCCTAACGGGGAAACATTAAACGTGCGCAGCGCAATGTGGTCATTAATCAGAGGTTCACCCTCTTCCAATAGGTAATGAACTTTTTCAGCAGAGGGACACAAGCGATGAATATAGTCATTCCATAACAACTGGAACAATGTATCTGGCGTCATAACGCCTCCTTGTTAAGGTGTTTTCGGTTATTGGAAATAATCGGCTACCCAAATAGATTGAGATAGCCTTCAACCTGTGACGTAGATATTAGAGTTATTTTTTGTTGTGATCCCTTTTGCAGCGACCACTTAACTGCGCAAAAGGAGATGGGCTGCAAGCAGCCCATTTTTTATAACGTGATTCCGGGACTGAGTGTTTCAGGAAGTAGCGTTGTTTCACCTTCCATCGATGCCATTGGATAAGCACAATAGTCCGCGGCATAATAAGCACTTGGCCTTAAGTTACCCGAGGCACCCGGTCCACCAAACGGCGCATCACCACTTGCCCCGGTCAGTTGTCGGTTACGATTGACGATGCCAGCGCGGATGTGGTCAACAAAGTAATCCCATTCACTGTCATCGGTAGAAACTAAACCTGCCGACAGACCAAAACGGGTGTCATTGGCCAACGCCACAGCCTGTTCAAGTCCCTGATATCGTACGACCTGCAAGAGTGGCCCAAAATACTCTTCATCCGGTAGATCCGCGATAGCAGTGACATCAATAATGCCCGGAGTGACAAAAGCAGCTTCGCCACCTTTAGCTTCGAGTAAACTCAGCCCACCAAGCTGTTGCAAGTTCGCTTGTGCCTGAAGAATAAACTGCGCCGCCGTTTTGGAAATTTGAGGCCCCATAAACGGTGCTGGTTGCGCGAATGGTTCATCAACGCGGATCTGCTGAGTCGCTTCCACTAAGCGGCTTACTAAGCGATCACCCTTTTCTCCCACTGGCACATACAAACGACGAGCACAGGTGCAGCGCTGACCCGCACTGATAAATGCCGATTGAATAATGGTATATACCGTCGCGTCTAACTCGCCATACTGCTCTGAAATAACCATCGGGTTGTTACCCCCCATTTCAAGAGCCAGCATTTTCTCAGGCTGACCCGCAAATTGACGGTGCAGTACATGGCCAGTGTTCGCACTCCCCGTAAACAGCACACCATCGATGCCCTTGGCATCCGCCAGTGCAATGCCAGTTTCTTTTGCCCCTTGGACAAGATTGATCACACCCGCAGGTAAGCCCGCTTTCTCCCACAGCTTCATCGCAAGTTCACCCGTCAGAGGGGTTTGTTCTGACGGTTTGAACACCACAGTGTTCCCAGCGAGCAAGGCCGGAACGATGTGTCCATTGGGCAAATGCCCGGGGAAATTGTAAGGCCCAAAGACCGCCATCACACCGAGTGGTCGATGACGCAGGACGATCTGATTGCCAGCCGCTTCACGTGTGGTTTCACCTGTACGGCTGTGATAGGCACGGATAGAAATCGCGATTTTACCCGCCATCGCCGCCGCTTCAGTGCGCGTTTCCCATAGCGGCTTTCCTGTTTCTTTAGCAATAGTTTCAGCAATCTCTTCTGCGTGGAGCTTCACAATCTCAGCGAACTTCACGACGACCGCTTCACGCGCTTCAAAGCTCAGTTTTTTCCAACTAAGAAATGCCTCGCGAGCCGCCTTAACCGCAGCTTCAACTTGAGCAGGCGTTGCACTATCACCTTGCCAAATCACTTCATTGTTGTAGGGTGCTAACGATGTCATCGCTTCACCTTGCCCAGCGACCCATTCGCCTGCAATCCAATGTGTCATAACCGTTTCCTTTTTACTGAGCCAACATACGAACGTAATCACCTTCTTGCACTTGCAGTGCTTGAGCGACCTCTGGTGATAAGATGGCGGTTTCGGTTGCCTGATCGTATCCCGCTTTCGCAGCCGCAGCGCGGAAGTGCTCAAATGAGGTATTGCACATCAGGTAATCTTGCGAACTGGTATGCTCTGCAATCGAGACTTTGGCTCGGAACGAGTGGCGCACCGACTCGATATTGCGCAAATCACATTCTACTGTCGGGCCTGCATCAAAAATATCGACATAGTTACGGCAGGTAAAACCTTCTTTCTCCAGCAGTCTTAACGCCGGTTTGGTGTTTTCATGCACCTTACCAACCACAGCCTGTGCTTCCTTGCTGAGCAAGTTAATGTAGATTGGCAGCTTCGGCATCAGATCCGCAATAAAGCCTTTTTTACCAATCCCAGTAAGATAATCAGCCATGGTGAAATCGATGGAGAAAAAATGCTCTTGCAACCATTGCCAGAATGGCGAGTTGCCTTCTTCATCTGAGACACCACGCATCTCTGCAAAAATGGTTTCAGAGAAACGATGTGGGTGCTCTGCCATCATCAAAAAACGGCATTTCGACATCAAACGTCCATTCAATCCACCACGAAAAGTGGGGCGTAAGAACAGCGTACAAATCTCACTGCACCCGGTGTAGTTATTACCAAAGGTCAGCAGCTTCACCACATTATTCACACCTAGTTTGGGCGATGAATGAACAATAGTACTGATGTGATATGAGTAAAACGGTACGTCCCAACCAATGGAAGCTTCAATACCCGTACAACCTGCAACCTCACCAGTTTCGCTATCAAAACCCACCATGAGGTAGCCCTCATCACCCGCTTGGGTAACGTCCGGTTTGGTAAAACTGTACTCTGAATGTTTAATACGATTGGTTAACAATTCTTCATTAACCGGTAATGATGTGAACCCGTGACCCGACTCGACCGCACATGTGTGCAGTGCTTCGTAATCCGACATTGCGATAGGGCGAACAACCAGCATCGATACTCCCTCCTGATGCTAAGAAGGGCCCGGGACGGGCCCTATGCTGTCTTAAACGAGTGAAGCGATAGCTTTATCCAGTTTCGCTAATCCTTCCTCGATTTCTTGTTGTGAAATGACCAGTGACGGTGTGAAACGTACCACGTTTGCTCCCGCAACCAGTATCATGAGTCCCTGCTGGCCAGCAGCCACCAAGACATCACGGGCACGGCCTTGCCATTCTTCATTCAATGCCGCTCCCAGTAGTAGACCTTTCCCGCGAACTTCGCTGAAGATCTGGTATTTATCATTAATTTTAGTCAAGCCTTCACGGAAAAGCGCTTCACGTGCTTTCACCCCTTCAAGGGTTTCTGGCTGGCTGACCAGATCCACCACCGCTTCTGCAACCGCACATGCCAATGGATTACCACCGTAAGTTGAACCATGAGTTCCAACTTTAAGGTGCTCTGCCAATTTTGCTGTGGTTAGCATTGCGCCAATTGGGAAGCCACCGCCAAGTGATTTAGCGGTGCTTAAAATATCTGGAGTGATCCCCAAGCCTTGATAGGCATAAAACTCACCAGTACGACCATTACCGGTTTGCACTTCATCAAAGATAAGTAGCGCATTGTGCTTGTCACACAACTCACGAACGGCTTGAACAAACTCAGCGGTTGGCGAAATAATGCCACCTTCACCTTGTAGCGGTTCCATCATGATTGCACAGGTTCGATCTGAGATATGCGCTTTGAGTGCTTCAACATCGTTGTAAGGCAGGTGGGTCACATCGCCTGGTTTCGGGCCAAAGCCATCAGAATATGCAGCTTGTCCCCCCACCGTCACGGTGAAGAAAGTGCGTCCATGGAATCCTTGTTTAAAGGCGATAATTTCTGATTTTTCCGGACCATGCACATCAGCTGCATAACGGCGTGCTAGCTTCAATGCCGCTTCATTGGCCTCCGCACCCGAGTTAGCAAAGAACACTTTTTCTGCAAAGCTGATTTCCGTTAGCTTTTTCGCAAGGCGCAATGCTGGCTCGTTGGTCATCACGTTACTTAAATGCCAAAGCTTATTACCTTGCTCTGTTAATGCGCTCACCATGGCTGGATGACAGTGCCCCAAGCAACTCACAGCAATACCACCAGCAAAGTCGATGTATTCATTGCCATCTTGATCCCAGACTCGTGAGCCTTCACCTTTTACCGGGATCATTTCCATTGGGTTATAACAAGGCACCATCACCTCATCGAATAAACCGCGCTCTACTTTATTTTCCACTGTCATTGCACATTCCCTCTTGATACCGCATGCATAACTGACGTTACGCAAACCAAACAAAATGATTTTGTCTGGCATTTACGCCAATGCGGCATTGTATTTACATTTAATTAACCTTTTCAATAGTGATTTATTCTTTTTAAACGTCACGAAACCGTGCGCTATACATCACCTATGATTATTTATGCACCAAGCTACTGCTTTTATGAAGCAATATTTACTTATGCCAAGTATAAGCAGAGATGAAGTGAGTCATCAAAAGGGGTCAATAGCAATGAGGAGAAGCAATCGAGAATAAACTTGCATGGAATTATGCAGAGTTAACAGCTGATAGAAATGTTAAAAAAAGTGATCAATGTCAGGTTAATTAGCTCACTAGCGACGTAAAAAGTTCGCCAAAAGCTGGTGTCCCTGCTCTGTTTTAATCGACTCAGGGTGAAACTGAACGGCATCAATCGGCAGAGTCTTGTGCTGATAACCCATAATTTCATCCATACTGCCATCAGCAAATTCTGTCCAAGCAGTGAGCTCAAAGCAATCTGGTAGGGAATCATTTTTCACGACTAATGAATGATAGCGAGTCACGGTTAAGGGGTTATTCAAATCTCGAAAAACACTTCGACCATTATGACGGATCGGAGAGGTCTTCCCATGCATAACCTGACGTGCACGCACGACTTCCCCACCAAATACTTGTGCAATGGCTTGGTGACCTAAGCAAACCCCTAAGATGGGTAGCTTACCAGCAAAATGTTGTATTGCTGCAAGCGAAATCCCTGCCTCATTGGGGGTACAAGGTCCGGGAGAGATAACAAGGTGAGAAGGGTTTAACGACTCGATGCCTGTAATATCGATCTCATCATTACGTACAACTCGAACCTCAGTGCCCAGCTCGCAAAAATACTGGTATAGGTTGTAAGTAAATGAATCGTAATTGTCGATGATTAACAGCATGGCTTACCCAAAACATCCTTATCAATACAGCTAGAGGCGGTATTGTGCAGTACCCAATGAGAAAGGCAAGTGGAAAGTCATGGCGATAGAAAATTGTAACTAAGATCAAAAAATGTCTAACCGATCAAAAGATATTAAATAAAAATAGTTCTTAGCTTAGTAATTGGCTTATTCGTTGATAGTTTACATAATGAAACTAACAACGAGCAGTAAATTAACAATGAAACTAAAATTATTACTCGCCCTTACCGCAGTGGCATTATCTGGTTGTCAAACAACTAGTGTTCATGAGTTACAAACAAACGCCTCTCCCCAAGTGATACGAGACGCACAGGAAATGCTCAATCCATACAAGCATCTAAATGTGACAGATAATGGTGTGATTGAATATGAAGAAGCAGTACCAAGCGGGTATGAATGGTCTCATGTACACATCAAAGAAATCAGTTATCGTTTAGCTTGTGAAGATTTAGCTGATTTTCTTAAACAAGGAATGATAGTTCGTATGAGCTTTAAAGGTCGTGGCGGTATGATCAACGATTATGATCAAACTCGTTGCGAGAATGAAGAAAGCCCAACTAAGCTCTATAAATCATAATACGAGTAGTCAGTATAAAAAGGCCAGCAAATGCTGGCCTTCGTTTATAGTCATTAAGCTTCGTTTTTCTCAATCATATGCAGATGCACATCTTGTTGAGGGAATGGAATAGAAATGCCTTCACGGTCAAAGCGCAGTTTCACTTCTTTAGTCACATCCCAGTAGACGTCCCAGTAATCATCAGTCTTTACCCAAGGGCGAACAATAAAGTCCACCGACGACGTATTTAATGTATGGACTTTGATCATTGGTTCTGGTGAACGTAAAACCGCTGGGTGCGTCGTCACAATGTCGTGCAGCACATTTTCTGCTTTCAATAGGTCATCACCGTAACCAATACCAAATACCATATCGACACGACGAATGCGTTCATGAGTAACGTTCTTAATCACATCACCCCAAATTTTGCTGTTTGGCACAATAATGATTTGGTTATCAAACGTGCGAATTGTGGTGTTTACAAGACTCATATGGCTTACCTTGCCATCAACGCCACCTGCGTAAACAAAATCACCCACATCAAACGGACGATAGATCAGTAGCATCATACCCGCAGCAAAGTTAGATAAGGTATCTTGCAATGCAAAACCGACAATCACACCAGCAATACCGAAACCAGTTAAGATAGGCGCAAGGTTCAGGCCGATTTGCGACAGACCAATCAAGATCCCCAGACACATCACCATCTTGCCAGACATCGAGATGAAGAAATCTTGCATCAGCACAGAAAACTTCAGGTTTTTCGAGGTAACCGTTTTTTTAACCACACTGCGTACTACATTAGCCAACGCACGAGCAACAAGTAAAATGGCAATAAAGATAAACAATTTGAAAACATGTTGCGGTGCATTGTCAGTAAACCATGCGATCGCTTTATCAGACCAGTCTGTAAGAATCGCAAAAATAACATGCGTATTCAGTAAGTCACTAGTGACACTACCTGTAACCTCAAAGATTAAGCGTTTGTATTCCGCTGTCGTCAGCCCCATGTCGTCAGCCGTTGACAATAAATCACCTAAGCTTTCTGTGGCAATATCAAGGCGCTTTTTCAGGATCAATTGGTTTAACTGCAAACCTGGCTTTTCTGACTCTGGAGCACTCAATATTTGAGTCGTGAGTAGTTCTTGTTGCTGACCAAAATACTCAATCGACGCCGAGAGTAATCGCAAACGTTTCGTCATACGATCTCGAAAAATTTCTTCCGTTTTCTTACTCTCTTTACCCAGATCGTTTAACCATTCTATATCTTGCCACATTGAGGTGTAAGCAAGCCCTAGGTAATGCTGCAACTCTTGAAATTTGTTGAGGATAACCAGCTTTTCTTCCGTTTTTGCATCATCGAGTTCAGTACTCAGTTTCTCCAACTTTCGCTCAATGTATACACGAGCATGTTCACTGTATTTCTGTTGCAAACGTACCTGCTCAACCAGCAACGTATTCGTTACCCCATCAGCACCAACCGCTTTTGCGATCTCTTC
This sequence comes from Vibrio sp. TRT 17S01, assembly GCF_050113695.1. Taxonomy (NCBI): domain Bacteria; kingdom Pseudomonadati; phylum Pseudomonadota; class Gammaproteobacteria; order Vibrionales; family Vibrionaceae; genus Vibrio; species Vibrio sp. TRT 17S01. Next base: position 219,741 of record NZ_JBNJOG010000007.1, on the reverse strand, counting down.
CCTTAGCTCTTCATTCTTTTGAAATAGCTGCAGCTGAATAGCATCTTTATCAACACCTTTTGCCGCGTTAAGGCTTTCCACCAGTTCACGTAGATCTTGGTTTACCTGTTCAATTCGTTGTTCGGCTGTCAACGGAATTTCAGGCTCCTCTTGTTTTTCCGCCCACGACGGCAAAGAAAACAAACAGATAAAAGTCAATAAGACGGGCAAGAACATAGCTCGCCCAGAAAAAAAGTGGCGACCAACCAACGCGTTCATAAAACCTCACAAGGGACATTATCGGAAACTAGGCTTGAATCTCTTTTCAGGCAACCTGATAGAGGCTTCAAGATATGGCGGCACATTCTACAACATGCAAAGTCATAGAAATAAGAAGCTGAGGTCAATAATTCAGCGAAAGGACAATTTATTAATGTTAAGGATAAAAGAAAGGCCTGCAATTGCAGACCTTTCTTTTCCGTTTAATCAGTAGAATTTTCTCTAGTAAACCAAGGCGATCGAGCATCTGTCATCCCGTACAAGCTGTAACGACGATTGAGCATCTGACCACCATCACGTTGCAATGGCAACCAAGACACACCAACTCGATTGGTGCTCGGTTTTACAGTCAATAAATCAATAGGAATCGAGATGTAGAAGCCTTTCGAGTAACTTCCTTCACCAAACTCTTCTGCTGACAGATCCGTCTTAGTCACAAAGGCACCGGCAATCACGCCACTATCAAATTGTTTAGAAAAGTCGATAGTCACACCCACATCTTCGGTCAAATAACGCCCTGCACTGACTTTTAACAAGGTATTATCTAGCATCGACCAGAATTGAGGCTGCCAATACATCGTCGCATGACCAGTCACGGCTCCGGTTTGAACCCGATAATCACGTTCGGTCTGTGGATCGTAATGCAGTTCTTGTTGATACAAGCCCAATATGGAGTCAGGATCGCGCTGTTTCACATAATTCACATCCAGCCCGAGCGCCCAGTTTGATGCCAATGGGCGATAAAGCAATTCAGTCCCCGCCCCGGCAAACATAGTTTCCAAGTACCCGGCATACGCTTGGGTATACCAACCCGAAGCCAACGCATCAAAGTACGTCAGCTGCAAATGGTCGATACGTACGGGATCTTCGTAATACTGACGATTCAAGGTACGAACGCGTTTGAGATCAGTACCATCAGGTGGCACCGTATAATTAAACTTGTCGTAGTTGTCGGTGATATTCGCATAGAGACTTCCCGAAGCCAGCCAATGGCGTCCTAGACGGTAACTAGCATTAGCACTAACACCGATGGCATAGAGATAGAAGTCTTCCGCACCACCAAAAGACTGCTGCAATACCGGAGCCACCCCGAAATCCCATGCGCTGCGGCTCTCTACACGCTTCTCTCCAGTCGGTGGTAAAGGGTCATGCTCACTACGCGCATCCTCGATTGACGCGCCGGGGTATTGATGTTGGGCCACTTTAGCAAATGCGGCTGAGTCAATTTGAGTTTCCGTTAACGCTTGGAATTGCGCTGTCTCGACAATCCGATACTGGCTGGCTTTCAATCCACTATTCGCAAGAAGAGTCACCGCACGTTTTTCTGCTTCTTTTCGGTCACGATATTTGGTTTGTTCTCCTTCGATATAAACCACACCATCACGATAATAAACGGCATTTTCTTCATAACCTGCGATCTGATTAAGATCTTGGCTCAGCTTGCGCCACTCTTCATCACTCAGATCCGTTCTCAAGGTTTTCGGTTTATAGGCTGGAGCTGGCGTATCCACCCATGTAGGTGCCATTTCGCCGATGTTGGTGCCCAACGTGAGTCCTGCGGTAAAGGTATTACCGCGCTCATAACTCAGGCGCAGATCGGCCCAATCGGCCAGTGCATATACAACACCGACGTTCCAAGGCGTTGATACTGGCATACTCACTTTGCCTTTCAGTACCGGTCTGTCACTTAAATAATCATTGGCATCGTATTCGAGTTTAAGGCGCAGCGGCTCAAACGGCGTTTGATACTCTACCCCACCAAATACGGAGCTACACCCTGTAAACATACGGCCGACTTCAATCACGCCACCATCATATGAACTATCTCGACCACAGTCATACGAGTTCGACTTATCTCCGGATAAGTTGCCACGGTTGGCTAAATATCCCCAGCCTATACCAAGGCTGAAATCTAATGGCCCGTACCGTTTGCTGGCAACGAGGTATTCGCCGTCAAATAAGCCAGTGCCACCGATATCGCGAAAACCGAGCGAGACTTGTGGTAACCAGTAGCTTTCTTGCCATAACCTTACCTTGGCATCGATGGATTTATCGGTGTATTTGGTATCGCCACTGAAGTCTTCATTGTTGTTGTACAACACATCTTGAACCTGCGTATAACGAATGGTGGTTTCCAGCCAAGGAAATAACTGCAAGGCGGCAGTGTAGTGAAGATATTCGTCAGTATAACTGGCGCTAAAATCGAGTTGGCCTTCTTCCATCATCCGCGCCGATGGCATTTGCATTAACCCAACGCCACCGAAATCAGATTGAGAATGCTTGAGCTGTGGCTGACTAAATTCATCTGCATGCGAAACGAAAGAGCTTAGTAAACTGCTAGCGATCAGCACGGCCAAGCAGTGACGCTTTGGTCGTGACGGGTTATGTCGTAGTGTATTCATAGAGGAAGTCGATTTCTCAAAAGTTCAACAATGGCAAGGGTGAGATCTTGGTTTAACGTCGGATTTGACGACTTAACTGCACGAGTTTTGATTGGCACATAAATCATGGCCCCTGGCGCGACTTCTTTAAATTGCTGATTCCAATAAGCAATGGCATGTTGCTCTGCATGGCCATCCGGCTGAATAACCCAGACATAGGAATGAGCATGACGTAGATTGTCTTCACCAATATACGCCAATGCACTATGGCGCTCTTGCCATGTCACAGGACCTGCATGTGCTACATCCCCAAGGATGGTGACTGTTGACGGCTGTCGGTTGAGCTGCAAACGGAGCTCGCCAGCAAGTACTGGGTTATCCTTTAGATATAAGCGCGTGGTATCGGGATCCAATGGTGTGAAAATCCGTTGAGCAAACTGATACGTTTTCAGACTGACCAATAGCTGCTGCCATGTTGCCTGATCAGCATCATTTGATTGGCGTTGTTGTTCAATCATGGCAAAAACGTGTTGCGGCAAGTCATAGGGTGCTTGCACGTCAAACAGCGCCGAATTGTGCCAGTCAATTTGAGCCATGTTTAGCTGTAAATGCTGTAGTGCAGCTTGCACCAATAGATCCGCGCGAGGTGCTTGTGAGAAAGTCAGCGTGGTTTGATGTTGCTGCTCAAATTTTGCAGTAAGTGTATTCACAACTTCAGCATGAGCGAACAAGGAAGCGCTGCCCAGCAAACCCAGCAAGCAACCGTGCTTTATCCATTTACGTTTCATGACTGACTCCCATAAGGCTTTGCGACACTCAGCGCTATCGGGGTGATACCCGGAGCAGGTGTTTGCACCGAGGCCACAACTTTGCCGTTGCTGGCATCTAACCAGTATTGGTTTTGCCAGTGCTGGTCAATTGCAGCAATACGAACTTCTTCCGTGACGTACAATAAAGCGCGTTCACCATTCGGTAGCACCTTATTTTGAATGCCATGCACATTGAACTGCGATTGAACTTGGTAGCCAAAATGGTACCCAGGTTGCCAGCTTAACGTATACGTCCACGCTTTCGGCGTGCTCGCCAAGTGCAACCCCAGCTTAAGTGGATCAGGAGACGTCGCCTGAACAGAGATCAAGTTGCTGTTTGGCAAGTTAACGGTTTTTGTAATTCGCCCCGCTTGAGTAACCAACATCTCTTCACTGGCCGAAAGCCACTTCAATGCCTGAGCCTGTTCTGGAAGCCCTGGCTCCGCCCACGCTAATACCAATAGCGCCAACGGACTTTCATCACCTTGGCGTGCGTAGATACTGGCATACGGCGATTGGTTCACCATCTCAGTGGTAATGGAATGATCCCCAACGCCAAACATGGCCAGCTCAAAAGAATCTGACAGATCACGCATGTTTTGCGTGCAGCCACTAAGAAGTACACTTGTTGCCACAAGTGTCGGATAGATAAAACGCATCATTGAAACTTAAATCCGCTGAAAATGAGCAAGGCAACCTGAGAGGTTGCCTTGATTTGAAAGGTTACTTAGCGGTCGTTACCGTTGTTGTCGTGCTTGAGTCTGAGTTACTCGCAACCACGACAACACCAGCTGCAGCCAATGCACCGATACCCACTGCTGTGTTAGATACCGTGCCGACAGCTGCCGTTGCAGCCGCTTTGTCACCTGCAGCAGCACCAAGGTGCTCACCGTCTGATGCTAAAGCCGCACCGCTAAACAACATAGTCGCAACAAGCGCGAGTGCTGTTTTTTTCATATTTACCTCCAATAGCAAATATAGCTGTTTCTATCTGTATCGATGCTTAAAAAGCATCGATACCCCCCGAAACCAGATATCTCACTCTATTGAATTTCGATTGGATCAAAACCCTTAATGAGATCATCTAGTTTTTTCACCTGAGATAAAAACATCTCAAGTTTCTCTAATGGAAACGCAGATGGACCATCACATTTTGCTTGTGTCGGTTCTGGATGCGCCTCCATGAAGAGTCCTGCGATGCCAGTCGCCATGCCTGACATTGCTAGTTCTACAGTCTGCTCACGACGACCACCCGAAGCCGCCCCCATTGCATCTCGACATTGCAGTGAATGGGTTACATCAAAGATGATTGGACTGCCTTGTGACGCTTTCTTCATCACCCCAAAACCAAGCATGTCCACCACTAAGTTGTCGTAACCGTGTACTGCGCCACGCTCACACAAGATCACTTGGTCGTTACCGCACTCAGCAAACTTCTCAACGATATTGCCAACCTGACTTGGGCTCATAAACTGAGGCTTCTTCACATTGATCACAGCACCTGTTTTGGCCATTGCTTCGACCAAATCAGTCTGGCGCGCGAGAAAAGCAGGTAACTGGATCACATCAACCACTTCTGCAACTGGCTTAGCCTGCGCTTCAGTGTGCACATCGGTAATGATGCTCACACCAAATGTCTGTTTTAGCTCTTGGAAGATCTTCATCCCTTCCTCAAGACCCGGGCCACGATAGGAATGCACTGAAGAACGGTTTGCCTTATCAAAAGACGCCTTAAACACATAAGGAATGCCCAGTTTGTCTGTGACCGTGACATAGTGTTCACAGATACGCATTGCCAAATCGCGTGACTCTAAAACGTTCATACCGCCAAACAACGTAAAGGGCTTATCGTTAGCGACATCAATCTCGCCAACACGAACAATTTTCTGTTTCATGGAATACCTTAGTGATTATGTTGAGATAAGTAGTGGCGAACACGCTCAAGATCATCCAGCGTATCAATGCCATGTTGAGGAGCCTGACAAGCCACATCAACCACAATGTCGATGCCGTGAGCCAATGGTCTTAACTGCTCAAGTTTTTCTGCGGCCTCTAGTGGATGCTCTGGTAACTGAGTAATGGTTTGCAGCGTACTCACGCGGTACGCATACAGGCCAAGGTGGCGATAAAACTCCCCTTGTGGCAGCTCAGTCATCGTGGCTTGGTATTCATCACGAGGGAATGGGATCGGCGCTCGACTAAAGTACACAGCACGTTTGTCCGCACCTGCAGCCACTTTTACCACGTTAGGGTTGAACCAATCTTCAACCGCGTGGATTGGCTGCATTAGTGTCGCCATACCAGCCTTAGGATGCTGCTCAAGTAACTGTGCTACCTGACTGAGCAACGCCGTTGGCATCAGAGGTTCATCCCCCTGCAAATTGACCACGATGTCTTGCTCGGCAAAACCCAACGTTTGCGCCGCTTCGGCTAAGCGATCGGTTCCCGAGTTGTGTGTATCAGAGGTCATTACCGCTTTTGCCCCTAGGGTTTCAACCAATTCAAAAATGGCTTGATGATCGGTAGCAACAAAGACGGAGTCTGTTATTTTAAGGGCCAGTTTCACCACATGGGCGATCACGGGTTCACCAGCGAGATCCAACATCAATTTGCCCGGCAGGCGGCTTGAGTTGAATCTGGCTGGGATAACGATATGAGTTTTTGACATACAGCTTCCATTAAAGAGGCTGAATGTCATTAAGAGAAGTTTATTTCTCTGCCCATTCAGCCAAGATTTGAGGTAATTCGGTAAGGTGATTCACGATGAAATCAGGGGCGTTTTCTGCCGTAGGTGTCACGTCAGGTTGACGTACCCAGACACTGGTAATCCCCATTTGGTTAGCCCCCACAATATCGCTACTGAGTGAGTCACCAACGTGAATCGCCTGCATGGCTTCACAGCCTGCAAGGGCGAGCGCTTTATTAAAAATACTTGCCGCTGGTTTTTCTTCGGGTTCTTCACCACCCACGATGATGTGGTCGACCCATTGCTCCATCGCTACAGCTGCCAACTTCGGGTGCTGTGAAAAGACCGGACCGTTGGTGATCACCACTAAGGTGTAGTGTTGGCGCAGTTCAGCCAGCAACGTTTTCACACCCGGATAGAAATCAAATGCCGCCATGCGTGCTTGGTCAAAGTAGTGCTGCACCTGTTGCGCTTGCGCTAACTCAACCACAATATCTTGCTCTGCCAGCAAGGTTTGAATTAGGCGACAACGAAACGCATGCTCATCGGGCAACAATGCAACCAACTCTGGGAACTCTGCATTGAGGTTTTTATACACACCTTGAAGATAACGCTCGGTAAATAACGCAACATCAAGACTTGGGTATTGCTCACCTAGCCACTGCTGCAACTTATCTCTGGCGACCACATCCGCTTGAGATGTCGCACACAAGGTTTCATCCATATCGAGGAAAATGGCTTTTTTCACACTGGGTATCCTTTTTGATGTTCATCTGCCAAGCAGATTACGCTTTACCCAGCGTTTTGTCCTCTTCAATGCCAATAATAATTGCAGTTTTTTGTCGCTAATTTGCTGACCACCATTTTTAAGCAAAGCCAAACGGCTCACCGCTTGTTCCACTGTACATGGCTGACGCGTCAACGGGTCAACATAGGTCGGGTAAGCAATTAACGCTTCATACACTAAACTTTCAAGGCTTAAACGATTGGTGCGACGTGGGCAATTCACTGTGTCATGTGTTAACCCCCAACCGGCATAAAATGGCAGACCATAAGTCACCACTTTTTTGCCGCGTAGTAACGCCTCAAAACCCGCCAATGAAGTCATGGTGTGCACTTCATCAACACAATATAGCAAGGAGGACATACTGGTCTGCTGCACAACACAATCAGCATATTGAAGAAATTCGCCTTGCCACTGACCATCGTCGCGTTGACCCGCCAATACATCAGGATGAGGTTTATAAACGATGTACGCATCCGGATGATTCAAACGCACTCGTTTTAACAGCTCAGCATTGCTTTTGACTTCTGGAGAACCAAACTCAATGGAAGCATCCCCTTCAACCTGACCAGGCACTAAAATAATAGTGGCGTTATCGGGCAGAGAAAGTGTGGTGTCGTCACCCACGTTATATTTGGTGAGGTGAGCAGCATTAAGCTTTTGAATCAGTCGTCGAGCACGTTGCAGCTGCCACGATGAATGTGATGCACCATTTAGAGCCAGCTCTAAATCACTGGGCTTGGTGGCATCAAAATAGATACCGCTGCCATCACGCACTAAAGAGATTGGGCGCTGGAAGTGCACACCAAGCCCAACAGAGCGCAAAAAACCGTCTTCAACACAAATGGTGCCTTCAGCTAACCCTTTTCGCCCCCAAGCCAGTGGAGTCGCATTTGTTCTGCGCCGCAAGTCAAAATGCCAAACTTTTAGAAAGTCCTTTAGCCAACACCGCTTCCACATGGTAATGCCTTGGTATTGCACCGCGATCTTAGGCCGAGACAAACGACGGCTTTCATCGATACAATAATTCATCACATTTTCAAGCTCACAGCGCTCGCCTAAGATAGGATCCACATAGCGGGCATAGCCAATGTAAGCGGCATGGAAAACTTGTCTTAGATTACGAGGCTGATTGCGTCGTTCACAATCCAAGTGATCGTGTGTCAGCCCCCAACCCGCATAAAATGGCAACCCAAAGCAGTGGACAGTACAACCTGCCAACAGGGCTTCAAACCCCATCAGGCTAGACACGGTGTAAACATGTTCAGCACTGTCTAAAAAGGCCCACGGATTGACGCTCTGGCTATACAACTTCAGCCGTGGATGTTCAAACGGCAACGGATAGAGAAAGCCTCGCTTTTTCCCAGCCACAACATCAGGATGCACTTTGACCCAAATCGCCTCTTCAGGATGAGCATCTAAGGCTTGCTTAAGCATCTCCACGAAACTGGTTTTGTCTGCCAAAGCACCGGAAACCGACGCATCGCCTAGGGTTTGATCAAGCACCACCACTTTAGGCAACGCTTTGGTCAGCTTTGGCTCGCAGGTTAACTGGTTATATTTTGACAGTCGATACTGGCGAAACGCATCAATACAACGCTGGCTACGCGCAAGTTGCTCGTTTGACAGTGCCTCGCTGGCGGCAATCAACTGCTCCAGTTTCGAAGGCTGGTGAGCATCGTAATAAATACCCACCTCATCCACGACTAAGCTAAGCGGCGGTACACCGGAAACACCCAGTCCAACAGAGCGAAGAAAACCATCTTCAAGTGCAATATAAGGCAGTTGATGTTTTGCTGCATAATTACGCGCTCTGCGGGCAGTGGGCTTGAATCCCCAACCAAGCACTTGTGTATTGTCAGAATCGTCTTCGGCAATAAATAAAGGCAAGTTGGGGATTTTTTTTATCCCTGATGAAAAAACAACAAAATTCGTTGAATTAAGAAGCACGTTTTACAAAGATCCGACGAATATTCACCGGAACTTTTTTGCGCCAGTGCTCTGGAATGGTCTTCACAAGATCATTGATCACCGTCTTCTTCGGCTGCGCTGGATTCTGCGTCGCACCAACCGTCGTCGCTGGTTGAGCAACAACAGCAACCGAAGTTGGCTTACTCTTCTGATCTTCTCGACGTTTTTTCTCTAAATCAATGATCTCCGAGAAATCCTGTCTGTCCATATCAAAGAAAGCGCGGATACCGCGGTGAGCAAGAACCTGCTCTTTATCCATCGTTCTAATTTCATCTAAGTTGATTTGAATTGATTTAAGCGCACTGACCAACTTTGATTTTTTCTCTTGTGAGCAGTAAAGCTTGTCACTGAGTAAGTCGCGTAACTCACTGTGGTCAAACTTTTCTGCGATCCCTTTGTTATCCAGAATGCTGTCACCACAGTAATAGATATTGCAATCATACTCTAACGCTTGTAACAACACGGTACTGTTAATGGCAATAACGCTCTTTGCCTTTTCAAGCAAGTCAGTGATGTTGTCTGTCACAACAGTCACATTTTTATATTCTTCAATATCAAAACCAAGTGGTGCTTTATCTAATGGATGAAGCTTGAGCAATACTCGCTCATTTTCATCAATTTGTCCTAACACATATTTGATGAACGAATCGCGACTCTTAAAGCGATTAGAGTTCACGATCAAGTTAGTATCGTTCTCTAATTGGGTCGCAACCAAGTGGTATTTACCACGCAGTTTTTTCGCTCTCTGGTTCACACTCTCTACTTCAGCTTCTTTCACCAGCTCACTAAAACTTAATTTGGCTAGCTGAGACTGCCCATTCACACCATCTTGATCGAAGTAAACATGGTTGTATTGAGGGAACCAACCCAATTCACTGTATATCACCGGAATACCAAGATTTTTGATCCGTTCCATGACCGACTTGTATACAGGGTGAGCACCGTTATGGAACAAAATAACGTTAGGCTTGTAACTTAAGATCTGAGTGATCAAACGCTCTGGGTTTTTAACCCAATCAAACACACAGTAGTATTTTTGGTTAAATTTCGGCTCTTGTTTTTTAAACACAGAATGGAAACCAACTGGTCGGCGAGAAACATAACGGTATTCGCAACCGAGCGCATCCACGATAGGCGCCCATAATTCTTCAACATGTTCATTGGAATAAGCAATCCCCATCACACGTTTCGGTTTATAACGTTCATCAAGCTGAACCACATCCGTACGTCGCACCGATGACAGGTTTTCAGCAGAATGATCAATCCCTTTATAGACTGGTGTTATTGAAGGTTGTTTGAAGAAGGACAATACGGAAACAATCCCTTCTTTGAAGTCACCATTTACCCCTTCAAGAGCGTCGATGAAATCGCTTCTAACAAATTTTTCTTGGCGCGCCATTGACACGATATTGTCCACAATTTCACTGATATCACCTTTCGTTACTGGGCGAACTACACCCTTATGTGGAATTTCTGCATTACCGCCAACATTCCAACATACAACAGGTGTACCAACTGACATTGCCTCTAAAATCACCATACTGCAGTTTTCAAATCGGCTTAATTGCATCAATACTTTCGAGTCGGCGATAAGTTTGAATTTCTCATCAGAAACGATCTGCTGACGAATATCCACTTTGCATTTGTAGTTCTTGCCAAGTTTTACTCGATGCGAGTTGTTACCAAACACCAGCACATTAAAGTCTTTAGGCAGTCTTTCTACGATTTTTCGGATGTAGTCGTACCCTTTTAAGTGCTGCATTCTTCCCATAAATACTAAATCGTACTTCTTGGTATTTACCGGCTTAATTAAATCAGGTCTCAATGTGATAGGGTTTTTATAAACAAAGACACGATCCGTATCGATCTCACTTTTTAGCTCTTCCAGCAACCCGTAAGATGGTGACGAGACCAACTTGGATTTATTGATCACACGAAGTTCATTGGAATATTCCACTTGGTTAACTACCTGTGAATCATACTTTTGTGCAATCGATAGTGGGCAATGAAGTCGAATATGAACATTGTATTCTTTTGGCAATAATAAGGTTGACGCTTTTGCCTCTGGAGCCTCAATAATCACATCGTTAAAACCGTATTTGGTTGTCACATGTTCGTAGATAAACTCTCGGAATTTCTGCGGATTGAGCTTCTTGGTGTTTGAAACCACCTCGAAGTCAATATCTAGTTCAGAAAGAACATTTCCAAGAAAATGAGTGTATGAGCTAATACCGCTCGCATTACCCAAAGGATCAATAATTAAATACTTCACTACGAAACCTCGCCAAAAACAGTGGATGCAATTTGTCTATATTTTTTAGGTGTAAAGTGATGAATATCGTTGGCGATAGTCAAATCGTGGCGGTAAACGCCAATAGGGTCGATCACACAGATACCCGGAATACTCAGTACTCGCTTATACATTTCAAGCGCTCTGTTTCGTAGAAACTCATTACTATTGAGGTTCACCGGGAAGTTGATAAACACCACTTCAGAAATAGGGTTGTGCTTTTTAAAGTCTTTGATCAGTATTTCTAAGCTCTCGACATACTTATCTATGGCAAGAAATTCATTTTCAAAAACAAAATTGTCATCGAAGTACTCAAAGTACTCTTTGTTGAGGAATAACTTCTGGTTATCTATTTGATTTTTATATACTTTAAAGTAGATATCCGGAAAGTTATCAATCAATAGTAGATCTATTTTTCCACTTTCAATGGCATCCCTGTGGTTTACCAAATCTGCATTGGCTAACTTTCCTGGCAACGAGCGACCAAATTTCATGTCAATAATTTGGTTCTCCACTAAGCCAGTATCTTTGTACTGCTCCTTGTACTGGAAGTGAAATTCATATGACTTAATTGGGTCTAGAATCTGCTTTATGTAAGTGTCTACATACACATCTGTTCGAACATGTTGTGTCGATGAAACACGTTTAAAGTTGAAACGCTCGACTAAACTATCTGCCACCTTGATCGACAAGCAGCTCCCATGAGTAACAATATTTTTTTTCATATACAGCCTAATGCAATTATTCCTGTGAGAGTTACACCCAACCAACGTGTTCTTTAACAATGCCAATACCAAGCAAACCGATAGCCCAAGCGATTAAGCAAGTAAAAAATACCGTTGCAATTTTCTTCATTCGATATGGCTCCGTTGCCTCATCAGGCAATGCCGGCGCAACAAATGTGGCTAAATAACGGTGCTTGCGAGCCGCTTCCACACGTGCAGCTTCCAGTGAAGCCAGTGCGGAGGTATAGGCTTTTTCGGCAAAAGTACGCTCAACAATCAGTGGTTCGTATTCCGCAAACATCCCTGCCAATGCAGGTTGTGTGCTGCTATCACCCGAGATGTTCTTTTTCTCGTTATGAATTTGGTTGGTTAAGGCATTAACCTGACGCTGAAGGTTTTGTACTGCTGGTGCATTTCGATCCATATAGCTGCGTAGCGCATTTAACTCAGCTTGTGCCTTGGCTAACTGCGCTTCAAGTTCACCAATGAGCATCATTTTGGCGCTAGCCGTTTGCGTTGGATCGAGATCTTGTGACTCATTGCGAAAATCATTCATTGCCAAACGAGCTTTTGTTACGCGTTCTTCCGCACGTGTAACTTCTGCAAGGGCAAACTCCAAATCATCATTCCGAGCACGTTCAGATAAGTCATTCACTAAAACTTCACTGCGATGCAAAATAGCTTCAGCCAATGCTTTCGCGTCATCAGCACTAAATGCACGTGTTTTTAATGTTGAAATTGTCGTCGTTGGGTCATAAGAAATACTGACGCGCTCACGCCAGTAATCGAGTAGCTTTTGTTGCGTTTGATCATGACCTAGAGCAGAGAACCAATCCGCATTCTGGCGATTAAAAATGGCATCTAAATCGATATCTTGACTTAGCGTTCTCAAGATTTCTGCCGAAGATATGTAATCTTGAAGAATATAAGAATCTGCAGCACTCCCCCCTTGTGCGGGAATTCCAGCTAGACCACTCAGCAGATCAACTTGCTGTAACTCATTGCCTTTGACTGAAAAACGACTTTCGACCACGTATAAGCCCGATGCAATAAAGGCGTAATATAGCGAAGCGATTAAAGTAGGCAGCAAAACCATAACGATAAAAGAGCGTTGTTTGGGTTTGCGGTTTTTCCAAAATTTATTCAGGAAAATCTTATGTTGTCTTTTTAATTTCATTTCGAGAGATTCATGTAAGTTTCTATAGCTTGATCAATGTCTTCGTAAAACTTGAGTTCACCATCAGAGAGGACGGCCCCCATATCACAGTGTTCTTTCAAGGTAGGCATGCTGTGCGACACCATGATTAGATTGGATTTTTCACTGCGCTCTTTGAATGCATCACGACATTTTTCTTGAAAACGGCGGTCACCAACACCAGTAATCTCATCCACCAAGTAACACTCAAAATCAATTGCCATTGAGAGGCTGAAAGCCAAGCGAGATTTCATTCCCGAGCTGTAACTGCGAATTGGCATGTCCAGATAATCCCCAAGTTCAGAGAAATCCTTTACGAAGTCAGTTACTTGTTTAATATCACAACCGTAAATCCGACTGACAAAACGCAAGTTCTCTGCCCCAGTTAAACTGCCGTTGAAGCCACCAGAAAAACCCAGAGGCCAAGACATTTTCACTTGTCGTTTAATTGACCCAGTAGTCGGTGATTCTGAACCCGCGATCATACGTAACAAGGTGGATTTCCCTGCCCCATTCACCCCTAACAAACCGATATTCCGACCGATAGGAAAATTCATAGAACAAGGCTTAAGAATATGTTTATGGCCTTTCGGTGTTTTGTATTTCTTAGATACGTTGATTAGCTCTATCATAAATTGCGCGCTTTATGCTTCGACATCTGAATCATGGCGAGTCCAAGGGCCAACACACTAAATGCCGCAGTAACAGCAAAACCCGACCAGATATAAGTATTTTGATAACTTGAGAAAAAGCCGGCACGAATCCATTCAACATATTGAAATATTGGATTCCACTGGAGCCACTCTCGGACTTCATGAGGCAAACTTGCAGCGGTAAAGAAAATGCCAGACACAAAATAAAGAGGTCGGTTTAGTGCCGAAAACACCTTGTCCCAACTATCAAAATAAATCCGAATCGCCGAGTTAATCAGCCCAACCCCCACACCGAATAAAATCAGTAATAACAACCCTACCAACACATTGAATAGGTCATAAATTGCCATGGCTTTTCCCATCAGTTGTAATGAGATCACTAAGACAACAAAAACGACCAGCATAGTGATGCCTTCCAACAAGGCTCGACCTAACAGTACATCCATTGGTGTCACATGTGGGTATGCCATCAGCGCTTGATTCGCTCCAAGAGCACCTGAGATTCGGTTGGCTAGATTGTTATAAATCATCCACGGGATGATCCCTGTAACAAAAAATACCGATAGATCACCACCGACCGGTGACTGACGGCCAAATGCCGTAAAGATCGAAATCAAAACCAGTGCTTGAAGTACTGGCTCTAACAGCGCCCACAAGTAACCAATCTTACTCTTGCCGTATTTTCCGAGTGCTTCGCGTAAAATCAGCGCATACAACACTCGTCCCTGAACTCGCAGGGCTTGACGTACTTCACTCATCAGGTATTAAAAATACGAATTAAACCAACAACTTTGTCTTCGTCGTTCAACACCACGAGTGTCGAAATCGCGTAACGGCGCATCTTCTGCTCCGCATCAGACAACATGTCAGACTGATAACAAGATTTAGGACGGAATGTCATTACATCCTTGGCTTTAATCTCACTAAACATCGCCATGTTGGTTAAGGTACGACGCAAGTCGCCATCGGTGATGATGCCAACTAAGTGGTCATTTTCAGTGACAATCGCTACCCCTTGGCGCCCTTCATTCATGCGCAGAACGACATCAGCCATCGGTGTGTCCACATCAACCAACGGAAGGTTCTTTTTCACCATCACGTTTTCGACTTTGGTTAACAGACGACGCCCTAAAGAGCCTCCCGGGTGGAAACGGGCGAAATCATTCGGTTCAAATTTACGCACTTGCATCAGTGCCACCGCTAACGCATCTCCTAAAGCAATGGTCAGCGTGGTCGATGTGGTTGGAGCAAGGTTATTTGGGCAAGACTCTTTCGCACTCACTAAAATTAGTGATGCATCAGAATTTTGACTTAACGTCGAAGTTTCATCCCCAGTAATGGAAATGACCTTATTGCCGAACGACTTGAGAGACGGGATAAGCTTCAAAACTTCATCCGTTTCACCGCTGTTGGAAATTAAGATCAGTACATCATCACGAGTGATCATACCGAGGTCACCATGAAACGCTTCGCTTGGGTGCAAGAAGAAACTCGGTGTTCCCGTCGACGCTAACGTTGCTGAGATTTTCTTACCCACATGACCAGATTTCCCCATACCACATACAATTACATGTCCTTTACATTTAAGCATGTAACCAATCGCACGTTGGTACTGCTCTGTATCCGCTTCTTTGGCCATCTTAGCCAACGCCTGAGACTGGTGAGTAAATGTCGTCATGATGGAGTCAATCGGTGAGATATCTCCTTCCGTTTGGGTGTAATACTTCTGAATGTCTAAGGTATTCATAGCGGTAAAGCCTTATTGTC
Source organism: Vibrio sp. TRT 17S01 (assembly GCF_050113695.1). Classification (NCBI taxonomy): domain Bacteria; kingdom Pseudomonadati; phylum Pseudomonadota; class Gammaproteobacteria; order Vibrionales; family Vibrionaceae; genus Vibrio; species Vibrio sp. TRT 17S01. The sequence continues at coordinate 204,222 of NZ_JBNJOG010000007.1, read as the reverse complement.
GTGCGAACTAACGTCTTGAGAGAAAACAGGTGGATGCAAGAGCACATCCAATCTTTCCTGTAACACATGTTGGTCAAAAGAAAATCCAGCGCCAGAAACTAAGTAATGGTGCTTTAAGAAGGCGAGAAAGTGTTGACGGTTCGCGGTATCGGTACTGGCAGACATCGCATTCACTTCAGCATGAAGTTGAGATAGCGTGACTTTTTTCGCCACGCCGGGGTGAGCGTAAATAGACTCTCCCAACAAAAATAAAGGGGTATCCGTTTCAATCACACTGGTTGCGGCACTGGAGTTAACGGTAATCACAAACTGCGCAGGTTTGATCAGTTGGTTCAACTTGCCATCAACCCAGTAACTCTGTTCTCCAAGCTGATAGCTAGTCTCATCTAACGGATGACGTTTGATCGCCAAACGTATACCAAGCTTGTTCATTTCAGCTTCAACGTCGGCAATCAGGCGTTGATTGTTGGCAACCTCACTGTGCACCAAAATTTGTGAATCATTTTCTAACTGCAATAGCAGTAGTGCATCACCTTGGCAGGTCTCTAGTGCCGAGTGTCTAAAATCTCTAAGCAGTTTACTGGCAAGCTTTTTGGTGTATTTACCCAATCCGTAATCATTATGTAAATAACGGGCAATGGTTTTATTAAACAGAAGACGTTCGACAGAAAAGCCAAGTAGAAACACAGAAAAGTACAACATTGATAACACGCCATCGTGTTTAGTAAACGCGCTTCCTTTAGGTTTTCTGCGTTGTATTTGAACGTCTCTCTGGGGGTGATAAAACAGGCTACCATTCGCGTTAACACCCCGATTATCAATCACAGTGGTGTACGGACGAATCAAGCCTAGCTCTGTCACCAAGTATTGAATATTGAGCTCTTTGCACAACAAGATGGCAATGGCGTGGTACCACAAGGTATCGTTGTGGATCAGCAGTAAGTTAATCCCACGTTCAACAATGAACTGCTTTAACCCAAGATAGTAACGCGCCATATAATCAAGCTCATCGTCACTCATCGCCCGCTGCAACTTCTTACCCACGTAAGCATGGTAATAACTGTGGCTCGTACGGATCGTATCGAGTAACTCTGGATCGATAGTCACATCTTGCTGGGCTAGAACCAACTTAGAGACCAACGAACATTGAAAAGTAGGTAAGTAAATCCACTTTGACATGCAAGACGTCACGGCATACTTTTCTTTCGCTAATAGCTCCGCCATGTGTTCGTGAAGTAACGAATACATCGGGTCAAGCGAGAGTACCGTGAACGTCTTGTGCATGTGTTAGTTCACCGCCACATTCGCTGCAACAGCGATTTGGTACATGATTTGGGTGATGTCTTTCACCGCTTGCATGATCTTGGTGTCGACTTTCGGTAACACTAAGATCTGATCGCCTTTTTGGATCTTCGCACCATGAGCAAATTCAACCAGTCCATTAGCACGAACAATGGCAATGCGGCTGTCTTCCGCGCGATCGGTAAAGCCACCTGCCCAAGCAACGTAATCATCAATAGTTGCATCCGGGTTATACACCACAGCTTGCGGCATCAAGACTTCACCGTTCACTTGTACTAAATCCGTTTTATACGGAATGATGATTTTATCACCCTGTTCCAACAGTATGTTGGCGGTGTTCGCTCGGTCTGACACGATCACTTTACCCAGTGGCTGAACTTTGCGTGCGCGCTCGGTAAATTGCAGCACCATTTCGGCCTCTTTCGCTCGAATAGCGGCTTCACCATCTGATGAGGCGGGAGCGGTAAATACACTTCTTTCCAAACGATTCAGTGACTCTTCCAGCATCTCTTTTTGCTTTTCAGCCACACTCTTGCGCAAGATATAAATCGATTTGAAATCTGCCAGCTTAGGATCGACAGGGATATGCTCTAACAGTTCATGCAGACGTGTACTCTTATTTACTGCGAAATACGAGGGGCCAAGGTAACTACCCGACACTTGAATATCCATCACCTGTGCATGAAGATCGTCGTTAAAGATGACCTTATCACCATCTTGGAGATCAAATTGCTTAAACTCCGCATAAGGCATGTACTGAGAAAATGGCCCACTCGCACGATTGCCCATCACTGCCACGTGGCTCACTTTCGCTAATGGCCGTGCATATGCCATTAATTGATCGCCAAGTGTCTTCGCGTCCTTCATTTCAAAACGGAATGGATTACGCACAGCGCCCGATACCGTCACTGCTGATTTCTGCGGTTTGACCAACAAAACATCGCCATCTTTAAAACTGATCGATGGCATATGGCCACTGCGGATAAACTCATACAAGTCAATGGTTGCGATCACTTGCTGATTACGTAAGACATCGATTTCACGATAGCTGCCACGCTCAGGGTCAATCCCACCAGCACGTTTTAAGAAGTAAAGCACGCTGTCAGATGCCATACCGGCATATTGACCAGGACGGATCACGGGACCAGAGAGAAACACACTGATGGGCGTTGATGTCATCAGATTGACGTAAACATTCACGTTGTGCACATAGACCTGACGCACTTTCTCACTGACGTAATCATTGACTCGGCTCGCTCGAACGCCTTTAACAGAGATAGGACCGATGTCAGGAATAAAGATATTGCCCTGATTATCAACCGTTGCCACATTGGAATAGTTCACCGCGCCCCAAAGCCAGATATTGATCTTATCGCCCGCGGCAATCAGGTAGTTATCGTGTAATCCATCGGTTCTTTCACTCTCATAACCACCAGCAAACAAGTTGGCACCGTACGGCGGTGGCAAGGAGGCATCTTCACTGCTCGGCAAGAGATTTCTGACATCCGTTTCTCCTGGTAACAATAGCCCCTGACGTGCTGACTTTTTATATTGCTCCGTCTGTTCAACCTGAGGCACTTTTGAATGCTGCATCGCAGACAAGGTCGTCGCTGAAGCCGGATTCAATTGCAGAGAAGAAATATCGTGATTGTTGGCAAAGGCATGTCCGGACAAACTAAACAGCAACGAACATGGAAGAAGTAACTTTCGAGTCATAACCTGCTCTCTCATCGATAATTAAAGCTCTATCGATGCTTTTTCATTAATAACGTTATTCACCAGATACCAAGGACGACGCTTGTTTGGCTCGGAATGAGTTCGTGGTGCCGAACAGGCAACACGTGTTGTTGTCATGGTTTCAGAAGTGATCTTGACGTTTCGGCAGTAATTACCCAAGGCAGAGATGTACAACGGTGACGTTTCAATTTGATACAAATTGTGCGTTAGCTGAACTGTAGAAGGTTGGCTTAGTGCATCCCAATATTTCTCACTGATCAACTTCCCCGGAACGGTTAAAGAAGGTTGTACCAGTGGTGTCTCTGCGGTCACTTCTCTTGGCTGTGAAGAACAACCTGATAATGCTATGACTGACACGACGCCAATAAGGGCTCCGTATTTTTTAAATAATCTTTTCATTTAGGTACGCTACCGCCACACAGTATTTGCGTAATCTGTCACACGCATAAATTAATAATAAAAATCAGTGACACATATTAGTGAAACAAATACATCGCACTGATAAAACTTTTGTAAGGAAGAAATCGATTTATAGATAAATTGATAACTTTAAATATTGCTATTTTTAAATTATCACTTTTGAAATTAACGAGGAGATTAATTGCATATGCAACTCAAACATAAGACTAGAGAGGCAGAAATGAGAAAGAGAGATGAGTTAGTTTTGAGTCAAAAATAAATAACTTTAAAAATCAAAAAGATATGAACATTAAAGTATCTAACGAGTGAATAAGAAGAAAAATACCCAAACCATTTCATTAGTTATAGAATGAGGTATTGTTTATATAATTGTAGTTTCAAGATTATATTTTAAAGCATCCAAACATAATTTATCTTAAGGAAGCATCATCACAAGCTTAATATTGGTATAATTACAAAAATATCAAAATAAATAATACCAATAACAAATAATAACGTGAGAATATATATTTATTATTAGAAAGTTTAATCATGTAGGAAAAAGCAACCAGAAAATTCCGACAGGTTTAAATAAAAAGCCTGAGATTCAATTCATGATTCAGATATAGATAAAAGAGTCGGAGTTCCCTCTCCTTCTCTTTACGACAGATTATTGGGGTAGTCCTGTCATGTAGGGCGATAGCTTCGTACCAGCATGTGGAGCATAACCAGCACTCCCGATGAAGCTATCTAGGGGAGATTTAGTCTTTCAGTACTTTTACGGTGTAGCTGCCATCCTTCTGGCGGTAGAGACCATGAATATCGGTTTCAAAACCTGGATAGTGCGCGCCGATATCACACAACATTTGCAAGAAATCGAGTACTGGGCGCGAGCTGTCGGTAATCATCTCACCAGGTAGAACCAAAGGCACACCTGGAGGATATGGCAAGATCATATTCGCACTAACGCGGCCAACCATGTCATTAAGTTGGATCTCTTCCGTATTACCACGCAACTCTTGCTGCCACGCTGCATGAGGCGTCACTTTCATTTCAGGAAGCACATCAAACGCTTTGTACATCAGTTCTGGCAGTTGGTATTTCTTCGTCAGATCGTGAATTCCCTGAGCCAACTCTTGAATGCGCATACCTTCATAGAAGTGTGGATCTTCTTGGTACAGTGAAGGCAGCATATTGCGAATCGTTAAGTTCAAGTCGTAGCCACGTTTAAACTCTGTCAAACCACGTAACAACTGCATTGCTTTTGATTTATCAATACCAATTGAGAATAAGAACAACAGGTTGTAAGGGCCCGTTTTCTCTACCACAATACCGCGCTCATCAAGGTACTTCGCTACCAGTGATGCAGGAATACCTGATGTTTCCAACTCACCATCTTTACTCATCCCCGGCGTTAGCAAGGTGATTTTGATTGGGTCAAGGTACATGTGATCGTCATCCATGTTCTTGAAACCATGCCAGTTATCATTTGGCTCCAGTTTCCAACATTCAGTGGTATCGATGTTCTCAGGCTGCCAGACATCAAAGAACCAACCGTCACTTTCACCTTGCAGGCGTTTGATCTCTTTACGGAAACGAATTGCTCGATCAATGGAATCTTGCATCAACTTACGACCAGTATTACCACGCATCATTGCTGCTGCCGTTTCTGTTGATGCCACAATACCGTACTGAGGAGAAGTCGAGGTATGCATCATAAAGGCTTCATTGAATGACTCTTTATCAAAATCACCTTTAATATGGATCATTGAAGCTTGTGAGAACGCGGCCAACAGTTTGTGGGTTGACTGGGTTTCATAAAACACTTTACCCGGCATCGCGTCACCACTCATACCACACTTGCCTTCATAGATTTTGTTGAAGTTAGTGTAAGGCACCCAAGCACTATCAAAATGGATATGCTTACAATCGAGTGACTCTTTGATGTATTGCGTATTGTAGAGCAAACCATCGTAAGTCGAGTTCGTCACCACAGCGTAGCTTGGCGCCGTTGCACCCGGTGTTGTTGCGACTTTGTCGGCAATCACTTCACGACTAAATTCACTTTGTGGAATACCACCTAAAATGCCGTAGGCGTTACGTGTTGGACGGAAGTAAATTGGTGTCACATCGCTCATCATCATCAGGTGAGTCAGTGATTTATGACAGTTACGGTCAATTAGCACAGTGCTACCTGCGGGTGCAGAGAACATGCCGACAATTTTATTTGAGGTCGAAGTACCGTTGGTCACAATGTAAGAGCTATCTGCATTAAACGTGTGCGCAATGTATTCTTCCGCTTGCTTGTGCGGGCCAGAGTGATCAAGCAACGAACCTAATTCAGGCATGGAAATAGACACATCCGCTTTGAAGGTGTTCGGGCCGTAGAAATCATAGAAGATGCTACCCGCTGGGCTCTTCTGAAAAGCGGTGCCTCCCATATGCCCTGGTGTACAGAAGGTGTATTTACCTTCTTCAACATATTTGAACAACGCTTTAGTAAATGGAGGCATGATGGCATCTTTGTAAGCCTCTGTCGCTTGGTTGATCTTGATAGCAATATCATCGGCCATACCAAGTGCGTACTCAAAGAAGTTCACATTTAAGCGTAGATCCGTCAGTGAAATGTCCAGCGTGGATTGCTCGTTCGCAAAAGCATACACCGGCAATTTTTCATTAATGGTGCTGATACGCTCACACAGCTCTAACGAGTATTTATCCCAGTCAAATAGCACACCACAAATGCGTGGATTCATCTCAATCATCTTGATCAGATCTTTATCATCAACCGGGTAAACCACGTCATAACCAGCTTTCTCAAGTGCTGCATGTAACTGACGAACTGGTTCTTCTTTAAAGAACACACCCATGTGGTTCAAGATAGCGAAAATATTCATTTGGACATCTCCAAGGCGAAAAAAGGCGCTCTTCACCTGAGTCAGGTAATGAGTAAGACGAGCGCCGAGAGGTAAATCAGGGGCTGGCGCGCTATACGCCAGCGAGAATTGAGTAAGTGATTGGCTTAAGCCGTTGTTTCACTCTGTTGACGTTCCATGTACTGGGCTAGGCCAGCTTTTTTGCTGTAGAACATCAAAATAACCAGTGACATGATGAAGGTCGCTGTCAGTGTGGTGCCTTCCGCACCAGCGAGAGCGATCATGCAGAATAGGCAAGCGATACCAGAGAACAACATGACAAAGCCGTTACGAGTGGTCATCCCTTCAAAACGGATCAAGTTAATGCTTGAGTAGAAGTAAGGCAGCATAGTAAGTAGAACTGCATCAGTAGTTAGCTGGTTAAACAGATCGGCTGCGTGGGCAGTTTTAGAGCTGAACATCATCATCACACACATTAACGCTGTCATTTTGATTGAAGCCAGAACCAAGCCCTTCTTAGGCACACCATTTTTATCAGTTTCACCGTAGACTTTAGGGAAGTTGCCATCACTTGCTGCACGTTTACCTGCTTCGCCCACTAACATCATCCAAGAGCCCAGTGATGTGAAACACGCTAGCGCAGTGAATGCAGCAACGAATGGTGCAGTCCAACTGCCGAAGATTTCAGTGGTAGCCAAAGCAAATGGCGCACCGGATGCCGCCACTTCAGACGCAGGGAACATGCCGCTGATCATTTGAGTAGAAATAACATAGATAATGCCCGCTAAACCGGTACCTAACATTGTTGCCAGTGGTACTGTGCGTTTAGGATTCTCAACCATACCCGAAGAAACCGCTGCCGATTCCACACCGACGAATGACCATAGGCAAATTAGGACGGCGGTGATCACTGCATGGCTGTCACTACCTGCAGACACATTCCAGTTTTGTGAGTAGATTTCAGGGCTAAAGTGAGTCCAACCTACAAATGCGGTACCTAGTACTGGAACCAAGATAAGAACGAGACCAAGCGTACATAAACGGCTGACCCAGCTACCACCTAATAGGTTCACAAAAGTGAAAATCCAAACCGATGCAATCGTCGCGATACCTGCTGGAATTGGGTTGTTCAGGATTGGGAAAAACACCGATAGGTAAGAAACACCAGTAATGGCAATCGCAAGGTTACCAATCCAGTTCGCGTGGTAGTACAGCACGCCCGTTTGGAAACCAAACACCGGAGACACTTCACCTGCATAAGCGATAGGGCCACCTTCTTGTGGGTTTTTGGTTGCCAGACGAGCGAACACAAACGCCAAGCTTAGAGCGCCGATAATACAGATCAGCCAACTGTATAGAGAAATAGAGCCGACGGTTGCCAAGCTCGAAGGTAATAAGGCAATACCACTGCCCATCATGTTACCGGCGACCACACCTGTACAGGCAATCACACCGATTTTTTTTGTATTAGATGACATAACATCTCCAAATCAATTCTAAGCGAGCGAATCCGCTCAAGCTCAATTTGTTAGCGAAGATGTTGTGCCTCATCAGCGTTAACCCCTCGCTACATTTCGAAAGGCAGACTACGCCGAAAAGTCAGAAAAAAAATAAACTTACCGTTATCAATAAAATGATTAGCTAATCATCACCTTCTTGATATAAACATGATAAACAAAAGACAATAACCCCTTTAGTTTCAATGTAATAGATAAAAACCTAAAAACTCATCCACCTCGACATAAAAACATCAACCTAGCGCTAAACCACACTCAAGGTTGTCCTTTCATCTTAAGTTGATATCAACCAAGCGGGTTTACCTCCAAGAAAAGCGCCCTCTCCCTTCCTAACCCCTGCACGAATAGCGGTGAAACATAAAAAAAGCCAGCAGATGCTGGCTTTTAAATAAAATGATTTTCGCTGTTACTTACGACGTCGCCAAGCCGCAATGCCAAACAATGACATCAGTGCTGCAAAGCCAAATGAACCACCCATCTTCAGCTCTAACACCGCTGGGTCATGATCAGAAGAGCGGAAATGGTCGTTGTATTTCGGCATGTCTCCTTTGAACTCATCGTTGTAGTCAAACAAGGTCGACTCACCACCATTAATATGCCAGTCAGTCGCATCCACAACTTTGCCTTTTAAGCTCTTACTTACAAGTAAGTGGTCTAGTGCCCCCACTTCGTCATTGAATGAGTAGCTCCAGCTCGTTGGGTGTTTCATTGCCACTGCGTTGATGTAACCATAGTTATGGTTGATCACTGCACCTTCATCACCATATTGCTCCACACCATTGACGAAGGTATTACGTGCTGCCTTGATCGTTTTGCCGTATTTCTCTTGGGAGTAATCCGTCAGAACCAGCATCGGGTCTTCCATGCCGTACGAGTTCATGTCACCCAAAATCACTTTATGACCTTTGATTTGCTCCAGAGCATCACCCAATGCAACAGCGGCTGCAACACGGAAGTTTTCACAAGAACCTTGTTTATCCGCATCTTGCATGCCTTGGCCACCTTGTTCAACAGGAGCGGCATCTTCCCAACATTTCGAGCCTTTCGACTTAAAGTGGTTAATGGCAACGGTCAGTGGATCTTTCGCATGTTTTATCTTGAAGGTTGGTGCCAATGAATCACGCTGGTAGTTCTTACCGCTCTCAATCACCTTACCATTGTCATCAACCACTTCTGGCGCTTGCTGGCTTGGCATTGGAATAACACGGGATTGCTTCAGTTTCGCAACTTTCTTACGGTAAATAACTCCCGTAGTGATCACGTCAGTCCCGATAGAGTCCATTTCATCTGTGCGGCCATCATCATTCGAGTCGATAGCAACAAAAGTATAATGTTTCTTATGCGCGACTTTGTGAGCGTACATTTCGTCAATTCGATCATTCAGTGCGGTCACTAGCTGATTAATCGCTGAACCATCACCAAAACCGTTGTTTTCGATCTCCATTAAGCCAACAATGTCCGCATCCAAACGCACGATAGCATCCACAATTTTCGCTTGTTGAACCGCAAACTCTTCTGCGTTATCAGCGCCACGGTTACATTTCTCTAGGCTTTGATTACCACAATGCAGGTTTGCATCACCGCCGTATGGTGAATTGAAATAGTTCAGTACATTGAATGTAGCGATACGTAAGTCGCCTTCTTTTAACTCTGGCGCTGCAGTGCGAGGATCGTTGTGGACAAAGTTATCTGCCGTCAGCTGATTCGTCACTGTCAGACGGTAGTCGCCGTAGCTGTAGTGCAACACACCTTCAAGGCCAACAACCGTGTCATCAATGCGGATGTAATCTTCCGTTGAGCCATCTTGGTCAACATCAGTGCGACCAAACTCAGGGTAGTAAGGGATCTGACCATCCGATGCTTTTTGATCAGACTCTACGTACAAACGGCGCTGCGCATTTTCTTGCGTTAGCTGCTGCGCTTGTTCCGATCCAGCAGCAAACATTTGGTTTGGCTGCATGTTGATACGACCTTGAGCCAACACCATGTTGTTGCGACGTGCTGGGTAGTCGTAACCGAAGGTACGGGTAACACGCATATCCAGCGCTTCTGTGGTTTTCACCAGCATGCCTTCATAACGCTCAAGTGTGCGATCGAAGTTGTCATCTGTGGCTAAAATTTCAATCTCAGATGCTTCTGGTGCTGCTTGTTCTGATTGCTTCACCCAATTGTTGTTGTCAGCTTTCAGCTGCGTATGGCTGTAAAACTCTTGCACTTTACCCTTCACACACACCACATCGCCCGGCTTCAATTCAGAGCTGGATTGGTTGGTATGAACAAATAAGCCTTCCGAAGTATTTGGGTTGTAGTCATTTTCAAGTGCTTGTAAGAAGAAACCTTTAGTGAGTCCCGTAGTCACTGCACTCACGACCCCACGTACAAAGAACTCTTCATCAGTGATGTAAGGGTAACCATCAATAAATGGTGAAGTGTCGCCTTCACCTTGGATCGCTTGAATTGAGGTGAAATTAGGTTCACTGCCATTGTCGGTACACGCAAATGGCTGTGGTAGCTCACCCGCATCTAATGAACCCAACCCCTCAATGTTATCTTTTTCCAGCGCGCTCCACTGACTCGGTTGATAAGCTGCAGATGGTGTTAAGTCAGCACGTACTAACGTGGTGTCCTTACCCCAGTAGTCACTGCTCATGTGACCAATAACATCAACAGCCTCACCATCTTTACGTAGAGCGATAGGATCGTTGCCATTAAAACTGGTGATCGAGTTTTCAACAATGTCGCTCAATGCTTTGATTTCATCGCTTGCACGATTATTGGCAACTACAAGGACTTCTTTAGCTTGCAGCACTTTGCCATCGAGTGACAGTGGTGCCCCCCAATTGCCTCCATTTGCAGACTTCACTAGGTCGTAGCCATCTAAAGACACGGCTTTATCACCTGTGTTCGCAATCTCGATTGCCTTATTGTAGCTACCGCCTTCGACATATTGAGAGATCACTACATCAGCCATCGCAGGTGCAGCTAAGGTTGCGCCGATTGCTAGCGCAAGAACATTGCGAGTAAGTTTGGTATCCATTTCCCACCTCTTATCGCCCTTTCTGATATGTCGCTCATCCATCAGAAAAGGCACTCATCATCACGTTAATAGAATTTACCTTTGAATTTTGCGCGTACAGTGTTGGACTTTTCACTGCAAACTCAAACCATTCACACTTCATATCGAGAACAAAGTCTCATTAATAGAGTAAATACTTGAAGCCAGCGCAAGGTTTCAACACTCAAAGTAACAAACCGCTAGGCATTCGATATTACAAATTGATTTGTATGGGAATTTTCTAAAATTTAAGACAAAAAAGCCCCGCACAGTTTCCTGTGCGGGGCTTTTTATTAAGAGAGGAAATTATGGGCGAGCAACAAAACCGACGGCTTCGTACACCTTTTTCAATGTTTCCGCTGCACGAGCCGACGCTTTTTCAGCACCTTGCTTCATCACTTCATTCATGAATGTGCGATCTTCACGGATACGGCGGTATTCCGTTTGAATTGGCTCAAGCATCGCCACCAAAGCTTCACCCACATCTTTCTTGAATGGGCCGTACATTTCAACGCCTTGGTATTTCGCTTCAATTTCTTCAAAGCTCATTCCTGTCGCTGCAGAGTAAAGGCCCATTAGGTTTGAAATGCCTGCTTTGCTATCCCAATCGTGAGCGATACGCGGTGGTGTTTCTGTGTCAGTCTGCGCCTTGTTGATCTTCTTAATGATCGACTTCGGCTCTTCAAGCAAGGTGATCACGTTCTTACGGTTATCATCTGACTTCGACATCTTCTTCGTTGCGTCTTGAAGGCTCATTACGCGCGCGTTTACCGTTGGAATGTATGGCTCAGGCACTTGGAAGATTGGCTGCTCTGGCGAGTAGATGTTGTTAAAGCGATTTGCAATATCACGTGCTAGCTCTAGGTGTTGCTTCTGGTCGCTACCCACTGGCACTTGGTGTGCACCGTAAAGCAGGATGTCTGCGGCCATTAGCACTGGGTAGTCAAACAGACCCACGTTTACATCACCAAACTGGCTTGAGCTGTCATTTGAGTAACGTGCTGATTTGTCTTTAAACTGAGTCATACGACCCAATTCACCCATCTGGGTATAACAGTTAAGAAGCCAACCAAGTTGAGCATGTTCTGGTACATGTGACTGAACAAATAGCGTGCTCTTCTTTGGATCAACACCAACTGCGAGACAAATTGCCAGTGCGTCTAGCGTCGCTTCATGTAACGCTTTTGGATCTTGACGAACCGTAATTGCGTGAAGGTCTACCACACAGTATTGGCAATCATAGTCGTCTTGCATCTGTTGCCATTGACGTAGAGCACCCAGGTAGTTACCGATACTTAGTTCACCTGACGGTTGAACACCACTCAATACAATGGGTTTGCTCATGAGAATGATTCCTTTGACTTCTTAATCTAAAAATGAAAAAAACCGCACGCCTAATTGTGCGGTTTACTCAGTGTACTTATTAGCAACTATTTTGCTAGATGTAGCGATGAAGTTTTCACTGCTTTACGCAGAAACGAGCACCACATCGAGCAATTGTCCAATATTATCTGCGACAAAATCCGGTGAAGCAGCGGAGATCGGTTCACCGTGGTTGTAGCCGTAAGTCAAACCAAACGAGTGGCAGCCTGCGTTTTTCGCTGCTTTGATGTCGTTACTTGAATCACCAACCATCAACATCTCTTGTGGCTGGCAACCGTGTTTTTCTAACAGCCAATTCAAAGCCATCGGGTTTGGCTTCTTTTCAGGGAAGGTATCGCCGCCAATCACATCAACAAAATACTTATCAATGCCATGCTTGGCTAAAACTTCAGGGACAAACTTCGATGGCTTGTTAGTCACAAGCGCCATAGTAAAGCCAGCTCTATTGAGTTCAGCCAAGGTCTCTTTTACCGCAGGATAAAGATGGCTGAGCTTATGGCCACTCTTTTCGTAGTAGTCATCAAAAAGCTCTCGTGCTTTGGCATGTAACTCAGGGTCAAGATCGGGTGAGACTGTCAGGCTACCACTCAAAGCGCGGCCAATTAAAATATCAGCACCATTACCAACGTAATCACGCACTTGCTCTTCTGTGACGGCAGGATAACCCAAAGCTTGCACCGCTTGATCTGCCGCAACCGCCAAATCAGGTACGCTGTCTAAGAGCGTACCGTCTAAATCAAATGCGATTAGTTTAATTGTGCTCATCGAATTACTTAACCTTTGCTAGCTCAGCGCGCATTTGGTCAATCACTTCTTTGTAGTCTGGTTGATTAAAGATGGCAGAACCGGCGACAAACATATCTGCACCCGCTTCCGCGATCTCTTTAATGTTATCAACCTTTACCCCACCATCGATCTCTAAGCGGATATCACGGCCAGATTCATCAATCATCTTGCGTACCGCACGCAGCTTATCAAGCGTCTTAGGAATAAACGACTGACCACCGAAGCCTGGATTCACTGACATCAGTAGGATCAGGTCAACTTTATCCATGATGTACTCTAGGTGAGAGAGTGGCGTTGCTGGGTTGAGTACCACGCCCGCTTTACAGCCGTGCTCTTTGATCAGTTGCAGTGTACGGTCAACGTGCTCAGAAGCTTCAATATGGAATGTGATCATCGATGCACCCGCTTTTGCAAAATCAGGAACAATGCGATCAACAGGTTTCACCATTAGATGAACATCAATGGGTGCCGTAATGCCGTAGTCACGTAGCGCCTGACAGATTGGCGCACCAAAGGTTAGGTTGGGTACGTAATGGTTGTCCATTACGTCGAAATGAACCACATCAGCACCTGCTGCGAGTACTTTTTCTACGTCTTCGCCTAAGCGAGCCATATCTGCAGACAGAATCGATGGAGCGATAAGGAAATCTTTCATACCTGACCTCTAGGTTTAGTTGGGCATCATTGCACACTGAAGAAACTCTGCGCGCAATTCTACCTAAGCCTTAGGTCAGATCATAGAATTTGTATAAGAAATGTTATTCTGTCGGTTTGAATAGCGCGAGCAATTCATCGACTTTATTGCGTCCAGCCCCATTGCGGCTGATGGTACGCTTCACCTTCACCACATTCAGCTCTGCCCCATGGTATAAGCGTCGCGTTAGCGTTGTATCATGGTTAGAAATCAGTACGGGAATACCACGCTCATTCGCCGCTTTTTCAGCAACATCGGCGAGAGCCGCTTGATCATCCAGTGTAAAACCATTCCCCGCGTATGAGGTGAAGTTTGCTGTCGTGGAAAGCGGGGCATACGGCGGATCACAATAAACCACACTCCCTTTGCGCGCGCGCTTGAACGTTTCAGGATAGCCTTCGCAGACAAAAGTGGCTTTTTTAGCTTTCTCTGCAAAAAACTCCAGTTCAGCTTCTGGAAAGTATGGTTTTTTGTAAGAACCAAACGGCACATTAAAGCCGCCTTTCTTGTTGTAACGGCATAGACCATTAAAGCCAAAGCGGTTCATGTAGAGGAAAGCCACCGAACGATACATTACATCATCAGGTGTCGCGTTAAACTGGGCGCGAATATCTAAGTAGGCTTCTTTGCGGTTGTTTTCTGGGCAGAACCAACGCTTTGCTTCAGCAATGTATGCTTCCGGGCGTTCTTTGAGCAAGTTGTACAGGTTAATCAAGTCTGGATTGATGTCTGCCAACAGGTAGTGGTCGTAATCCGTATTAAGGAATACCGAACCAGCGCCAACGAACGGTTCCACCAGCTTACGTCCCTCAGGTAAGTAACGCTGGATATCTTCAACAAGTCCGTATTTTCCACCTGCCCATTTCAGGAAGGCACGCTGCTTCTTCATCAACTGCTCTATCTATCAACCACAAGTTAAGGGAGCGGAATGTAACATATTTTGCAACGAAGCTCAGCGTTATTTCGCACGATCAATCTCTCGATGAACCTGATTCATTGATTTCGCCCACGGATCCAGTTGTTGTAGTGATTTTGGTAGTGTTTCTACCGCATCCCTAGCGAGCTGAATCGTTGGGTAATTTTGATAGGTAACGATAAACCACTCCACCCCATTTCGAATGGTCGGGTACACATACACTTTATCTTTTAACTCATAGCGGTTAATAAAGGTTTGCACCTCGGCTAAGGTATTCACCGCTGCCAGCTGCAATGTGTAGCTACGTGCTGAAAATGCCTTCAATTCTTCACGGGCAAATGAAAACTCAATGGCGGTGTTGGCAATGGGAGGCGTTGCTTCTGCGGGCTGCTCATCAACAGAAGTATTTTGCTCCGCAGCTTCTTGAACAGTCGTCACCGCTTCTGTTTCCGGTACTTTTGATTGTTCAACGACGTCATCAATAGCACTCGTATCAACACTTTCTGGCTTGTCTTCCAACAACGCATCCACCACTTCAGAAGTGATCACAACACGTTGATTATCATCGCTGTCAGAACCCACACTCGCCGTTTCAGAGGTAACATCAGGTGGTAGTGCCGCTGAGTCATCTTCTGCATCAGCCAATAGCGGGTCAGTAACATCACTAGATTCAGCTGATTGAGGGTTTGAAGCATTCTGGCTTTCTGTTTCTGCCAATGTAGGAATCACTGTCTGCTCAACAGTTTGATTGATTTGTTCTGCTTTCTCATCTGGCGTAGGTTGGTTCATCAGCCACCAGTACCCTCCCCCGATGAGTAGTAGCAGTACTAGAATAACTAGCAGAATATTCATTGGAGAGCCGACAATAGAACGAATGATGATACGTTTTTCTGGCTTATGTTCACTCAGTGCCATGATCTCTCCTGGTAATCGGTTTACTTTACGATAAGCATGTCGAATACACTTTTCCATGTCATCTTCAATGTAACGCATGACCAATTGCTCGAAAAAACGGTCAGCTTCTTCTTTTGATAACGCATCAATTTCCAAATCAATGGGTTTATGCTCTTGGCCATAACCTAAGCGAGTGAGTAAAGGCCCCAAGCTGCTGGCCTGAGCAAATAACACAACGTTAATACTCCAAGCAGGGTTGGTTTGTGCTTCAAGCACCAACATCCATAGCTCAGAAATAAATGTTTCACTCAATAAGTGGCCATCATCCACCACAATAGCAATATCACACGACACGCCATCAAACAGGCGGCTAAAACTGTCCACTAAACTATCGGCAGGATTAAACAGAGGATCAGAGACGAGTTGGGTAAGGATGGTTGAGCGGCGCTGATCATCATCTTGGTTAGGGTGACACATCAACAACGATTGGTTTTTATCTTCCGCCCATACTTCAAGGTAACGTTGCGCTAACCACGACTTTCCAGCTCCATTTGCACCACCTACGGTGATCAAATTTGAACCGAAATTAGTCAAGAGCTGCAAGCGTTCAAGCAGCTCTGTTTGAGATTCCAGATCCAACACATGAGATGCATGCGTTAAACTCATTACGCCGTCCTACAGACAGTTAACTGTCAACAAAGATTGGATAACTAGTTATACCCAAGTAATCTCAAGGTGTAATGCGAAATGATTAAAAATGGGATCACTTGGGAATATTACGACAGAAATCAATCGCCTGTTCAATCACTGAGTCAGGCACACCTTTCACAACTTCTGCACTGCCAATACTGGTAGGAAGCACCAGTCTCAGCTCACCCGCCAACACTTTTTTGTCACGCATCATATGACGCATAAAGTCATCGAATGACATACTCTCTGGTGTGTGGACTGGCAATTTAGCTCTTTTGAGTATAGAAATAATTTGCTCAACCTGCTGCTCAGAAATCAGCCCTTGCAGCTGAGCCGTCTTTGCAGCCATAACCGTACCCGCAGAAACCGCTTCACCATGGAGCCAATTACCATAACCAAGCTCTGCTTCTATCGCATGACCAAAAGTATGACCCAAGTTTAGCAACGCACGAATACCAGCTTCTTTCTCATCTTGTGCAACGACTTCAGCCTTGATCTCACAGCAGCGAGCAATGGCATACGTCAGTGCCGCCTCATCTAGGGCATACAGCTTATCCAAATTAGCCTCAAGCCAATTATAGAATGGCGCATCATAAATGATGCCATATTTGATCACTTCAGCCATGCCAGCTGCAAACTCTCGCTCAGGGAGCGAAGCTAAGCAATCTATATCAATAATCACAGATTTAGGCTGATAGAATGCCCCTATCATGTTCTTGCCTAGCTTATGGTTTACCGCCGTTTTACCACCAACCGATGAATCGACTTGAGACAACAAGGTGGTTGGTATCTGAATAAAATCAACACCACGTTGATAGCAAGCTGCCGCAAAACCGACCAAATCACCAATAACACCGCCACCTAGCGCAATGATCACAACATCCCGACTGTAGTTTTTCTCCAGAAGGTAACTCATGATCGTATTGAAGGTATCGAGCGATTTATATTGCTCACCGTCTGGCAACGCTAATAAGTCACTTTCACAACCAATCTGAGCGAGCAGATCTAAGATCTTATCGCCATACAATGGGGCAACAGTGACATTAGAGATAACCAGAACTTTTTGTTTTGCAGATAGAGAAGAAAGGAGGGCCGGATCGTTAAACAATCCGGCACCAATTGAGATTGGATAGCTACGTTCACCTAAACTGACCGTTATCCGTTCCATGGGAGACTCCAAATACTAGAAATTAAAAACGCCTTAACGTTCTTCTAGCATTTTTACGATCTCGTTGGCTACCACTTTTGCACTTTGATCGTCAGTTCGTACGGTGTAGTCTGCAATTTCTTGATACAGAGGATTACGTTCTTCCGCTAGTGATTCCAATACATCACGTGGGTTATCAGTCTGAAGCAGAGGACGTTTTTTATCGCGGTTAGTACGTGCCAACTGTTTTTCGATGGTCGTTTCTAGATAAACAACAATACCGCGAGCAGAAAGTCGATTACGGTTATCTTTACTCTTAATTGAGCCGCCACCTGTCGCAAGTACGATACCTTGCTCTTCAGTCAGGTCGTTGATCACCTTTTCCTCACGGACGCGGAAACCTTCTTCACCTTCGACATCAAATACCCAAGCGATATCTGCGCCAGTGCGCTCTTCAATAACGGTATCGGAATCAACAAACTCCATATGAAGCTGTTGAGCCAGGTGTCTACCGATTGTGCTTTTGCCGGCTCCCATTGGGCCAACAAGGAAAATATTGCGTTTCTCAGCCATGTTTAGCAGTAATTTACAACGTTAATTCAATGACATCGCCACAAGACGTGCTGGTTTTCTACCAGCTCAGAAAATGCTTGTGGCACCTATTCCTCACAGATAATTCGTGATAAGACCCGAAATTATCTAGATATGGTGCCACTAATGCAAATTTATTTTTAACTCATTGCCGATATTACTGCACAACCACCTTCGGTGTGACAAAAATCAAGAGTTCACTTTTACCCATTTGCTGGTAACTACGACGGAATAATGCGCCTAATAGCGGCAGATCGCCCAATAGCGGCACTTTATCGACCGTATCCGTTATGCTGTGCTGGAAGATACCACCAAGCACAACCGTTTCACCATTGTTGACCAAGACTTGCGTCCCAATCCGCTGAGTATTGATGGCAACCGCTTCTCCGGTACCGGTTTTCACCACATCACCAGGCCTATCCTGAGTGACACTCAAATCAAGGACTAAACGGTTATCTGGCGTTATTTGTGGCGTTACTTTCAAACTTAGTACTGCTTTCTTGAAGCTTACACTGGTTGCTCCACTCGAAGAGGATTCTAAGTAAGGGATTTCGGTACCTTGTTCAATGTAAGCGGGCTTTTTATTAGTTGTGATCAGCCGCGGGCTGGAAATCACTTCCGCTTTCGACTCACGTTGCAACGCCGAGAGTTCCAGATCCAATAAGGTATCGGAACCAAGCTTAGCCACTTGGAAGGCGATAGAAGAAGCATTGGCCGCCGTCGCTGCTAGGTTCACGTTAAGGAAATCATCAATGGGTAGCGCACCATCACCTGACTCACCATCGCCACCATAAAGTCCAGCTTGCCACAGATTACCTTCAATGGAGCCCGCTACCGAATTGCTCCCATTGGTAGACATCACGCCCCAGCGAACGCCAAGTTCATCTAAGTCACCTTCATTGACGCTAACAATACGAGCCTCAATCTGCACCTGTTTAACCGGAATATCGAGTGAATCCACAATTTCACGGATCACATCAATATTTTCTTTTAAATCTCGGATTAACAATGAATTAGTGCGCTCATCGATGCTGATTGAACCTCGTTCAGACAACATGTTGACTGTGCCTTCCCCTCCAATCATTTCAGCAATTTCAGAGGCACTCGCGAACTTCACTTTGATGATTTCAGAGGTGAGATCGCCCAACTCTTCTTCCATACGCGCTTGCTCTAGTTTCTGTTTCTCACGTAAATCAAGTTCAGCTTTAGGCGCAACCAGCACCACATTACCATCAACACGCTTATCTAACCCTTTGACCTGCAGAATAATATCCAACACTTGTTGCCATGGCACACCATCCAAACGTAACGTCAAGTTGCCAGTTACCGAGTCTGAAACCACAAGGTTAAAATCGTTATAGTCCGCAATGAGCTGTAAGACATTTCGCACTGGAATATCTTGGAAGTTAATCGAGATTTTTTTCCCTTCTTTTTCCAAAATACTCTTTTGTTTAGGTACCGCATCGGCTTCAACTTTAGAAACGACAACCTCTAAGAACTTACCATTCAGTGTGTAATTGTAGGTGTAGTCACCTTTAACACTGGCAATCAGTAAAGCACTTGGTTCTTTGCGGAATACTTCAATGGACTCCACATGCGTCGCAAAATCCTTCACATCAAGTAGATAGAGTTTATCGTCCGGAACATGCGTGTTCAGTAACTCAATACTCAACCCTTCCTGCGCTTTTTGTAAGTCAACCGCTAAACGAGGACTTTCTAACTCAATAATAATTTTTGAGTTTTGCTTTCCATCTACTCTGAAATCAATATTTTTCAGGGTATTGGAAGGGTTATCTTCCGCTGCAACACTAACCGCTGACATCAGCATTGCTCCAACTAACCACATCATGCGACTGCGGTAAACTAGCCGATCTTTTAATCCTTTTACCATTTTTTCATCTCATCAATGACATCTATTTAAGCGCTAACTTGACGTTGCGTTTATTCCAACACCCTAACCCATCGGGTAAAGTTTCATTAATCTGTAAATATTGATTGGTGACGCGTGTGATTTTGCCGTTATTCAAACCGACATAATGACCTGCATTCACTTTGACAACGTTACCTCTTGGCGTCTGCACTAAGGCCGAGACTCGACCATTGCTACTCATCACACCTTTTAAACGCAATTTGCTTAGAGGAAAACGCTCTAGCTGTCCTGTTTTGCGTCGTGGTGCAGGCTGCCAACAGTCTTTTTTTACATTCGGCTGATTGAGCACCAATGCAGCTTGCGGCAAAACAAACGGTTCACGCATAGCGTGTTGTGAATACTCGGCGACTTTAAACTCTTTCAACGGCGTTAATGCCGACACATCTTTGCGTGCTTTCTGCTCAGTTTGACTGACAAAGTCACTAAGAGAATCTTGATTGGCTTTACATCCAGACAACAACATCAGTACACAAGGAAGAACCAATGACAGCTTAACCTTCATCTTTTACCTCCGGCTTAAACTGATAGGTATAAGCACGGACACGGAAGTGAAGCGTGCTGCTCTCTTGACTCACTCGCTGCCAATACACATCGTCAAAATGGATGATCCGTGGTAGCTCAGCAATCGCCTGAGAAAAATCACCAATATTGTGATAATCCCCCGTCAACTCGATGTTCAACGGCAAGCGATACAGGAATTCCTGATTCTGTTTTTCACCCCAATCAATTCGTGTAAACGTAAGTGAGTTTTTCAGTCCAAGTTCATTCACAGATGCCAACATGCTGGCTAATTCTTTCTGAACCGGAAGCTGACGTGAAAGAAAATCATATCGCTCCGAGAGTTCATCCAATTGCGCCTGTAACTTCGGTAGTGTGGCGACTTTATTGGCTTTGATGGTAAGCGTCGTCTTTAATGTTTGTTCTTTTTGAATTAACGATTCGAGCTGCTCTGCTTGAGGCTTGAGATAGAACCAATAACCAAACCCTTGCAGGATAATAACCAACACCGTAATGACGATAACCTGTGGCACTAAAGGCCATTCCGCGATTTCTTCAATATCAAGATCTTGATAACTAGCCATTACGTTTACCTCCATTCTCTGGAGTTTGCGGCAGCTCATCAGTCAGGAAATTAAATGAGACTTTGAAGGTTTGAAATTTCTTACCGAAACGAACCTTACCATGCACAATCGAGTGCATTTCGACCTCATTCAACTTACTCGATTTCTCAAGGTTATCGAGCATCGTAGCTAAGCGTGAAGTGGTATCACTGATCCCAGCAATCTCGATTTCATTACCACCCATTTTGATCTTATCGACATAGACACCTTCCGGGATCAAGCCTGGCATCAAGTTCATAAAGTCCGTGGTTTTATTGCGTTGTTTTTGTAGCTTCTCGACCACCGCTAGCCGAGTAAGCAATGCCGCATGATCTTGCTCAACTTGTTTAAGTGCAGCAATGCGGCGGTCAAGTTCAGCAATATAACTATTGAGATAAGACAAACGAGATTGCTGCTTTTCTGTCTCGTTGCTGATATACAACCCAATTCCCCATTGAATACCTATCCCCACTAGGATCCCGAGGATAAGTAACGATAAGAAACGCTTTTTATGACGCTCACGTAACTCTTCACGCCAAGGAAGTAAGTTAATACTATGCAGCATGAGATTGCTCCATCCAGTCAATGCCTCTTAATGCCAGCCCAACAGCGGTACTGAAGGCAAAACCATTTTCCATTTCTGCCGTATGTTTACTGCGTTTGCCTTTAAATAGGTGCAGGGGATTCAATACTTCGCATTCCACTTCTAATCGGCGCTGAATCTCTTCCACTAACATCGGGGTTGCTGCCCCTCCCCCTGTCAGCCAAATGCCTTTAATGGGCGTGCCGTGGACAGAGCCAAGGATCTGAATGTTGCGTTGTAGTTTTTCAATCAAGCCAAAAATGAAACGTTCGGTACTGCTGTGCATGAGATGCTCATACTCCCCTTTTGCATCAATTACTTGTGTACCTAATGCCAGCTCTTTATGAAAAGGGGCTTTATCTGCAAAATCGATGCACATCAAAGTCTGACTTAATCCAATATCAACCAATAACCAGTCTGACTTATTTTCTTGCTGTGACACTTTTTGCCACACATGAGTAAGGCTGTGTGCTTGCATCTCCATTAAAAAAGGCTGAAATCCCGCTTTTTCAGCCGCATTAACTCGACTTTCCACCAGATCTTTCTTTGTGGCATAGACTTGATAGCTTACCGTGGTCTGGCTAACCGATTTTTTCGGTAGTTCGATGTAATCCAAATGCAGTTCTTCAATTGGAAATGGGGATTGATGAGAAAAATTCTGAAAAATAGCGAACTCTCTTTCTCTATCATCGAGCTCACTATCTATTTGTAATACTTTGCTTATTACGGTGTTGTCTGGTACCGAAAGCGCGACTCTGCTGCTAAATAATGGTAAACCCTTCCTTAGCGCTTTGAGTTTCTTTACAATTTTCTGATAATTTAACATGTGGTTATCAGAGAAAATGTCTGCTTCAATTGGCAACTCTTTGTAACCAGCAAGTGTGAATGTGCCTTTAACTGGCTTTAACACCACTGCTTTTATACTGTGGTGACCAATGTCAATGCCAGTGACTAGTGATTTACCCATACAACTCAGCTCCGTGACTACTGCTTAGCTCTTATGCTTTAATTGGTGGTTTAACGAGCATACAAATGAAATCGAGCTAAATTTTTAGCTTAGAGTACAAGGGTTTGTATCTTTCAGGCCTTAACTAATCAGGGATTCTCCGGTGAAGTTCATAAAGCGATTGTTCATTTTTGCATTGATTTGCATGATTCTTGGAGTCGGTACAATTTTCGGCTTCTATTTGTACGTCAAGCCAGACCTACCCGATGTAGCAACTTTGCGTGACGTCAAACTGCAAACTCCAATGCAGGTCTTTAGTAAGGATGGGAAGTTAATTTCTCAATTCGGTGAAAAGCGCCGTATTCCAGTCCGTTACGATGAGATCCCTCAGCATCTAATTGATGCTCTGATCGCGACAGAAGACAGCCGCTTCTATGATCACCCAGGCATAGACCCAATCGGCATCACTCGTGCGGCCGTTGTTGTTGCCCTTTCTGGCTCAGCAAAGCAAGGGGCAAGTACCATTACTCAGCAGCTAGCACGTAACTTCTTCCTCTCCAATGAGAAGAAATTGATGCGTAAAGTGAAAGAGGTATTTATTGCGATTCACATTGAGCAGTTGTTAAGTAAACAAGAGATCATGGAGTTGTATGTTAACAAGATCTTCCTTGGCTACCGCTCATACGGTTTTGGTGCTGCGGCCCGTGTTTACTTCGGTAAAAATCTGAAAGACCTAACCTTAAGTGAAATTGCGACACTTGCCGGTATGCCAAAAGCACCTTCAACCATGAACCCAATCTATTCGGTTGAACGTGCAACACATCGACGTAATGTGGTCTTGATGCGTATGCTCGACGAAAAATACATCACGCAAGCAGAATACGATCAAGCCCGCTCTGAAGAGATTGTCTCTTATTACCATGGCGCTGAAATCGAATTGAGTGCTCCTTATGTAGCAGAGTTGGCGCGCGCATGGATGGTTAAACGCTATGGCGAAGATGCTTATACTTCAGGTATGAACGTCTACACCACCATTGATTCAAAGTTACAAAACGCAGCAAATAAGTCTGCCATCAACAATCTGCTCTCTTACGACGAGCGCCACGGTTATCGCGGTGCGGAAAAAGTTTTGTGGAAAGCAGAACAAACGCCGCTGAATCGTGATCAAATCGATGAGATTTTAGATGATGTCCCAACTTATGGCTCTCTTATTCCAGCCGTTGTTACACAAGTCAATGCTAAGTCAGCCGTTGTTGAAGTTAAGAATCAGGGTGAACAAACCATTGAATGGAACGGTATGAGTTGGGCACGTAAGTTCCGTACAGACAACCGTCAAGGTCCCGCACCAAGATCGGCTAAAGATATCCTGATCGCCGGAGAGCAAATTTGGGTCCGTCAGATCACCGGTGAACAACAAGATAAACAATCCACAAGTTGGGCTTTAAGTCAGGTACCAAATGCGAACACAGCGTTTGTGGCAATGGATCCAGAAAATGGCTCTATTTTGTCATTGGTTGGTGGTTTTAACTTCATTCACAACAAATTTAACCGAGCAACACAGTCCGTTCGCCAAGTAGGTTCAAGTATCAAACCATTTATCTATTCGGCAGCAATTGATAAAGGGATGACATTGGCGAGCTTGATTAACGATGCTCCTATTAATAAGTGGGATCGTGGTCAAGGTACGGCATGGCGTCCGAAGAACTCACCCCCAACCTATTCTGGTCCAACTCGTTTACGTATTGGCTTAGCACAATCGAAAAACGTAATGGCCGTTCGCGTGTTGCGCGAAGTTGGTCTCGATGAAACCCGTCAATACCTAACTCGTTTTGGTTTTGATATCGACCAACTGCCACGCTCTGAAACAATCGCCCTTGGTGCAGGTAGCTTAACACCGGTCAAAATGGCACAAGGATTCTCTGTTTTCGCAAACGGTGGCTACTACGTTGAGCCGTTCTACATCGAAAAACTTGAAGGACCATATGGTGATATTGAATTTGAAGCCACACCAAAAACCATTTGCGATCAAAATTGTCAGCCAACACTTATCAGCGATAACAAGTTTAATGAGCAAGATGTGACAACTACTGAGGAACAGCAATACGCACCAAAAGTAATCTCTGAGCAGACTGCGTTCCTCGTTCGAGAGATGATGTATAGCAACATTTGGGGTGGTGGTAACTGGCGCGATGGTACGGGCTGGAATGGCACGGGTTGGCGTGGTCAGAAGTTAGAACGTCGTGACATTGGCGGCAAGACCGGTACTACAAACGATTCTAAAGATGCGTGGTACAACGGTTACGGTCCAGGTATTGTCGCTGTCGCTTGGGTTGGTTTTGATAACCATAACCGCGCACTCGGTAAAACCACACCAAACGCGAATTTAGGCAATGGTCAGATCTCTGGTGCTGAAGCGGGTGCCAAAACTGCACAACCAGCTTGGGTTGACTTCATGCGAGCTGCGCTTGCTGACAAACCAGAGCACCAAAAACAGATCCCAGAGGGCGTGGTTCGCGTTCGTATCGACCGCGATACCGGCTTACTCACCAACAAGAACGATGGCAGTTCGATGTTTGAATACTTTACTGAAGGTACAGAACCAACCGAATATGCGGTGGATGAAATTACCGACAGTATCTATACCACATCAGAAAGTGAAGAATTGTTCTAATGCAAAAAAGGTTGACCTAATGGTCAACCTTTTTTTCAACTATCGAGCAGTCAATTGCTCAGAAATAGTCGAGGCCAGTTGCTCGAAACGCGCTCTTAACGGAGACCCCGGACGATACACCAGAACGATACTGCGTGATGGTTCAGGGTTAACGGCTCGAATATAACAAACGCCGTCTTTTTGCTTTTCTTTGGGTAAGGAAAGCTCAGGTAATAACGTAATGCCTGCACCTGCGGCGACCATATTACGCAAGGTTTCTAAGCTGGTTGCTTTAAAGCGTTCATCATCTTTTGCCCCAGCGGCAAAGCAAAAGCCCAACGCCTGATCACGTAAGCAGTGACCATCCCCTAAAGCCAGCACCGTCTTACCATTCAACTCAAGCATATCAATACTGTCTAGCGTCGCCCATTCATGATCGCACGGTACCGCAACGCTCAGAGGCTCACTGTATACCTCAATTTCTTTAAAAGATGACGTCTCTGCAACTGACGCTAACACCAAACAATCGAGCTTACCATCTTCTAATTGACGCACCAGTTGCTGCGTTTGCGCTTCATGCAAAAACAATTCAAGTTCAGGGAATTGTTCTTTTAAAGCAGGGACGATGCGAGGAAGGATATAAGGCCCAACGGTTGGAATAAAGCCAATGTGCATTGGACCAGACATCGCACCACTTTGGCCGCTTGCCATGTCTTTAAATGTTTTCACTTCATTCAGAATGCATCGAGCTTGATCAACAAGTTGTAACCCCGCATCCGTAAACAAAACCCGACGGCTGCTTCGCTCTAACAAAGCCGTGCCAAGCTCGTCTTCTAACTTACGGATCTGACCACTTAACGTTGGTTGGCTAACAAAACACGCTTCCGCGGCTTTGCGAAAGTGTTTGTGTTCAGCCAAAGCCACCAAGTATTCAAAATCGCGGATATTCATTTTTTACCTCGATAGAAAAAACCTATCGAAACCATAGCATCAAACGATTAGAGCTATCAAAGATTTTTTTCAATAATGAGTTCAACAAAACGAAACCGAGCCAGCAAAAAGATTAAGCTCTAAACGAATTTAAAATCAGAAGGAAAACACTATGTTCGCATCGAAAGAAGGTCAAAATGTTCCACATGTTACTTTCCCGACTCGCCAAGGTGATGCTTGGGTTAACGTAACAAGCGACGACCTATTCAAAAACAAAACGGTCATTGTCTTTAGCTTGCCGGGTGCATTTACACCAACTTGTTCTTCAAGCCACTTACCTCGTTATAACGAATTGTTCCCTGTATTCAAAGAGCACGGTGTCGACGAAATCCTTTGTGTTTCAGTTAACGATACATTTGTAATGAACGCTTGGAAAGCCGATCAGGAAGCTGAAAATATCACCTTTATCCCTGATGGTAACGGCGAGTTTACTGATGGCATGGGAATGCTGGTTGAGAAAAAAGATCTTGGTTTTGGTGATCGCTCATGGCGCTACAGCATGTTGGTAAAAGATGGTGTCGTTGAGAAAATGTTCATCGAACCAAACGAGCCGGGCGACCCGTTCAAAGTTTCAGATGCAGACACTATGTTGTCGTACATCGCACCAAACTTTAAAACACAGGAATCCATCACAGTATTTACAAAACCTGGCTGTCCTTTCTGTGCTAAGGCGAAACAAAATCTGATTGATCACGGTCTTCAGTATGAAGAAGTGATTCTGGGTAAAGATGCAACGACTGTTAGCCTACGTGCAGTCACTGGTCGCGCCACGGTACCTCAAGTGTTCATCGGTGGTAGACACATCGGTGGTAGTGAAGAGCTTGAAACTTACCTAGGCTAAATCTTTAAAGCGAAAACGCTCAGTCTCCCGATGCCTTCGTAGCTCGGGGGACACCTTAATCACATCTCTCCTAGTCTAGATAAGTCGTCGTCTCAGTGCAGTCCGACTACTTATCTAGATTAAACATTCAAATAAAATTCATGACCCCCAGTCAACGCCCCTAGCATGACATGGGAATAAAAAAGCGAGAATCCATGATGAAACAGTTAAATGTCGATGTTGCCGTTATTGGTGGTGGTACAGCAGGTTTAGGCGCCTATCGTGCGGCAAAAGCACATACTGATAGTGTTGTAATGATTGAAGGTGGCCCTTACGGCACAACTTGTGCTCGCGTTGGCTGTATGCCTTCAAAGCTATTGATTGCTGCAGCAGAAAGTGTCCATCAAATTGAAAAAGCGCCTGGCTTTGGTGTTCATCCTCAAGGTGAAATCGTCATTAACGGCCGAGAAGTAATGGACCGCGTGAAGCGTGAACGAGATCGTTTCGTCGGTTTCGTTTTAGAAGGTGTGGATGAGATCCCTGCAGAAGACAAAGTGGCAGGCTATGCAAAATTCATCGACAACACCACATTAATGGTTGACGATCATACGCAGATCACTGCAAAGCGCATTGTGATCGCAACGGGTTCTCGCCCAGCTTACCCTGCCGTATGGAATGAATTGGGTGATCGCCTGATCATTAATGATGACGTATTTAACTGGGATGATCTCCCTGAATCAGTGGCAGTATTCGGTCCTGGTGTTATCGGCCTTGAACTTGGACAAGCACTGCACCGCCTTGGTGTGAAAGTAAAACTCTTTGGCCTTGGCGGTCAAGTAGGGCCACTAACAGATCCAGAAGTTATGGCATACGCTGACCAAGCATTTAAACAAGAATTCTATCTCGACGCCGATGTAAAAGTTGAAAGTATGAAGCGCATCGAGGGGACAGATAAAGTCGAGATTCTGTTTATCAACCATGATGGCGAATTAGAAAGCTTTATTGTCGACTACGTGCTTGCGGCAACAGGGCGTCGTCCAAATGTGGACAACTTAAACTTAGAGAACACCACTCTTGAACTTGATGAACGCGGCGTGCCAACAGCAGAGCATTACACACTGCAAACGTCAGTAGAAAATATCTTCATCGCTGGTGATGCGAGTAATCAAATTCCGTTACTGCATGAAGCTGCGGATCAAGCACGTATTGCAGGTGACAATGCAGGCCGATTCCCAGATATTCGTGCTGGTCTGCGCCGTTCTCCAATTTCGGCAGTATTCTCAGATCCACAAATTGCGATGGTCGGAGAAACCTACAAACAATTATCAACGCGTTTGGGCAATTGTGGTTGCTTTGCAACTGGTGAAGTTTCATTTGAAAACCAAGGCCGCTCTCGCGTAATGTTGCGAAATAAAGGCATCTTGCATGTTTATGGTGAGCAAGGAACAGGTCGATTCCTCGGCGCCGAAATGATGGGTCCAAATGCAGAGCATCTCGCGCATCTACTTGCATGGGCACACCAAAACAAGATGACCGTATCAGAAATGCTCGATATGCCTTTCTATCACCCAGTGATTGAAGAAGGCGTGCGAACAGCATTACGAGACTTGAACGCAAAACTGCATCTTGGTCCTGAAATGATCAAACATTGTCTCGATTGCGGACCGGGTTGCTAAGCATCATATTGCTTGCCCTATAAACAACAAAAGCCTCGTCATCAACGAGGCTTTTACTTTACACCTTAATCGGTATCACATTGTCGTTATCATTGCATAGTGGCTGACCAAACCGATGGCCGTTGCACCAACAACGAAAAAAGTACCAGCGATCCCAAGAGCAAACTTAAGTTCTGTTGTCATTATTATATTCCTTTTGAGCCAAGCGCCACCATACAGCAATTACGTGCTACAAAATCAAGATGACGTTAAGTTTTCATTTTTACCATCAAAACATAATCTGCATGCTCTGCACGCAATGAAGATACGACGTGATTGCCCCACTGAACAGCACTTGAGTATAATTAAAGCGAACAAAATAATGGAGTAGATGACATGACATGTGAGACTTGTCGTGATCACTGGTTTTGGAAAAAGATTGGCCGATGCAAACGCTGCATGGATCAATTGACGGTATTATCGGTACTTTGCTGGATCATATGGTGGTGGTTATTTCGCAATACACCTGAGTCGATCGAGTCGATCGCCTTGCTCTTTGCTGGTTTCGCCTTCAATGGCTTATTGTTTCTTCATTTATGGATGCACTTTGTCATTTTGCCTTGGCGCAAGCGTAAAGAGAAAAGAGCTCAAAAACCTTAATCAAACATGGCTGGGGGTGGCGTGCAGATACAAAAAAGCCCCAAAACCAATATCTCGGTCTGGGGCCCTCTTAGATTCTTCTAAGAAAAAGCAGTGGTACTTTAATAGACCCTACTTTTCCAACTTTGTTCCCAAACAAATCGATCTTTTTTGATCTTTTTATCCTTAATTTTAAAACACTTTTCTTTTCAGAACGTTATGCGACATTTACTTTTGCAATCACCTGTTCTGCTAGATTTACTTCCAGCGCGACTTCATCGCATGCATGCTGACGAGGACATTGATCGCAATCCTTCAACACCTTTTCTGGTAATAGTGACTTCGACGTCGGTAAGAAATCCTGCTTCATAAAAAATTCTGGGGTACGAGTCAAAACAAAGACTTTCTTAATTGCCATTTGGCGGGCTTTATCAACCAGGTATTTTACGATAGCAGAACCTTGTCCTTGCCCTTGCCAACCTGCTTCAATCCCCAAAGAACGAATTTCAGCTAAACCTGAATCATAGACATACAGTGATGCACACCCTGTGACTTCGCCATGATGCTCTGCAATGGCAAATGAGCCGATATCACGGACTAGCTCATTACGTGAACGTGGTAAATTCTCACCCATGTTTGCCCAATAAGTCACCATGCCTTCCAATGCTTCAATGTCCGTCAAACGTGCTGGGCGAACTTTGACCGTGGATGTGTCACGTTGTGCCAAACGTTGATCTGCTTGTTCAACAGCGTACGCGACTTGTTGAGGCGACACCCCACCCAATGCACTTCGTTTCTCTAGGCACGATTCAATCGTCAGAATGTCATACACATCGTCTTCAATAACAGGTGAGAACTCTTTCAATTCCGCGATACTAAGCTCTTCTAATGCACAACTTTTCGCAATCGCGCCAACAACGGCTACGCCGACAATATGGTGCGCTTCACGGAAAGGAATCCCTTTAGCAACCAAATAATCCGCAAGCTCAGTTGCATTGGCATAGCCTTGTTTCGCCGCTTCAAGGGTACGCTCACCGTTGACTTTGATACCATCAAAGCAGAGCGCAGCCATTTCCATGCAATCATTCCACGTGTCCAGCGCGTCAAATAACCCTTCTTTGTCTTCTTGCATGTCTTTATTGTAAGCAAGAGGCAGTGCTTTCACAGTCATCATCATGCCAGCCAATGAGCCATAAACCCGACCGGTTTTACCCCGGATTAACTCCAAAGCGTCAGGGTTTTTCTTTTGTGGCATTAATGAAGAACCGGAAGTCACCGTATCAGCTAACTCAATAAAGTTAGACTCACCAGAATTGTAGAAGATCATATCTTCAGCAAGACGAGATAGGTGCAGCATAGAAATCGATGCAATCGACATGAGCTCCATTACATGGTCGCGATCGGACACTGAATCGAGTGAGTTTCTTGTTGCACGACGAAAGCCTAGATTGTGGGCCAGCTCTTCGCGATCAATAGGGTATGCTGTCCCTGCTAAGGCACCAGAGCCTAACGGACAGGTATCCAGTCTTTTAATTGCATCATTTAAACGCGAGTAGTCACGCTCAAACATCTCAACATAAGCTAGGCACCAGTGAGCGAAAGTAACAGGCTGCGCACGTTGTAAATGGGTGTATCCAGGTAATACGGTGGCTTGGTGCGCTTTGGCAACATCAACCATTTGTGACTGTAAACGATCTAAAGCCATCAGCAATTGCTGACCTTGTTGACGACACCAAAGTTTAAGGTCGGTTGCCACTTGATCATTCCGCGAGCGACCAGTGTGCAGCTTCTTACCTAGATCCCCTACTTTACCAATCAGTTGCTGCTCCACCCAAGAGTGGATATCTTCAGCGTCAGAGCGCAGTATTTGATGCGGATCTTCCATCACTTCAAGCTTGAGCTCATTCAGTGCTAATTCGAGCTTTTGCTGCTCTTCTTCCGTCAACACATCAACGGACAATAACGCTTTTGACCAAGCAATAGAGCCCACGATATCTTGTTCAGCCAATCGGTAATCAAAGCGAAGTGAATCATTGAAATCTTTGAACCTTGTGTCTGCCGCTTGGGTAAATCTTCCGCCCCATAATGCCATCGCGTCTCTCCTAATTGCTCGATATCACTGCTTGTGTTTTGACTGAATTCAGCGTCTTTTTTGATATGCTTCAACGTTACGGTAATTCCATTTAAAAATAAAGTAAAAATTCACTTATTTCACATAATTATTCAAGAATTTTATATAAATATATTTCCCGCCAGTTAATAAAAAAGCCCGCTGTCTATCCAGCGGGCTTTCAGTAACAATGAATGAGTGTTTATTGATTTTTCTTAGCTGCGTTGAGTGCTCGAATCCGGCTCGCCAGTGAGTATAAACGGATGAAACCACCAGCATGACTCTGGTCATACACTTCATCTTCACCAAATGTTGCAAACTCTTCAGAATACAAGCTGTTATCAGAACGTTTTTGAGTCACCGTCGCTTGGCCTTTGTATAGCTTCACGACCACTTCACCATTCACGTCTTGTGCAAGCTCTTCAGCTGCAACCATTATTGAGCTACATAACGGTGTAAACCAGCGGCCGTCGTACACCAAGTGAGAAGCTTTCACGCCTAGCTCTTCACGGAACTCAAATGAACTCTTATCCAATACCAATTGTTCAACAGCACGTAGTGCTTCCATCATGATAGTGCCCCCTGGCGTTTCATAACAACCACGAGACTTCATGCCAACCAAACGGTTTTCAACGATATCAATACGACCAACACCGTGCTTTGCGCCTTTTTCATTGAGATAAACCAACGCATTGTATGGTGTCATTTGCTCACCATCGACACCAACAACGGCACCTTTCTCTACTTTTAGCGTCACATATTCCGCTTCATTTGGTGCTTGTTCAGGATCCGCTGTCCATACCCAACAATCGTCATTTGGTGCATTCCAAGTATCTTCCAATACCCCACCTTCTGTGGAAATGTGCCATGCATTCGCATCACGCGAGTAGATCTTTGTGAGGGAAGCACTACATGGGATATTCCGTTCAGCCAAGTAATCAAGGCATTGCTCACGGCTGACTAAGTCCCATTCACGCCAAGGTGCGATAACGTGAAGATCTGGTGCAAGCGCAGCAAATGCACCTTCAAAACGCACCTGATCATTGCCTTTTCCGGTACAGCCGTGACATAGCGCATCGGCACCAACTTTACGAGCCACTTCTACTTGTGCTTTGGCGATAATCGGACGCGCCATCGAAGTACCTAACAGATATTTACCTTCATAATAAGCACCTGTTTTTAACGTTGGATAAATGTAATCGGCTACCATTTCTTCTTTTAGGTCAGCCACATAACACTCTGATGCTCCTGAAGCTTTGGCTTTTTCTTCAATACCTTCCAGTTCTTCAGCACCTTGGCCTACATCAGCAACAAACGCCACTACTTCACAATCGTAGTTTTCTTTTAACCAAGGGATGATCACCGAGGTATCTAGACCGCCAGAGTATGCGACAACCACTTTATTTACTTGTACTTTGCTCATTTTACTTCTCCATGATCCTGGCTCTGCGCTTGGCGGTCAGTGCTCAGGTTTCCATTCTTTTTAACTAAAATTCTGAATAATTATTGCGGTACAAATTGAGTACCAATGCTGTTGCCGGCAAACAGCTGTGCAAGTTTTTCTGGGTAGCGCCATGTGGCAACCTCAATCGGTCTGCCTAAGTCATTTGCCGCTTGCAATGCTGCTTTCACTTTGACGATCATACCGTCGGTGATCACTTTGCCTTCGATCAGCTTGTTGGCTTGAGCCGCATCTAAGCTGGTGAGCAAGTGTCCTTTTCCGTCAAGCACACCACTGACGTCCGATAGCAATACCAACTCGGCGTCTAATGCACCAGCAACAGCCACCGCGGCTTGGTCCGCATTGACGTTCATCATCTGGCCTTCTGCCGTTAAGCCAATTGAGCTAATGATCGGCAGCGCACCTTGTTCCAAAATAGCTTGCAGCACTTGAGATTGACCCGGAATTGCTTTCCCTACCGCTCCTAGCTCCGGATCCAATTCTTCCACTTGGCACAAACCACCATCAGCTAGGCTTAACCCCACAGCATTTAATCCATCTTTGATCGCTTGCCCCTGAAGCTGTTTATTGGCTGTACCAGCCAATGCACCAGCAATCAGCGGGATTTGGTCATAAGGCGTCACACGCAACCCTTCTTTTTTCACTGTTGGAAGTTGCAGTTTCGCCATAAGATCGTCCACCAGATAACCACCACCGTGAACGATCACGATTCGTCGCTGAGCTTGCTTTTGATAATCTGCAATGGCCGTAAAAACTTGGCTTAACGTATCGGTGCTTGAAAGTGCTGCACCGCCTAACTTGATCACCAATGGCATTTGTTTGTTATCTGTCATAACGTTTCCTTCCAGACCGCTTATAGCAGTGCCGTTAACTCAGAAAATCCGTAGTGGAGGTTTAAACATTGCATCGCTTGACTCGATGCGCCTTTTAATAAATTGTCGATCGCTGAGACCACGATGATGTGCTCTCCTTGAACCTTCCAGCCAATGTCACAAAAAGGGGTAAATTGAACATTTTGTAAGGTTGGAAAAGCGCCTTTAACTAAACGAACTGCGGGCTTGTTGGCATAAGCGTGCTCAAATACCTGTTCGATCTGCTCAGCAGAAACTCCTTCAGCCAACTTCATCGTTATCGTGGCTAAGATGCCACGTTTAAAGTTACCAAGGTGTGGCGTGAAAATGACATCGCAACCTAGGTGTGTCGCTATCTCCGGCTGATGACGATGATTAAATACACCGTATGGGTGTAAGCTCACTTCACAAAAACTATTGGCCATGCTCGCTTTACGCCCTGCACCGGAAACACCGCTGGTTGCATTAATCACTGGCCATTGCGATACATCCAACAAACCTGGCTCAAGCAATGGTTTGATAGCAAGTTGAGAAGCTGTTGGATAACAACCAGGCACCGCGACTAATTGGCTATTTTTTACCGCCTCACTATTCCATTCAGCCAAGCCATAAGCAGCTTTATCGAGCAAATCTTCATAGTTATGCGTGAAACCATAAAATTCATCGTAAAAGCCTTGGCTTTTAACCCGAAAGGCACCCGAGAGATCGAACACCTGACATCCTTGTTCAAGAAAGCGCTGTGCTAAGTCATGGCTGACTTCATGAGCCGTTGCTAAGAACACCACATCACACTGCTGTGCCGCTTTTGTCACATCAACCAAAGGTTGTATCGCCACATCAATGACGCCCGCTAACTTGCCATGCAGCGTAGAAATAGGTTTGCCCGCATCAGCACTGTTGGCGGAAACATATAAACCTGCTAGCGTGAGCTCTGGATGTTTATGCACCATCAAGGCAAGTTCTGCTCCGGTATATCCGCTCGCTCCAATAATGGTGGTTTTCAGCATTTCAAGACATCCATTTCAAAGAAAAACAACATAGCCACGATGACTATAAATTTACAAAATTAAGCTTTAATCGATTTTTTATTCATAAAAAATGATTTAATATGTGTTTTACCTTTTTGAAACTTTCATGTCAACAGGCAAAGCGAAGATAATATGCAGTTACCGAGTTTCCTCGAGGTCTATCAAGGCCTTATTTCAACCTCTTCCATAAGCTCTACCGATCCGAGCTGGGACGAGGGCAACGCAAACGTAATAGAAAAGTTGGCAACTTGGCTTAAAGATGTCGGCTTTGAAGTAGAAATAACCCAAGTTGAGCCCGGCAAGCACAACCTGATCGCCAAAAAAGGCCAAGGAGAAGGCGGTTTATTGTTGGCGGGTCACAGCGACACCGTGCCTTATGACGAGGGGCAATGGAACTTCAACCCTCATGCTTTAACGGAACACAACAACCGCTTTTATGGTTTAGGAACGGCAGACATGAAAGGGTTCTTTGCTTTTATCATTGAAGCGGTCAAGAACATGGATTGGAGTAAGCAAGCCAAGCCATTGTATATTCTTGCCACCTGTGATGAAGAAACGACCATGCTGGGTGCTCGTCATTTTACTGATAATGCGCCAATCAAACCCGATTATTGCATTATCGGAGAACCCACCAGTTTAGTGCCGATTCGAGGCCATAAGGGACACGTCGCTAATGCAGTGCGCGTTACCGGAAAATCGGGACACTCCTCCGATCCTGCACTGGGTGTCAACGCGATAGAAATCATGCATGAGGTACTTTTCGCGTTGATGCAGCTACGTGACAAGCTGATCAAAGAATATCACCACCCCGGCTTTGCGATTCCAAGTCCAACCTTAAACCTTGGCCACATTCATGGTGGGGATAGTGCCAACCGTATTTGTGGCTGTTGTGAACTTCACTATGATGTTCGCCCTCTTCCAGGGATCAGTTTGGACGGACTCGATAACATGCTGAGAAATGCGCTTAAAGAAGTGGAAGCAAAATGGCCGGACAGGATCAGCATTACCCCATTGCATGAACCCATTCCAGGTTATGAGTGTCAACATGATCACCCTTTTATCGCTGGTGTTGAAACCATCTGTGAAACTTCATCACAAACGGTCAATTACTGTACCGAAGCCCCATTTTTACAAACACTGTGTCCAACTTTAGTACTTGGTCCTGGCTCTATTGACCAAGCGCATCAACCCGATGAGTTCCTCGCATTTGATTTCATCGATCCTACGATCCAAATTCTGCAAAAATCGATTCGTCAGTATTGCTTCTAATATCACAAGGTGGCATCACCACCTTGTTTTACTTTTCATTGAAATTCTGTAATAAATTTTCAACATTTACGGTGAAAATGGGCATCTTATATTCGTTACATCTCTTTGCACAATATTTGCAAACTTAGCCTGCACCATTTGACTCGGGGCAATATTTTTCGCTAGATTGTTTACCTATTCAGGAACAATGGATGTAATTTTTTTACAAGGCAGGATGACAATGAACGAGAAATACTCTGCACTGAGAAGCAATGTAAGTATGCTGGGCCACTTGCTCGGTAACACCATTCGTGATGCGCATGGTGATGCGATTCTCGATAAAGTAGAAACTATTCGTAAACTCTCCAAATCCGCCCGAGCAGGCAATCAGGTAGATCGAGATAATCTGATCGAAGAAATTAAAAACCTGCCTAACGAGCAGCTTACCCCCGTTGCACGTGCATTTAACCAATTTCTCAACCTCACCAATATGGCAGAGCAATACCACACCATCTCACGTCATTGTGAGTCACATGTGTGTGAGCCGGATGCGATCAATACGCTGTTTTCTAAGCTCAGCCAAAGCAATGTCAGCAAACTCGATACAGCACAAGCCATTCGAGACTTAAACATTGAGCTGGTACTGACTGCACACCCGACAGAAATTACTCGCCGCACCATGATCAACAAATTGGTGAAGATCAATGAATGCCTATCAAAACTTGAGTTAAGTGATCTATCACCTAAAGAGCGCCATAAGACTGAGCGTCGTTTAGAACAATTGATCGCCCAAAGCTGGCACTCTGATGTTATTCGTCAACAGCGTCCAACGCCTCTAGATGAAGCGAAATGGGGCTTTGCTGTGGTTGAAAACTCACTTTGGCAAGCCGTTCCTGAATTCCTACGTGAAATGGATGAGCGCTTAGAAAACTACCTTGGTGAAGGTCTTCCGATTGATGCGCGACCTGTTCACTTTTCTTCGTGGATGGGTGGTGACCGAGATGGCAACCCATTTGTCACTCATACCGTCACTCGTGAAGTGTTACTGCTTTCACGCTGGAAAGCCGCTGATCTGTACCTGAACGACATCAATGAGTTGATCAGTGAACTGTCGATGACTAAGTGCAACGATGCGGTTCGAGAGCTTGCTGGTGATGATCAACATGAACCTTATCGTGGCATTTTAAAGCAACTACGTGCGCTACTTAACGACACGAAAGAGATCCTTGATGCAAAAATCAATGGTCAAAAACTGGCAGTGAAAGCGCCGTTACAGCAGGTTGAACAACTTTGGCAGCCGCTCTACGCTTGCTACCAGTCTCTGCATGAGTGCGGCATGGGTGTCATTGCTGATGGCTCACTACTGGATACACTACGTCGCGTTAAAGCGTTTGGTGTCCACCTTGTTCGTCTCGACATCCGTCAAGAAAGTACACGTCACTCAGATGTACTGTCTGAGCTGACTCGTTACCTGGGGATCGGCGACTACGATCAATGGAGCGAGCAAGATAAAGTCGCTTTCCTAACTAATGAACTAAGTTCGAAGCGTCCACTGCTTCCTCTCGACTGGGAACCATCAGAACCGGTTAAAGAAGTTTTAGATACCTGTAAGATCATTGCTAACCAATCACGTGAAGCCTTTGGAGCGTATGTGATTTCAATGGCCCGTACCGCCTCTGATGTTTTGGCTGTCCATTTGCTACTGCAAGAAGCAGGTTGCCCTTACCGTATGGATGTATGCCCTCTGTTTGAAACCCTTGATGACCTGAATAACGCAGAAGCGGTGATCAAACAGCTGATGAGCATCGACCTATATCGTGGCTTCATTCAGAATCATCAGATGGTCATGATCGGCTACTCGGATTCAGCGAAAGATGCCGGCGTTATGGCAGCTGGCTGGGCCCAATATCATGCGATGGAGTCATTGGTGAAAGTCGCAGAAGAGGAAGGGGTTGAACTCACCTTATTCCACGGCCGTGGCGGCACTGTTGGCCGAGGTGGTGCTCCAGCACATGCAGCATTATTATCTCAACCACCAAAAAGCTTGAAAGGCGGCTTACGCGTTACTGAGCAAGGGGAAATGATCCGCTTTAAGCTCGGTCTACCGGATGTTGCTGTTAATAGCTTTAACCTGTACGCCAGTGCGATTCTTGAAGCAAACTTATTGCCACCACCAGAACCAAAACAAGACTGGCGCGATCTTATGAACGTACTGTCTGAAGTCAGCTGTGAAGCTTACCGAAGCGTGGTTCGTGGTGAAGCGGATTTTGTTCCTTACTTCCGTCAAGCAACCCCTGAGCTTGAACTTGGCAAACTGCCATTGGGCTCACGCCCTGCTAAACGCAACCCAAATGGTGGTGTAGAAAGTTTGCGTGCGATCCCTTGGATTTTCTCTTGGAGTCAAAACCGCTTGGTTCTACCTGCATGGCTTGGCGCAGGTGAAGCGATCCAGTATTCGATTGATAAAGGCCACCAAGCACTACTGGAAGAAATGTGTCGTGAATGGCCATTCTTCTCAACTCGCCTTGGCATGCTAGAGATGGTGTACTCGAAGTGTAACATTGAGATCTCTCGCTACTATGACCAACGTCTCGCACAACCAGAACTGCTTCCATTAGGTGATCGCCTGCGTGAACAGTTGCAAAAAGACATTAAAGTTGTACTGAATGTAGAAAACAACGAGAACTTAATGCAAAGCGACCCATGGGGTAAAGAATCTATCCGTCTACGCAATATCTATGTTGAGCCACTCAACATGCTACAAGCAGAATTGTTATACCGGACACGTCAAACTGAAGAGCCTTCACCAGAGCTTGAAGAAGCCCTCATGGTGACAATCGCAGGTATCGCAGCAGGTATGCGCAATACCGGATAATCTGCTAGTAAATCAAAAAGGCTGGTGTTGTCACCAGCCTTTTTTCTATCCTGTAGCACATATCATCATAGCAGTATGCCATTCAATGGCTTATACATGTCAGAATATAATCCTACAAACGGTACAGACTAAACCACCCCTAAAAAACAAAATACCAAAAGTATTACTTACTGAGCTTTTTGTTAGTTTTTTGATTTATTCTGTTTTTCTATTCTACTTTGTGCTTATTATTTAGATATACTAATCCACTTCTGCGGAACATTATAAAATCAACAATCCGCATATCCTCGATAACGTCTAGATCGAGATTAGGTGATAAACGGCTTTAAGGTGACATGACCAACTTTGTTGGTATGCCCAGTGATAACTGATGATTAGTGCCTTTAGAAGCACAACAGACACTCAGGCAGTTGTTAAAGTTTATTGACCTTTTGGATTGAAGACATGTCATTACCACACGTTATTCTTACAGTTCTGAGCACACGCGATGCAACTGGATACGACATCACTAAAGAGTTTTCCGCAACAATCGGATACTTCTGGAAAGCAAGCCACCAGCAAGTTTACCGTGAATTGAATAAAATGGCTCAAAATAGCTTGGTCACTTGCGTTTTAGAGCCTCAAGAAGGAAAGCCGGATCGTAAAGTTTATTCCATCACCGACGCAGGCCGCATTGCCCTAGGTGAATGGTTTGATCAACCTACAGCGCACCCAACTATACGCGATGAGTTTTCAGCAAAGCTGATGGCTTGTTCGGTTCAAGATTCTGGACCATACCGCCTACAACTCGCAGACCTTGTTGAAGAGTCCCGTAAACTCGTTAATCACTATAAAGATATTGAACTAGCGTACTACTCAACACCTGCAACACTCGACAAGCAGCAACGCTTGGAGCGTTTGACCCTTCGCCGCAATCTCCTTGCACGCCAAGCATGGATTGCATGGGCAGAAGAAGTTCTTGAAGAGCTAGAAGCATTGTCTTAATAACAGGTGCCGCTCTGCCAAGATGCAGCAGACACAACAACAAGTTTAAACCGATACATTAGTATCGGTTTTTTTATTTTTAGCGCATACAAAAACGCCAATCACAAAGGTAATTGGCGTTCGTTTATTGATTTTTTGGTGTAAATCTATATTCCATCGCCACCAATAAAGCTCTGAGAGCGACCATTGAATTGCTGGTCCATATCCAAAGAAGGCTTATCTGTTTTCGGCCTTCCGACAATCTTAGCTGGGACACCCGCCACAGTAGTATGAGGAGGGACTGGCTGAAGTACGACCGAGCAAGAACCAATCTTTGCACCCTCTCCAACTTCGATATTGCCTAAGATTTTAGCGCCAGCTCCAATCATCACCCCTTCACGGATCTTAGGATGTCGATCGCCACACTCTTTACCTGTACCACCTAGGGTCACATCTTGCAGAATTGATACATCATTTTCGACAACAGCCGTTTCACCAATCACAATCCCAGTAGCATGGTCGAGCATGATCGCGCGCCCAATACGGGCAGCTGGATGGATGTCTACCTGACAGGCGACTGAGATCTGGTTTTGCAGGTAGGTAGCCAAGGCCATACGTCCCTGCTTCCACAGCCAGTTTGCAACCCGATAGCCCTGTAGCGCATGGTAGCCCTTTAGGTAAAGTAATGGCATTGAATACATCGCAACCGCCGGGTCTCGATTCACTGTGGCACAGATATCACAAGCCGCAGCTTCGGTAATAGAGGGGTCAGAGTTAAAGGCCTCTTCCACTACTTCACGTACTGCCATCGCTGGCATTGAGGCGGTATTCAGCTTGTTAGCAAGTATGTAGCTCAAGGCCGCGGCTAGGCTGTCATGCTTAATAATGGTGGCATGATAGAAGCTCGCTAGCATCGGCTCTTGCTCAGAAAGCTCACGAGCCTCCTTCACAATCGCTTGCCAGACTTTCTGTTTCTCACAATTATTCATGTGCAATTCCCTGGATACCTAGCGATTCACCTCGACACAGGCAACCGCTAAGCCGGTTAATTATCCTTCTGCTTTCTTATCACGGGCGAGCAAATCTTGCGCTGCCATGCGAGCATCTTTTCCTTGATACAATACTTGATAGATTTGATCAACTATTGGCATCTCTACACCCATACGTTCTGCCAGCAACCATACTTCTTTGGTATTGCGATAGCCTTCGACCACCTGACCAATTTCGTCTTGAGCCGTATCGACATCTTTCCCTTGCCCTAGAGCAAGGCCAAAGCGGCGGTTACGTGATTGATTATCGGTACATGTCAGCACTAAGTCACCTAAACCAGCCATACCCATAAAGGTTTCTGGTTGAGCGCCAAGAGCGCCGCCAAGGCGGCACATTTCAGCCAAACCGCGCGTGATAAGTGCTGTACGAGCATTTGCGCCAAAACCAATGCCATCAGACATCCCGGCTCCAATTGCAATCACGTTTTTCACTGCACCGCCCAATTGCATACCGGTAAAGTCACTATTGGCGTAAACGCGGAATGTTTTGCTGCAGTGGATTTTTTCTTGCAGATCTTTCACAAACTTATCGTCTGGCGAAGCGACGGAAATCGCCGTCGGCATACCAACTGCTAGTTCTTTTGCAAACGTTGGGCCTGACAATACGGCCAGTGAATAAGCATCTCCAATAATATCGTGTGCGACGTCTTTTAACAGGCGTCCCGTTTCCGGCTCTAATCCTTTTGTCGCCCAGCAAATTCGAGTGTCTTCACGCAGGTAAGGCTTGAGGTTATTCAGCACAATACCAAAAACGTGGCTAGGCACTACAACAAGCAGATCACGGCTTGCTTGAACTGCTTTCTCAAGGTCTGATTCAACAATCAGCGTTTCTGGGAAATCAATGCCCGGCAAAAATTCATGGTTAGCACGATCCGCTTGCAAACGCGCCATATGATCAGCTTCATGGCCCCAAATAACCACATTGGCACCATTACGAGCTAACGAGATCGCCAAAGACGTGCCGTATGAGCCCGCCCCGATCACTGTCATCGCAATCTCTTTTCCATAGGCATTATTGGTTTGAGAATCTGTCATAGTTCCGCCCGAATTTAATCATTGTTCTTGTATTGAACTCGTTAATAAAGCTCTGAGTTCTGCATCTTGAAATCACATGGGTATATAGCTAAAGCACCTACGCAAGATGAAGTAACTTAGCTATATATTAAACAAAAAATGCACAACGCATCGGTTATTGAAGATGCTTTGTGCATTTTTATCATTGTTTACCTAACCTCAATAAACTGAAGTCAGACCCACCTTCAGCTTACGCTTCAGGTTGGCTTTCACCTTGCTCAGCTTGTTGCTGTAGGTAGTTCATGAATAGCGCGTCAAAGTTAACTGGTGCTAGGTTTAGTTGTGGGAATGTACCCTTAACCACTAGGCTAGAAATCGTTTCACGTGCATATGGGAACAGGATGTTTGGACAGAATGCACCTAGGCAATGCGCTAGCTGACCCGCTTCCATTTTCTCTGCAGTAAAGATACCGCCTTGTTGAACTTCACATAGGAATGCAGTTTCTTCTGCATTTTTCACTGTCACTGTCAGGCGTAGGATCACTTCGTAAACACCGTCACCAAGCTCACGGCTTTGAGTGTCTAGATCCAGTTTCACATCTGGATTCCACTCTTTTTGGAACATTACTGGTGAGTTAGGAGCTTCGAAAGAAACGTCTTTCAGGAAGATGCGTTGAATTGCAAATTGTTGTGCTTCTTGTTGTGGTGCTGCTTCAGCCATTTTTGAATCCTTTATTCCGTAAAATACAGTCTGATGTGAGACTAACTGAGAGAGGCGGTGGAAACGAATAGTTCACTAATTTTCGTGCTCAGTTTCACAACTCATTGGACTTAAGCGCTGCTTTTTTACTCAGCGCCTAATCTCTCGCCTCATCAATGGTTATTTCTTACCACGAACAAGTGGCAGGTTCGCTTCGTTCCAAGCGATTAGACCATTTTTCAACAGGTTCACTTTTTCAAAACCCGCTTTTGCTAGCAGGTTAGCGCTTTCTTGAGCTGTTTGACCTGTTTTGCATACCACAATGATTGGGTCAGATTTACGGTTTTCAAGGGCACCAAAGCTACCTGCTTTGATATCCGAAGGTAAAATGTGAACTGCATCGGTAATATGTCCTTTGCGGAACTCATCTTTAGCGCGGATATCCACAACAACACCATTTTCACGGTTCATCAACTGAGTGGTTTCGGAAGCACCGATTTCTTTGTAAGCGGCAGTCGACGATTTGAAAATATTCATGATAAGGGCAACAAGTAGGCCAACCCATACCAAAGATAAAATCATGTTTTGTTGGAAAAACTCAATGTATTCTTGCATATCCTGTGCTCTTGCAGTGTTTGTCGTTAAAAATCGGACGATAAAATCAGTCAGGAAGTATAACGGGGATAGGCGGCAGAGGCTATAGCGTCAATGATAACTAGATGTAAATCTCGTGACCTAAGTAGCGTCTCGCTTCAGTTAATGCATTGATAGCCGTGACTTGTTTCGCTCTATGAGGCCAAACTAGCGATAAAACGCATCTAAGGTTGCAATAAAGGTACTCTTTTCAGATTGAGGTAACGCGTTGATCCCAGCAGCCGCTTTACGTCCTCCACCCGTTGCAAATTGGC
The DNA here is from genome assembly GCF_050113695.1 of Vibrio sp. TRT 17S01. Taxonomy (NCBI): domain Bacteria; kingdom Pseudomonadati; phylum Pseudomonadota; class Gammaproteobacteria; order Vibrionales; family Vibrionaceae; genus Vibrio; species Vibrio sp. TRT 17S01. The sequence goes on along the minus strand of NZ_JBNJOG010000007.1, from coordinate 160,714 downwards.
TGCACACTTCATCGGCTCCAATGCGGTTATTTAACGGAGCACGAACACTCACGGTATAGTCAGCTTGACTTGGGTTTAGCGTCATCACTGCATGCGCCTGAGATGGCGATTGGTTAGCAAGTTCATTGCCATAAACACCACTGATGCGGCGTGCCCATGCTTCACACGGCAGCTCATAAACAGTTGCAGCCTGAGATTGATGAATGGGTTTTAACGCTGCCACTTGTTGGTAATCGTCTTGGTAGCCACGCTGAAGTTGATAAAACGGCGACTGTTGATCAGAGCGCAGAGCAAATGGGTCTGGGTAGTTCAATAGCTGAAGAAACAGCTCTGCAGGCGCAATGTGCAGATCATCCAGTGTGGCCCCATAACCATTGTAGTTAATCAATACACCTAGCTGCTGTAAAAACGCCGTATCAGCCTCACTTAGATGATGCTTTTGTGCCAATGTCTCTGCCACACGATTTAGGTTATCACCAAAAGCCGCGGCAATGGCCCAGTGGACATATTGGCTATTCAGTTTCTCGTTAATCAAGAGACTCGTACACACTTCTGCATCGAGGTTGATCAATGCTTCAAGCGAGTTAGAACTCGGCAGCTCACCACTACGGTGATGATCACAATAAAAAACAGGAACCGAGCCAGCAAGTAGCGTATCCAACGCCTCTCGGTTCTTTTCCATCGAAATATCAAGCACCGTCACTGAGGAGGCATCGCCCGCATCAACAACGTACTCAAGCAACTTAATATCACGCTTTACACCCGTGATCAGTTGACTCTCTCTCGGCTGTGCCAAGCGCAGTTGTAATAGCGCGATGATGCCATCAGCGTCTCCATTGAATACATCGTAATGCATGCTTATCCCTTGTTTTATGTTCCTATCGGTCACAATCCCTTGCCGATTGCATTACGCATCATATCGTTAAACCAAGTCACGAATTAGATCCCTATGGCATAAGCCATGGTAAAAAGATGTAACCCATGACAGACAACGCCTTTACTGATTTTTAACTAACAAATCATGCTCTTGGAAATGGAAACGCCGTGACTTGATCAATATGTTCACAACCTAATGCCAACATAATTAAACGATCAATACCTAGTGCGACGCCTGCACACTCAGGCAGCCCCGCCTCCAGAGCTGAAATTAAATGATGGTCAATCGGCTGAGGTTTTAAACCCATTTCGAGACGCTTGCTATTGTCTTGTTCAAAACGCATGAGCTGTTCTTGCGGATTGTCTAACTCATGGAAACCGTTAGCCAGTTCAATGCCTTTGAAATACACCTCAAAACGATCCGCTACGCGATGATCGTGCGGGTTGATTTTCGCGAGTGCCGCTTGTGATGCTGGAAAATCATAAACAAATGCCGGCACCTGCTGGCCTATCTTGCTTTCAACCCCCATGCTAAATAGCAACTGCAACAAGGTATCACGATCTTCTTCGGGCTCAGCGATATCACTCAGCCCGAGCTTGTCAGCAACAGATTTTAGCTCTTGCATTGACCCTTCTAACGGACACACACCGAGTACATCAATAAAAGCTTGTTGGTAAGTCATGCGCTGCGCTGCGCCACATTGCAGCACCAATTGCAGCAGTTCATCCATCTCATCCATCAATTTATGGTGGTCAAAACCCACTCGATACCACTCAAGCATGGTGAATTCCGGATTATGGTGACGACCATTCTCTTCATTGCGAAAAGCTTTGTTGATTTGGTAGATGCAACCACTGCCTGCGGCAAGCAAGCGCTTCATATGAAATTCAGGACTGGTCATTAAAAATAGCTTACTGCCACCAGCATAACCTGGGCCAACAAATTCCGTCTGAAAGGTATGCAGATGAATATCCGTCACGGTTGCATGGCTCATCGCTGGTGTGTCCACTTCCAACACATCACGCTCATGGAAAAATTGACGAATGGCGCGAAGTAAACCTGCGCGCTGTTTTAGCTGCTCAGTCGTTGCGGTCGGCTTCCAGTTCATATCAGGCATTTTGTTGCATCTTTATCATAGAGAAGAAGCGCACATTGTAGCGCTAGAAAAGGGAGAAACAATCCCAGCTCAAAAACACCAACTGGGTTGTTGAATTGTTACGCTTGATAAATCCAATGAGTGGTCATGACGCAAGCTATTGATTCGTTAAATTCCCTATAGATTCAGAGGGTAGACAACAGAATCATCTATTGTCGCAATGCCGTGACTGCAATCACATAACCTAGAAAATCTATGCTCTCGTTTGCATTTCCGCTGCAAAAACCTAAATACATCAATTTTTCCTAGAAGCAGCTCTTCTACACTAGTTCTACCACTTTTGGGGAGACTCCCCGACTAACTATAACAAGCGGATAATTCCGCACACTCACTGGAGGATAACTGTGCAAACTATCACCACAGATATCGCAGTCATCGGCGCAGGCGGCGCTGGTCTTCGTACTGCTATTGCAGCGGCTGAAGCAAACCCGGACTTAGAAGTAGCGCTTATTTCTAAAGTTTATCCAATGCGTTCTCACACGGTCGCAGCGGAAGGTGGCTCAGCAGCAGTTATCAAGGATGAAGATAGCTTAGACAATCACTTCAACGATACCGTTGGCGGTGGTGACTGGCTATGTGAACAGGATGTTGTTGAATATTTCGTTGAGAATGCAACTCGCGAAATGATCCAGATGGAACAATGGGGCTGCCCATGGAGCCGTAAAGAAAACGGTGAAGTCAACGTACGTCGCTTCGGCGGTATGAAAGTTGAGCGTACTTGGTTCGCTGCTGATAAAACTGGTTTCCACATGCTTCATACGTTGTTCCAAACTTCAATGAAGTACGACAACATCAAACGCTTTGATGAATATTTTGTGGTCGATCTGTTGGTTGATGAAGGCGAAGTTCAAGGCCTTATCGCTATCCATATGTCTGAAGGTGAGCTGGTAACCATCAAAGCGAAATCGGTTGTGCTAGCAACAGGTGGCGCAGGTCGTGTTTACCACTGTAACACCAACGGCGGTATCGTCACGGGCGACGGCATGGCGATGGCGTACCGTCACGGCGTTCCTCTACGTGATATGGAATTCGTTCAGTACCACCCAACGGGTCTTCCAGGTACAGGCATTCTGATGACCGAAGGTTGTCGTGGTGAAGGCGGTATCATCGTCAACAAAAATGGCTACCGTTACCTACAAGATTACGGTATGGGCCCTGAGACTCCAGTGGGTCAACCTAAGAACAAATACATGGAACTGGGTCCTCGTGACAAAGTTTCTCAAGCTTTCTGGCACGAGCAACAGAAAGGCAACACCATCAAACACCCTCTTGGTGACGTGGTGCATCTAGACCTTCGCCACCTAGGTGAAGAGTACCTACAAGAGCGTCTACCGTTCATCTGTGAGCTTGCGAAAGCATACGTGAACGTTGACCCAGCAAAAGAGCCAATTCCAATTCGTCCAACTGTTCACTACACCATGGGTGGTATTGAAACTAACGGCGAATGTGAAACTCGCATTAAAGGTCTGTTCGCAGTGGGCGAATGTGCCTCTGTTGGTCTTCACGGTGCAAACCGTCTTGGTTCTAACTCACTGGCTGAGTTCGTAGTATTCGGTCGCGTTGCCGGTGAACAAGCGGTGAAGCGCGCAGCAGAATTCAAAGGTTGGAACGAAGAGTCTATCGCGACTCAAGTGAAAGCCGTTGAAGAGCGCATTGCTGCTCTGATGAACCAAGAAGGTGAAGAAAACTGGGCTGATATCCGTACTGAAATGGGTCACACCATGGAAGCGGGTTGTGGTATCTACCGCCAGGAAGACTTGATGCAAGCAACCATCGAGAAAATCACTGAGCTGAAAGAGCGTTACAAGAAAATCAGCATCAAAGATAAAGGCAAAGTATTCAACACTGACCTTTTGTACGCGATCGAAGTCGGTTACGGCCTAGAAGTGGCAGAAGCAATGGTTCACTCTGCAATTCTACGTAAAGAATCTCGTGGTGCACACCAGCGTCTAGACGATGGTTGTACCGAACGTGACGACGTGAACTTCCTCAAACACTCTCTTGCTTTCTACCAGCCAGAAGCAGCGCCAAGCATTGACTACAGCGGTGTAACCATCACTAAGTCACAGCCAAAAGCACGTCTATATGGTGAAGCGGCAGAAAAAGCAGCAGCTGAAGAAGCGGCTAAAGCGGCGCAAGAGAATAACGCAGAGGAGCAAGCATAATGTCAGCAAACCGCATTCAGAAAGTGGAGATTCTGCGTTACGACCCAGAGCAAGACGCAGAACCACATTTTCAAACCTTTGAAGTACCGTTTGATGAAACCATGTCGACACTCGATGCGTTAGGCTACATCAAAGATAACCTTGATAAAGATCTGTCTTACCGCTGGTCTTGTCGTATGGCGATCTGTGGTTCTTGCGGCATTATGGTAAACGGCGTGCCTAAGCTTGCTTGTAAAAGCTTCCTACGTGATTACCCAAATGGTGTGAAGATCGAACCGTTAGCAAACTTCCCAATTGAGAAAGATTTGATTGTTGACATGACGCCATTCATTGAGCGCTTAGAAGCGATCAAGCCTTACATCATTGGTAATGACCGTAAACCAGAAGACGGCACCAACCTGCAAACGCCTGAGCAAATGGCGAAATACAAGCAGTTTGCTGGCTGTATCAACTGTGGCCTGTGCTACGCAGCATGTCCTCAGTTTGGTCTAAACCCAGAGTTCATCGGTCCTGCTGCGCTAACACTAGCACATCGTTACAACCTTGATAGCCGTGACAACGGTAAAGCTGAGCGTATGAACCTGATCAACGGTGAAAACGGCGCTTGGGGTTGTACCTTTGTGGGTTACTGCTCTGAAGTCTGTCCGAAAAACGTGGACCCTGCGGCTGCAGTTAACCAAGGCAAGATTGAGTCTTCAATGGACTTTGTTATCGCCATGCTTAAACCTGACGGCACACCAGCAAAAGAGGAGGCATAAGGATGAGTAACCGTAAACCTTACGTTCGTGAAGTAAAACGTACTTGGTGGAAAGATCATCCATTCTACCGCTTTTACATGCTGCGTGAAGCAACCGTGCTTCCATTGATCCTATTCACTATTTTCCTGACTTTCGGTTTAGGCTCGTTAGTGAAAGGTCCTGAAGCGTGGCAAGGTTGGTTAGACTTCATGGCTAACCCTATCGTGATCGCAATTAACATCGTCGCGTTAGCGGGCAGTTTGTTCCATGCTCAAACATTCTTCAGCATGATGCCTCAGGTAATGCCAATGCGCCTGAAAGGTAAACCAGTAGATAAGAAGCTTATCGTACTTGCTCAATGGGCAGCGGTTGCTTTTATTTCTCTGATTGTTCTTGTTGTTGTGTAAGGAGTTCGAACGATGAATACGAATTACAAAGTAGACCGAGCTCCTAAACGCTCTGATGAACCGGTATGGTGGGGTCTGTTTGGGGCTGGCGGTAGCTGGTTCGCTATGATCACACCAGTCACTATTTTGGTGCTTGGTATCTTAGTACCTATGGGTGTGATTGATGCTGAGGCGTTGAGCTACGAACGCGTCACTGATTTTGCTACGAGCATTATTGGCGCACTGTTTATCATTGGTACGCTCGCGCTACCAATGTGGCATGCGATGCACCGTGTACACCATGGCATGCACGATCTTAAGTTCCACACTGGTATTGCAGGTAAAATTGCGTGCTACGCATTTGCCGGCCTTATCTCTGCACTGGCTGTGATCTTTATCTTTATGATCTAAGCTCAAGTGCCACGCATAAAAAAAGTCCTCCCAATTGGGAGGACTTTTTTGTTCACGCCTACAATAAATTCTGTTTCTTTGCCATCTGATGAGCAACCTTAGGTGCCATCCACAATGACGGTAAAATAATGAAAGACGCAGGCACTGCCGTGATCACAATAAACGATTGAAGAGCAGAAATCCCACCCTCTCCCATCGAAATCAACACAATGGCAACCGCTCCCATTACAATTCCCCAGAATGAGCGAATCAGTGCATTTGGTCGGCTAGTACCGGTCATTACTACGCTGATGGTGTACGTCATCGAGTCACCAGTGGTGACAATAAAGGTCGTGGTTAAAATCAGAAATAGGATCGAAATCAACAGTGAAAATGGCAATTGCTGGGTAATAGCCAGTAACGCCCCTGGCAAGTTAAAACCTTCAAAACCAGCTTTAATGCTACCCGGGTTAGCTAACTCAAATGCTAGCCCACTGCCCCCAACAATGCTGAACCAAAAACAAGTGATCAATGGAGCTGCAATACTAATGGCTAAAATTAACTGTCGAATGGTTCGGCCTCGTGAAATTCTTGCAATAAAAATCGCCATCATCGGTGCATAACCAATGAACCATCCCCAGAAGAAAACAGTCCACCAGCCAAGCCATTCCGTATCACCACGATATAAAGACATCGGAACGAAATTATCAATCATACGCCCAACGCCTTGAATATAACCATCAACAATGAAATTAGTCGGTCCGGCTATCAGCATAAAGATCACCAAAGCCAATGACAGCATGATGTTATAGCGACTGACAATCTGGATGCCTTTACTCAAACCACTCAGCGCAGACAAGGTATAGATTGCCATTGCAAACAACACCACCACGATTTGGGTCGTTAGCTCATCCGGGATCCCGAACAACGCATTCAGAGCGTAGCTGATTTGTAAGCCAAGAAAGCCGATTGGTCCGATGGTTCCGGCAGCCACTGCGATAATGCTTAACGCATCCACCGCATTGCCGAGCCAACCATGCAGCGCACGTTGGCCAAATACAGGGTACAGTAAAGTTCGTGGCTTCAGAGGTAAGCCTTTCTCGTAATGAAGGTACATCAAGACGATGGAAGAAAGTGAGCCAAGGACCGCCCAAGCAAGAAATCCCCAATGCATAAACGACTGAGACAATGCATTAATCGCCATCTCACGAGGCGTATCATTACCATAAATTGGTGGTGCAGAGACATAGTGGGCGATCGGCTCAGCTGCTGCCCAAAAAACACCGCCTCCAGCCAGAAGCGTACAAAGCAGGATAGACAGCCACTTAAAGGTTTCCACCTCGGGAGTATCAAGCCCCCCAAGGCGCACGTAGCCCGTCTGCCCTAAAGCAATACATAATCCAAGAACAAAATTAACCAGCAGCAAGATCTGCCAGTAACCACCGAAATATTGAGTCGCATAGCCAAAGCCGCTATTCACGAGTGATGTCAGCAGCTCTGCATCAAACAGGGCAAGTAAAACAAAAAGAGAAAGAAAGCTACCACTGAGCCACAATACCGGATTAGAGAGCTCTAATTGCGAGCGGATATTTTTTTTCGTGGAAGGATCACAAGGAGTTGTCGAATTATCGACATCAGAAACGCAGGAAGTCCCTGCCGCCAAACTGGCTCTAGACATTAGAGTCTCGCTTTTCATGGCCCGAAAATCGGGTTAGGCGTATTTACCTCTCAAACCTATCAAGAATGTGAGGACGATCATAAAAGCGAGCCATCATACAGAGAAAAATGCTACTTGCACACAGCATTATCGATGTTTTTATATACAGATAGTTCTGATATAAGACAAAAAACCATTCACTCCTGCTCTAGCAAAACAAAATAAAAATAGTAAAAACAGCGTGTTATATCACAGCAATAAAAAAGCCCGCTCGATTGAGCGGGCTTTAAAAATTACATTGAACTCTAAAGAATAAAGCGGCTTAAATCTTCATCTTCAATCGTGTCACCAAGTTTCGCTTTCACGTACTCAGCATCAATCGTTAGCTTAGAACCCGCTTTATCCGTCGCTTCAAATGAGATCTCATCCATTAAGCGCTCCATCACCGTATGCAGACGACGCGCACCGATGTTTTCTGTCGTTTCATTAACGGTCCATGCAGCTTCCGCGATCTGAGTGATACCTTCTTCAGTAAATTCGATATCCACTTCTTCCGTCTTCATTAACGCAACATATTGCTCAGTCAGAGAGGCTTTTGGTTCAGTCAGAATGCGTTTAAAGTCATTGCTTGATAGCGCTTCAAGTTCAACACGAATTGGCAGGCGACCTTGCAGCTCAGGGATCAAGTCAGACGGTTTCGCCACTTGGAATGCACCAGATGCAACAAATAGGATGTGATCCGTTTTCACCATACCGTGCTTCGTTGATACCGTGCTGCCTTCAATTAACGGCAGTAAGTCACGTTGAACACCTTCACGAGAAACATCAGGACCCGAGCTTTCACCGCGCTTACAGATCTTATCGATTTCATCGATAAAGACGATACCGTTGTTTTCCACATTGAAAATCGCTTGCTCTTTCAGCTCTTCCTGATTCACTAGCTTCGCCGCTTCTTCCTCAGTCAAAGCCTTAAAGGCTTCTTTGATTTTCATTTTGCGCTTTTTCTTGGTATCGCCTGCAAGATTTTGGAACATACCTTGAAGCTGGTTGGTCATTTCTTCCATACCAGGAGGTGCCATGATCTCTACGCCCATTTGCGGCGCAGCAACATCGATTTCAATCTCTTTGTCGTCTAGCTTACCTTCACGTAGCTTCTTACGGAAAACCTGACGCGTGTTTGATGAGCTTTCATCTTGCTGTTCATTCTGACCCCAAGCATCGCGCGCTGGCGGCAGCAGTGCATCAAGAATGCGCTCTTCGGCTTGCTCTTCAGCGCGGAACTTCACTTTTTCCATCGCTTGTTGGTGCGTCATTTTAATAGCGACATCAGTTAGATCGCGGATGATGGTTTCTACTTCCTTACCCACATAACCGACTTCTGTAAACTTGGTCGCTTCCACTTTGATAAACGGAGCATTCGCCAGTTTAGCCAAACGACGAGCAATTTCTGTTTTACCCACACCCGTTGGACCAATCATTAGAATATTCTTTGGCGTAACTTCGACACGCAAGCTCTCTTCAAGCTGCATACGACGCCAGCGGTTACGCAGCGCGATCGCTACAGAACGCTTTGCATTTTCTTGACCAATGATATGGCGGTTAAGCTCGTGAACAATTTCGCGAGGAGTCATTTCAGACATAATTCAATTCCTTAAATTCTGTTAGCACTATCTTTGCTTTTTAGCCGTTACTTACTCTGCTTGAGCAGCCGGGATTTCTAGTTCTTCGATAGTGTGGTGATGGTTGGTGAATACACAGATATCACCCGCAATGGTCAGTGATTTCTCGGCGATCTCACGAGCGTCTAATTCTGTATTTTCAAGCAATGCAGTTGCTGCCGCTTGAGCGAAGTTGCCTCCTGAGCCGATTGCAATCAAATCATTTTCAGGCTGAACCACATCGCCATTACCAGTAATGATCAAAGATGCCGTTTCATCCGCTACAGCCAGTAGTGCTTCCAATTTACGCAGCGCACGATCACTACGCCAATCTTTGGCCAGTTCAACCGCCGCTTTAGTTAGGTGGCCTTGATGCATTTGTAGCTTGCTTTCAAACTTCTCAAACAGTGTGAAAGCGTCGGCGGTACCACCAGCAAAACCCGCTAGAACTTTATTGTTGTACAAGCGACGCACTTTACGCGCATTACCTTTCATCACCGTATTACCCAGCGATACTTGTCCATCACCTGCGATGACAACTTTGTTATTTCGACGTACAGATACAATAGTAGTCACGAGTCGACCTCTTAATTTGTTTTCACTTTGGAGTTAAAAACTATATGAGGATGACAGCGCAAAAAATCAAGGGGGAAGGATACGCAGCCTCTAGAGGAGTCATCTGGCATCGCGCAATAAGATGAATAAAAAAACGGACTCCGAAGAGTCCGTTTTGAATAGGAGATTACTGATCTTTCCAAATGGCACAAGGCTCAATCTTAGCGCGCTGAAGCTTGTGCTTATCTCGCTCGGCATCACGCTTAAATTTATATGGCCCAAGCACCACACGGTACCAGCTGCTGTCTTCTTTTTTACGAATGTGGCTCTTGATCCCTTGGAAGGCAATCAATGCTTTTCGCTCTTCAGCTTGCTGCTTATTCTTATAAGCACCACACTGCATGATATATGGGATATCTGAAACCACTTGCTCTTTCGCCTTCACCTCAACCTGACGATTTGGCAAGGTGTCGACGTAATCCCACTTCTCTTCTGGTGGAGGTGGGATCACTTTTTCTGGCTTCGGTTTCGGTTTTGAAACAGGCTCGGTTTCAGCAACAGGTGCTGGCGGCTCAGGATCCTGACTTAAGGTGTATAAACCATAACCAAACACACCGACCAAAGAGATCGCTAACAGACCGCTACGCCAAGGTTTGCGACGTGGGGCTTGTTTCTTTTTCTTCGCAGGCGGCTTGCTGTTACCGCGACCGCGCCTTACATAATCTTTATTTGCCACTAGTTTACGTCTGAGTAAAAAACACTGCTACACATGTTAATGCAGATTGCTCAGGGATTACAGAGCTGATATGGAAGCGGCGCATCAAAATGCGCCGCTGAATCTTTTTTGATTAAATCACACGAGGAGGTGCTGCACTTTCGCGCACCACTAAACTGGTTTCGAGCAAACGAGAGCCAGCACGAACGTCATGACCACGTAAAAGCTCCAACATCATCAGCATCGCCTGACGGCCAATTTCATAACGAGGTTGGGAAATAGTGGTTAGCGGTGGATCGCAATATTGCGCAAAATGAATATCATCAAAGCCAACCACTGAAAGATCTTGAGGCACGCGCAATCCTAACTTCTTCGCTTCTTGAATCGCACCAATGGCCATCGCGTCATTGTGACAGAAAATAGCCGTTGGCGGCTCTGGTAAAGCTAACAAGTGACGCACCGCTTTGGCACCGTCTTCAAAAGAGAAGTTACCGTAAGTGCAGTACGTTGGATTCATGGTAATACCAGCGCGGCGTAGCGCCTGCTGATAACCCTGATGACGGAATTGACATAGTACCGCTGACTCAGGGCCTGAAAGCTGAGCCACACGTTTATGGCCCAATTGAGTTAAGTAATTAACCGCTTCAAATGCTGATGTGAGATTATCAATATGGACGGTAGGCAGCTCCAGTTCAGGGGCAAATTCACATGCCATCACCATTGGTGGCAGGTTCTTTTGCTCTGGTTTGCTGACATCAAAAGGCAGATCAGTTCCCAGCAGCAGCATGCCATCAGCTTGTTTGGTAAAGACGAGGTTCACAAATGAACTTTCTCGTTTTTTTTGCTGACCGCTATCACCAAGTAACACAATGTAGCCGTGTTCCATGGCAGCATCTTCAATACCGCGAATAATTTCCGTGTAATAAGGATCACAAATATCAGGAATGATAGCGATGATCGTTTTTGATTCATTCCGGCGCAAGTTACGCGCCAAAGAGTTTGGTGAATAGCCAGCTTCTAACACAGCATCTTCTACTCGCTTTCTGGTAGCAGAAGAGACTTTTTCCGGATTCATCAGCGCTCTAGATACTGTCGCTGTTGAGACTCCTGCGAGCTGGGCAACATCCTTCATTGTCGCCATAAAAAAATAACCCTCTTAATTTCCCAATACGGCAGCACCTGCCACCCAAACTAATCAATGAAAAGTGATGAGTTCAAACCCACTCTAATTGTGTTCGATCACTAATAAGCAATCGTTTACTTTATCGAGATACCGTACATGTTTTGTACTAGCGCCCCTAGTTTATTCATTTCGAAACATAAAGTTACGGGGAGATTAACAAAAATTGCGTCGCAAGTGAGATATCAATCACAAATAAATGAAAAATGCCCGAAATCGAACCCTAGCGACTTTCATCACTTCATTAGCTCAAATCTTGCGGTTCAATATCTAATGACCAACGCACTTTCTTTGCATCCGGTAGCATCTGGATAACAGGCCTCGCACTGGTCAGTAATTTTTGCATCAACGAACGGTTTTGCGTTTGCAATAACAACTGCCAGCGGAATTTGCCTGCCCGTTTAGCGAGTGGTGCTGGCGTGGGCCCGAGTACCATACAGGCATCATCAAACAAAGGATGGGACTCTAAGGTATGGCGGACTTGACGTAGGAACGCTTCCACCAATGGCGACTGGTTCGCCTCGGCACGAAATAGCGTTAAGAAAGTATAAGGAGGTAACATGGCCAGTTGACGCTCTTGCAACGCCGTTTCAGCAAATGAACGGTAGCTTTTATTCAGCAATGCCTGCAATAAACTATGTTCTGGGTGATGCGTCTGCAATACCACTTCTCCCGGCTTACTGGCACGACCTGCTCGCCCCGCAACCTGAATAAACAATTGCGCTAACCGCTCCGATGCCCTGAAGTCACTGCTGTATAAGGAGCCATCTACATCCAACAGAACCACTAGCGTCACATTAGGGAAGTGATGCCCTTTTGCCAGCATCTGAGTGCCGATCAAAATTTGATACTCCCCTTTGCGTATCGCACTCAATGCACTTTCGAGGCTGCCTTTTCTACGGGTACTGTCACGATCGATTCGCACCGTTTTGTATTCTGGGAACAAGCTCTCTAGCTGATTCTCCAACTGTTCGGTTCCCACCCCAACCGTCACTAAATTGGTAGAACCACATCCCTGACACTGGTGAATAATGGGTTGCTGGGAACCACAATGATGGCAGCGGATTTCATTCGAGTATTGATGGTAGGTGTAATAAGCATCACAGCGTTTACATTCTGCAATCCAGCCACATTCATGACACATTAAAGCCGGAGAAAAGCCACGACGATTCAAAAACAGCATCACTTGATTGCCCGCACTCAAGTGGCGACGCATTTCTGCAATCAACGGCGCTGATAAGCCGCTTTCGAGATACATGCCTTTAACGTCTAAAACTTTATTCGTGGTTGGTACCGCGACACCGGCGCGCTGGGTTAAGTGCAGATGATGGTATTTGCCGCTCAAAGCATTGTGCAACGTTTCTAACGCAGGCGTGGCAGAGCCCAATACAATTGGGATTTGCTCTTTGTTTGCCCGCATCACGGCCACATCTCTGGCGTGATAGCGCAGACTGTCTTGCTGTTTATAAGAGGCATCATGCTCTTCATCAACAATGATAATACCTAAATCAGCAAAAGGGGTGAGCAAAGCAGAACGGGTACCAATCACGATGCCAGCTTGCCCATCACGAGCACATAACCAAGCATTCAAACGCTCGGTATCATTCAACCCGGAATGAATCACTTCCACGGGAACAGAAAAGCGGCTTCGAAAGCGGTTGATGGTTTGGGGCGTTAAGCCAATCTCTGGTACCAAAATAAGCGCTTGTCGCCCTTTCTCCAAAACTGGTTTGATTAAGTTGAGGTAGACTTCGGTTTTGCCCGATCCCGTCACCCCTTCCAACAAGTAACAACCAAAGCCATCTTGGCTATTTACACTGGCAATGGCGACTGCTTGTTCTTGGTTCAGCTTAGGCTTATCAACGTCAGCTTCCACTTGAGCAGACCAGCGTTGGCGAGTAGGCTTCTTGTCTACCGACTCGATCCAACCTTTTTCTTGCAAGGTTTTCAGTACACTTGTAGTAATTTCTTCATCAATAAAAGTTTGATGCGCGACAGGCCCATGTTCGAGAAGGTGCATCACTTTCGCTTGCTTTACCGCACGACCAAACCCTTGCATTAATTGATCGCGTCCCGTCGTCGTCAATTGCCACTCAACCAAGGTGGCAAAATCCGCAGGTTTCCCTTTCCGTAATGCTGCTGGCATCGCATTGCACAGCGTTTCCCCGAGTGGGTATTGGTAAAACAGACTGCACCATTGCAATAAACTGTATAGCTTGTCAGGCCAAAGTGGCGCATTATCCAGTACATGTTTGATTGGTTTAAGCTGTTCAACAGGAAAATCTGACTGATGAACCAGCGATACAACGATCCCAACTAAAGTCTGGCGACCAAAAGGCACTGATACACGTCCACCAATAATAGGAAATTGGGATGGCGGGATCAGGTAGTCGAATTGCTTATCTAAAGGGACAGGCAAGGCAACGCGAGCTATGGTTGGTCGCATAAGAATCGCTTAACTCATTACTATATTTACGAAAACACAGTCTAATGGATTGATGGCGCCGTGTGAAAATAAAATTTGGTGAAAAAAGTGGCGAAATAATTAGCAAATTGGTTGATCGAATCACCATGATTCATTACTATATCGCGCCTTAGTGATATGGCTTGCTGTTTTTTAAACCAGAAAGCGGTATCACGATGCTATTTTTTATTAACTACGTGTGGTGTCCGGCTGAGATTCGGATAGCGACACGGCCTGAATTTGAGGTTTTCCCATGAAAGTAGGTATTCACCCAGAATACAAAGCGGTTAACGCAACTTGTTCTTGCGGTAACTCTTTTGAGTTCAAATCAACTCTAGCTAAAGAGTCTATCCACCTAGACGTATGTGACAAATGTCACCCATTCTACACTGGTAAGCAACGTATCGTTGATACAGGCGGCCGTGTTGATCGCTTCAACAAGCGTTTCGGTGCTCTATCAAGCAAGAAATAATTTCTGCTTTATAGCTAAAATTGAAAAGGACGCTACGGCGTCCTTTTTTGATCCCTATATCACTCATTTCTTTCTCACTTTCCCCTCGCCCATCATCCAATCGCAATAAATCTGGTCTAATCTGTAGAGAGTCTGCGCATTTTGCTGATATGAGTCGCATTCTTACCTTTGCAGCTTGACTGGCTTCTACTAGAATGAACTCCCTTGTTAATCATAAAGTCAAACGAGTACCCACATCTATGTCCGATGACAACCACCAAGAACTGAGCCCAGAAGAACAATTCCGCCAACAGGCTCTGGATTACCATGCTTACCCAACCGCGGGTAAGATTGCCGTTGAACTGACCAAGCCTGCTGAAACAGCGAATGATCTGGCATTGGCGTACAGCCCAGGCGTTGCTGAGCCAGTGCGTGAAATCGCACAAAATGCAGATAACGTCTATAAGTACACGGCGAAAGGTAACATGGTAGCAGTGATCTCAAATGGTACTGCGATTCTTGGTCTCGGCAACCTTGGACCACTGGCATCAAAACCAGTGATGGAAGGCAAATCGCTATTATTTAAGCGCTTTGCAGGTCTAGACTCGATTGACATTGAAGTTAAGCACCGCACTATCGATGAGTTCGTCGATACCGTCGCTAACATTGCAGACACGTTTGGTGGCATTAACCTCGAAGACATCAAAGCACCAGATTGTTTTGAAATTGAAAAGCGTTTGATTGAACGCTGCGATGTCCCTGTTTTCCATGACGACCAGCACGGTACAGCGATCGTTACGGCAGCAGGTATGCTTAATGCAATTGAGCTTCAGGGTAAAAAGCTTGAAGAAGCAACGATCGTCTGTTTAGGTGCTGGTGCGGCAGCCGTGGCATGTATGGAGCTACTGATAAAATGTGGTGCAATGCGTGAAAAAATCTACATGCTTGACCGTAAAGGTGTTATCCACACTCGCCGCGATGACTTGAACGAATACAAGCAACTATTTGCGAACAACACAGACAAACGCACACTGGAAGATGTCATTGAAGGTGCCGATCTGTTCTTAGGCGTATCTGGTCCAAATCTGCTTCCAGCCGAAGCTTTGAAGCTGATGGCAGACAAACCAGTCGTCTTCGCCTGCTCAAACCCAGATCCAGAGATCAAACCAGAACTGGCACACGAAGTACGTGATGACTTGATTATGGGAACAGGCCGCTCAGACTATCCAAACCAAGTGAATAATGTATTGTGCTTCCCATTCATCTTCCGCGGTGCATTGGATGTTCGTGCCAGTGAAATTAATGATGAAATGAAACTCGCTGCAGTTGATGCGATCCGTGAGCTAGCGAAAGAAGCCGTTCCTGCTGATGTACTCAAAGCTGCTGGGGTTGATAAACTGGAATTTGGTCCGGGTTACATCATTCCAAAACCAATGGACCCACGCTTACTGCCACGTGTGGCTAAAGCCGTCGCACAAGCCGCGGTTGATTCAGGTGTGGCTCGAATTGAGATGCCAGAAAACTACATGGCATGAATTATCTCAATAAAAAACCGCTGATAGTCTCAGCGGTTTTTTATTGTTCTTATCGATAGACAAGACATCGGCTTCCAGCGAAAAACGGTGCGTATTGTTAGTTATTCTTCATCGAACGCTTCAAACTCAATGCCCATCTCGGTCATCAGTTTCTTCACTTCTGCCGGAATATCGTCTGGACGATCTTTACGTAAATCTTCATCCGTTGGCAGTGGCTGACCCGTGTAGGCATGTAAAAACGCTTCACATAACAACTCGCTGTTTGTCGCGTGGCGCAAATTATTGATCTGACGGCGAGTACGCTCATCAGTTAGCACCTTCAGCACTTTCAAAGGAATAGAAACAGTAATTTTTTTCACCTGTTCACTTTTCTTACCATGCTCCGCGTATGGGCTTATATATTCCCCATTCCAATCAGCCATTGCGCACCTTCATTATCATCAGTTATATAAAAATCACAAACCGAGATTTTAGCGGGATCTAAGGCTATAAGCAAAGACATATAGACGTCTAGAAGTGTTGACGTCTTCATTTTTGAGAAGTAAAGTTGTGAGATAAGGATTAAGAATACGTGATTTGCTGTTAACAGGTATAACCAAATTCAGCAAAGTTGCAATGTATTACTGTTTAAAAATCACCACAGTTCGAAAGGAAACATCTATGAGCACCCGCAAACCAGCCACTATCGCGGTACGTACTGGTATCGAGTCCGACACTCAACATCATGCCGTTGTGCCACCTATTTACCTCTCGACAAATTATGGATTTCCCGCCTTTGGTGAAGTGCCGACATACGATTACACCCGCTCGGGTAACCCCAATCGTGGCCTGTTAGAAACCGCTTTGTTTGAGCTGGAGTCAGGTAAAGGCGCCGTGGTAACCAATTGTGGAACCTCTGCCTTAAACTTGTGGGTCTCCGCCTTTCTTGGCCCTGACGATCTGATCGTCGCGCCTCACGACTGCTACGGTGGCACATACCGCCTGTTCAATACACGCTCACAAAAAGGTGACTTTAAGGTCTTGTTTGTTGATCAATCAGATGAACAAGCATTCGAAGCTGCTATCGCTCTTAAGCCTAAATTGATTTTACTTGAAACGCCTTCTAACCCTTTGGTGCGCGTTGTCGATATCGCGAAAGTATGCGAGCAAGCCAAACAAGTTGGCGCATTGGTTGCGGTCGATAATACCTTTTTGACTCCTGTATTCCAAAAGCCCCTCGAGCTAGGTGCTGATTTTGTTATTCATTCAACAACCAAGTACATCAATGGTCATTCCGATGTCATTGGTGGCGTGGTGATCACTAAAACCGAAGAACACGCAGAAGAGCTGGCTTGGTGGGGAAACTGCATTGGCGCCACCGGAACACCGTTTGATAGCTATATGACTCTGCGCGGTATACGCACATTAGGCGCACGTATGCGCGTTCACGAAGAAAGCTCTCGTGATATTCTTAATTACCTACAACAACAGGAACTCGTTGGCACCATCTACCACCCTAGCCTGCCAAATCATCCTGGCCACGAGATTGCAAAGAAACAGCAATCTGGTTTTGGCTCAATGTTAAGTTTCGAATTTGCAGGCAGCTTTGAGCAACTAACATTCTTTGTTAGCGAGCTGGAGCTCTTCTCTCTTGCAGAATCTTTAGGTGGCGTAGAAAGTTTGATTTGTCATCCAGCGTCCATGACACACCGCGCAATGGGTGAAGAGGCACTGGCCGAAGCGGGGGTTTCTCAACAATTGCTGCGCTTATCCGTTGGCCTAGAAGATGCGCAGGATCTAATCGATGATCTCCAACAAGCCTTTGCAAAAGCGAAGGAGTACCAGTAATGAGCCAGCCTCGTCAATTGCATAAATTTGGTGGTAGTAGCTTAGCAAACCCTGCATGCTACCGCCGAGTTGCTAATATCTTAAAAGAGTATTCGGACAGCGAAGATTTGATTGTGGTCTCGGCGGCTGGCAAAACCACCAATCGATTGATTGCATTTCTCGAAGCGCTCAATAAAGATGGCCGCTTAGCACATGAAGCGCTACAAGAGCTGCGCCATTTTCAGAGTGAATTGATTGAGTCGCTGATCACAACCAATACCCGTACTGAATTACTGTCACTATTGCATGATGAGTTCAGCACTTTAGGCGAGCTTACTGCACCATTGAGTGCAGCAGAGCAAGCCAATGTGCTTGGACATGGCGAAGTCTGGTCATCGCGCCTACTGGCAGCCCTATTAACTCAGAACGAGCTGCCCGCCGTCGCACAAGATGCACGCGCTTTTCTCAGAGCTGAGCCCGGTACACAGCCTGAGGTTGACCGCGGTGCTTCATACCCATTGTTGAAAGAAACCCTCGCCCAACATGTCCAACATCGCGTCGTGATCACCGGATTTATGGCACAAAGCGAGCGTGGTGATACCGTCTTGCTCGGCCGGAATGGCTCTGATTACTCCGCCACTGTTATTGGTGCATTGGCTGATGCAAGCAAGGTAACCATTTGGAGTGATGTGGCTGGGGTTTATAGCGCGGATCCACGATTAGTCAGCGATGCTTGTTTACTTCCTTTACTGCGCCTTGATGAAGCCAGCGAATTGGCTCGTCTTGCCGCCCCAGTGCTCCATAGCCGAACTTTACAGCCTGTTGCTCAAAGTACTATGGATTGTCACTTACGCTGCAGCTATGAGCCGGAATCCGGTTCAACTAGAATCGAACGCGTGTTGGCTTCTGGCCGCGGTGCAAAAATCATCTCTTCACTTGATGAAGTGATGCTGATCCGGCTGCATTTTGCTTCCGGCCATGACTTTATCCGCCAGCAACAGGAAGTTTTAGCAGGTCTAAAACGAGCACAGCTCGAACCACTTGCTTTTGAAACTCAAACGGATCAGCACACATTAAACCTTGCTTACACCTCTGAAATTGTGAATGGCGCACTCAGCCACCTACAAGATGTAGCAACCGAAGCAGAAATCAAACTGAAAGAAGGTTATTCGCTTGTGGCAGCCGTTGGGGCTGGCGTGACGAAAAACCCAAATCATTGCTATGGGTTTTATCAGCAGCTAAAGCACGCACCGGTTGAGTTTATCTCTGAGTCAGAGTCTGGACTCAGTCTGGTTGCTGTTCTACGCACTGTCGATACCAAACCCTTGGTTAAAGGTATCCACACACAGCTGTTTCAAGCTCAGAAACGCGTCGCTGTCGCACTGTGCGGCAAAGGAAATATAGGTTCCAGTTGGTTAACTCTTTTTGCGGAACAAAAGCGTGATTTAGAAAAGCGCCGTGGCATGAACTTTGAGTTAGTAGCCGTCATTGATAGCCAAACCTATTGGTATAACCCAAACGGTATCGATGCCAATTCGGTAGCAGCACGATTCGATGAAGAAGCCATCGAATATCAGAATTTTTCTTGGATTGAGCAATTAGGAGCGATTCAGGGTTATGACGATCTCGTGGTACTTGATGTGACCGCAAGCCAAGAGCTCGCTGAACGTTACCTAGATATTGCCCAACAAGGTATGCACCTAATATCAGCAAACAAAGTCGCTGGTTCGGCTTCTAGCCGCTATTACCATGACGTAAAAGATGCGTTTGCCAAGATCAACCGTCACTGGCTCTACAATGCAACCGTCGGCGCTGGATTACCTATTAACCATACGGTAAGAGACTTGCGCGAAAGTGGCGATGAAATCCTAGCACTCTCCGGGATCTTCTCCGGCACCTTGTCTTGGTTGTTCCAACAATACGATGGCAGTGTTCCATTCGCAGAGTTAGTCGATCTTGCTTGGCAACAAGGACTTACCGAACCGGATCCTCGCAGCGACTTAGATGGCTCCGATGTGATGCGAAAGTTGGTGATCCTCGCACGTGAGTCAGGATTAGATATCGAACCAGAAGCGGTCAAAGTAGAAAGCTTAGTTCCGCAAGAATTAGCCGGGTTATCACTGGATGACTTCCTTGATAAAAGCCAACTATTAAGTGAGCTACTCGCAGAGCGGTTAGAAAAAGCCCAGCGTGAAGATAAAGTGCTGCGTTACATTGCACGTTTAGAGAAAAACGGCACGGCAACCGTTGGAGTCGAAGCATTGAATAAAGAACATGCTTTGGCAAACCTCCTGCCATGCGACAACATCTTTGCGATTGAAAGTAAGTGGTATAAAGATAATCCACTGGTTATTCGAGGACCGGGCGCGGGGCGCGAAGTCACTGCAGGAGCAATCCAATCCGATCTCAACCTACTTTCTAGTTTGTTATAATCGATATGAAAGGCTTTGGCACTCGTCGAAGCCTTTTTCTTTTCCCTCGCATTTAGACGATTTTACTCAACATCTGCCCCGAACTTGAGTTACCTTAATTATCAACTTGAAAAAAATTCATAATCACATTATTGACATTAAAACGTATTCATTACATTCTTTGGACATATAGACGTCTAAACGTCAGTTTAAAGATTTGGAAGTTTGGGTAGTGGACGCTACCACAGGGAGAGTAAGATGGGATACACGCACGCCAGTCATATCGACGCACTAAACCAGAATATCGCGGAACTCGCTGATGATATCAACGTTTCTTTCGAGTTTTTTCCTCCAAGCAGCGAAAAAATGGAAGAAACACTCTGGAACTCTGTTCACCGCTTAAAAACACTGCAACCAAAATTTGTATCGGTTACCTACGGAGCAAACTCTGGTGAGCGTGATCGTACCCACTCCATCATTAAAGAAATCAAGTCAGAGACAGGGCTGGTAGCCGCTCCTCATCTAACTTGTATCGACGCTTCTCGTGAAGAATTGATTAAAATTGCTGACGATTACTGGGCAAATGGCATTGAAAGCATCGTTGCTCTGCGCGGTGATATTCCACCCGGTGGCGGCGCGCCTGATATGTACGCATCCGATCTTGTGGAACTGCTCAAATCTCGCCATGATTTTGATATATCCGTCGCAGCTTTTCCAGAAGTTCACCCTGAAGCCAAAAGCGCACAAGCCGATCTATTGAATCTAAAACGTAAAGTTGAAGCCGGTGCTAACCGCGCTATTACTCAGTTCTTTTTTGATGTAGAGAGCTATCTTCGATTTCGTGATCGCTGCGTTGCTGCGGGCATTGATGTTGAAATCGTACCGGGCATTCTGCCAGTTTCAAACTTCAAACAAGCATCTCGTTTCGCTGCTCAGAATAATGTCAAAGTTCCGGGCTGGATGGCAAAACAATTTGAAGGTCTGGATGATGACCCAACAACGCGCCAACTGGTTGGTGCAAGCCAAGCAATTGATATGGTGCGTGTGTTAAGCCGCGAAGGCGTAAAGGACTTCCACTTCTACACACTAAACCGAGCAGAAATGACCTATGCTCTGTGCCACACCCTAGGTGTACGACCAAAAGCTTAAGCTAAATTAACTCTCTCGAAAAACAAAAACGCCAGCATGACGCTGGCGTTTTTGTTGCAATAAAAGGCTTGCTGTTGATTACTCAACTTCATCCATTTTACCAAGTAGGTTACGGATACGATCTTGCCATGCTGCGTGCTCTTGCTGCATTTGCTGTGCTTTTTGCTCAAGCGCTTCACGGTTTGAACGTAGCTCATTCGCTTCGCTAGCTAGCTTTTCTTTTTCTTCTTTTAGCTCTTCTACTTCCATCTGAAGCAGTGCAATGGTGTCTACTGCTGTTTGGATTTTTGCTTCTAGTTGTTCTAGTACTTCAAAAGACATGTTCGCCTACCTTTCTTCAATTTGGTCGAGTTTAACCCATAGCCCCATTCTACTCAGCGTGGCTAAGATAAACACTCTCTATATTTGCTATTTTGAGCCATTCGGTCAAAAAAACGGCGCATATTGACATACTTCTGACTTATAAGCCTTCTGGCCTTGTCATACCGTCACTTTAACGCTCCCTATTGATCCAGTTCAATAGAGTTTGCAGTAAAAAAGCAAACGTTTCCTTTTTGATATGCTAGAATCGCGTCGATTTTTAGCCCTATTACCTATGTATTGGAGTCATCATGAAACGCGATTTGGCAATGGCATTTTCTCGAGTCACTGAAGGTGCAGCATTAGCTGGTTATAAATGGTTAGGTCGGGGCGATAAAAATGCCGCTGACGGTGCTGCGGTTGAAGTTATGCGCACACTACTGAACAAAACTGATATCAGCGGTGAAATTGTTATTGGCGAAGGGGAAATTGATGACGCACCAATGCTCTACATCGGTGAAAACGTCGGTATTGGCGGTGATGAAGTTGATATTGCTGTTGACCCTATAGAAGGGACTCGCATGACGGCAATGGGGCAATCCAATGCTCTAGCTGTACTCGCCGCGGGAGAAAAAGGCAGCTTCCTTAAAGCGCCTGACATGTACATGGAAAAGCTGGTGGTTGGTCCGGGCGCAAAAGGCTGTATCGACCTTAATAAACCATTGAAAGAAAACTTGGAAAATATCGCCAAAGCATTGAATAAATCACTCGATACGCTCGTAGTGATCACACTAGCTAAGCCTCGTCATGATGCAGTGATCGCGCAAATGCAAGCGATGGGGGTTCGCGTGTTTGCCGTGCCTGATGGCGATGTTGCTGCCTCTATTTTAACTTGCATGCCAGATAGCGAAGTGGATGCGATGTACTGTATTGGTGGCGCACCAGAAGGTGTAGTCTCCGCCGCTGTTATCCGTGCGCTAGATGGCGACATGCACGGCCGCTTACTTCCACGTCATGAAGTAAAAGGCGATAACGAAGAAAACCGCATCTACGGCGCTGCTGAGCTAAAACGCTGTGAAGAAATGGGCGTACAAGCCAATGTAGTACTAAAAATGGATGATATGGCTCGTAGTGATAATGTGGTTTTCTCTGCAACAGGGATCACCAAAGGCGACTTGCTGGACGGCATCAGCCGCCAAGGCAACATTGCTACAACAGAAACATTATTGATTCGTGGCCGCTGCCGTACGATTCGCCGCATTAAGTCGACGCACTACCTAGAGCGTAAAGATCCTGAAGTTCGCGACCTTATTCTTTAATCTCATTGAATGATTTATAAAGGCTTCCTAATGGAAGCCTTTTTCTTTTCTATAAATAACAAAAAAAACCAGAGCCAATAGACTCTGGTTTTGATTTAGGCTGAGTTGCAAACTCATAGCGTCAGGTTTAACCCCATCGCTAAAGATAAGCGGATTACATCATACCGCCCATGCCACCCATACCACCCATACCGCCCATATCAGGCATAGCTGGCGCATCCTTCTGTGGTAAGTCTGTTACCATCGCTTCAGTTGTGATCATCAGACCCGCTACTGATGCTGCAAATTGAAGTGCTGAGCGAGTTACTTTAGTTGGATCTAGAATACCCATCTCGATCATGTCACCGTATTCGCCAGTTGCCGCGTTGTAACCGTAGTTACCTTCGCCAGCACGTACGTTGTTAGCAACAACAGACTCTTCATCACCTGCGTTCTTAGTGATTTGACGGATTGGCGCTTCCATTGCACGTAGTGCTACACGGATACCAACATTTTGCTCTTCGTTGTCACCTTCAAGGTTAGCAACTTTAGATGCCGCGCGAATGAGTGCTACACCACCACCAGCAACTACACCTTCTTCAACCGCTGCGCGAGTTGCATGAAGTGCATCTTCAACGCGGTCTTTCTTCTCTTTCATTTCAACTTCAGTGGCTGCGCCAACTTTGATCACTGCAACACCGCCAGCCAGTTTAGCTACACGCTCTTGCAGTTTCTCTTTGTCGTAATCTGAAGTCGCTTCTTCGATTTGCTGACGGATTTGAGCAACACGACCTTGGATCATTGCTTCTTCACCCGCACCATCGATGATAGTTGAGTTTTCTTTAGTGATCGTCACGCGCTTAGCCTGACCTAGATCTTCAAGAGTTACTTTCTCTAGCTCTAGACCGATCTCTTCAGAAATCACAGTACCGCCAGTTAGGATAGCGATGTCTTGTAGCATTGCTTTACGACGGTCACCAAAACCAGGCGCTTTAACAGCCGCTACTTTCACGATGCCACGCATGTTGTTCACAACGAGAGTCGCTAGCGCTTCGCCTTCTACATCTTCAGCGATAATTAGAAGTGGACGAGATGCTTTCGCTACCGCTTCAAGAGTTGGAAGAAGTTCACGGATGTTCGATACTTTCTTATCGATTAGTAGGATGAATGGGCTTTCTAGATCAACAGAACCAGCTTCTTGGTTATTGATGAAGTAAGGAGATAAGTAACCACGGTCGAACTGCATGCCTTCTACTACGTCTAGCTCGTCTTGTAGAGCCTGACCTTCTTCAACTGTAATAACGCCGTCGCGGCCTACTTTTTCCATCGCTTCAGCAATGATGTTACCTACTGTCGAGTCAGAGTTTGCAGAGATAGTACCAACCTGTGCAATCGCTGTTGTATCAGCACATGGAACAGATAGCGCTTTTAGCTCTTCAACCGCTGCAACCACTGCTTTATCGATACCACGCTTAAGATCCATTGGGTTCATGCCTGCAGCGACTGCTTTAAGGCCTTCATTAACGATAGCCTGTGCAAGAACAGTTGCAGTTGTTGTGCCGTCACCCGCAGCGTCGTTTGCTTGAGACGCTACTTCTTTTACCATTTGCGCACCCATGTTTTGGAACTTATCTTCAAGTTCGATTTCGCGCGCTACAGATACACCATCTTTAGTAATTGTTGGTGCACCGAAAGATTTATCTAGAACTACGTTACGGCCTTTAGGACCTAGTGTTACTTTTACTGCGTCAGCTAGAACGTTTACACCTTCTAGCATTTTAATACGTGCATCGTTACCAAATTTAACGTCTTTAGCAGCCATCTTTAGTTTCCTTTTCTAAATTCTTTGTTTTTGATTAGCAGTTGAATCTGAGCAAAAATTACTCAATGATTGCTATTACTCTACGATTGCCAGAATGTCATTTTCAGACATTACTAACACTTCTTTACCGTCTACTTTTTCAGTTTTTGTGCCGTAGCCTTCAGCAAAGATAACCGTATCACCCACTTTTACATCTAGTGGCAAAACTGTACCGTTTTCCAGAATGCGGCCTTTACCTACAGCTAATACGACGCCACGCGTTGATTTCTCTGCGGCTGAACCCGTCAGCACAATGCCACCAGCAGACTTAGACTCTACTTCTTTACGCTCTACGATAACTCGGTCATGTAATGGACGAATGTTCATCGGTCGTCTCTCCTGAAAGTTTCCATGTTTGATTTGATAACAGCCAATAAGGCCTTGTGATACCTATATGAGGGGTAAAAAGGTTGATCCCAAGGGCAAAAGCATTTTTTTTTGTGAGGTGGATAACGAAAAAGTAGAATAAAAAAGGGCTCTGTAGAGAGCCCTTTAACTTGATATGTTTATATGCTTAATCTTCCTCACGTCGAAATGCAAAACGTACTAGCACGATTGCCACACCCAACATACCTCCAAGAAGTGTACCTAGGACGACAATAAGAGCGCGTTTAGGTTTGTCACGAGATATTGGCTGTTCGACATTTTCCAAGAAGCGGAAAGTTTGGAACTCAATTGAACGATCAACTTTCAAGTCGTTTAGCATATCAAGTTTGGCATCGATTTGTTGTAAACGAGGTTCAATAACACTCAAATTTTTCACTGACTCTAGCGCTTTTACTTTCGCTGCTAACGCTTTAGTTCCTAAATCAATCGAAAAAATTTCCTGAATGGAACTGGTTTGAATTGGTTGGTTCACTTCAGCTGCCTTAGCTATGTCTAATGCGTACTTCGAACGTTCCACTTCCACTGACAAACGATTTTTCGCCTGAGAGATTAAAATTCGTTTTTGTTGCACAAGCTCATTTTTCTTAGCAGTAATTATCGCTTCGAGGTTATTAAGAGCATCATTACGAGCTTTTGTTTGAATAATCTCAATATATTTGGAAAGCATAATGAAACTACTTTCTTTTGTTGTAGATTGAAAACTGACATTATATGGAGAACCAACAACTTTCTTATTTTCCACATTTGCAACGATTCTTTGGAACCATTCTGCATACAGCTTACGATTTGCTTCTTTCTCCACATCTTCCTTGCCTACAGTACTTTCTTTTAATTGGTGTTTAAATATTTGAAACTCTGAACTTGTATCCAAAAAAGACTTCTTATTATTACTTGAATTAAAACCATCAATAAAACGCTTAAACAACTCGTGTGTATTGGTTAAATCATTGAGTTCTTCACTTACTAATATCGTGCCATCTTCTTGATAAATATCGAATACTGGCTGAAACTGTTTCACTTGTTGCTGATAAGCAGCTATATCTTGTAGCTGAGGTTGAGTAATTTTTGCTTTTGAACTCCACCACTCTTGAGCTTGGAGTGCATAAATGACAGCCCCAATAGCAAAGATAAAGATTGACAATACAATGATCCATTTCCCTTTCCAAAGCTCAATAAATAACTCACGCAAATCAATTTCGTCACCTTGGTGGAAGTTTTGTGGCATTTCTGGGTAATTTTGATTGGTTACTTGCTGAGTAGAGTTGCTCACTTTTTATCCTTTAACATCACTAACCTTGGCTGACACCAAGTACTCAATTTCATTGCTCAACAGTTTAGCATAGTCAAAACTGACACTAGCGAAGATTTTTGCGAAAAAGTGTTATCAAAAGACGAAGTCAATTGATCAGCCATAAAGTTCAACATAGTAAATTCTTTGCTTTATAAACTTGTTCCGACATAATAACGACAATAAAAGAGGGAAGTGATGAAAACAGTCGATAGGATACTACAAACCATTAAACGCGATGGTGCCATTACCGCAAAACAGTTAGCGGAAGAGCTATCAATGACGACTATGGGGGCTCGTCAGCACCTGCAGGGCCTTGAAGACGATGGCATTCTCGCTTTTCATGATGTGAAAGTAAAAGTCGGCCGTCCAACCCGCCATTGGTCTTTAACCCAGAAAGGCCATGCTCAGTTTGCTGATCGTCATGGTGAGCTTACCATTCAAGTGATTGATGCCATCGAGTCTGTATTTGGCAAAGAAGGGGTTGCTAAGGTAACGGCAGAACGGGAAGCCCAAACTCTTGAACAATACCAAAAAGCGATCGCTGATAACCCTAACTTCGAAGATAAATTGCAAGTTTTAGTATCACTGCGAGAGCAAGAAGGTTATATGGCTGAGCTTGAAAAGACAGAGAATGGCTATCTGTTGATTGAAAATCACTGTCCCATTTGTAAAGCGGCAAAACGATGTCCAAGCCTATGCCAATCTGAGTTAAATGTTTTTCAAAAACTATTAGGTAAAGAATGCACTATCACCAGAACCGAACATATTATTGAAGGGGAGCGCCGTTGTAGCTACTCAATTTTGCTCCTCTAATCATTACCTCTCTGATTCTATTTAAGAAATCTAAAATAAGTAATTCGATCCCATTATTCCACACGCAAAATAGATTTCTCAAATTTGAGAAAGGTCATTTTCGTTCAAACTTTGCTCTATTTTATCTCTTATCCTTATAGTAGCTTGTTGATAAATTAATCACCCGGATGTAAGGAATCAGCTATGAGTGTGACACCATTAACTCAAACCCTGCCATCATTTGATGAACTAATGGAACTTGCTGAGCACAATCCCGCAGCCTTTGAGCAATTTAAAAAGGACATGTGTGAGGAGATGATTTTATCTGCATCTAAGGAAATGCAAGACAGGTTATGGGCCCAGCAAAGCCACATCGATAGAGTGGTTAGTCACTGTAAAAACCCTAACCACACCAATATTGTTTTAATGCAGGAGCTTTCCGCACAAATCGGCCGCTTTCGATGTGCTTTAGATGGTGATGTACTTCAGGAGGAGTGTGAAGCTGCTGACATTATTCCCTTTAAACCTAAAGAGCATCATTGGCGTTAGCCACCAAATAGAATCAGCTTTGGCGTAGTGAAATTTCACCACCGATATATGCCTCTACCCCAGTCTCTGTTTCTAATAACACGGCTCCTTGCTCATTGATCCCGCGCTCAATGCCAACAACTTCGCGTGTACCCATAATAAGCTTAACTTTTCTTCCTAGAAAATTATCAAGCCGATTCCAGCGCTCAACAAAACCAGACATTCCCTTGGCTTCATAATCTTCAAGAGCAATCTGAAGTGTATTAATCATTGAAATAGCAAGCTGATTGCGATCGAGTTCTTTTTCTTCAAGCACTTCACTGAGGCTAGCCCATGGTTGGGTGATCCCCGACGTATTCTGCTGCATCTTTAAATTCATCCCCATTCCGATGACTAAGTTTGCAGCTCCGCCAGCTTGACCAGACATTTCAACCAAAATCCCCGCTAACTTTCGATCTTGAAAATAGAGATCATTGGGCCACTTTAATTTTATGCCTTCGATGCCTTGTTGTTGCAACGCTTCTACAATCGCAACACCAACAACAAGGCTTAATCCCATTGCTGCTGCCATACCAGCATCTAAGCGCCAAAACATTGAGAGATATAAGTTCGAACCAAACGGCGACACCCATTCTCGGCCACGCCGTCCTCTCCCTTTAGCTTGGTATTCTGCTAGACAAACCGAGCCCGATTCAAGCTCATCCACTCTTTCCAACAAGTACTGATTTGTTGAGTCAATGATCGGTATAAGACTGAGTGGCTTATTAACACCATTTCGTAGAGTATATTCATCCAGTAACTGCAGGGGCTCAGCTAATTGATAACCTTTGCCCTGAACGCGAAAGACATCCACACCCCAAGCTTGTATTCCCTTGATATGTTTGCTAACTGCCGCCCGAGAAATGCCAAGCTCTGCCCCGAGATCTTCACCTGAGTGAAAGCCACCTTGGGAAAGAGCTTTGAGTAAGCTCAGCTTAGTCTTGTGATCTTTCATAGTAGCTTACCTAAAATGCGCTCTAAGCTTGTCTCATGTGTTGCCCCCATAAAGCGCACTTCATGTTCCAACTCCACACCGAATTTATCCAGTACTCGCTGTCTAACTAGAGCCGCTAGACTGACCACATCCTCTGCAATTGCTTGCGACTTATTGACAATGACCAATGCCTGCTTCGGGTGTACCTGCGCCCCACCACACATTTCTCCTTTTAAGCCACATTGATCTATCAACCAACCTGCTGCTAGCTTCGTGCCGTTTGCAACAGGATAGGCAACAATATCTGGATATTGTTGAGCAAGACGTTGATAGTGCGACTCTCCCACAATCGGGTTTTTAAAAAAGCTTCCGGCATTTCCGTTTACTGATGGATCTGGCAATTTGTCTTGGCGGATCTGGCAGACACGTTCAAACACCTCTCGCGCGGTCACCGTATTTTGCTTAAAAGACTTAAGCGGGCCATATTGGACACTCGCATTCCAGCTTTTGGATAAACTAAAACCAACAGCAACAATCACGGCTTTTTGATAGAGTCGATGCTTAAAAATTGAATCGCGATAGCCAAACTCACACTCTTCAGCATTCAATCGAATGATCTGATAAGACTCGAGGCACAATACATCCACATACTCACACACATCTTGTAATTCCACCCCATAAGCACCTATGTTTTGGATGGGTGCAGAACCGACACAGCCAGGAATTAGCGCCAAATTTTCTAAACCATTGTAACCTTTCTCAACACACCACTGAACGAAAGAAGGCCAATCTTCCCCAGCCGAAATATGCAGTTTCCAATGCGTTTCGGACTCTTCAACAGATTTACCCAACAGGCGATTTAGCAACACAACGCCTTCGAAGTGCTGGGTAAACAACATATTGCTCCCTTTTCCTAATACAAGCTTCGGAATAGTGAGCCATTCAGGGTTCTGAAATGCCGCTTTAAGTTCGTCAATAGAAGACACTTCCATCAAATAATCACAAGTTTGTTCGATAGAAAAAGTGTGGAAAGGTGCCAAACTGGCCTGAGTGAGAGTTTGCATCAGTTTTATCAAGTCATTTAAACTGGCTTCATTCTACAATAGATAGTCGCCCAATGAGAATGAGTAAGCTGACCTTTCAGACACTAGAGCCAATAAAACTTCCACTAGTCGCACGAGTTTATAAAACGCACTACCCTTCAGCAAAAGCGAAAAAAAATGAAGTGACTATTGTAGGGTATGAAAACAATATGATTGTTGCAGTGGTTCGGTTTCGTCCTCTAGAACAACTACAACTGTTAACTGGAATGCTCGTTGTGCCAACGCATCGAGGTACCGGTATTGGACATCTGCTCATGAACCATTGTCGCAACACTATTTTGAATGAGAGAACATACTGCTTTGCTTATGCTCACCTAGAGGCTTTTTATCAACAGCATGGATTTCATACGATTGATAGCGAGGCGCTACCACACCACCTCAAACAACTCTTTAATCGCTATATAAACGGTGGAAAAAGTCTCATTCCAATGCATTTTCAGCAGCAGAATCCCTGAAATTCACAGCTTTTCTGGTAAACGGCCGTTTAGATTTGCTAATATCCGATGTCCTCTTTTAGTTAAGGTAATTCACCCACCATGATCAGCAATAGGAACTTATTCGAACAACTTCCAACTCTAGCGCAAGATCCCGCGCAATTTGAGACGTTGTACGCTGCGTCAGATTTCAGAACTCGCTTAATACAAGCGATTCGAGAAGCCAGCAAACGAATTTACCTTGTTGCACTTTATCTTGAAGATGACGAAGCCGGTCGAGAAATATTGACCGAGCTTTACGAAGCTAAGCAGCGTAATCCTGGTTTAGATATTAATGTATGCGTTGATTGGCACCGCGCACAACGTGGCCTAATCGGTGTTGAGGCATCTAAAACAAACGCATCGATGTACAAAGAATTCTCTGAGCGCTACCAACATACAGTTCCTGTTTATGGGATTCCGGTTCGTGGTCGAGAAGTGTTTGGTGTGCTGCATTTAAAAGGCTTTATTATAGATGATCAGGTAATATACAGTGGTGCAAGCCTCAATAATATCTACCTGAACTACAAAGAAAAATACCGCTTTGATCGCTATCATTCGCTACGCAATGCCTCTTTAGCTAATAGCATGGTGCAATTTATTCAGGAGCAAATGGTTGCTCACCCAGCAGTAAATAACCTTGCCTGCCCAGCAAAGCCTGAAACCAAAGAAATTAAAGCGGATATTCGCCAGTTCCGTGCGGCGCTAGCAAAAGCGTCCTATCAGTTTACGTCAGAAAGCATCAGTCCAGATCAAGTCGCCGTTACTCCAATTGTTGGCCTAGGGCGAAAACGTAACCGATTAAACCAAGGCATCGCTCAGCTTATTGCATTGGCAAAAGATGAAGTCTTCATTTGTACTCCATATTTTAACTTCCCAAAACCAGTGGCAAAGGAAGTAAAAAAAGCGATAAAACGTGGTGTAAAAGTTACCATTGTTGTTGGTGATAAAACCGCGAATGACTTTTATATTTCTCCCGAAGAAGAATTTAAAACCATCGGCGGATTGCCGTACCTTTACGAACGCAACCTTCGCCAGTTTGCCAAAGTGAATGAAGCAAATATTGCTGCACGAAAGCTCTCTATCCATCTCTGGAAACACGATGAAAATAGCTTTCACTTAAAAGGGATTTGGGTAGATAAACGATACATGCTGATCACTGGCAATAATCTAAACCCACGTGCATGGAAACTTGATTTAGAGAACGCTATTCTCATTCAAGATCACTACCATCACCTAACTAAACAGTTCGAACAAGAAGTAGAGAATATTCTGCAACATACTCAACTCATCTGTACATACAAACAACTAGAAAAGGTGGAAGATTATCCTGAGGTGGTCCAAAAGCTGATGCGTAAGATCACGCGAGTGAAGGCAGATCGGGTTTTGAAACAAATTTTGTAATACAATTTACCAATTGCACTCCAAATATACTCCCAATAATAAAACAGCTAGGCTTGAACGTGTTAATTCCTTTTGTAGATTTATCTTTCTTATTCTTCTTTTCATTAGCTACAACTTTTACAATGCGGAAGGTAGCCAAAAAATTCGGTTTAGTAGATAGGCCAAATGAAAGAAAGCTTCACAATGGTGCGATTCCTTTGGTAGGTGGAATATCAATTTGTATATCAATTATTTACTTCCTATTTAATAATCCAAATATTCTACCAAATACACCTTTGTATGCTGCATGTATAATGGTTCTTGTTAGCATAGGAGCTCTGGATGACAAATATGATTTGAGCTTTAAACTAAGATTTGCAGTCCAAGCAGCTCTATCTGTTGCAATGATGATGTTGGGTGGAATTGAACTTAATACGATAGGCGATGTATTAGGAACTGGAGAAATTATCACATTAGGTTGGTTTGGGTACTTTGTTACCATATTAGCAGTTGTAGGAGCAATTAATGCCTTTAATATGGTTGATGGTATTGATGGACTGCTAGGAGGCTTATCCATTGTTACGTTTGGTGGACTAGGGATTATGTTAGCTTATGACGGGCAGTTTAATTTAGCATACGTTTGTTTAGTACTTATAGTAACAATAATTCCTTATATACTTCTAAATTTAGGTTTTTTTGGTAGAAAACGAAAAGTCTTTATGGGCGATGCTGGCAGCATGCTAATTGGTTTTAGCGTTATTTGGCTGTTACTACTTTCGAGTCAAAATGGAAGCAACCCACCATTACGACCAGTTACCGCACTCTGGCTAATTGCTGTCCCCCTAATGGATATGGCCGCGATAATGATTCGACGCATTCGTCGTGGGCATTCGCCTTTTAAACCAGATAGAGAACATCTACATCATATATTTCAGCGTATTGGATTAAGCTCCATACAAACACTAGTTTTTATCTGTGTAATAGCAACTATATTTGCTTCAATTGGCATATATTCAGAAATTTCTGGCATTTCAGAATATTATATGTTCTATGCTTTTTTAATCTTCTTCATAGTTTACTTTTTTATCCTGAGTAATATTTGGAAATTGACTTCATTATTAAAAAGAAAGCTATATTAATATACGTACCAATATAAATACTAATAGAATTAAAAATAATTTAATTAATATTATTGGCATCATAAAAGTCTAAAATTATATCTTTCATTAACGCTTCTGATTGGTTTAATTCAATAGGTTTAAAGACTATATTCCTATCAACCAGTTTTGCATTACCTGACGAATGGAAATCAATTAAATTTTCTAAATTCCTAATGCAGGTACAAACGTCTCCGCTTGACCAATATGATAATTCTCTGGTTAAAGAGATGTTCTTCAAGTTTAAGAAAATGGCTGAAATATCTCTAAAAGAACTATATTCAAAGAATTGACTACTTTGTTCTCCAATATATGTGTCACAATACTTAAAGTATGTACCATTTACTAAGGAATGAGAGTTAATATCTATATGAATATTATTACATTGATAAAATTCAGATATATCTCCAAGCATAGAGTATCTATCTATATTTATATGAGGAGCAAAAATAAGATTGATATCATCTCGAAGTTTAAATATTCGAAGTATTTCTAAACCATGAGAAAACCAACTTGCAAATGAAGACTTTGCATCCCAATGAGGATTATAGACGAATGTATGATTATCGTTTAGAAATCCCGAAAAATCATCAGAGTCTAGTGAAGATACAGCTTCAAATTTAAGATAATAACGATCAAAAATTTTTGAGTTCTCTTTAATATAATTTGTTTTAGCTAAATAATCATCAAGATTTTTTTGTGCGCAAACTAAAATATCTGGAGACCAATCTTTAGTTAATGAGTATTGATTAGCACACAACCCATGAAGCAACCAAACTAATTTCGGCTTTAGTAAAGTTTTTACCTCACTACAACCTTTCAATTCAGTGGTAAATATATAATCAAAGTCATTAAAGTATTTTAGGTTAGCTTTATAGAATCCATTATAAGATTCTAATTTTTTGACTTTAAAACGTCCATAAAGCTTTTGACTTAACACTGTAAGTTGTTTGAAATTAATACGCTTTAAAATAGTAAGTGCTCTTTTTTTAACTTCACTTTGAAATGAGTCTCTTAGAAAAATGACCTTTTCTGTTCCTAAATCTGACTGATAAAATGTCTTTGCAATTTCCTTATCAGTAGTATAAAACGAAACACAAAAATCTACGTCTTGAATTAGCGTTTTAGCAAGAGGTAAAAAATGATTATGTTGTGAATAATTATCAGATACTTCGAAAGCAACTTTTATCATAAGAAACCCATTAATTGTTGAATACTAGAACTTAATAAGTTGTTGTTTGCAATCCCAAACGTGAGTAAAGAAAGCTCATTTTTAATAATAAAGCTAAACGCTTTAATGACAAAAAATGAAATTAACACTATAGAAATCATTTTTATTATTATATGTACATGTTTAGAAAGTACTACTTTAAGATAAATAGGAGTAAGTAATGGCATATACATTAGATACAAGTAACCTACTCGTGTAGGTAGGGCGGGGATGTTTGATGTAAGAAAAAATAATGTAGCACTAAGTAAAAACAACATAACTATTTTGACATTAATCATTAATATATCATGCTTTCTGACTAAATAAAAAAGCAATGATATATTCATTAAAGCTACAATTTTATTTGTCAAGCTAATATATAATTCGGTTTTTTCTCTAGACATAGAGATATAATATTCTAACTTCCAAGCAGTCCCATAAAAAGATTTCAATAGTTCACCAACATAAATAATATTTTCTAGTCGCAACAAACTATATGAAACAAACATAACTAATAAGATAAGAAAATAATTTCTATAAACAAACCTCGTAGTGAGTGCTGGTAATATTGTAACATAAAAAAATGAGGTTAAGTGTATAGTTAGAGAAGGAATCAAATAATATATTTTCCTGCTCTTCATAAAAAACCATAAAACAAATAGAGTTGCCAAATTTTGACGTAATGCAAAAGGGGTCATCCTAATAACATCACCAAATATAACTAAAAGAAAAATAACAAGAAACCATCTTTTTCCCAATGAGTAGCATATATTCATCAAAAGAAAAAAAGATAACATTACTAAAGAAAAATAAGCTTGCTCAGAGGAAAAACCTAAACTATGTAAGATTTTTGCCCATGCTACAATAAAAAATTCTCCTTTATAATCGAATAATCCAAAATCTTCGACTATAAACTTACTAAATAATTCTTTATAGGCGACTATATCTGAATAATTATCTACAGAGAAAGAAATAAAAGATACGATTACAATAGTATAAGTTGAAATAACATAATTAATTATTGGTTTCTTATATAAAAGAAAAGAAACTATCAATGCGACAATAAAGTAAAAAGATAAATTGATAAATGGTGCCAATATAAAAATTGGCACTATAAAAAAAGAAATATTCTTATAAAAAAAAGACTCACTCATGATAATAAGTATTTTTTAAGTAGTTTTTTAAAAGAAAAAGTATCTAAAAACGAAAAATCTTGATATTTCAAAGTCAATATTATGGCTGAAAATGTTTTTTTTATTAAAACCGAATTTAATCTAAAGAATATTCTATATATATCTATATGATCTATTTCATTGATACAATCATATTCTCTTGATACAATATAATGTTTAGGTAAAACAGGGATAATAGACCACAATAACTTTTTATCTAATATATCCTTTGTTATTAGATGTCTATATTCATCCCAAAATAACAACATAGAATCATAATTTATACGTTGTGATTTTGGTCTATGTGACTCGAAATAATACGCACTACAAAATGTCATTCTTTGTATCTCAAAGCCAGAAATAATTACTTCGATAAGATATTGGTAGTCTTGATGACGCTTTAATTTTTCATCAAATCTAATAGTAGATGCTACGTTCCTTTTAAAAAAGAAAGTGTTTATAATAGGTGGCCTCAAAGCAACTAGATCAAACGGATTACCAAGAGAATTGATATTGGAAGGAAAATTCTGAGACAAAAACTCTCCATCATTAGATAATCTAATTGATGATGAATAAATAAAATCACACTCACCTATGGATGAAATACACTGTTTAAGATAAGATGTGTCCCAAAAATCATCCGCATCCAAGAAACAGCAATACTCTGAGTGTACCGACAAACTATCCAAAGCTCGATTTCGACTGAAAGCCCCATTCATATTTTGAGAGTTTCTGAGATAAGTAAATTTTATTGCTCCAAAATCGAGAGTATCAATAATATCTAACAAAACATCACTATCGTCAGAAAAATCATCCACTAAAATAATTTCTGAAGGCAAAAAGTCTTGTTCTAAGATGCTAGTTAGACACTTATGAATCCGAGGGGAGTCGTTGAAGTATGGAACAATAACACTAATCATATGGAAAGGTACAAACTACTAGATTTTTGGAAGTTATACTCAAGAAATTCAGAATGATTAACTGCTTGTATTATAACGTCAAAGGATTGAGATAAACTGTCTTCATCAACTAGAGCTACTGAATACTCATTCATAACCTCTGCTGCGTTTGCGTGAGGATCATAAACCGAGACATCAATACCATACGACTCAAATTCACTTACCAAATCCACAATTTTTGTATTTCGTATATCCGGGCAATCAGGTTTAAATGTAATACCTAAGACCAGTACTTTTGAATTTGAAACATCAATTTTGTTGAGAATCATTTTTTTGACAAATGAACTGGCTTTATAGGAAGCCATAGAGTCATTAATTTGACGCGCAGATTTCATTATATCAGGAATATGCCCAACTGACTCTGACTTATGAACTAAGTAATATGGGTCTACCCCTATACAATGACCACCAACTAAACCTGGAGTTAATTTTATGAAGTTCCATTTAGTTGAAGCCGCTTCGATGACTTCTTTGGTGTCTATACCCAATTTATCGAAAATCATAGAGAACTCATTCATTAATGCAATATTCACATCACGTTGGGTATTTTCAATAATTTTAGAAGCTTCCGCGATTTTGATAGATGAGGCTTTAAATGTGCCAGCTTTTATAATTGATGAATACAAATCATCTACAATAGCTGCTGTTTTAGCATCAGATCCTGATGTGACTTTTTTAATATTAATTAAGCGATTAACCTTATCTCCAGGATTTATTCTTTCAGGACTATATCCAACAAAAAAATCTTCGTTGAAAGAAAGGCCAGATATCTCTTCAATAACAGGGACACAAACCTCTTCAGTCGCCCCAGGATATACTGTCGATTCATATATTACAATATCACCTTTACAAATAACGCTTGAAATCATTTTTGACGCATTAATCAATGGGCTGAGATCAGGTTGTTTATGTTTATCAATTGGGGTAGGGACTGTTACTATATATATATTAGATTCAGCAAGATCTTTTAAGTCAGAAGTAAATGACAAATGTTTAGAGCTATTAATTTCATCGGTAGTACATTCTAAAGTATTATCAACCGACTCTTTTAATTCCGCTACTCTTAACTTATTGATATCAAATCCTATTGTGGAATACTCTTTCCCAAACTCAACGGCTAAAGGAAGTCCAACATAACCAAGCCCTATCACTGCAACTTTCTTATTATAAATACTTTCCATTATTTCACCAATTTGAAACTTTATATTTCTTTCTAAGAGCAATGCCAATATTTCTAATGTTAGCATTAATCGTCTTACTTCCAAATAACTTCTTTATCACCTTTCGGTTATTGACTCTTTCCGAGTTAGACATAGATCTAGGAAATACTTGTTCATTGATATCTAGAGTCTCAAAGACAACTACACCTTGATCTAATAAAAACGAATACAGTAAACTGTTACAGTTTAGATACACTTCCGCCCCCATCGATAACATAGTAACAACATTACCAGCGCCTTGTTGGCGTTTGTGATTCATTATGACATATCTACAACTTTTTAGTATAGTAAAGTATTCTTCCCTTGAGAGAAAATCTTCCAGGACAATGATATTTAGGTCAAAGTTAACTAACTCATTTATTAAACTTTTTTTGTATTTCTCATTACCATAGGACAAAGGAATATATATTTTTCCTTTAAATTTAATATCATTAAGTTTCTTAAGTGCCTCATAATGATTATTTGAAGGGTCCGCCGAATTACCTAATAATAAATCTGCTGCATTTTCGTTAATCCTATGAACCTCATCAATAAATCCCGCAGTTCCACCATAATTAAAAGTTAATCTTTTAAGGTGTTCAAATTCGTTTGATATGAGCTCAAACTCATTACTTAGGACTGGTGAAAAATAAGATATCTTTTCGATTGCACGCTTTTTTCTGTAAATACTATAACATTTGTAACCAAGCATAACTTTTAATCTTTCTGTATAGGTATCCAAGAAATTTTTGGAGTAACCTTCATACAAATCTATCGAAACAAGATCATAATAATCGAAACCCATTCCAATCCAAACAAAATTTAAATTTGGATTTCTATTAATAAAATTAACATGGACTTTTTTCAAAGAATGGATAAATATATATGAGTATTGCTCGAAATAATTCTTGTCTATATTTCTATTATTAAGGAAGGCAAGATTAATTTTTTTTATAATATCTTTACTTAGATAGGTACAATTAAAATCACTCTCAGCAAAGATTGCATAATGGCAATCAAACTCTTTATGAAAAGAAAAAAACTTGACGAGAGAATTAGTGAACTTGTCATCAACAATAATATGTAGTACCTTTAATCTTTCAGTCATAAACAGAGCCTTTTTTACTACTTAGAAAATTGCGAAGAATCGAGTATAAATCTCTATTAAAAATCAACACAACCATTATATAAATGGGAAGTGAAACAAAAAGAGTCGAAATTACAACGAAGACATCATCATTAGTGAACCATAACGAAAATTCTTTACCCAAAATAAAACTAAAAATCGAAGCTACCCAGATAGATGTAAGAGGCAACAGCTGTTCACGCAATGTCAAACTGCCGACGGACGCACTATAGTATATATTTATAAAGAGTGAAATATAGCTTTGTATCATCATTCCTAAACAAATCCCAAAAACCCCAAATCTAATTGTAATAATTAGTATTATTGTCATAATTATTTTTTTTATGATTTCAGCACGAAGTATTATGTCTGAACGCCCTTTAACCTTTAGATAGTTCAAATTAATAGCGTGAATTGGATATAACATCATACCTATGGAAATAATAGAAATCAGAGCACTTGACTCTTGCCAGACGTCTCCTAGCACTAACGATACTAGATTGTCGGAAAGAATGCTTAACCCAATTAAAGTTGGAAACACTAAGGAAGCAGTTAATTTAATAACAATAAAGTATAACTTATTCAGACCTTTATCATGTTGTAGTTTTGAAAAGTAAGGAAATGTTACTTTTTGCACAATCATTGTAAGTGCTACTGATGGCATTCGAGATATTTGATTAGATTGTGTGAAGATCCCTACACTTTTAGCATCAAAAACCTTACCAATTAACAACTGGTATATATTCTGGTATATCGCATTTATTAGATCAGCTAATAGTAACTTGTATCCAAACTTGAAAAGTCTACTAAAAGACTCCATGTTAAATTGAAACTTAGGCCTCCACGGGACTATACAATTAAGTATAAACATACTAAAAAAAGAGCTTGATATATTCTGGACAACTAGAGACCAGACTCCAAAACCATAGTTAGCGAATAGAATGCCCATGAAGCCACTAAGTGTCACTGAGATAAGAGAAACTTTTGCTTGTGTTCTAAAATCTAGTTCAATGCTTAGTTTAGCTTTATGCACAATTGTAACTGAATCAATGATAATCGTTATCGCTAAAACTTTTACTAGAGATTCAAGCTTGGGTTGTGAATAAAAATTGGATATTGGCTCTGCTGAAAAATATAAAATCAGATAGCAGACGATAGAAAATGTCAAGCTCGCATAAAATACTGTTGCATAATCGCTTTCACTTCTAGATTGCTCCCTAATTAAAGCAGAGCTCAGACCACTATCGACTAATACATTACTAACAACTATCAAAATTGATAACATACCAACCAAACCAAATGTTTCCGGTCCAAGTATGCGAGCCAACATGAGCATAACTAGTAGTTGTATTGATTGTGTCAAAAGTCGTTCTAAAGCACTCCACTTTAGTCCAACGAGTGCTTTTTTATTCAGTGTCCCCATCTATTCAGTAACCAAATTTTTTAAATAATGACCATAATCATTTTTGGAGAAATTCGATGCAATAGCCATAATATCATTTCTGTTTAACCAACCCCAATTCAAAGCAATTTCTTCTAAACATGCTATTTTGTAACCTTGACGTTTTTCGATAGTTTCAACAAATTGTGCGGCTTCTAACAGACTTTCATATGTACCTGTATCTAGCCAGGCAAATCCCCTGCCGAGCATTTCAACATTAAGCTTATTCGCTTTTAAATACATTTCATTAAGTTCTGTTATCTCTAATTCACCACGTTCTGAAGGTTTAACTTGTTTTGCCAAACTAACAACTTGATTGTCATAAAAATACAAACCAGTAACAGCAAAATTACTCTTAGGTATTACCGGCTTTTCTTCAATAGAAATCGCTTTACGATTTCTATCAAATTCTACAACTCCAAAACGCTCAGGATCTTTTACCTGATAACCAAAAACCGTAGCACCTTGTCCATTGTTAGCATTGTCTACCGCTTGCTTTAATTTTGGCGAAAAACCTTGACCATAAAAAATATTATCACCCAAAACCAAACAAACTGAATCATTACCGATAAATTCCTCACCAATAATAAACGCTTGAGCTAAGCCATCAGGACTAGGTTGTTCTTTATAAACTAAATTAATACCAAACTGACTTCCATCACCCAATAATCGCTCAAAACTTTCTTGATCATCAGGAGTAGTTATAACCAATATATCTCGAATACCTGCTAGCATTAGCACAGATAATGGATAATAAATCATAGGCTTATCATAAACAGGAAGAAGCTGCTTAGATACACCCATAGTAATTGGGTATAAACGGGTACCTGAACCGCCCGCTAAAATAATACCTTTCATGTACTGTTCCTATTTTTGGTTTGAAACCCCAAGGCGTTCACAATTATATGAACCATCAAGAACACGACTCCACCAAGTCTTATTCGATAAATACCACTCAACCGTTTTTCGAATACCGGTCTCAAATGATTCTGCTGGCTTCCAACCTAGCTCACGTTCAATTTTAGATGCATCAATAGCATAACGAACATCATGACCCGGTCGATCTGTAACATAAGTAATTAAATCAGCGTAGTGATTAACCCCTTCAGGCTTATTCGGTATTAACTCTTCAAGTAACGAACAAATGGTTTTAACAACATCAATATTCGCTTTCTCGTTATGACCACCGATATTATATGTTTCGCCAACAATACCCTCTGTCACAACTTTATATAAAGCACGAGCGTGATCCTCAACATACAACCAATCACGAATCTGTAAGCCGTTACCGTAAACAGGTAAAGCTTTACCATCTAATGCATTAAGGATAATCAGTGGAATTAATTTTTCAGGAAAGTGATAAGGACCATAATTATTAGAGCAATTGGTTACAATAGATGGTAACCCATAAGTTCTTTGCCAAGCTCTTACTAGATGATCACTTGATGCTTTGGATGCAGAGTAAGGGCTCGATGGCTCATATGATGTCTCTTCAGTGAAAAGATCATCAGTACCTTCTAAATCACCGTATACCTCATCCGTTGATATATGATGAAATCGAAACGCATTTTTTTTCGGTAAATCTAATGCATTCCAATACTGTCTAGCAGCTTCAAGCAAGGTGTATGTGCCAATAATATTTGTTTCTATAAACGCTGCAGGTCTATCGATAGAGCGATCAACATGAGACTCTGCTGCTAAATGCATTACAGCATCCGGCTTATATTCATTAAATATTCTATCCAGTTCTGCACGTTGACAAATATCTACATGCTCAAAAACATATCTAGAATCTGTATTAATCTCAGCTAATGACTCTAAATTTCCAGCATAAGTTAATTTGTCGACATTAATTACAGTATCTTTTGTATTATTAATGATATGGCGTATAACTGCAGAACCAATAAAGCCTGCACCACCAGTTACTAAAATCTTCACTGATTACTCCTGAAAAAACTTTTTCATATCAACGCTATTCTCCTGTGAAATACTATCATCATGTAATCCACATTCGCGCTTTAAACCATGAAATCTAGTATCTTCTGGTCTCATACCATCAGATAAAGGAATCGTTGTATGAACATCCCCCATGGATACATATCCTTTATAATATAAAGGGTGATAATCTAAATAATTCTCTTCAAGGTAATTTTTAATATCGTCATCAGACCAATCTAATATTGGTAAAAATTTAAATTGCTCTCCTTGAATAGATAAGAAATCAAGCTTCCTACGAGACTCAGCTTGCTCTCTTCGCAAACCAGAATGCCAGATAGATAAATCAAGTTCTTTCAAGGCTTGCGTCATAGGAATAACTTTATTTATTCGATTGTACTTTTTAATTCCATCTAGACCATTTTCCCATAATTTCCCATAAATACTTTCTTGCCATGCGGGAGAGATTGCTGAACGAAATATTTTTAAATTTAAATTTAAATCTCGCTGCATTTTCTCAATAAATTGATATGTTTCAGGAAATAAATAACCAGTATCAATTAAAATTACAGGTATATTAGGTTTAATTGACGTGTACATATGCAAACAAACAGCTGCTTGAATTCCAAAACTTGATGTTAAAGCTTGGTTACCTTTAATATTATTAAGAGCCCAAGTAACTCTTTCTGAAGCCGTTAAAGTCGATAAATACTGATTAACTTCGGACAACAACTCATGTTGTCGTTCAATGTTAAGGCGTCGAAATGAATTAATTTCAAGAACATTATACATATGTACACATAACCACATTAATATTTAGTTAAAATATCAGAAATTGTTTTAAAATTATCAACTTCTTCATCAGGAACAGCTCGGTCTGTTAGATTCTCTAACTCTAAAAATAAATTAAATAAATCTAAGCTATCTAACCCTAAATCTTCAAAAATGATATCTTGGTTTTCTTTTAAAGTTATATCACTATCAAGTGATATACCCGCTGCATCCATTGCATCAATTACAACATCAATATTAAGCATTTTTTATTCTCCTAAGTAGATTTGTTGCCCATGAAAGGCCGACACCGAATCCAGAAATAATAATATTCTCTTTAGTGGTATCATTAATAAACTTTTCTAATAACAGTGGAATTGATGAAGATACTGTATTACCAGTTTCTTTAATATCCATTGGAACTTTGTCTTTTGAAACTCTTAATTTTCTAACGATAACATCTATTATTGCCGCACTTCCTTGATGCAATAAAAACAAATCAACATCATCTATTGCCAATGTGTTTTTTTCTAGATATTTGCAAACATGATTAGGGACTTTAGTTGCTGCAAAGTTAAAAACTTGTCTTCCATTCATATACAAATAATCTTTTTTAACCAATGCTAATTCACCACTACCATCTGTACCAAGTAGAGGCCGCTCAATTAACAACTCACCTTTAGTTGCTAATAATGTAGCAGTTGCAGCATCACCGAATAATAATGAAGTTACTCTATCATTTTCATCTATTACTTTCGAATAAGGGTCTGCTGTCACTAATATTGCGTTATCAAACTCCATCTCAATCATATGAGATTTCAAAATACTTAAACCATATACATAACCAGAGCAACCAAGTGATATATCAAAACAAGAAATATCTTCTTTTAATCCTAGCTTCCCTTGAATTAAGGCTGAAGTATGAGGAAGTCCATCAAAATCACCATTTTGTGTAACAACAACAAGCGCATCTATATCTTGTTTATTTAGATCTGTTTTGTTCAATAATGATTCAACAGCTTTAACCGCCATATCTGATGTATTCATACCTTCAGGCATTCGAGATAATTTAGATGCTCCTATTTTTGAATCAATAAAATCCTTTGATTCTGAAAATCGTTCTGAGTTCTTATAATTATCAATATAATCATTAGGAATGTATGAGGCTATATCTCTTATATATATCATGCTTCACCTACAATAAACATAATCTTTGCTTTAAGCACTCCATTTAAATAAATCAAATTTTCACTAAATCTGGATGTTATTCTTTTATTTGATTCAATCTCTATAAGTCCATCAAAATTAATAAGATCATGCTCTGATTTATACTGACCAAATAACCATTTTCCTGAACTTGGTTTATCCAAAGCATTATTTAGTTTTTTTGTTAATGCGACAACATTCTCTATATAAGAAAAGTTATTATTTAAAATCATTGAAATTTTCTTATCCAAAACTTTAGCATTTTCAACTAAACCATCTTCATCAAAATCATATCTATCGTTTATTAACTCGTTCGATTCAAGTAGATAGTATGATTGCTTGGGAGTTTTAATAATAGCAACTGTATCATTTCCCTTTTCAGTTGATAAAACACATTGGTACTTAGTTGTTTTCCGAAAAGAAATATCTGAAATATACTCATCCTTCAATAAAGCACTAACAGAATTAAACATATCCGTTCCATGAAGATAGTTACGGTCAGCTTTAAATTTAAAATATATCATTTTCTTTTTGGAACTCCATTTAGCTTATTTTGCATTGGAATAGCTCTAGCTGGCATGCCAATATACGTAGCACCTTCATTCTCAATACTTTTTGATATAATAGCCCCAGCACCTATCGTAGTTTT
The DNA here is from genome assembly GCF_050113695.1 of Vibrio sp. TRT 17S01. NCBI lineage: Bacteria > Pseudomonadati > Pseudomonadota > Gammaproteobacteria > Vibrionales > Vibrionaceae > Vibrio > Vibrio sp. TRT 17S01. Next base: position 116,208 of record NZ_JBNJOG010000007.1, on the reverse strand, counting down.
ATCAGCAATTTTTATTTGAGAAGCAAAAGTTGCACTTGCTCCTATAAAACATTCAGAACCAATAATAACATTTCCAGCTAAAGTACAATTATTAGCTATGTGTGTATGATGGTTGATTTTTACACCATGTCCAATCTGAGAACCATGAGAAATTAAGCAGTTATTATCAACAATCGTACTTTCATTCACTGAGCCTCGAACGATTGTCACATTAGAACCAATAAAAACTTCATTTCCGATTTCGACATAACCAATTTGAGGCTGAATAACTCTTTCACCAGTTGCTTCATCCCAAATCCACGCAACACCTTTAGCGCCAATTACCGAGTTGTCAGAAATAGTAACATTATCTCCAATAGTCACGTTGTCATGAATGACTACATTGGCACCAATAGAGACATTATTACCTATTGAACTTGCTCTAACGACTGCATTTTCATCAATATTAACATTTTCACCTAATCTTACCGACTCAGATATAACTGCTGATGATGCAACTCCCGAGTTTTTCTCAGGGTAAAATTCACGCATTAATTTGTAAAATGTCAGTTGTGGCTTTTCCAAAACAATATAACAATTATTTTTTGAATTTTTATTATGTTCGTCATTAACAATAACCATTGAATTATTGATCGATTCAGGAACATCACCTACTGAGTAATATAATTTATTATTTTCAATTTTTTTTATACTACCAAAGCCCGTTATATTAATAACATCACCGAGCACTTTATAATCAATATTTAAATCAACCAATTTTGAAAAAATCAAATCTACATTAATCATAATCAACTCTATAATTCATTATTTATAACATCACAAATTCGATCGATATCAGAACTCGTCAATGAATGGTATAAAGGAAGGCACAAAATTCGCTTCGAAATAGACTCTGAAATCGGCATATTTTGATATTTCACGATATGTGTTAAATTATTTAATGATGGAGAGAAATATCTTCTTGGGTATATTGATACTGCATTTAACACACTCTCTACCTTTATCATTGCATCTTCAGATTCAAAAATAATCGGCATATATGAGTAATTGCAACCTTCATTAATAATCTGAAAACGGATAGATTCAATCCCTTTAAGATTATTTACGTATAATTCGTAACTTTTCTTACGGTCATCCAACACATCATCATAATATTTTAAGTTAGCTAAACCCAAAGCAGCATGAATTTCTGTCACTTTACCATTGCAGCCATCTTCAACGACATCTTTATGATCATCATGACCAAAAAAGCGAATACGCTTTAGCTTCTCATGTAATTCAGTTGAATTAGCAATACATGCACCGCCTTCAGCAGTATTAAAGATCTTAGTTCCATGCAAGCTTATTGTCGAAATATCACCATAATCCAACACACTCTTTTCACCATAATTTGTACCCACGGCATGCGCTGCATCATAAATTACTTTCAAGTTATGTTTTTTTGCAATGCTCTCGATAGCTTCAACATCACAAGGATTACCAAATACATGCACAGGCATAATTGCAACAGTATCTTTTGTAATTAGATCTTCTATCTTGCTGACATCAATATTTAGTGTATTTTCATCAATATCACAAAAGATTGGTGTACAACCTTCCCATTTAATCGCACTGACTGTTGCAACCCAACTAAATGGAGTCGTAATAATTTCACCTTTTAATTCAAGGGCTTTTATCGCCATTTGAATTGCAACAGTACCATTGGTAACTAAAGATAAATTACTTGTGTGTAATTTGTTCTCTAACTCAGATTCAAGTTTCTGAACTAGAGGGCCGTTATGAGTTAAAACCCCTGTTTCCCAAACCTGTTCAAGATATTGAGTAAACTCGCTTAGAGGAGCTAATGATGGCTTAGTTACATAAATTGGGTTATTCGGCATGATGAACCTTTAAAATATTTGAGATCAGGTAAGCTTGATTAATATTTGATTTGTATTCAAACTCACGCTTTTCATTGCAATTTATTGATGAAGAAAAGTACGTCAGCATATTTTGAAAATGATTTGTTTTTTCAATTGAGATAGTACGGCTACCCGATTGGGTTTGTACTTCAACCTCAGCACAATAACCAGGAGGAGCAGTAAAAATTCGCCCAGCTTTAATCAAGCCTTTACTTCCCCATACTTCAAGTAAACATTGGTAATATTGTTCAAAACCAAATGATATATGACTAGAAATGGCACTGTTTTTTAAATTTAGTTGTGCATTTCCCCATAAATCAATATTCAGTTGCTCATCAATATGTAACGATGAAGAAACGACTTCAACATCAAAGCCTAAAATCTCTTGAGTTACTTTAATAGGATAAGCACCAGCATCAAGCAAAGCACCACCGCCTAAATCACTCTGGTATCGAATATTCGATTTATCTTCAAATGGAGGGAAACCAAATCTTGAATGAACTTGTCGAATATCACCAATTTCACCTGAAGCGATAATATTTTTAATGCATTCTAACTGCGGGTGAAATCTAAATTGAAAATTTTCAATTAAAGCTAATTTTCGTTCTCTGGCTATATTATTTAATTCAACAACATCCGATAACGTACAAGCTAATGATTTTTCAACAAGTACATGTTTGTTTTTCAATAACGCACTCTTAACCCACTCATAATGTAATGAATTTGGTAGTGGTATATAAACCGCATCTATCGCATCGTTATCAATTAACGCTTCATAATCATCAAAAGACAAACAATTGAATTGACTAGCGAATTCATCTGCATCTTTCTTATTACGGCTAGCAACACCAACTAATTCAAACAATGAATCTAGACTTTGAATTGCTGGTATAACAAAACGTTGAGCAATGCTTGCGCATCCAAGCACTCCAATCCTAATTTGTTTAACCATGAGCGAGAATACCTCTAATATGCGGGTTAATCCATGCGTCTTCTTTAAGCAGTTGCTTGATCTGATACAAGCTCAACCAAATAAAATTATCATTTGGCAATGAAATTGGAGTCGCTTCATCAAGTTCAATCAAAATGCCACGATTTCTTTTCAGATGCAGTCTTCCACCATCTTCGGCCAACCAAGCATCAAAAAGCACAGTTACATCATCAAGATTATCACGCTCCATAAACAAATCAGTAAAGTGTGGTTTTCGTCCACCATGAGCCTGATTAATATTAGCAAACGTAGCTTGAAGACTTGGACTAATTTGAACTTTTCCGTAATTGCCCGGCTCTTCCTTTGCTTCACATAAATAATGCGGGATATCATTAATTCTTTTGCGAATAATACCTAATAAGCCGCCATCGTAACCAACCTGTTCAAGAATTGGTTGGTCCCATGTCACCGCAACTTCACGGTTCTTTGATGTTACTCTTACACCATGAATAGTGAAAAAATCACCTGAATCGTGATAAATATTTCCTGAATCTTTATCAATATTCCAGCCAGCAACTTGGTTTAAAGGAATATCTTCAACCTCCAGAGTTGATTGCTTTCTCTTATTCACAAACCACTCTTTTACTTCTTCTAGAGAGTGAAAAGCAGACCAATCCTTTAAAGACTCAAACATAAACTCTGGAGTGTGAGAATAAATATCAGAAGATATAAAATCATCAATTCGAGTTAAAAAGTCTTTTAATTCATTTTGATAATTCATTTTATACATTCCCAATATCCTCACAGCCCCATTCAGGGAAATGCTTTCTTACATAAGCATTTAATTCTTTTTCAGCCGACGAATACACACGTTTGCTCTCATCTACACCAGAATGAACATGGTGAACCATTCCAGCACCAACCGTTACATTAGTGTATCTATCAATAACCACAAACGCCCCCGTTTGAGGCAACTTCTGGTATTCATCAATGACGACTTTATCTGTCAAACTGATTTCTGTTAAAGCAATTTCATTTAAGTCCAATGATTCACTATTTTCTGCGTGTTGTTTTAGCGTATTCACATCGATTTTATGTTGAATCATTGATATTTTTCCTGCACAAGACTTCGTAGCAAACTTAAAAACATACTCTTTATGAGCACGTAACGAATTCTCATCCATCCATACAATATGCGCATCTAACTTATTAGTCGTACTTGGTTCAACACCTTTATGAACAAGCATATCACCACGAGATACATCAATTTCATCTTCTAGAGTAATCGTAATTGCTTGTCCCGGTTGAGCGCTATTTAGCTCACCATCAAATGTATAGATTGATTTAACCTTCGATGACTTACCAGAAGGTAATACCGTTACTTCATCGCCAATTTGCACTAAGCCAGACGCCAATGTTCCACAAAAACCACGGAAATTTAGATTAGGTCGGTTAACATATTGAGTAGGGAAACGCATATGTTCCGTATTCTTATCTTGATCGATTTTTACCGTCTCAAGTAGCTTCATTAACGTTGCACCAGGATACCAATCCATCGCTTCACTTGAATGCACAACGTTATCACCATTAAGAGCCGAAATTGGAACAAAACGGATATCATCAATATTAAAGCTCTTAGCCATCTCACGGTAATCGGCTTTAATTTTTTGGTACACCTCTTGGCTATAATCCATTAAATCCATTTTGTTGATCGCAACAATAATGTGTTTAATACCAAGCAATGAACAAATATAACTATGACGACGAGTTTGTGTCTGAATACCACGGCGAGCATCAACCATCACAATAGCCAAATCACATGTAGAGGCCCCTGTTACCATATTACGGGTATATTGCTCATGTCCTGGAGTATCAGCAATAATGAACTTACGCTTATCAGTAGAGAAGTAACGGTAAGCAACGTCAATAGTAATACCTTGCTCACGTTCTGCTTGAAGGCCATCAACAAGAAGAGCTAAGTCAAATTCTTCATCGGTGGTGTTAAACTTCTGAGAATCTTTCTCGATCGCTGCCATTTGATCTTCATAGATCAGCTTTGAATCGTAAAGTAGGCGACCAATGAGTGTTGATTTACCATCATCCACATTACCACACGTTAGAAAACGTAATAGATCCTTGTTTTCATGCACTTTTAGATATGCTTCGATATCTTTAGCAATAAGGTCTGAAGAGTGTGACATGTCCTATTCCTACTTCTTATAAAATTGATTTAGAGCCTGAACGAAGTTCTCCACTTCAGACTTTGGTAATTGATTAATCCCGGCAGCCGCTTTACGCCCACCACCAGTTGCGAATTGGCTACACACTTCATCAGCACCCGTTCTGTTTTCTAAAGGTGCTCTTACACTGACGGTGTAATCTTCTCCGTTTGTATTCAGAATTAACACTGCATGCGCTTTACTCGGTGATTGATTGGCCAATTGGTTACCGAACACGCCGCTAATTCGCCTAGCCCAAGCTTCACAAGGCAATACATATACTTCTGTTGAAAAAGTAGTAAAGCTTGCTTCCAGCATTTCTAGATTGCCTGCATCACTTCCATACCCTTGTTTAAGCAAATAGTATGGAGAGCTCGTATCTGCTAACAGATCAAATGGTGACTCATACCGCATTAGTTCAACAAACAGCTCTGCAGGTTCAATGTGCAAATCAGACAAACTTGCACCGTAGCCATTGTAATTGATCAGCACGCCGAGTTCTTTCAAAAACTCAGTATGTTCAGCTTGTAGTTCACATTCTTGAGCTAGCCTTTCTGCCTGAGCATTTAGATTGTCTCCAAAAGCTCCTGCAATGGCCCAATATACAAAGCGTCCACCAATATGTTTATTGATCAATAAGCTTGTACAAATTTGCGCATCAAGATTGATCAAAGCAGTAAAATTATCAGCTTGAGGTACTTCCCCTGTACGGTGGTGATCACAATAGAAAACTGGTATTTTTCTATCTAGTAACTCATGCAAAGCATCAAGGTTTTTTTCCATCGAAATATCTAAAGCCGTCACACCGCTAACATTTTTCTCGGTAGTAACCTTTTGCAATAATTTGATATCTCGCTTAACCCCAGTGACTAGGGTAGAACTTTTGGGTTCATGTTTGCGTAACTGGATAAGAGATAAGATGCCATCAGCATCACCATTAAAAACATCGTAATGCATATTAAATATATTCTTTTTCGGTCAATGTATCGATAATTTGCTGTGCGCACTCTTCGATAGTTGCCTCAGCGGTTCTTACATGTATCTCTGCCAAGGTTGGCGCTTCATATTCGGAATCAATACCTGTAAAGTGTTTAATTTCACCAGCACGCGCCTTTTTATACAGGCCTTTTGGATCACGTTGTTCACAGATCTCTAATGGTGTGTCAATGAACACTTCCAAAAACTGCCCACCATCAAGTAGCTCACGCACCTGAGTTCGATCTGAACTAAATGGAGAGATAAATGCAGTCAACACAATCGCACCGGAATCAACGAAAAGCTTCACCACTTCACCAATGCGGCGAATATTCTCAACTCTATCTTTATCACTAAAACCTAGATCTTTATTCAGCCCATGACGTACGTTATCACCGTCAAGTAAATAACTGTGCTTCCCCAACGCCAGCAGTTTCTTTTCTACAGCATTTGCCACCGTTGACTTGCCAGATCCGCTCAAGCCAGTAAACCATAACACAACCGGTTTTTGCTGTTTTAAACTAGCACGCTCTTGTCGTGATACTATAGAATTGTGCCAAACAATATCATCACTGACCGACTCATTTTGCTTTTTGTTATATGGATTCATAATTCATTAAAACGGAAATATTAGTGGAATAACGATAAGTGATACTAGAATATAACTAAGTGAAACTTTCCAACCAAAACGAATAAAGTCTTTAAAGCTATAACCACCAGCATTCATTACCATCAAATTTGTTTGATAACCATAAGGGCTAATGAAACATGCACTTGCTGCATAGGCGACAGACATAATAAAAGGCATGCTATTAACTTGATATACGCCAGCTAATGAGACCCCAATGGGTAACATTATCGCGGCCGCTGCGGTATTAGTGATCACCTCAGTCATAACAACTGTAACTAAAAATAGTACGACTAAAGCCATATAAGGAGAAGCATCACCTATCGCATTATATAGCAATTCAGTAATACCATTCGCTAACCCCGAATCACTGAAAGACTGGGCAAGCGAAAGAGCACAAACTAAGATAAGCCATAGTTCAAAAGGGAAACGCCGTCGAATGGTTGTTCCGTCGATTACGTTAAGTGCGAGCATCACTAAAATATAGGCACTTACAGCTTCGAGTAAACTAATAGACGTCAATGCTGAGATAAAAATAACAGCGACAAAGCCTGCTATAGCGCTCCAATTTTGGAAAAACGTTAAGGTGTTATTAAGCTCAATTCCACTCAGTATAAAAAAGTTACGTGTAATATTTTGCCTTTTATTGAAATCTTGCCCAACAGCTAATACCAATTTATCACCCGTTTGTATGATTTGCTCACCTAGCTTACCTGACAAACGTTGACCTTCACGGTTAATTGCAACAACCGCAGCATCAAAACGAGAACGAAAGTCACTACTTTTAAGTGTTTTTCCAATCAAAATAGATTCAGGACTGACAATAACTTCTGTTAAGTTGCTATTCAATAGTTGGCTATTATCCGCGAATATTTCAACACCATCGAGTAATTTAATCTGTTTAATATTCTCGACATCTCCGGCAAAGACCAACTTGTCATTAGATTTAATGAGTGTCTCGGGAGTTACTGGGGAGATTAACTGCTGTCCCCTAACAATTTCAGCTAAGAATAAGCCATCTAGTGAACGGAGTTGGTTCTCTCGTACGGTTTTACCGACGAGCTTACTTGCCTCACTCACTTCTGCATCAATGAAATAGCCTAAATGTTTCTCAGCATTAACATTTTTGGAGCTCAGGCTACGACAATTTAAAGCAATGATAAAGCCAACAGAAATCAAAAGAATTAGCCCGACAGGTGCAAAATCAAAAAAGCTTAACCCTGGTAGATTCATGTCCACCAACAGTGCGTTCACCACTAAATTGGTTGCTGTACCAATTAATGTAACTGTGCCACCCAAGATCGCAAAATAGGATAAAGGGATGAGCAACCGATTTGGCGCATGCTCTTGATTCCTCTTTACTCCCCCCATTAATGTCGCAACAACGGCCGTATTATTGAGGAAAGCGGAGCTAAAAGCCGTTGACACTGCTAGGTTAAATAGAGTTTTTGAGTAGCTAGAGTGAAATATTTTGCTCGACAGCCACGTCAGCAAATGACTTCTCTCCAAAGCTAATGACGCTATCATCAAGCCAACCAAGGTAAGAACAGCACTATTAGTAATATTGGATAAGAGTTCGTCTTTACCTAGTTGGCCGAATAGGTAAAGTACTATTGTTGCTATAACAAAAAGAGACACTGCTCGATACTGAGTAAATATCAAGCAGAGTAATAATCCGACAATAGTAAGCGCTGTAACTAACATGAAGAGATATCTTAAAACGAAAAATGGCGTTACTTAGAAGTAACCTTCGCGTTTTTTCTTCTCCATAGAACCAGAACTATCGTGGTCAATTGCACGGCCTTGACGCTCTGATGTCGTTGTTAACAACATCTCCTGAATAATTTCAGGAAGCGTTGTGGCTTCAGATTCCACTGCACCGGTTAGTGGGTAACAGCCAAGTGTACGGAAGCGAACCATCTTCTCTTCAACCATTTCCCCCTCTCTAAGTTCCATTCTTGCATCATCAACCATAATTAGCATACCATCACGCTCAACCACAGGGCGTTTCTTCGCTAAGTAAAGACTTGGAATCTCGATGTTTTCTAGGTAGATATATTGCCAAATATCAAGCTCAGTCCAGTTCGACAAAGGGAATACACGGATACTTTCACCTTGGTTTACTCTACCATTGTAAATATTCCAAAGCTCAGGCCGTTGATTCTTTGGATCCCAGCGATGATGCTCATCACGGAAAGAATAAACACGCTCCTTAGCTCGAGATTTTTCTTCATCACGGCGCGCACCACCAAAAGCCGCATCAAAACCATGCTTGTCTAATGCTTGCTTTAAGCCTTGAGTCTTCATGATATCAGTATGCTTTGAGCTGCCGTGAATAAAGGGGTTAATGTTCATTTTCAGCCCTTCAGGGTTTTGATGAACAATTAGCTTCATACCAAGCTTTTTAGCCATATAATCTCTGAACTGAATCATTTCCTTGAACTTCCACGTTGTATCAACATGCATCAAAGGAAACGGCGGGACACCTGGTGCAAATGCTTTTTTTGCAAGATGGAGCATAACTGAAGAGTCTTTGCCGACAGAGTAAAGCATTACTGGGTTATCAAACTCGGCAGCGACTTCGCGCATAATATGGATAGACTCAGCTTCTAACTGTTTAAGATGGGTCATACGCTCTGGCTTGACTACCATAATTAAATTTCCTTAACTTTCTGGCTAATATAAGAATATTACCCCTTATTGGTGACAATCTTACTCAACCAGCAGAATTGTTTTTTCTTCGGTCAATTCTACCGAAAGAGAGACAATATAGCGAATGCTAAGCAAGTATTGCAAAACACTCTTTTCTCACTTCTGCTAACCTCAGCATTTAACCATTCCTTGATATTGCCTAAAACACATTAGCCTAGTTAACATAAGCCAATTTTTTGACGTAATAAGTAAATTTTATCCTATCAGAGCTCAAATTCTGGTAGGTAATAAGCATTGAATAAGAATCGAATCGGAGTTTATTTTGAAAATTGCAGTTGCAGGTACCGGGTACGTTGGTTTATCCAATGCAATGCTACTCGCGCAAAACCATGACGTAGTAGCCGTTGATATCATCGAAGAAAAAGTAAAGATGCTAAACGACCGCATCTCTCCGATCGTTGATGCTGAAATTGAAGACTTTCTAACAAACAAAACGCTGAGCTTTCAGGCTACGTTAGACAAAGAGCAAGCCTATAAAGATGCCGAGTATGTTGTAATCGCAACCCCAACGGATTACGACCCTCAAACCAACTACTTCAACACCTCTTCTGTTGAAGCTGTCATCAAAGATGTAATGGCAATTAACCCAAATGCAGTGATGGTAATCAAATCAACCATTCCTGTCGGTTACACAGATCGCATAAAACAAGAGCTCGGTTGTGATAACTTGATCTTCTCACCAGAGTTTTTACGTGAGGGCAAAGCACTATACGACAACTTGCACCCATCTCGCATTATCGTGGGTGAGCAAAGTGAGCGTGCGAAAGTGTTTGCCGATCTACTCGTGGAAGGTGCGGTAAAAGAAGACATTCCTGTTCTGTTCACTAACTCAACTGAAGCAGAAGCCGTTAAGCTATTCTCAAATACTTACTTAGCTATGCGTGTTGCTTACTTTAACGAGCTAGATTCTTACGCTGAAGCGCATGGTATGGATTCACGCCAAATCATCGAAGGGGTTGGTTTAGACCCACGTATCGGTAGCCATTACAACAACCCTTCATTTGGTTATGGCGGCTACTGCCTACCAAAAGATACCAAGCAGCTACTAGCTAACTACGAAACGGTACCAAATAACATCATCGCAGCGATTGTTGATGCAAACCGTACACGTAAAGATTTTATCGCTGAATCTATCTTAAAACGTGAGCCTAAAGTAGTCGGTATCTACCGTCTGATCATGAAGGCTGGTTCTGACAACTTCCGTGCTTCTTCGATTCAAGGCATCATGAAGCGTCTGAAGGCAAAAGGTATTGAAGTTATCGTTTATGAGCCAGTATTAAAAGAAGAACACTTCTTCCACTCACGTGTCATCACTGATTTTGATGCCTTTAAGCAAGAAGCCGATGTGATTGTTTCTAACCGCATGGTGACTGAGCTTGAAGATGTCGCAGACAAGGTTTACACCCGCGACTTATTTGGCAGTGACTAAGCCTAATTTCCAATGTAAAGAGACGCCTTAATGGCGTCTCTTTTTCTATCTCGGCTAGAGAGCTCTGGAGGGGGAAAACAACTGTGTTATACTCGCGAAAGAACCGCTTTATTATGAAGGAATGAGTATGATCATCGTAACTGGTGGTGCTGGCATGATCGGCAGCAACATTGTCAAAGCCCTAAATGAACAAGGCATTAACGATATTCTGGTTGTAGACAACCTGAAAAATGGCAAGAAATTCCAGAATCTGGTTGATTTGGATATTGCTGATTACATGGATCGTGATGATTTCTTAGTTCAAATCATGGCAGGTGAGAACTTTGGCCCCATCGACGCCATTTTCCATGAAGGTGCTTGTTCTGCGACGACTGAGTGGGATGGTAAGTATATGATGCTTAACAACTACGAGTATTCTAAAGAGCTACTGCATTACTGCCTCGATCGTGACATTCCATTCCTCTATGCTTCTTCGGCCGCTACCTACGGTGAAACTTCTGTATTTAAAGAAGAAAAACAATACGAAGGCGCACTAAACGTCTACGGTTACTCCAAACAACAATTTGATAATTATGTTCGCCGTGTGTGGGAAGACGCTGCCGCCCATGGTGAAAAACTGTCACAAGTCGTCGGTTTCCGTTATTTCAATGTGTATGGCCCACGTGAACAACATAAGGGCTCAATGGCTTCGGTAGCCTTCCACTTAAACAATCAGATGAATGCTGGCGAGAATCCAAAATTATTTGAAGGTAGCGAACACTTCAAGCGTGATTTTGTTTATGTGGGCGATGTAGCCGCCGTCAACCTATGGTTCATGCAAAGTGGAGTCTCTGGTATTTTTAACCTAGGTACTGGTAATGCTGAATCCTTTGAAGAGGTCGCAAAAGCAGTAATTAACTACCACGGCAAAGGAACAATGGAAACCATCCCATTCCCTGAGCATTTGAAAGGTGCGTACCAAGAGTTTACACAAGCCGATCTAACTAATCTCCGAACTGCTGGTTGTGACCACCAGTTTAAGACTGTGGCACAAGGTGTCGCTGAATACATGCAGCTTATTAACGCCTAAGCTGAAACAATTTACACCGGCTCACTCATCCGAGCCGGTTTTTACTAAATACCCTTACCCTATGTCTGAATCCAGAAACGATTACGACCCTAAAGCCTACAACCCTGAGTTTAAAGCCGAGTACTTGGCACCAAAACATTGGGGAACATGGATTGCTCTGTTGCTTGGAGCGCCGATTACCCTACTTCCAAATAGAGCTCGAGCAGCCATCGCACGCTTTGTTGCTAAAAAGATGACAAAAAAGCAGCGAGGATCAGTGCAAAAGGCGCGCATCAATTTGTCTTTGTGCTTTCCTGAAAAAAGTGACGCTGAACGCGAGCAGATTTTAGAAAGCTGTCTCGTCACGGCAGGAACCTTTCTACTTGGTTTCCCTGCTATTTCCTTGCGCAGTAAAAAATGGCTTGAGCGCCATTCCAAAATTATCGGACTAGAGCACTTACAAAAACTTCATGAAGAGAAGCAAAGTGCGATCTTACTGGTTCCACACTCTTGGGCCATTGATATCCCTGCGATTTTACTGGCGTCTCGTGGCCTACCTGTTTCCGCTATGGCAAACAGCCAGAAGAACCCGTTAACGGATTGGTTAATGCACAAACAACGTGTGCAATATGGTGGCCGTGTTTATGATCGCAGTGGTGGCATTAAACCATTTATCAAATCAGTCAAAGACGGCTATTTAGGCTACTACCTTCCCGATCAAGATCATGGCCCTGAACAAAGTGTTTTTGTAGATTTCTTCGCTACCGAGAAAGCAACACTCCCCGGTCTTGGTAAGCTCGCTAAAGTTAGCCGAGCGAAAATTGTTCCGACGTTTGCCAGTTACAATGTTGAAACGGGTCAATATGAAATAGAAATTAAGCCACCTATGGCAGATTTTAGTGGTGATGAACTAGAAGATGCGCGCGCAATGAATGTGGTGGTCGAAGAGTTTGTTACACCAAAGCCTGAACAATATATGTGGATTCTGAAATTGCTCAAAACCCGCCGTGATGGTAACGACCCATATGTGGGTTACTGATAATAAAGGGAGCCATATGGCTCCCTTTGTTTATGCTTTAGAATAAGGCAGTTTCTTATATTCTTTTAACACATCTCCAAGCGTTGGATTCAGTGCTGAACCATTAACTACCTGCTGATATTTAGCAAGGTAAGCTTTGGCCATAACATCTGCATTAAAACAATCTCGCGCGTATTCATGACAACGCTCCGCAGAAAACTGGCTTGATGCCCGAACCGCATCCACGAGCGCATTTTCATTCGCAGATAAAAAACCAACCTCTTCTGTGATTAGTTCTGGCAACGAGCCATAAGGCGTCGCAAAAACAGGACAACCAAAATACAAACTCTCTGTAATTGCCAGTCCGAACGGTTCATGCCAGGTCACAGGAAATATCAATCCCTTGGATTGCGTCATTATTTGTGACTTCGTGGTGTCATCCACCATGCCCAAGAAACGCACATGCCTGTCCAGTGTTAGCCTGAATCCCATTTTGATGTTAAGACGATGACCACCCAGTACATCCAGTGTCTCACCAGCTTTTTTGGTGATATCAATTGCCCCTTGAACGTTCTTCACCCGCCATGCTGCTTTACCGAGAAAATGAAAGCGCTCTCTACTGGCATTTAGCTGTGGTTTAAGGTAATTGTCCCAATTCAATCCGTTATGAACAAAGGCCTCTGCACCATGATTGATCGCATGCTGCTTAGAAACAAAAATGGTATTTTCGTCTATAGGCCCAGCGGAATTACCATGTTGTGTATAAACATAAGGGCAGTGAACTGGCTCTAGATCAGAGTGGAAATGCACGATATCAATATAGGCTGGGATTTGCTCTGAAACAGGACGTTCAGGGTGGTACTCAATCACCTCAGCCCATTCACATTGAGTGCCTTTACCAGCAAGTAATGTAACTTTATGACCCGCTAAATATAGCGCATAAACTAAATCCCAAATCACTCGCTCCGTTCCGCCATAGTTTTTAACGGGCAACGTCGCACATGTGTACATCAAAATATTCATGACTTAGCTTTCTTCACCTTTGTTTTTTCCAAAACGGCTTTGTGGACACATTCCGGTACAAACGTCGCGATATCACCACCATGAATTGCAACCTCACGCACCAAGGTTGAAGAAAGAAAGGCGTATTCTTCTGAAGGGGTTAGAAACAAGCTTTCTAATTCCGGTTTCAAACGACGATACATAGTCGTTAAACCAAACTCGTATTCAAAATCCATTGTGGTTCTCAGCCCGCGAATCAAAATAGTGGCGCTCTTTTTCGTTGCAAAGTCCACCAACAAACCGCTAAAGCCATCCACTGAAACGTTCGGTAAGGATTGGCAAGTTTCTCGTAATAACGCCACTCTTTCATCCAGCGTAAATAAGGTATTTTTACTCGGACTGGCTGCCACTCCAATGATCAACTGATCGAACATACTGGCAGCTCGCTTAATCAAGTCGTAATGACCATTAGTTACAGGATCAAAAGTGCCCGGATAAATTGCTATACGCATACGATTCCTTATCAATTATTCAGCTTGTAGCGACTCGTCTTCTAAAGATTCACGACTCATTTTTGATGATAAAAGGTGGTCTAATTGAGCAATCACATCTTCAACTTGAATTCTAGCCATCAAATCTTGCCCTTTAACTCGACTTCCCCACGCAAGTTCAGAAACAGGCTTACCATACTGCTCTTGCGCTATTTGATCATAAACCGAAGCCACCAGTTGCTGGCTATTATATGGCCCTGTTCGCCGCGGGTTACTGTGGGCATACAAGCCAATCACAGGTGTCCCTTGCGTTGTTGCCATATGAGCCGGTCCAGAGTCAGGGGCCAGTACCACTTCTGCATGTTTTAATACCCCAACCAACTGCTTCAATGAGGTTTTACCCACTAAATTGGTACATGGCACTGACATCGTTTGTTCGATCTGCGCTGCAAGTTTGTGCTCACGTTCAGTTGGTGCACCACACAATACAACACTTAAACCTTGTTGATGCGCATGATCCGCGACTTGAGCATATCGCTCAATCAACCAATTGCGTTCATCCTTGCTTGCTGCCGGGCTGATCACCATATATGGCTGAGAAAGGCTTTTCGCTAAAGCCATTTCTTCATCAGACAGCGGGATAGACCAACTTGGCTTTGTGACTGAACAACCAAGATAACGAGCAAATTCAGCAAAGTTATCCAGAACATGCCCAGCCTCAGTTGCGGGTAATTTTTTGTTGGTGAATAACCACTGACCTTCTTTTGCTCGTGACCAACTAAAGCCCAGTTTTACTTTGGCTTTGATTCCCCAAGAGAGCAGGCTCGCACGTAGCGCCACTTGCATGTGCAGCAAGTAATCAAATTTAATTCCTTTAAGCTGTTGCCAAACTGCTTTCATCCCTTTAAAGCCTTGCTTCTTGTCAAAAACAACGACCTCAATGTCTGGGAGATCGCCTAACAATTGCGCTTCAACCTTGCCCATAACCCAAGTAATACGGCATTGAGGATATGTTTTTTGGATCAACTGCACGGCAGACAGTGCATGACAAACATCGCCAATGGCTGACAGTCGCAAGACACAAATAGACGAAGGCGGCGTTATGTTTGTTGTACTCATTCCACCACCTTTAAAGGAATCGTTTCTGTGATGGCTTCAATCACACGTGCCGGCTTAATATCTTTAAGACAAGGAGAATACAAATCATCACTGATCTGACATTTGTTCTTATAACAAGGGACGCAATCTCGATTCGATTGCAATAAGGTAATGTTGCCTTGCTTCTGCTTAAGCGTTCCATTCGAATACAGGTTGTTTACCCTGTCGACTGGCATCTCATAAGGCCACGGCGACCACATACTGGCTGGTGCAACACTGATCAGAGAAACAATGGGGATTGGGTACCCTGACGCCATATGACCTGGCCCACTATCAGGACCAACAAAACCATCACTTTGTTTCAATAAAGTGGAGGTCTGTGCAAGAGAAAGCTGACCCATTACGCTAAATAGGTGCTCTGATGGTGGGAGCTTATCTAACAGCTCAGACACGATCGCTTGATCGCGCTCCAAAGCCGCACCTGATAACACCACATTATAGCCTTGTTCCAGCATCGCCGTGATCACGTCAATCCAGTAATCAACGGGCCACTGTTTAATTTCATTCGAAGATGGCGCATGCACAACGACGTAGTTTTTCGGCAAAGACTCGTTAACTATTTCAGGTAATTCTTCTTCGGGTGAGATGAGCTTAGGTACAACTTCCACGTTGATCTGATCAAGCATACGCGCCATACGGCTCATCTTGTGCTCAAAACGATTTTGCTCAAGAATATATTTGTTGAAGACGAGTTTCTTTAACCAAGCACCCTTCAAGCTGTCGTCTACAGCCCCTAAACGCTTCTTACCAAACACAAAGCTATAGATCGCCGTACGGTCATTGAGCATCTCGTTAATCACTAAATCATAACGTCCACGCTGTTTGAGAATGCGACGATAATCTTTTAACTTCGGCCGAGGTGAGATCTCAACCAAGCTATCCACATCGGGGTTGGTACCAAACACCATTTCACCACGTGCATTCACCAATACGTCAATTTTCGCACTAGGATAAGCTTTTCTTAAGCTACGAGTAAAAGTGGTGATAAGCAGGCTGTCACCGATACAGTGTGTGGCGATAACCAGAATTTTTTGATAGCTTTGCGGACAACTCATTAATCAATTGTTGGTTTGATATACTTTGCGCTTAGTATGCCATAAACCAACCCGACCAAGACAGTGATTCATGTTTACCCAAAAGCAAACCCAACAAACAACGTATTGGTATGATCCTTCTTTACTGAGTGAAGACGTTGAGCAAGCTTTCTCGATTGACTATTGGCAGAGCATTAATGCCATTACAGGTTCAGCACAAGGTCGTGGAACGACTTGGTTTGTTAAGGGGAAACAAGGTGAATTTGCTCTTCGACACTATCGCCGTGGCGGTCTATTTGGCAAACTGGTTGAGGACAGTTATTGGTTTACAGGGTTAAACAATACCCGAGCTTACCAAGAGCTAACCTTATTAAAAACACTGGTTGAACATCGCGTCAACGTGCCCGCTCCCGTTGCAGCCAGAGTCATCAAACACGGCCCTACATACAAAGCTGATATTTTGGTGCAAAAGCTTGCCAATGCACGCGATTTAGTCGCAATACTCTCTCAAGGCTCACTATCCAAAGAGCAATTTTTCCTCGTTGGCCAAGAAATACGCAAGATGCATAACATCAACGTCAATCACACTGATTTGAATATCCACAATATTCTGATCGATGACCACAACAAAGTCTGGATCATCGATTTTGACAAGTGCATGCAACAAGCAAATGGACAATGGCAAGAAGGAAACTTAGAGAGATTAAAACGCTCTTTTGACAAGGAGATAAAGCTGAGTAGAATTCAGCTCCCTGAATATGCATGGTCTAGCTTAAAACAAGGCTACTTCAAAAAAATAAACTAATCACATTATGACTTTTCGTTACGATATTAATGCCCTGAGAGCTATCGCCGTTGTTAGCGTAGTGATCTTCCATTTTTTCTCGGCATACTTACCCGGCGGCTATGTGGGTGTCGATATCTTCTTTGTGATATCCGGCTACCTAATGACTCGGATTATCACAAGCAAGTTAGATGAAGGGAACTTTTCGTTTGCTAGCTTCTATGCTGCTAGAGCAAAGCGTATTATTCCCGCCTTAGCAGTCATGTGTTTGACGGTACTTATTGTATGCCTTTTTTACCTGACACCGTGGGACCTGAGAAAACTTGGCAAGCACATACTAGTAAGCATTGGCTTCGTATCGAACTTCACCTATTTAAAAGAAAGCGGCTACTTTGACGTTGCTGCGCAAAGTAAGTGGCTACTCCACACTTGGTCGCTCTCCGTTGAATGGCAGTTTTACCTTGTTTATCCCGTTTTGCTGGTAAGTATAAAAAAGGCTCTACCTAAAGTGAGCCTAAACCTCGCATTGTGGTGTTTAACCATAACGAGCTTTTTGCTTTGTTTATACTATGTTCATACTAACCCAGACCAAGCCTACTACCTATTTCACACCAGAGCATGGGAATTGCTCATTGGCGGTGTGATTGCAACCCAGAAAGTTCCTCAGGCTTTTTCTCGCAATGTACAACTCAGTCTATCTATAGTTGGATTGATCGCCATAGTCAGTGCTCTATTTCTCTTTGATCACACGACCCCTTGGCCAGGATTTGGAGCACTACTACCCGTTTTAGGTACAGCCCTTGTCTTGTACGGCAACACGAATAACCCTAATCTTCAATCAATGTTTGATAATAAAGTAATAGCCAGCTTAGGGTTATGGTCGTACTCCATTTACCTATGGCATTGGCCTATTAATGTTTTCGTCAAATCGTTTACTAGCAGCACTCTACTTCTCAATACTTTAGGTGTCCTTCTATCAGTCGCTCTAGGCTGGCTGTCTTACTCAACAATTGAACAATACAAGCCTATTGTTAAGCATTCTAGAGTTAAGGGATTTTTTACTTTTCCACCCGTAGTCATTGTACTAATCACTACCATTATTGGACAGCTAATCTATGACAGTGACGGTTTACTTTGGAGGTTAAGCAAAAACGAACTAATCATCGCTGAGGCTATTCAAGATCGAAACCCAAGAAGTAAACAATGCCATGTAGAGTTTGGGGAAGTCCCTGGGTGCAAATATGGTGATGGAGAAGTGGGTGCCATTGTTCTAGGTGACAGTCACGCACAGTCTGTCGTAAGAAGTGTAGAGAAATCGACGCCAGAGAACGAGTCCACATTAGACTGGACCATGAGCTCATGCCCTACTATTTCTGGAGTCAAAAGAGTTCTATCCGATGGAACTATCTCTGAAGACTGCGGGAACTTTGTTCGTAGCAGCATTGAAAAGATCTCAGAGCAATATCAAGACGTTCCCGTATTTATCGTGAATAGAACTCCTTTATATCTGTGGGGAGCAAACGATGCTGATTGGAAAGGGGAAAGAGAAAAAGCCAACCTGATTATTGATGAAAAGAGATCATCAGTGGTAGACGATAACTACCGTACTAATTTTTTAGCACAGTTTGGATCTACGATATGTCAAATCAGTCAATACGCTCCAGTTGTCATACTAAAAACAACGCCTGAACTTATCAATGATGTTCCAAAAACTATGTTTAAG
This sequence comes from Vibrio sp. TRT 17S01, assembly GCF_050113695.1. Classification (NCBI taxonomy): domain Bacteria; kingdom Pseudomonadati; phylum Pseudomonadota; class Gammaproteobacteria; order Vibrionales; family Vibrionaceae; genus Vibrio; species Vibrio sp. TRT 17S01. The sequence continues at coordinate 97,155 of NZ_JBNJOG010000007.1, read as the reverse complement.
AGAGCAATACAAGGTAAAGATGACTTAAGGGTTAAGATCCCTGTGTCTGATTACCTATCGCGCTCAGAACAGGTAGATGCCTTTTATGCTGATATAGAAAGTCGATGCGATGTGACGATTATCGATCCGACCGATACTTTCTGCGACCAAGAATACTGTTATGGTGATGACGAAGGTAGACCACTATACTTCGATGATGACCACCTAAGTGAATATGGTGCGAGTAAGCTAATCCCACTATTCAAAAAAGTATGGGGACAATAGTCCCCATCTTTATTCTTCTTTCAATCCGAAAAGCTTACGCAGCTTTTTCTTCTTTTTGTATATATGACCTCGAATCACCTCTGAAAACGGGCGAGTAAAGCTAACATCTTTTGCTAATTTGATTTGCTCTTCAAAAGGCCTATTGCCATGCGAAGCAAAGAAACTTTCAAGCACTTTTCGTCCCCACTCCTTACGACCACTGGTCGAATAATGCTTTAGCCAGTCTTTACTTGGTACTAATGTCACTTCGCGGCTCAAGGCTTCAGACAGGGCAAACTGCTCCAATGTATGAGCTTTACAACCACCGTTACGTAGCACCTTGATAAGCTGGTCAGCATAATCAAATGCCTTCAATTGCGCACCTGTAATACCGATAACAGCCGAAGCCCACATTGTCGACTTGTCATTGACGCTATAAGTCGAGCCATCCTCAAGATCAAAGGTCTTGTTACGAATAACGGCGTATTCATTAGTTTCAGGTAAAGAGTTAATTGCCACTTCAGGAAAAAACATCAGTGACTGCTCTGTGGAGATGGAATCAAAGTAGATATTCGTCGACTGCTCAAAGTACGTATCAGTATCTAGGAAAAGTAACTTATCTTCTTCTTCTAATTCTAACTGTTCACCAATGTACTTTAAGCCTCGGTTTTTGATTCTAAAGTGATAAGTATTATTTAGGCTCCACTCTCTCTTTTGATCCGTATTAATTGGGAAAAGATGAATAGGTAATCCCGAAAAATGCTCCGTTTCCTCTGCCAGAACAACGACCTCTGGTCTAGAGCTCTCGTCTCCTTGCCAATTAGCTAAGAAAGACAAAATGCAGAAGCGAGCTCCCTGATAATAGGTCTTATCATTGCCATAAATGACAAAAGCTAAGTATTTCTGCGCTGTTCTAGTCATATTCAGTACTTCGTTACGTTTTCAAATAGAGCTTTTTGCTTTTTACTTAGATGGCTTCGAATATGTGTTCGATAGCTTTCTTTGAACCAACTTCTAACCGTTGCATATAAACCAGAGCTTCTACCACTCAATTCACTCTCAAAGATACCCGTCTTACTTCCTTGTCGTACAATTGGCGGGTGCGTCCAATAGATATTATATTCAAGCTCTTCTCTTACATTACCAATAAGCCCATCAATTGGAGCATCTGTGACTGTATTTTCTAAGTAGTTAACCATCTTTCTAGCAAATTCAAGGTCATAAACTAAACCTCCCGTTAGCTTGTTCGTCGCACATAAATATAAAGACTGGTCTTTATTACGGACGCTAAGAGGCACTAGGTTTGACGCCTCCTCAATATTAATCACGTAGCCAGCTTCACCCAAAGCTTCCGTAAGGAACTGTTCTAGTATGCTAATGAAGTTCTTATCTAACAACGCATCATCTTCAAGGACGAGCACTTGCGGTATTTGTTCATCAACAACCTTTTTCATGACAAGGTAGTGCTTATACAAACAAGACATTTGAGGAAGAGATAAACAACTAGAGAAAAAGTTAGATCGGATATCAGGCGTCAAATCATCGATGTCACCACGAAGCATATATTCATAATCACTGATACCATGTTTAGGTAAGTGACTATCAATGTGCTTACGACGTTCTTCATATCCTTTGCTGACATGAATAATGAATGTTTTGATCATTGGCTACTCTCAATAACAGAATCAATGGCGGCTAGAGTGCGCTTGAGCGCTCCTTGATTACGAAGCACTATATCACACCCAGCTTCACCACTCAGTTTTAAAGAATTCGGCGATGAAAAACGCTCTAATACCTTTTCAGAGAGCTGAACACTATCCTCTACAACTTCAAGTGCTCCAGCATTAATTAACTGCTCACCCAAATCGGCAAAATTGTAATAACTCGGACCAGTAATGCAGGCTTTAGATAATACCGCTGGTTCAATAAAATTATGCCCACCCACTTTTTGGCCAATCAGGCTTCCGCCCATAAACACCAAATCACTTGCAGCAAGTAATACCATCATTTCACCCATGGTATCACCTAAGTAGACATCAATAGTTTCCGCTAAATCGTCATACTGAATCAACGTTCTTCTCGCAACTGAAAGGTTTTGATTTTCAATCAATTCTGCAACAGAGTCGAAACGCTCAGGATGACGAGGAACCAAAACAAGCAGGAGTTCCGGAATGGATTGTTTCGCCATTTTGTAAGCTTGTAGTATCTGTTCATCTTCACCAAGATGTGTACTTGCCGCTATCCAGACTTTGCGCTTAAGCCCAAGAAAATTGCGTAATGTTTTACCAGACTCAAAAACACGGTTATTTACTGAAATATCATATTTTAGCGAGCCAGTGGTCGTCACCGATGTCTCTGATGCGCCTAACTTTAGGAAACGTTGCTTATCATCATCATGTACTGTCAAAAGCGTCGTTAATTGCTGCAATGCTGGGACGATTAGCAATCGCAGTTTTTGGTAATTATTAGCCGACTTCTCGGATAAGCGACCATTGACTAAAACTATCGGAACCTCAGATTTAGTCACTGTATGAATCGTGTTGGGCCAAATTTCTGTTTCTATTATTAACAATACTTCTGGTTGAACGACATTTAAAAAACGACGAACACACCAAGAAAAATCGATGGGCATATAGCGATGAATCACTCCATCACCTAATTTACTTGCTTGTTCTGCCCCGGTACTTGTTGTGGTAGTGATTAGAATGATTTTTGTTGGATAACGCTCTCTGAGCTGCAACACAAGCGGCTTACTTGCCAGCACTTCACCAACCGAAACCGCATGTACCCAGATCACCCCTTCTTTGATATCACCCAATTCGGGGGTAAAACCAAAGTGTTCTTTCCAACGGGAGCCAAAGCGAGGTTTATTAGGTTTAGAACGGTATAAGCCCCATAACAGGATGGGGCTTATCAGCATGAGTAGAAAGGTATAGCAATAACGCACTATAGTGCTCATCACTTACTCCTGTAAAATGACATCAAACTGGGAAATTGCATCAACAACTCGTTGAGGTTCTAATTCAACAAGACATTTCATGTGTTGCTTGGGACACGTGCGCTCAAAACATGGCCGACAATCGATATCGGTATTCAATATTGCGAGTTTGTCAGTAAGTGGTGGCGTATACTTAGGTGAACTCGAACCATACACCGCGACCACATTACAACCAACCGCAGCGGCAACGTGCATTAAACCAGAATCATTGCTGACAACGGTTTTACAAGCACCAATTAAATCCACCGCTTGGATTAAGCTCGTATTACCCGCTAGGTTAAAACAGAATTGTTGGCTATTTTGCTCTACTTGTTGAATGATTTTATCAGTGACTTCACGATCTTTCACCGAGCCAAACAACCAGACTTGATAGCCTTTTGCGATCATCGAACTGGCAACACTGGCAAAATGATTATCTGGCCAACGCTTCGCAGGCCCAAATTCCGCACCAGGACAAAGTCCAAGTATTGGCCTATCGGTATTTAAGCCAAATTGGTGTATCGCTTTGGCTTGAGGTTCACTTAACACCGTAAGTTGAGGGTAAGGTAATGAGGACAATTCCCCCAAACAACCTGATCCTGTCATTGCTGATTTCGGATGTGCTAGCGCAACATATCGCTCCAACATAAACTGAAATGATTTTTTGTTAGTACGGATGTCATTGAGAAGGCCATAACGCATCTCTCCCTTCCACCCAACACGTTTGGCTACCTTAGCAAAAAACGGAATCAACGCAGACTTTGCAGAATTAGGCAAAGTGTAAGCAATATCATATTGCTCTTCTCGAAGAGTTTTACCTAAGCGATAACGTGTTTTTAGATCAAACTGACCATGACCTAATGGCATTTCTAATGCTTTTCGAACCTGAGGCATACGCTCTAGAATAGGCTTACACCACGCCGGAGCTAAAACATCAATGTCAGCTTCAGGGTGTAATTTTTTTAGCTCGATATACAGGCCCTGTGACATCACCATGTCACCAACCCATGAAGGGCCAATTATCAGTATCTTCATCACTTCGTCTTGTTATATTGACCCGAAAGCTCAAAATAGCGTTCAAGTGTTTTAATGCAAATGAGCTGTTCCAACTCTTCGTTCAAAAATGGTTTAATATAGTCATGAGCGTTTCGGACTATTTGCTCAGCTTCGTCAGGATGTGCCAAATAGTAATTCACTTTCTCTTCAAAGTCCGAAAAATCATCTTTGACTTCAATGTAGTGCTTACCAGCTTCTAAGGTTCCTTCCATAAACCATGTCTCAAATTTCATTTTTGGTGTAATTACAACCGAGTTTGAGGACATCGCCCACTTTAGGTTTGACGCTACATCATTCCCTTCTAAACAAACCAAAAATTTGTATTTGAGTTGCTGTTCCACTGACATAAACGGCTTTTGCCATTCAGGATGTATCTCGCTGGTATTGGACTGGCCTGCATCGACCAATGGATGATCGAATAACTGGTCCATAAAGCGAATGCGATGAGGCTGTGTTACAGCTCCACGAAACACCGCCAGATTCTTCTTTTCTGCAAACGTCAATTTATCTTCAACAAAGCGAAAGTGGCGACGTTTATCCAGTTTAAAAAGAACCGAGTTTTGGTTCTCACCTTCAATAGGGCGTGCCTTAAACAAAGTCGGAACAGACTCTATATGAGTCTCATCGCCAAAGTAATAAGCAAGTTGAAATGAGTTTGGGAAGTAATGCAAAAATTCTTTTAGATCGAAATAGTAAGAAGTGTACCCTTTACGCTTATAATTACCGATTTGAACCGATGCTTCTGGCAGGCTAAAAGGTTGGCTAAGATTACAGTAATAATCCGTACGTTGAGCAATGTAGTCCTGTATCTCACGGTACTTAGTTTCTAGTTGTGATTTCCTGTGATGATAAAAAAGACTTGGAGCCACATTTAATAGTGCATGTTTGATGTAGTAAAATAGCTTCATACATTCTCCAATCTCTGCTCTTTTTCATTTTTCAGCATCATACTCACAGCACCAATGATAAACATATAGTAGATAGCGGCTTGTGCATTAATAAAAGGCGCATCAGTCAAATTACAAAGTATCATAAATAAAGCAGGTGCCCAAAGAAGAGCACTCCCTTCTTTTAGAGAGTATTGCCGAGAAAGGTATATGGGATAAAACAAGAAAGTCAGAAAAATCAAACCACCAGGAATACCATAGAGGACAAACTTATCTAGGTAACCATTATGGAAAGTCATAGATATAAGACGGTAAACTTTAGGTGTTATAATTTTTTTCTTTTCAAGTCGTGCAAATTCTCTCTTTATATTTTTTCCATATCCCAAAATAGGTTTTTGCTTCCAAAGTTCAAATGCAATATTTTGCATTTGAAATCGCATACCTATCGATGTATTAAGATTACCAACTCTTATCTTATTATATTCATCATACGTATTATCTAATCTTTGACTAATTAATGGAACTTTCGTTAAACAAAAACTTATAAAAATAAAAGAAAAAATAAAAACAACAGTGTGCTTTTTCTTTTTAACAAATAAAAACAAGAAAGTAATAACAAAAAAAATAATCATTACTGAAAGTAAAGGTCCCCTTGACTGACTTAAGATGATACCACCAAATGAAAATATCAGTGACATTAATGATATGAAATAATTATTCTTTTCATTTTTGGAAAATAAAGACACAAAAGAAATTATCGATATTAAGCCTGATATAGTAGCAAAAGGTATAGCATTAATAGGCCAAACGCCACGAGCACTATGATTTAAAACTTGGAAATAAAAACCATATAAAAAACAAGTTAAAGATGATATAAAAATAAAATATCGTATATTTTTTTTTGACAACAAATCAATTGGCATCGCCAGAAATAGAAACAAAACGACTAAAGTTGCCCTTAACTCTCTAGAATCAAACCCATAACATAAATAAGCTATTACACCAAAGCTAGAGTTAATTAAAATCAATTTTAACCAAAAATTATTTTTAAAGTTTTTCTTAATATTATCAATCTTTAAAAACAATAAAGATATCATTACGACTAATAACACTATAGGGACTAAACGCATATCTCCATCCCCGTCCCATAGCATTCCAGTTGCCATCCATAGAATGGGAATAGAAAAAAGAATAGAAATTAACTTATCTTTATTTATGGTGCTTGACATTTTCAAAAACTCTTAAAACACGCTTATTCACATGGCTCCAAACATACTGTTTATGGTAACACTTAAACCAGTACTTAACTTTATCGACAAATCTATCACCTTCTACATTGATCGTACTTGCAAAAGTACCATTTTTACTCCCTTGTTGGACTAAAGAAGGGTGAGACCAATAGATATTAAATCCTATTTTATCTCTCATTTCACTTTGATAAACATCTATTGGAAGATGAATAGGATTTAAATTAAGGTGATCATATATTTTTTTTGCTGCAACATAATCAATAATATAACCGCCTGTCATTTTAGTATAGTTAGCTAAATAAGTATATTGATAAGGTTTTCTATATTTATATGGCACACTTAAATATGCATTTTCAATATTTACGAGGTAATTAGATTTATCTGCTAATTCATTGACAATATTAGCCATTTTTAAGTTAAAATCTTTGACCAGATAAGCATCATCTTCAAGTATTAAAGCATAAGGAATTTTTTGCTCAACTATGGCTTTATAAACTAAATAATGTTTGTAAAAGCAAGACTGTTCAGCAGGACTTTGAACGCTACCTTTAAATAAGGTACCTAATACATCTTCAGTTAAGTCTTTAATATCACCATCAAGCATATACTCAAAATTAGTAAGGCCAGATTCTGGTAAATGTTTATCGATATGTTTGCGTCTGTCGTCATATCCTTCACTTACGTGAATCACAAAAACATGCTCAATGGGTTGCACCATTTAAGGCGTCTCCTACTACAATATGGCTTGAACAAAAAGAACTAATTATAGCCGTTGTCGGCTTATGTTTCACGAAATCTTACTTCGCAATTTGTTTAAGCATCTATTATGTTACTAACGGCACAAAATTATCACTTTTGGCAATTTGAACAAAAAAACGTGTTGCGTTGCCCTATTTTCATGGCTTCAAGCCTCTTAGCACAATGAGGACATGGTTCTCCTTCTTTACCATACACATTTAACTCTTGAGCAAAATATCCAGGTTTACCGTCTGCTTGAGCAAAATCTTTTAGTGTCGTGCCACCTTGGCTAATCGCGGTGTTCAACACTTGCTTAATCTCTGTAACCAAAGCTTGCCATTCTCCGGAAGATAAACTCCCAGCAGATCTTTTAGGATGGATTTTGGCAGCAAATAAAGACTCACACGCATAGATATTGCCAACACCAACAACAAACTTATTATCCATAATAAACTGCTTAACCGTCGAACGCTTACCTGATGCTTTCTCTAGCATATAGCTAGCATGAAATTCCGCTGTTAATGGTTCAGGGCCAAGGTTGCTTAATACTTGATGTTGTTCATTCAGTGCACACCATAACCAAGCACCAAATCGGCGGGGATCATTGTATCTCAGTACTTTTCCATTACTTAGCTTCAAATCAACATGATCATGTTTACCTGCACAGATTTCTGCATCAAGCACTCGCAACGACCCCGACATTCCTAAATGAACAATCGCACTACCTATATCGGTCTCAATCAGTAAATATTTAGCTCGGCGAGTAATATTTCGGATAACCTGACCTTCTAATTGTTTTAATTCCTGTGGAATATCCCAACGGAGTTTAGGGGTGCGAAAAATCAAAGACTGGATCGTTTGACCCACTAAATGAGGGGTGATCCCCATTTTACTAACTTCAACTTCTGGTAACTCAGGCATAAGAAACTCGGTAACTCTTCGTGCGACGCTCTAGGGTAAAGACTGAACAACTTAATGTCTACCGTCCTTTCATAACTTTGTCTTAAGGTTGCAAGTATCCTTTCTCAACAGAGATAGCGATCCATTTATCCTGCCAATTTTTTAACAGCCAAAATTGAGGAGTTTGATAAAAGGTGATCCTTTGAGGTTCTTCTTGATCGGCATACCATACCTCAATACTTTGAGGGTTAATCAATTGTGACTTCAAACTGTCAACCGTACCTTGCTCAACTTCTGTTCCAACTAATGCCAGCCAACGCTCGACCAACTCCTCTGGAGCAATTTCACTTGGAACACTTACTCGCCAGCGACCTTGGTTTTTTTCCAATGACCACTTGGCAAGATGAAGCGCCTGAAGTTCAGCCTCTGGGTTTAGTAAGTATGGGTATGGACTTGGCTGTTGATCGATCACATACGTTTTTAGAATACTAGGTAAGTTTAATAGAGCGATAAACGCGATAATGGCCAGAATAAGTATGTTATTCCAACGTCGACGACGTGCCGGGCTAACTCGCATACAACGGATCCTTTTCTTTGCTAGTACGCTGAAGTATATACGAATATATTAAATATACGTCGGACACCTTTAGGGAATTGAACAGTCATCATATTAGCGACTGAACAAATATGATGTGAGTAAATTGCAGGCAATAAAAAACCCAGCTAAAAGCTGGGTTTTCAACACTTCAAAAAAGCAGTCTCAATTACTTGATTTTCGCTTCTTTGTACATAACGTGCTGGCGAACTACTGGATCAAACTTTTTGATCTCAAATTTGCCTGGCATGTTACGCTTGTTCTTATCAGTTGTGTAGAAGTGGCCTGTACCTGCAGAAGATACTAGACGGATTTTCTCACGAACGCCTTTCTTTGCCATTGCCTATTTCCTCTTAAACGTTTTCGCCGTTTGCGCGAATGTCAGCAAGAACAGCATCGATGCCCTTCTTGTCGATGATACGCATACCTTTAGCAGATAGACGTAGTTTAACAAAACGTTTTTCGCTCTCTACCCAGAAACGATGAGTTTGTAGGTTCGGCAGAAAACGACGCTTAGTAGCATTGCGTGCGTGTGAACGGTTGTTACCCGTTACTGGACGCTTACCAGTTACTTGGCATACTCGTGACATGAATGTCTTCTCCAAAATCGTTTCAGCTCGATATCAACCTTGGTGGCCGAACCTCTCTATTTCTAAACAAGAAGTTAGAGGTGTTGTACCGTTATGGAAACCCATACAAGGCTATCAAAGGTCGCGCATTATACTAACTTGACTAGCATTGCTCAAGACCCGAACAGATCCTTTTTACAGGTTTTCGTGATCTTTTTTAGGCAGAGCTGATTTATGTGCTAAAAAATGTCGGGGGATTGTAGCAGAAATCAGCGAACTCACAACTAAAAATGTGATTTAAATCCAACCACGCTCTGCGAAGGAAACTATCTCGCCGTCTCCAACCACAAAATGGTCTAATAGTCGTATATCCACCAACGCCAGTGCATCTGATATTCTACGGGTGATCCTACGGTCAGCCTGACTAGGTTCTGCAATGCCTGAAGGATGGTTGTGAGCTAAGATTAATGCAGCAGCATTAAGGTGTAACGCTCGTTTCACGACCTCTCTCGGATACACAGACGCCGCATCAATCGTCCCTTCAAACATAACTTCATCTTTAATTACCCGATGCTGATTGTCGAGAAACAAAACATAGAAGGCCTCCCGTTGTCTGTCTCGCAATAACCCTGAAAGATACAACTTTGTTTGTTGTGGACTGGTTAATGCTTCCCCGCGAGACAATGCCTCGGCCAGATAGCGTTGTGTCATCTCCAATACGGCCTGAAGCTGAACAAACTTTGCCTCCCCCAATCCTTTATGACGACAGAACTCTTCTTTGCTTGCGGAGAAAAGTCCTCTTAATGTGGCAAAGTCCTTTATCAAAAAGTCTGCCAGCTCTAGAACATTCATTCCCGGCGTACCAGTACGAAGGAAAATTGCCAATAATTCGGCGTCAGTTAAAGCTTCTGGCCCATGGCTCAATAACTTCTCTCTTGGCATAGATTCTGTCGGGATAGACTTAATTGCCATACGATTCAACCCGTTAAATCATCGAAAACCAAAGAATAAGGCAGAAGAGAACAGCAGATAGAAACACCCATTCAAATTTGGGAAAGCCTAGCACTTTACTGCAACTGAGCTGTTTATTAACGCCGACAGCAACTAGCAGCAAAACTCGTTTTGCCGATTTATAAGGCTATTGATAGGAAGCAACCAAAGGCTAGAGTCTATTTGTCATGCTGTGATATCTTAACCGCAGAAAATTTGAGGGAAAAATCATGCAAACTCTGGCTGGAAAAAAGATCCTTTTGGGGATAAGCGGTAGCATTGCTGCTTATAAATGTGCCGACTTAACACGTCGCTTAATTGAGCGCGGAGCAAAAGTTCAAGTCGTGATGACCAAAGCGGCAAAAGAATTCATTACCCCGCTAACCATGCAAGCCGTATCGGGCCGCCCAGTATCTGACAGCTTGTTGGATCCAGCCGCTGAAGCCTCCATGGGCCATATTGAATTAGCAAAATGGGCCGATCTCGTGCTGCTAGCTCCTGCGACAGCTGATCTCATTGCCAGAATGGCCGCAGGTATGGGGAACGATCTCCTAAGCACCCTTGTACTGGCAACCGACGCTCCAATTGCTGTCTCCCCAGCCATGAACCAGCAAATGTATTTAAACCAAGCGACACAAGAAAACATCGCCACACTCAAACGGCGTGGTATGCAGATTTGGGGCCCGGCAGCCGGAGAACAAGCTTGTGGTGATATCGGCCCAGGTAGAATGCTTGAACCGATGCAATTAGTGGCATTGTGTGAGCAATTTTTTGGCCCTAAACCGCTAACCAACAAGTCTATTCTCATTTCAGCAGGTCCGACACGTGAAGCGATTGATCCTGTGCGCTATATCAGCAATCACAGCTCTGGAAAAATGGGCTATGCCCTTGCTGAGGCGGCTGTATCGTTAGGTGCGGACGTTACCCTTGTTAGTGGCCCTGTGTCATTGACGACACCAAACGGCGTCAACAGAATTAACGTCGATAGTGCTGATAACATGCACCAACAGGTGATGGATAACGCGACAAATAGCGATATTTTCATCAGTTGTGCCGCGGTAGCCGATTATCGCCCCCAAACAATTTCAGACCAAAAACTTAAGAAAACCGACGATAACGATCACATGACCATTACTATGGTGAAAAACCCAGATATCGTCGCCTCTGTTGCCGCCATGACCGAAAACAGACCCTTTACTGTTGGCTTTGCCGCAGAAACTCAAAATGTTGAAACCTATGCCCGTGGCAAACTAAAAAATAAAAAACTGGATATGATTTGTGCTAACGATGTCTCGATTACTGGGCAAGGCTTTAATAGCAACAACAATGCGATAACGGTATACTGGCACGATGGTGAGCAATCACTTACTTTGGCTTCCAAGCGTGATATCGCAGAACAAATACTTACACTTATCGCCCAAAAAGTGGACAGCCAATAGTTTCAATTTGAATGCATTTATTAAGTCTATTCATTAGCTTTAGCCGGGATCATTACGATTTGGGTTAGGCTAAGCAGTGGTAACAAAAGGAAGGGCCATGGCTGGTACACGTAAAACCAATCGCCGAGAAGAAATCTTACAAGCGCTGGCTGAAATGCTGGAATCCAATGATGGTGCATCACGGATCACCACCGCCAAGTTAGCCAAACAAGTTGGCGTATCAGAAGCCGCGCTTTACCGACATTTTCCAAGTAAAGCACGCATGTTTGAAGGTTTAATCGAGTTTATTGAAGAATCGTTGATGTCTCGTATTAACCGTATTTTAGACGAAGAAAAAGACACGCTAACACGCATCCGTCTAGTTTTGCAGCTAATCCTCGCCTTCTCAGAACGTAACCCTGGCCTGACTCGTATCTTATCAGGTCATGCTTTGATGTTTGAAAATGAGCGTCTACGTGAGCGCATCAACCAGCTTTTCGAGCGGATCGAAACATCACTGCGTCAGATCCTTCGTGAACGTAAACTGCGTGAAGGGAAGTCATTTCCTGTCGACGAAACCATCCTTGCCGCTCAGCTACTTGGGCAGGTTGAAGGCAGCTTAAACCGCTTCGTTCGTTCAGATTTCAAGTATCAACCGACTGCAAACTTTGATGAATACTGGGCGCTGCTCAGTGCACAAATTAACTGATTGCCATGACTAAAGATAAATACAGCCAACCTGAATTTTCACTCTCATTACTTCATCCCAAAAACTGGGGAGTATGGATAGGGTTTGGCCTGCTTGCATTGCTCGTTAATATTCTGCCATACACACTGTTATATAAAATAGGGCGCAGCTTAGGGGTGCTAGGCCAGAAGTACGGTAAAAAACGCGTTCATGCCGCAACCCGAAATCTTGAACTGGCTTTTCCAGAGAAAGAGAAGTCAGAGATCGACGCGATTGTTGAGGAAAACTTCAAGAATACGGGAATGGCACTGATTGAAACCGGCATTACTTGGTTTTGGCCGACGTGGCGCTTTAAACGTATTATCGAAGAAAAGAATATCGACGTATTGCGTCAACATGATGATGCGAATAAAGGTGTTCTATTGTGTTGCGTTCACGCATTAAACCTTGAGATCACCGCTCGTGCTTTCGGTGTGCTCGGTGTCGCGGGATACGGTGCTTTTCGCCCACACAACAACCCGGCTTACAACTACATTCAATATTGGGGTCGCACACACAACGGCAATAAGTTGATCGATCGGAAAGACGTCAAACAAATGATCCGTGTGCTGCGTCAAGGTGAAAGGTTGTTCTACTTGCCTGACCATGATTACGGCCGTAATAAATCCGTCTTTGTTCCTTTCTTTGCCGTTGAAGATGCTTGTACCACAACGGGAACCAGCATCCTTGCCTACACCAGCAAATGTGCCATTGTCCCCGGTTCAGGCTTTAGAAATGCAGACGGAAAATACGAGGTCATCGCAGATATTTCCGTTGAACAAGATTATCCAAAAAAGGATGAAGTGGCCGCCGCTGCTTACATGAATAAATACGTTGAGCAGCTCATTCTAAGAGCTCCAGAACAATGGATGTGGCTGCATAAACGCTTTAAAACTATGGCAGATCCTGAACAACCTAAAGGGATCCGTTACCAATAAAAAAGCCCCAGCATGATGCTGGGGCTTTCACTTTCCAATCTACTTTATTAGATGCCGTATTGCGCTCGGTACGCTTTCACAGCTTCCAGATGCTCAGGAGCTGTGCCTTTTTCCTCTAGGAACGTCACTAGATCAGTCAGACTAACAATTGAGATGATTGCACAACCAAAGTCACGCTCTACTTCTTGGATTGCAGACAGCTCACCTTTACCTTTCTCTTGGCGGTCAATCGCAACCAACACGCCAGCAAGGTCTGCGCCATTTGCTTGGATGATTTCCATTGACTCACGGATTGCTGTACCTGCTGTAATAACATCGTCCACCAGCATGATACGACCTTCAAGTGCGCTACCAACTAGGTTGCCACCTTCACCGTGATCTTTTGCTTCTTTACGGTTAAAACAGTAAGGCGTATCGATGTCGTGATGATCAGCCAGCGCTACAGCTGTTGTCGTCGCAATTGGAATGCCTTTGTATGCAGGGCCAAATAGTACGTCGAACTCAATGCCAGAATCCGCTAGCGCTGCTGCGTAAAAACGACCTAGACGCGCTAAGTCACGACCAGTATTGAAAAGACCAGCGTTAAAGAAGTACGGGCTCTTACGGCCAGATTTTAAAGTAAACTCGCCAAATTTTAGGACTTCTTTCTCTAGTGCAAACTCAATAAATTCACGCTGGTATGCTTTCATTACTTTCTCCGTCTATAAGTTTCTAGTTCCTAGCTTCTAGTCCCTAGAAAGATAACTAAAACTATAAGAGTGTTTTCAAAATAGATAGCTTTACAGCTAGGCAACGAGACTTTTCAGCTCCTGAGCATAGTGAGCTATGTAATGGAGTGAAAAATTGAAGCTAACAACGTTGTTAAGTTATCTATGAAGAAAACAAAAAAATAGCTTCCAATGGGAAGCTATTTAAAAAATCAATTTTCTAACGCCGCCTTCTGCGCCGCTACGATCTCGGTAATACCTTTGGTTGCCGACTCCAGCAACTTCATCAGCTCGGCATGGGTGAACGGTTCTCCCTCTGCCGTACCTTGAACTTCAATCATACGACCATCTTCGGTCATCACCACGTTCATGTCAGTGTCTGCTGCTGAATCTTCTGTGTACTCAAGATCACACAAGATATCTTCACCTAGAATGCCCACTGAAACGGCTGCTACGTGGCCTTTCATTGGGTTAGCTTTTAACTTGCCCTTTTCAACTAGATGTTGGAATGCATCTGCCATCGCAACGCTCGCACCAGAGATAGACGCAGTACGCGTACCGCCATCGGCTTGGATTACATCACAGTCTACTGTCACCATGATTTCGCCCATTGCTTCTAGATCAACGACTGCACGCAGGCTACGAGCAATCAGGCGTTGGATTTCCATCGTACGACCACCTTGCTTACCACTGGCCGCTTCACGACGCATACGTGAGTGGGTCGAACGCGGTAGCATGCCGTATTCTGCTGTTACCCAGCCTTTACCTTGGCCTTTTAACCAACGAGGCACGTTTTCTTCAACGGTCGCATTACAAAGCACTTTCGTATTGCCGAATTCAACCAACACCGAACCTTCTGCATAGGCTGTGTAGTTACGAGTAATTTTGATTGGGCGAACTTGGTCCGCCTTGCGATCGTTTGGACGCATGGGCATCTACCTTAGTTGTCTATCTGTGATAGGGGGAGACGATTTTGATTGGAGCAGGATTTTAACAGAAACCAAGATGACGGGAAAGCGCCCTTCTTCCCATGCTAGCATTTTAAATTTGTTGCTTTCTGCTACTATTGCCCTGCGTTATTTTCAAAGATGAATAAACAGGAAAATTCGATGATCTATAGTATGACCGCCTACGCTCGTAAAGAAGCAAAGGGTGATTGGGGTACCGCCGTATGGGAAATCCGTTCGGTGAATCAACGTTATTTGGAAACTTACTTCCGCCTACCGGAGCAATTTCGTGGGCTAGAACCTCTACTACGTGAGCGTTTTCGTAAGCGCCTTGCACGCGGCAAAGTAGAATGTGCGCTTCGCTTTGAAGCCAACCCTGCCGCCAAAGGCGAACTAACGATTAACGAAGACTTAGCGAAACAGGTCATTAATGCGGCTAACCAAGTCATGTCGCTTACTGGAGAAGAGAGCCGCCTTAACCCGTTCCAAATTATGCAGTGGCCGGGAGTGATGGAAACACCAGAGCAAGACATGGATGCGGTCAACAAAGATCTATTAGCAGCATTTGATGCCGCACTGGGTGAGTTTATTGAAGCACGTGGCCGCGAAGGCGACAACATGAAAGCGCTCATCGAGCAACGTCTTGAAGCCATTACCGCTGAAGTGGTGAAAGTACGTGCACGCATGCCAGAAATCCTAGAATGGCAACGTGAACGCTTATTCTCAAAATTTGAAGAAGCGAAAGTGGAACTCGACCCATCTCGTATCGAGCAAGAGCTGATCCTACTGGCGCAAAAATCTGACGTTGCAGAAGAGCTTGACCGTTTGGACTCTCACGTGAAAGAAACCACCAACATTATGAAGAAAGGTGGTGCGGTCGGCCGTCGTCTTGATTTCATGATGCAAGAATTCAACCGTGAATCGAACACACTCGCATCGAAGTCCATCAGCACCGACATCACCGCATCAGGTGTCGAGCTTAAGGTTCTGATTGAGCAAATGCGTGAACAAATTCAAAATATAGAATAGATTCCTCTCTACTCCACACACTTCCACAATGCCCTTAATTATAAGGGCTTTGTTATTTTTACCATCCATATACATCCATAAAATTCATCAACAGCCACGAATAAACGGGGAGTATCGTGGGTAGCACTTTACTATTTACTCCCCTGCGTAGTATAAACATCACAACATACTCCCCACTTCTGGAGAGTGATGTAATGATAACTTCGATTAGAACTATGAATTCAAGGAGGTAGAGATGGGTAATCTCACTGTCAACCAAGTTAAGGCGATAGTAAAAGACCAAAAAACAGGTCGTCATGCCGATGGTGATGGTTTCTATCTAATGATTCCTAGAGTAGGTCGACCATACTGGATGCTAAGGTACACCCTTTTTAAGAAAAGAAAGGAGGTGACTATTGGCAAGGTCAATGAGCTTTCTCTTGCAGATGCAAGGTTGAAAGCATCTGAGCTTCGAAAGCAAATAAGCGAAGGGATTAACCCTATTGCAGAAAGAAAACGGAGTAAGCAAGCCGATATACAAATAATCGATGACCTCTTCGAAGACTGGTACAAGGAGCTATCCAAAAGGCTCAAGCACCCCAATATACCTAAGCGTATCTATCAGAAAGAGATCTCTCCACAAATTGGTCAATACACGTTGAAACGTGTCACACCGTTAGATATCCGTAACATCATCCAAATAGTCGCTGACAGTGGCCGTCCAACCACAGCTAACGACACGCTAATGTATTGTAAGCAGCTTTTTAAACACGGTATGAAGATTGGCGTTATTGAGTCTAACCCTGCACTAGCATTTTCTAACTATGATGCCGGTGGTATTGAAGAGAGCCGAGATCGGGTCTTAGAGCTTGAAGAGATTAAACATGTTTTTTCCGTCTTCAACCAAAATATTTATAGCTTCAATCGAGACAATTACCTAGCTTGTGCTCTGCTTCTTTGTCTTGGCGTTCGCAAATCAGAGCTAACAGAAGCAAGATGGGCAGAGTTCGATCTTGAAAATGCTTTATGGCACCTGCCAGCGGAGCGAAGCAAATCTGGTACAGGTTTCACGATTCCGCTTCCGGGTCTGTGCATAGAGTGGTTTAAAGAACTGCATATGCGAGCTTGTGGTTCGGAATACGTCTTCCCTAACAGAAGAGAAAGCAAAGTACCGCACATGGGCAAAGATACACTGAACAGGGCTATTTCAAAGCTATTTGGTCGAGAGCCCGGTCGTAAGGTACAACCACCAAATAAAATGGGTGATATCAAGCACTTTGCGGTTCACGATCTACGCCGCACCTGTCGTAGCCTACTCGCTTCAGTCAAAGTGCCTAGCCATATCGCGGAGCGCTGTCTTAATCACAAGTTGAAAGGTGTTGAAGGTATCTATGATCGATATGACTACTTGGATGAGCGCAAAGAAGCTCTGGAAAAAGTCATAGCTCTGGTAAAGAACTGTATCGAATGATGAACTGATGGAATAAAAGGCTGCATCACTCTACTGTGTATTGTAAAGGTAGACTTAAATTGGAGACCTGTTTAGAGGTATGATTTCATACAAATAAAGAGGTTTACATGCCAAGAAGAATTACACCTGAGTTTAAACGTAAGTGTGCTGAATTAGTTATCATTCATGGTTACAGTCACAAAGATACGGCCGCAGCAATGAACATTGGCTTATCGTCGATTCAACGTTGGGTAACACAATATCGGCAAGAACTATCTGGAATTACGCCCAAGGCCACAGCTTTGACTCCCGATCAGCTTAGAATTCAAAAATTAGAAAAGCAGCTTAAACAACTTCAAAGTGACAATGAACTGTTAAAAAAAGCTTCGGCCTTCTTCGCAATCGAAATGAACAAAAACAGATAGTTGCGGTAAAACTAAAGAAGGTAGGCAACCCAGTAACACAGATTTGCCGTTGTTTAACACTTGCTGCCAGCTCGTATTATCATCGTTTGCAACCTATGGTAAGCGTCGGATGTTATCTAAACTAAAGCATATGGGATTTCACCGTTGGCCTTGAAAAGGTTCGGCGTTGGATGAAGAAACTTAACTTAGTGGCGAAACATCTGAAGCTACATCGATATCCATCTGGTGGTTTAGCGTCAGTTATCACGCCTAATAAACTTAATCGCCAATTTAACCCTGAGCAGCTCAACACGTATTGGTCGTGTAATTAGTTGGGCGTTCTCTGATAAACCAAACAGCGAGCTAACTACTCGACCATTGCGACTGGCGGTACAAAAACGAAGAGCTTGTCGTAATGTTGTTTTTCACTCCGATCAAGGGTGTCAGTACACGAGGGCTGCTTATCAAAGCTCAAGTTGGCGAGACTTACGCGATGATAAAAGCGCTGAACAAAATTACAGGGCTTTGTATACCTGAAACTCAGTATATTTTATAAGAATTGTTCAATTTCAGGCAATGTGATTTTCTGACCAAATTACACAACATATATGGACGCACCTCAGGATGCAATGACTGATTCAATGATACGGTCGCTAACATATATCCGACGTCTTTCTAGGTCTACTATGTGACCTGCGCCATGATGTAATCCGCTCCTCACTGTCTTTTCAAAGCCTCGGTTTCAATAACCTCGTTGCGTTATCAGAGTGTAGTAAGGATGGTTCACCGTTTATTCATCAGCTATTGCAAACTCAGTTGCTTCTTGAGGATATCTCCTTAGAACTTAGTATTTTTAGTCAAACAGGCTTAAATGCCTGATTAATATCGTATTCACTATTTTTCGCCAAGATGTGCCATGCTACCCGACCGAGCTTGTTTGCAAGAGCGACAATCGCTTTTGCTTTTCCTCGGCGTGCAATGAGTCCTCTCAACCATGCTCCCATAGCATCCGCTTTGTTAGCTCCGCACCGAACCACTGCGCGAGCACCGTGAATAAGTAATGCTCTCAATTCGCGATTGCCATTCTTTGATAGAGAGCCAAGACTACTTTTTCCGCCTGTACTATTTTGTTTTGGGACTAGGCCACACCATGCTGAGAACTGGCGACCATTTTGGAATTGGTTTCCAACACCTACCTCACTAATCAGCGCCGCTGTCAAAATCGGACCAAACCCAGGAATATTCCGAATAGCCTCATATTTTGGATTTTGCTGACTCAACATGGTGACACTTTGGGTCATTTCATCTATCTCTTTGCTAAGACTGACAAAGTCACAGTATAAAGTTTGCAGTAAGTTCCTCATTACTGGGGAAAGAGCATTCTCTGCGTCTTCAAGAGCTAGCGGTAAATGACTTCGTAAAGCTTTAATAGAGAGAGGAAATACTACCCCGTATTCAGCAGCCAATCCTCTGATCTGGTTCGCCAAGGCAGTTCTGTTTTCTACCAAACGTTTACGGACACTGCGTATCGCTTTAAGGTCTTGTTGTTCAACAGACTTAACAGGAACGAAGTGAAGATTAGGTCTAGAATAGGCTTCGCAAATGGCTCTTGCATCATTAGCATCGTTCTTTTGCCGCCCAACAAATGGTTTTACATGCTGAGCTGGAATAAGAGCCACTGTATATCCTAGCTCTTGAAATATTCTGCCCCAATGATGAGAAGTTGCACATGACTCCATTGCTAGAGCAGTTTGCTCTGGTAGTTGGCGGACAGTATCGAGAAGCTTATCTCGCTTTACCTTTCTGTTTGATAAAATTTGTCCATTTGTACCCAGAACACACACTTGGAAGAGATTTTTCGCTATATCAATACCGACAACTTTAATAGACATACTTGTTACTCCTGCTCTTAATGGTTGTACTATTAGTTTGGTACAACGACGCTAGAAGGGAGGTGCGTCCATCACATCAAAGCCACTCTAAACGTAAGCACAGCCACGCTGAGAATATGCCTCCACTGGTGTATGAAATGCTTGGAATTTACAACTAGGCGCCGGTCTACAAGAGGCTGGCCGATTCAGCCCTCCGTTTAAACCGAAGTGAGTGCTTGGAATGCTCCGAAGTACGCAGCTCACTTTCCAGAATTAACTGACTTTTCTTTAATGCTTGAATCATTTTAAAATAAGGACGATGGGCATGGGCGCATACCCTTACTACAAAGGAAAATAATTATCACTGTTCTTGCGAGACAGCGCCCCCCTACACAATGGGCTTATGATATTTGTAACTAAAGCCTTTGTTGATATTAACTTAAATCTCGTTCTCAAAACGACTTAATAAGAGAATAAATAGTGACATCTATCTTTAAAACTCGGTGTGCCTTAGTGATTAAAATTACATTGATAACAGCGATATCAATACTCTCTCTGACTTTATTTGGATGTAACAATGACTCCCCCTCGGTAGGCAATAATGATTCACCCTCAACAGACGACAATGGCTCAGACTCATCAATAATTAATGAGAGTACTTGCGATGAAGGCTTTGCATGGAATGATATTGCTCAACAGTGTAAGCCTGAATCAAATAGAACTTACCGTGATTACACAGCACCAGAGCTGGTTGCTGAGTACAATGAGGTTGTAAAAAGTATTTTCTCTAGCTGCTCTGTCTATACTGAATCTTTATTGCCCAACGGACTTACGATTAACTCAGGTAACAAAAGCTGGTTTAGTAAGCTCAGTTCAAATGATATATCTAATCACGAACCTGCTTTAATTGGTGAAAGTGGTAATGTCTACGCTTATAAAGGGAGTAGTGATCGCTCAAAATACTTCGTTTCTGGCATTAACTTATGGAGTGGCAATAACAGCTCAGTTATTAGAGACAACATTATTTTACAAGAGAATGTTATTAATGACTTACTGGACATCGAAGATTATAAAAATGAGTCGATTATCGTTTGGTCGGAAGATACCGCCTTTGATAGCCATCCAGTAGCAGCTAATGTCACTTTAGTTTCAAAAACTGAAAAATTACTCGGTATCGAACATGTTGACTTTGATCTGTTTATTGGTAAATCAACAACCAATGACACTATGAAGCGAGTAATCTCGAAAGGCGCACCAATCATAATTGCATATAACCATTACAACTGGGTTAATGGTATTACTGCAAGTATGTTTAACATTTCATATTCATCTGGCAAGGTAGAGAATTTAGTTACAGGAAAAGAGCCTTGCAATAAGCTAACTAAAATATATGACGATACCGCTATTATGTTGGATTACCTCGTTAATGACAAATATACGATTAGCTCTAGCACAATGCCTGTCGAAGCGGTTAATGGTGATAAGATCTATTTTGAAAAAATTATTGATCCCGCAACTAACCAAAACTTAGCAGAGATATTCTATAACCCTTTAAACAATCTTCGTAATTCAATTAATTCTCATGATAATAAAGCGATAAACATTTTGGAGCAAGATCATTTAAAGCACTTGCAAATTCCCTTATATATAGCAGACATCTTTCGAGATACTATTGAATATAGAGGTTATCGCTTCTACGCTGATATTTACGGTTCAGCAAATACGGTTGATTATAATCAATGGTTTAAAACCTACTTTACAGACCTCACTTCTCATTTTGCTAGACCAGATAATAAACGCAATGATGATCTGGGAGGGTTTTCACCAAGGGAGGCAGAAATACAGATATTGCCTACCTTTACTACTAATTTTGACTATGAGTTAACGACAACCCCGCACACTACCGCAACAGGTTTTTACGTTAAAGCGGGTCAAGAAACGGTTATAAGTCGTACTGATAACCACCCCGGGGATGTCACAATATTTGTCAACTTCCAACGAGACGGAGCAACTAAGCTTTTTAAAACAGGAAGCGGCCGTGCATATAATCGACCTGCTTATGATAGGAGTCATGGTATCACTCTCAGCGCTGGAAGAGAGATTTCAATTTCATCGCCTATAGGTGGAACCCTTTTCGTCAAAGTGCCTAGTAATAGTGAAGGAGATTCAATTAATCTGAAATTACAGAATGTACTGCAGAACCCTTCTATTTCAGGGGTTTCAGACATTGATATTAGTCGATTTGAAAGCGCCCTCAGTAACACGCCATTTAATTGGGTGACTGTTATCACTAAAGAAGTGCAAATTCACTCCATTACAGCTAAGTTTGAAGAAACTTTAAATAGTTATAACAACAATATCAACAAGTTCATGGAAGATATCGTCACTTATACATTGGGTAATTTTGGATATGCTGGGTATTTAAGTAATGTACTACCAGACCACTCTGATTCTATTAAACAGTTTTGTAGTGATGTAGGCATAATTGACTTATGTTCTGATCGTAGCTTACATGAATGGAACAATGTACAACATGTTTATGTGGACCGTCCAACATGCGCCAGCTTATGTTCTGGTAACCCTTATGATAGATCATCAGCCTATATTCCAGGTGACTGGGGGGACTCTCATGAAATCGGCCACAATCTACAGACGAACAAGTTAAAAATCTATGGTGGCCGAAGTGGTGAAGTTTCAAATAATATCTTTCCGGTAGAGTCTAACAGATTAAAGGCTATTGAAAATGGACATAGCACTTACCATGTTGGATCAAATTTCGCATCTACCTTCGAGTTGATGAAACAGGGCCTTGGTCATACAGCTAGCAGTGACCACCCTCTTTGGAACAAGACTGGAACCTATGACAATGCCTTTGAACGGTTAGGTTTTTATAATCAACTTAAGTTCGCCAGTGGAGACGTAGAGTTTTATACAAAAATGTACCTCTTACAGAGAATTGCAAATAATAGAGCTAAGAACGCAACAAATTGGTTCAGCTACAAAAACCAGCTAGGTTTTAGTAATTACACAAAAGATGAATTTAATGCAATGAATGGTAATGACTTTATGGCAATTAGTTCATCAATGTTAATTGGTAAAGATATGAGTCAGTTTTTTGAAGGGTTTGGAATTCGTGTATCTGATGATGCTAAAGCTCAAATTTTATCAGAGGGTTATACACAAAACTTAGGTATGGGTATCTACTTTGTCGATTACTCTGCCATTCCAGTTGACTTTATCACAACCGCTAAAGAGGAATACTTTATTGACCTGACATCCAGTGCACAATATGAAGACCCAACACCTTAAGGTTATTGTTATTACTACTTATATGGATACCTACTTGGAATAATAGGTAATCGATTACTGACCTTACTAATCAATATCTGTTCATGTAAGAGTCCGTGCTTTAAGAAGAGGATGCCGCTAGCATCCTCTTTTTATTACAATCTGATACTATCCACTTTACCTATCATGGCTTTAGCTGTGTACATCCTCATAAAAAGGCAATTCTTCATCACTTTAACTCCTATATTTTTAGTATCTACGATAATTGTAGCGATACGGTGAATTTTTAACCTGATTAAAGGTGTTAGAATGCACCTCGTACACAACACTCTAAACCTCAAACAAAAAATCTTCAGGTATATGTCATCACAATGAATCCCCATCGTTGAATCCGACAGGAGCCTGAAATGAATCCCAAAACTTCTGATTACAAAAAACAGCAACGCTATCAGGAAAATGAAATCCTAGAGCATGCGGCGGAAATACTGGCTACACGCTACGTGCGTGGAGATACGCTAACCATTCCTGATGCAACCAAAGAGTATGTACGCTGTAAGCTAGGCAGCTATGAGCGTGAAGTCTTTGCATTACTACTGCTCGATAACCAAAATCGACTGATTGAATTTAAAGAGCTGTTTCAAGGAACGGTAGATGCGGCCAGTGTCTATCCGCGAGAAGTGGTGAAAGCGGTGTTAGAAGTGAATGCCGCAGCGGTGATATTTGCCCATAACCATCCATCTGGTGATTCAACGCCGTCTCAAGCCGATAGACGCATAACCGAAAGACTCAAAGACGCTTTAGCGCTGGTGGATGTGCGAGTTCTCGACCATATCGTGACAGGCGATACCTGCACCTCATTTGCTGAAAGGGGATGGTTATGATTGAGCAACACTACGGTGAGCTTTCTATTGATGACGCTTTACATACGTCACTGGAAGCACTTTTGAATCGATACACTCTCCCAAAGAACGCAGAGCGACTCGTACTGAACTGCCGCCAAATGAGTTACTACCGACATAGACAAGGTTTACATCCCATTGAGGTACAGCTTAAACGTGAGTCACCCTCAAGTCCTTGGCTGGTGGTGTTCTTTGCCAGCTTCTCTTATCCCGATGACAACAGCACAACCGTTGAGCCTGAGTTGTACTTTCACCTTGCTAATCGCTGGTGCTATCAACCCGATGTGGGGAGCACGGATTTATCCCACCTTGAGGTACAAGAGCTGCTCTCGGTATGGATGAAAGCCTTTGCTCGTCATCTCTCCAGAAACGTCTTTGATGATGTGCAACTGACGATGGTCGGTACGTTCCAGTAATTCCACTCTCTCATTTCTTATTTTAATCCTGAAACAAGGAGGACTCACTATGTCCCAATTAACCTTTACTGCATCCACACTGCCTGTTTCTCGTACTCTGCATAAGCTGCTTGGTACGCTATTCACTACTCATTTACTTAACAATGAAGCTCTCGCCACCAGCCGTTATCTGGTGTTCAACTTTCGCGATAAAACTTACAGCGCGGATGACGGGGGTTTTCATCCGGTTGAGATTGCGATTTGCCACACCTCAACAGGAGAATGGAGCATTGAATACATCACCGACTTTGCTTATATGGGCAACCATTACCCTGAACTAGAGCGCAACTTAGATTTTGATTTTCGGGTTGGACAGTTCTTTGTGGCTTATCGTGGTTGGCTATCCATGCGAGGTAGTCGTGATGCCAAAGAGCTGTATCAGTTATGGGAGAGCAGCTTTCTTGCCTATGTTGATATGGACTCCTACAACGAGATAACCGTAACCCCACAATAGCTCATGACTTCCCTTCTCCTTAACACCATTAGGCTTGTCACTGCCCTCATCACGTTGTTCTCCTTTTCTCCGTTCTTCGGTGCCATTGGTACCCTATCCAATTTAGGGTTTCTGGTGGTGCTGTTGATTGGGTTGTTGGCAGCCATTGCCGAGCTCAGTGATAAGCATAAGCCTCGTTAATGTTAATCGGCTCACGCTTTTGTGATGCCGATTGATGCTGTTTTCACCGTTGGACATTATGTGTCTGACTCACCTCTACTCTCCCGACATTAAATGTCCACCTCCGGTCTTGGAGCTTTGATGTATTGAGAGCGTAGTCATGAGCAATAAAACCAGCATTGAAGGGTTATCCGCTTTGCTGCACACGCTAATGCTTGTTCCTCAACATCGTTGGATCACCGTTAGGGAGTTGCAGCAGCAGTTAGCCCAACTCGATATCCACCGCACCACTCGTAGCATTAAGCGTTACCTCGATGAAGTCATTGTGGACGTGTTTAATGTGGAGTGTGATTCGATGAGCATGCCTCATGTCTATCGGAAAACCTCTGAGCAATTACTGAAACTCAACAAACAGGAAATGCTCTATTGGCAACTGACCAACAAGTACTTACTACCGTTGATTCCTGATGAGCTGAATTATGGGCAAGGTCGTCCCTCGGAGAGAGACAAACCCTTTTCCCAAAAGGGTTCATCACATTCAAAAGAGCAAGTATGGTTAGCCAAAGTACATGCGGCATTACCCACTATTCACGAGTGGAGTGACGAGCAACGGGACGTGTTGAATGCGGTACATACGGCATTACTCAACAACCGTATGCTCAAAATATCGAGTCAAGTTTTGCAGCAAGAGAAGGCACTTATCGAACCACTGGGACTCTCGGTTCAATATGACGCGCTCTTGCTGCTTTTTCGATTATCCGGTCAAAACACGATACGTACCTTAGCTTTGCCTTTGATTGATGAGGCGAGTGTATCGACCTTTTCTTTTACCTATCCCACTGATTTCAATCTTGAGCGGTTCATGCGTGAACACGCTGAAATCAGCACACCTCAAATTTAACTCACTATAGAGAAACGACTATGAACAAATCATGCTTATTCATTATCACGGCGATTACCTTAACAACCACCACGGCTTTCGCTGGTGGAACGTTAGGTGGCAATCCATCCGCAGATTCAGGTGCAGTCAATGTAAGAATTGGCAAATGCACTCGATACAAAATGGATGTAAAAGCGGCGAAGCAGGCAGGTAAGGATGCATCGACCATCACAGTGCCTAAAGGCTGTGAAGCCATCAAAGAAAAGTAATACCACCAGCAGCGGTAAAAAATGACAATGGGGAGCGTGAGTGCTCCCCATTCTTTTTTTGTCTCAATGCACTGGTTTGAAGATATATGTTATCTGTTAAAAAGCGACTTAACTCTTAAAGCAAGGTAACCCCTGCGACAAGCGCCATTCTTTGACGATTCTAACAATATTCTCTGGCGTTCCATCTTCAGAATTCTCTGGGTAATAAATCAGATCAGACCCATCAGGATGTTCTGTTGTAGCGATAAAGTTTTCTAGTAACTCATCTTGGTATCCATCAGAACCTTCTGCACTGATAATAATGCTCAATAACTCCAAAAATTCGATTTCAGTGTAATCTGTTATACTTTTAACCTTCACATCTGTTGGTCTTTGAAACATGGTTGTCCTTTTTCGGTATACCAACGTTTCAACTCCGCAACCATTGCCTCTGGAGTATCTTCAATACCAATCATTTTTGGGTGTGTTAACAATGCAGATCCCTCAGGATGATCAGTAGTGTCAAGAAAACTAACCAACCTTTCAACGTCTTGATCACTTGCAGTGCCAGTATGAATATCCAGTATGAGTTTCAGAAACTCGCTCTCAGTATAATTTAGTAAGCAATTTTTCACTTATTGTCTCCATTTCGATGAATCTCGCCCCAATGCAGCCTTGGTGTCACTACACCTAGATTATCAATATTATAAACCTCACCGCCATGTTGAATCTGTTCTTTATGATGTAATACGTAACGGTCATGCTTTCCCCATTTATGTCTTGGAATTACAAATGGTGCATTACCTTTTAGAATTTCATTTTGGTTAGTTTTCGAGAATTGTTCTAATAAGTCAGGATGTTTAGATACTTCTTTCCAAACGGCAGTTTGCAGATCAGAAAATCTCTTAAACTGTCTCCCCTGCAAAGCATCCGCAATTTTTGTTGGAATGTACTGCCCTTGACCAGAATCACTAACTTTACCAAGCCAATAACCATCCTCCCATTTCACATCTTTACCTTGCCCTGTGACTGTTCCCGGCTGGTCTCTCGGACTCTCTTTATAAACCACATAAAGCGGTGCAATGCCTGAACTCTCTGGGAACACCAAAATCGCATCGCGCCAATCTTTCTCTTCTGGCATTGGAGTGACGGAGATTGTCGTTTCGTCAGAATGAATCGGCGTGACTCGTATATCTTCCAGCTCAAAACCATCATCCTGACTTGGTGTGTTCTGCCAACTTGGGTCGCCTCTGTCTGCTGGCGTCCAATAAATGATGGGGCCATCGTTTTCTAGCTGAACAGATAACTGGTTATTATCGCCTTCTGCAACGTACTTTACTGGAATGCGCGTATCATCAACATGGTAGGCGTTAACATGCGGATAGTACTCTCCTTCATTCGGCTCTGTAATGTGAACACGTAGTCGACTTTGTACCGTACTGAGCTGCCTTAATTCCTTATCACTATACTGCGTACCATCTCCTAACAAAGACTGCTGCATAGCAAATAACGCCCCAATGCCTTCAACTTTCCAACGATAACCGTCGACCAATTTATCTTTCAAGGTGCCAGCCAACTTTTGTAATTCGGTAGCGCTAGAACCTGAAGGGCTTGTTTCCGCTTGTCCAACCATAGCTGCACTTGTTCCCATCGCCATTTGAGCTTGTGTTGCTTGAATAGCTGGGATAACCATTGGATTGGCCTGCGCTTGCCCAAAAAAGAACGACCAGGGACCAAAGTTTTGAATCGATTCTTCTTGGGTGCCTACGTCAATGCAACCTTGTGGTAGTTGGCAAGATTTCGCAAAGACCTTACGAGGTGTCACCTCTTTTAGGTTGACGATTGGAATATCTTTTTCAATCAACTGTTCATGATTAATCGCTTTAATGTGAGTATCCGCAAGATAAGAGTCGCTGAATTCATAATACGCATTCAATGGCGGATTGATGATTTCTGGTTTCGCTGGTGGCTTTGCGTACACCTTGTGTTTTTCAGCCTGTGTTTCATTTGGCTGACTGACTCTTAATGAATGTCCTACCGAGAGTAACATTGGGTCAGCATTGTACTGAGGATTCAAGTCAAGAAGCTGTTTGGCTGACAAACCATATTGCTCAGCTATTGCTCCCCACGTCTCACGTTGATGGGTATCTAAATCTGTAGCAACAGTATGCGTCTCTGGTTTGCTCTCAGCTTTAGCCGTCTTAACAGGTTGAGTAGTCTGTCTTTCAGCAACAGGCTGCTGAGGTGCTGCAAGCAGCTCTTTGATGTCTAGCTTAATACCATGCTGAGCTAACCAATCGTCATTGAGGTTATCGAGTTCATCTCGGTTGATTTGCTTTTCTAAATACACCAAATGTTGGTTCTCAACTTCTTTCCCTGCGAGCTTCCAGTAAACCAAAATAGCACTTTGATAACGATTGTAGCCCTGCTCATCGTTTAGTCGCTCATGAATAGAAGATGTAGCATAGAACGACCATTTACCATCACCGAGCAACTTGTACTCTTGAACTAAACGGTTGTTGTAGAAATGGTAGTAGTAACCTTCGGTTGGCAGTCCTAAACGCTCTCCTAACTGCACAGAGGGTACGACAGGGATAAACGCCTCTCGAACTGCACCTGAGCCTATAGGCTTAAGCTTCACATTGTGAGGCACACTGATACCCATTGGGATAGCCGCTACTTTAGCCGTTAACCTTTTCGGTTCATCAACGGCAGAATAAGCGGTATATTTTGTGCCGTGTTCAGTGACCGCCGTCTGCCAGCGGCCTATCACGACTTCTTCTTTCGTTTTAGCCAGCTCAAACGAGCAGTCTACGCTTTTTCTAAATGTCTCATCAGAACAAGCGACTTCAAAACAATACTCATATTTCAGTTTCGGTGGAGCATCAGAGGTATCCGGCTTAACAGGCTCTGGGACATAAGTCTCTTCAATGTTGGGGGCATAACCTGCTGAGCTTCGATTTGGCGCTGCACCACCAGCCCCTCCACCAGACATCTTAGCTCTAGAGAGAAAGGCATTCTTTGCTTCCGGTGATAGTGCCTCTTGTCCTTCAGCAGACAAGCTCCACGATTTACTCATTCCGTCTCTGAGCAACACGGGCTTAGAAGGGGTATCCGTTAATAATGCCAGTTCCCCACTTTTAAGCTTATTCATAAAGCTAGCGAAGTTCACTCCACGAGGAAGTGCTGAGCCCAATGCCTTTTCCGTTAATCTTTCTATATCACCCTCGACTTGACCAAACTCATACGTCATCAGGTCAGTTAGCCGTACTACTCGATAACCCACAATCAACTCCACCCACTACTTTCAATGTGGCCTATTCTACCTAAGTGATGGGGATTGAAGCGTTTTTAACCATCAGTTCAAGGGACAAATTGTAGACATTGTGATTTTTATTCACTGGACTCCTTCGCTTTAATAACCACTTAATCATTAAGTGAATTTACTGCTCTGCAATACAGCAGATTTATTCCAAATAAAAAATAGAACACAGCTTGAGAGGTGCTATCTCCCAAACCGTGTCCTCTCGTTTTAGTCAGCTTCTGCCGCTTCGACAGCTAACAGGTCTGCCATGTCGTTTCCTTTATCACCTGAATGAGCTTTGACCTTAAACACCTCTACGTATTTCTTTGAACGCAGTTCGTCGATTTGTTGCCATAGGTGGCGGTTCTTTACTGGCTTCTTGTCTGACTTACGCCAACCTCTCCCTTTCCAGTTATCTAGCCAATCATTGTAGCCCTTTACACAGAAGTCACTGTCTGAGTAGATAACATCACCATCTTGGGCATACTCTAAACCTTCGATTAAAGCCATAAGCTCTAATTCGACATTGGTAGTATTACGCTTAATGGTGATGCTATCTTGATGCTCTAGTTCACCCTGTTCGTTAAAAGCTGCGATACCAATGCCACCTTGTGTGCATCCGTGTTGATTGTTTGGTGCTGCGCCGTCTACGTAAATTGAATAACTCATTTTTTATCTCTCTCTAATTGAAACAGGGCGCATGACTTTACTTAGCCAGCGCCCTGTTGATGGTGTGATTTGATGTTTGTGTTACTGAAAGGATTCTTGGTTGTCTCGCATGCTCAGACGCGATTCCATCCAGTCCTCGATTTCGCTTTCTACCCAAGCCACCGCTCGTCCACCGAGTGGCACACTCTTAGGGAAGTCGGTTTCATCAGCCATGAACTTGTAGATAGTTGAACGACCAAGTCCTGTTAGCGACATCACTTCTTTAAGTCGTAGAAATCTCATTGCCATCGGGAATCGTCTCCTGTGTATATACCCATGAGATAAGCCGCCACTGTAAAAAAATGCAGTCGGTCTACTCTGTACTAGAGCCAAAGAAGTAACGCTGCTCATTCCATGCTTCAGCAAGACTGCTCATGCGATGAAAGACAGTCCGTTTAATGTTCGTGTCTTTATTTCTACAGCGTGTCCCCAAACCATAGTTACCTCGGTCATAGAGAAACACCAATGAGCGCGCTTTGCCGCTGTAGTGCTTCTCTATCGCTTCTTGCCAAGCCTCTTTAAAGTGCTCAACCAATTCGTTGCGTTTTTCCCAGCAAATGGCGGGGCCAAAATGCTGGCTGTAGTCAGTAAACAGCATCACGCGGTAGTTGTGGGACGGTACCTTGTCCTCTCTCTTACGCCATACATAGAACACAGACTCCGTATCGAGCTTTTCTTTAAGCAGCTTAAAGTAATCGTTAATGATGCTGAGGTCGGTATCTTGATGGTCTTCTGGTAGAAACAAATCCAAGCGCGTAGCCAAGGCCGCGTCAAACGCCTCCGTTGCTTGTTCAAAGACTTCCGTCATTCTGGTTAAGGCCGATTCGTATAACCCCTTGTCACTGAAAAATACGGGGTAGTCGTTAAACGTTTTTGAATGGGTAATGTTGGGAAGGTAAGTATTGTTAGACATGAGTAATACCTCTGAGTCTGTGAATGACATAGGTATTACTCACGCTGTATTTTTTAAGGTGAGTCATGGCTGCAACCAAAATTCATGCTGCGGTTATCGGCGTGTTTGGTGTTAGGCTTCGCGAGACGACTCACCCGATAGAAGAGTTCATTTAACTGCAATGGGAACGCTTCATCCCCTTTTAGAAGTTCATACACGTCATCAGATGGAGAATACGCCAGTCCTGAACATCTTCTCCCATGGTCTTCTTCCACGGCTCGATCCCATGCTTTTCTGACTCTGGACAAGTAGCGACTCCTCCCGTCCCCGCTTTTGCCTAAACAATGATATAGCCGATTATCAAAAAATAAGACAAGGTGATACTGGCTGGTGGACTCATACGCCTTGAACCAAACATGGCGTATGACCGTTTGATGATATTGGTGAGGCCTACACCTGTACTTCATTAGGCACAACTCATTGGTTTCCAACTCCAAGGTACGAAAGAAACGACTGAATACTTCAAAATGGTTTCCATCAAAGTCACTTGGTAGACGTACATTAAAGTGAGCGACACAAAGCTTAGGGTATTGGCCGAGCGCTTCAGTCAGCACTCGGTCGATTCCCTCCAAGTACTCAAGGACAAGACCATCCTTGTGGTAGTAGAGCGGCTTTCCATTAAACGTTCTGTCATGGGTGATGGTGAGGTGGTTAGACGTGTGAGCTCTTTGAAGAGCCATTTTGAATTGATTTGACATGATGAGTTCCTGTAGTTTGTTGTTAATCCCACAGGAACTGTGACTGCCGTAATTTTTAAGCTATTTACGGCTATGGTCGAAGTTGTTCATTCGTTTGCCAAAATGCTTCGTTCTTCTCTTAGCTAGGTAGCTTAGTCGATAAAAGACAGATTGAAACACCGCCTCAAACTCCTCAGAGTTACGTAGCAAGTGATACTGCCCTTGTTTGGAGAAGTGTATGGCTGGTTTCTCTTTGCCTGAATAGATAGCATCCACAGAGCGCTTCCAAGCATTACGGATACGATTAGCCAAACTTTGCTGATATTCACCAAAATCCCCCAGAGAACGAAAGACGTTCCGGTCAAAGATAAGTGCAACGTGGTAGTGACTGCTCGTTGAGGTATCACATTCTTTAGCCCACACATAACGAATAGTGGTTTCACGATAGGGTTTGCCATTTAACCGAGCACTACGTCTTCGATATGCCGCTACCTGAGATTTCAGAGAACGGAAGAAACTAGTCATCACTGCTGAATCATCCCCTCTAAAGTCTGCTGGTAAGTTGAGGTCCACTCGAACGATAAAAAGTCTCGCATATTGCTCTAGAGCTTTCTCAAGGACTGATTCTATCCCTTCTAGGTATTCAACGACTAAACCCTCCTTGTCGATGTATACCTTGTTTCCGTTGAAAGTGGATTCGTGTGTGATGGTTAGATTCTTAGACATGATGGTGACCTATGTTTTGTTTCTGACATAGGTACTGAGAGTGACGTTATTTTCTAAGTCTCTCTTTGGGTAGGGGATGGGTTCCCCTACCGAGATATCGAGTGATGAGGTAGTTGGATGAGGTGTGGGATTAGGTTAGTAGATGGGTAGGTATATATATTATTAATTACCGATCCCCCTCGATTTACTCACCCTCTTTTTTTCGGTGATAACAGAGCTTTCACACCAACTAAATCCATCCAGCCAACCTTTTTTTTTATCAAAAATCATGATTCATGCATTTTTCCTTCTGGAGTTTACTCACATAAAAAGTGATGATGACATACACCTACATCCCGCCAAAAGCGTCGGATTACGGATAAAATTACATGCAACCAGGGTAAATGAATGACACTAACTGACAAAGACGAAGCCAATCGTTCAGAAGTACCGACCATACTGGAAACGCCAGCTATCAATCCTGACGCTGAGGTGAATATCATCAATTTGATTAACGATTTCGATACCAGAAGCAAATACTATTTCTACAACGAAAAGGAGAAAAAACTCATAGCAATGCCTCTACCATTTGGTGCCCAAAAGAGAACCAATTTCAATGAAGAGTTGCGTCGAGTTAAGACCATGGGACAATTTCGTGAGACCTATCTATGTAAGAAACACCCATCTCTAGCACGTCAAAAGTGGATTATTCTGCTACCGTACGCTCCCATTTCAAGAAGCCATATGCCGACAGAAACCTATTCCGAAAGAGACATTAATCAAACCAAAATTATCAATACATTTTGGAAAAGCGAGCTAAGCCTTCGCTATGAAGCTGCGGAAGCATCGATTCTGGTTTGCTCATTTTTAGCCAAGAATGTTGACCGTAATACCCTTGGATTAGGGATAAGCAAAACCAAGATGGCGGTCATTTTAGGGATGAGTGTTCGCCGTGTATCCGATACTTTAAAACGCCTCAAAGAACTCGGTTATGTTAAGCTGTACACAGAGGAAACTAAACGGGGTAATCTCAGTCTTGGCACTTATATACAGGTAACAGAGACTTTTTCGTCACAATTTTTTGTCCCCAAAAAGCCCGAGGGAGAGTCAGAGAAAAAGCAACAAAAGAGTTCTGAACCTCAACCGAAAGACACCCCTGAAAAGCGTTATTTTCAATTTTTGGAAATTTTGAGTGATCTACGTCTTGATCTAAAGAATTTCATCGTGGGAAACAAGGACCCAATACCACCAGCCGTTTTGCAGCAAATTTTTAAGGTTTTGGAATAAACATTTGCGGGAGGAACGCCGACTTTAATGGGGCTGAACAACTTCGCTTAGCTGTATAAAGGCATGTCCCATACACGTGATAGGACAGTCTTGATGACGTACCGATCTAGAACTAGATATATCAACAAGAAGTGGGGATGATGATTAAAACTCACGTTTCTCAAATACAGCTTAAGTACCCTGATGAAGCAGCGTTTAAAATAAAGACACTGTTGTTTACGTCAGAATTACATGACACTATATTTACCTCAGTATGCACATATACCTCTCACAGCTTAGTGTTTCGGTTGGTATAAATACCGGAATTAATAATGATAATAGTTATCAATACACAAATGGTAGAACTATTGTCAACGTAAGAAACATAGCGACTTAAACCAACTGGGTAGCATATTGGGTAGTAAAAACCTAAAACAGACAACACATTGACACTAAGCTTATGATTTTTAAATGATAAAAATAGTTACTCAACGAACAAATTCAGAATATCGAATAATTCACACACGACAGAGCCTCTTAAAATTGAGGCTCTATCATTGTTGGACAAGAATCACTGTCCTCTTGTTTCGATCCTCAGGATCATGCTACTCTTCGCCTCCATTTTTCTGACCTGTTTTTCACCAATGACACGTTCATTCAAGGTCAGTGCTATCTTTAAATAAGCCGATAATATCGACTTTCTTATCCAACCAAACGTGGAAGTGTACAGATGGGCAAAGGCACTCTATATATCGTTTCTGCACCAAGTGGTGCGGGCAAATCGAGCTTAATTTCAGCGATGTTGGAAACAAACCCAACCTACGCAATGAAAGTCTCTGTTTCACACACAACGCGTGGCATGCGCCCTGGCGAACAAGATGGTATACACTACCACTTTGTACAAAAAGAGAAGTTTGAAGAGCTGATCGAGCAAGGCGCATTTCTAGAATACGCAGAAGTGTTTGGTAATTACTACGGTACCTCCCGCATCTGGATCGAAGAAAACCTCGACAAAGGCATCGATGTCTTCCTCGATATTGACTGGCAAGGCGCTCGTCAGATCCGCAAACAGATGCCACAAGCACAAAGCATTTTCATTCTACCGCCTTCTAATGGTGAGTTAGAACGTCGTCTGAATGCTCGCGGTCAAGACAGTGATGCGGTGATAGCAAAACGTATGTCAGAAGCGAAATCTGAAATTTCTCACTATGGTGAGTACGATTACGTCATTATTAATGATGATTTCGATACGGCATTAATGGATTTTAAAGCAATCATTCGCGCAGAAAGATTGAAGCAAGATAAACAAGCTGCTAAATATAAAGGCATGCTTGACGCACTGCTGGCTGAATAAGCACACAGTACCTAATTGGAAGTCACCTAAGCGCTAGAATATAAAGGCGTTAGGCTGTATACTTTCTCGTCATTCAAAATTTTAGTTAACTAATTTGGAGTCCTCATGGCACGCGTAACTGTTCAAGACGCTGTTGAAAAAGTTGGCAACCGTTTCGACCTAGTTCTAATTGCGGCACGCCGCGCTCGTCAAATGCAAACTGGCGGTAAAGATTCACTGGTGCCAGAAGAGAACGATAAAGCAACGGTTATCGCTCTACGTGAGATCGAAGAAGGTCTGATCACTAAAGAAATCCTAGACGCTCGTGAGCGCCAGGAGCAACAAGAGCAAGAAGCGGCTGAGCTTGCTGCAGTAAGCAGCATCGCACGCGGCCATCGTTAATTCGATTCAACACACTCCCGGGCCTATAATTTGTATCTATTCGATAGTCTCAAAGACGTTGCCCAAGAATACCTTACAGAGCCTCAAATTGAGGCTCTGCGTCAATCTTATGTGGTAGCGGAAAACGCGCACGAGGGTCAAACCCGTTCTAGTGGTGAACCCTATATTATCCATCCCGTAGCCGTCGCTCGAATTCTGGCCGAAATGCGCCTTGATATCGAAACGCTACAAGCCGCCCTACTTCATGATGTCATTGAAGATACCGAAGTCACCAAAGAAGAGCTGGAAGACCAATTTGGTTCTACCGTTGCTGAATTGGTCGATGGTGTTTCCAAACTAGACAAACTGAAGTTCCGCGATCGTAAAGAAGCCCAAGCAGAAAACTTCCGCAAGATGGTCCTTGCCATGGTGCAAGACATTCGCGTTATCTTGATCAAACTGGCTGACCGTACGCACAATATGCGCACATTGGGTGCACTACGCCCCGACAAAAAACGTCGTATCGCCAGAGAAACGCTGGAAATCTACTCACCACTTGCACACCGCTTAGGTATTCACAACATCAAAACTGAGCTCGAAGAACTTGGTTTTGAAGCCCTATATCCAAATCGCTATCGCGTGTTGAAAGAGGTTGTTAGAGCCGCACGTGGTAACCGAAAAGAGATGATCCAGCGTATTCACGATGAAATCGAGGGCCGATTAGAAGAAGTTGGCCTGAAAGCACGTGTATTTGGTCGTGAGAAAAACCTGTATTCCATCTACAACAAGATGAAAACCAAAGAGCAGCGTTTCCATACCATTATGGACATCTATGCGTTTCGTGTTGTGGTTGAAGATGCAGACACCTGCTATCGCGTGCTTGGTCAAGTTCATAGCTTGTACAAACCACGTCCGGGCCGCATGAAAGACTACATTGCGGTACCGAAAGCAAATGGTTATCAATCGATTCACACCTCTATGGTTGGCCCTCACGGCGTACCTGTCGAAGTACAAATTCGTACCGAAGACATGGATCAAATGGCGGATAAAGGGGTGGCTGCTCACTGGTCTTACAAAGGCAACGGTGAACGCACTGGCACAACCGCTCAAGTGAAAGCTCAGCGCTGGATGCAGAGCCTGTTGGAATTGCAACAAAGTGCAGGTAACTCTTTTGAGTTTATCGAAAACGTAAAATCTGATCTGTTCCCAGATGAGATTTACGTCTTCACACCAAAAGGCCGCATCGTCGAGCTACCAGTTGGCGCGACTGCCGTAGATTTTGCCTATGCCGTACACACTGACGTAGGTAGTACCTGTGTTGGCGCTCGTGTTGATCGCAATCCGTACCCATTGAGTAAAGCACTGAAAAACGGTCAGACGATCGAAATTATCAGCGCACCAGGCGCGAGACCAAATGCAGCATGGCTGAACTATGTCGTGACCTCGCGTGCCCGTACCAAGATCCGTCAGGTTCTGAAAACGATGCGCCGCGAAGAATCGACTACGCTTGGCCGCCGCTTACTCAACCATGCACTCGGTGATCTCTCGCTGTCAGATATTAGCGAAGAGAACATTCAGCATGTACTGGCTGAGTTGAAAGTGGACAGTGTCGATGATCTACTCGCAGATATCGGCTTGGGCGAATTGATGAGCATCGTGATTGCTCGTCGTTTACTGGGCGATGTCGAAGAGCTAACCGAAGTGGTTTCTAATAATAGTAAGCCAAAGAAAAAGCTGCCAATCCGTGGTGCGGAAGGCATATTGCTGACTTTTGCTAACTGTTGTCATCCAATTCCAGACGATCACATCATCGCGCATGTCTCTCCTGGTCGAGGGTTAGTGGTTCACCGTGAAACCTGTCCAAATGTCCGTGGCTATCAAAAAGAGCCAGACAAATACATGGCGGTAGAATGGTCAGACGAATACGATCAAGAGTTCATCACTGAGCTTAAGATTGATGTCCAAAATCGTCAGGGGGCACTGGCTGAGCTCACCAATGTGATCTCAAAAACAGGCTCTAACATTCATGGTTTATCAACCGAAGAACGCGACGGACGTTTGTATACGGTAACCGTGTTGTTGACGACTAAAGACCGCGTCCATCTCGCTCGTATCATCCGTAAGATCAAAGCGATGCCTCAAACTCTGAGGGTACGACGCCGTAAGAACTAACCATTCAATGTTCATTCATGCCCTTGATAACCATCAAGGGCATTTTGTTTTATTCGATTTGTTATGAATTTAGAACGCTATAACCGTATTCAACAGGTGTTGAAAACACGCCAAACTGATTTAACACTGTGCCTTGAAGAAGTGCACAAGCCAAACAATGTTTCAGCCGTGATCCGCACAGCAGATGCGACTGGTTTGCACAAAGTTCATGCCGTCTGGCCGAACGAAATGCGTACTCTGAGCCACACGTCTGCAGGTGCTCGCAATTGGGTTGAAGTTGAAACCCATGACACCATTGAAACCGCAATCCACACTCTAAAAGAGCAAGGTATGCAGGTATTGGTGACTAATTTATCCGATAGCGCAGTCGACTTTCGTCAAATCGACTACACCAAGCCGACTGCCGTGATCCTTGGCAGTGAAAAAATTGGCGCATCTGAACAAGCGAAGAAACTCGCCGACCAAGACATCATCATCCCAATGATCGGTATGGTTCAATCCCTCAATGTTTCGGTAGCTAGTGCAGTGATCTTATATGAGGCACAGCGCCAACGCGAAGCTGCTGGTATGTATGATTGCGAAAAAAGTGCACTACCTGAAGCGGTGATCCATCGAACTCTATTTGAACGTGGTCATCCGGTACTGGCTAAAGTTGCCAAACGCAAAGGCTTGCCTTATCCACCATTGGATGAAAACGGGCAAATCGTCGCTGACGATGCGTGGTGGCAAGAGATGCAAAAAGCCTAATCACACCTTTGTGCCCAGTGCGATAAACTGGGCACCTCAACACAATTTCCCTACATTTAGCCCACGACTTTTTACTGTACAAAAACACAGCCAGATGGTTAACTATCTGACATCATTTGTCACCTAACGAGCCTCTTATGTCCCAGCTATTATCTGCGATCCCACTGACTTCACTTTCTGGTGTTGGCGCCAAGGTGGCGGAAAAGCTGGCAAAAGTGGGGCTCAATACGGTTCAAGATCTTCTGTTTCACTTACCACTACGATATGAAGATCGAACTCGCATCTATCCAATAGCTAAACTCCATGCTGGTCTTTGGGCAGCGGTCCAAGGCAAAGTGATGAGCGTAGATACCCTCTTTGGTAAGCGCAAAATGCTCACGGTTAAGCTCAGTGATGGAAATGGCACAATTACCCTACGCTTTTTCAATTTTACCGCAGCAATGAAGAACAATTTTGCCCAAGGGAAGTTAGTTCACGCTTACGGTGAAATTAAACGTGGAGGGATGGGTCTTGAGATCATCCACCCCGATTACAAGTTCTATGCTGCGCAGCAAAAGCCTGATGTCGAACAAAGCCTGACTCCTGTTTATCCTACGACCGATGGTTTGCGCCAAATTACACTGCGCAATTTAACCGATCAGGCATTGGACTTACTGGATAAATCCGCGGTACAAGAGCTGCTACCTGACGGGCTTTATCCCCATCAGCTGACATTATCGCAAGCTTTGCATATCATCCATCGACCTTCACCAGAGATTGACTTGGAAGCATTTGATGAAGGTAAGCATCCAGCACAAATTCGTTTGATCATGGAAGAGCTACTTGCACAAAACCTTTCGATGTTGGCTGTTCGCAGCAAAGGACAGCAAGATAACGCACTACCACTTGTCGCCGTTGATAGTTTTAAGCAGCAATTACTCGCGCAGCTTCCGTTTTCCCCAACCAATGCCCAAGCACGCGTTGTGCAAGAAATTGAAGCTGATTTAGAAAAGCCGCACCCAATGATGCGTCTGGTGCAAGGTGACGTCGGCTCTGGAAAAACACTTGTTGCGGCGCTGGCTGCCCTGCGAGCAATACAACACGGCTACCAAGTTGCTCTTATGGCCCCTACTGAGCTGTTAGCAGAGCAACACGCGATTAACTTTGCCGCATGGTTTGAAAGCATGGGTATACAAGTGGGTTGGCTTGCAGGAAAACTCAAAGGAAAAGCCAAAGAAGCCGAACTGGATCGCATTGCTTCTGGTGAAGCACAAATGGTGGTCGGTACGCACGCGCTTTTCCAAGAACATGTGGAGTTCCACCATCTGGCCTTAGTGATCATCGATGAGCAGCACCGCTTTGGGGTACACCAGCGCTTAGAATTGCGTGAAAAAGGAGCAAAGCAAGGCGCTTACCCTCATCAATTGATCATGACAGCAACCCCAATTCCTCGAACCTTGGCCATGACCGCTTACGCCGACTTGGAAACCTCTGTCATTGATGAACTTCCACCGGGAAGAACACCAATTCAAACCGTGGCTATCCCCGATACCAAACGGGATGATATCGTTGAACGTATACGTCACGCATGTCTCAACGAAGGCAAACAAGCATATTGGGTCTGTACACTGATCGATGAATCTGAAGTATTAGAAGCTCAGGCGGCAGCCGATACCGCCGAAGAGCTCCAAAGAAAGCTTCCAGATGTCAAAATTGGTTTGGTGCACGGCCGGATGAAACCCACAGAAAAGCAAGCGGTGATGCAAGCATTCAAAGACAATGAGCTACATCTCTTAGTAGCGACAACCGTGATTGAAGTGGGGGTTGATGTCCCTAATTCCAGCCTGATGATCATCGAAAATCCTGAGCGTCTTGGCCTCGCACAGTTGCATCAACTGCGTGGG
The DNA here is from genome assembly GCF_050113695.1 of Vibrio sp. TRT 17S01. Classification (NCBI taxonomy): domain Bacteria; kingdom Pseudomonadati; phylum Pseudomonadota; class Gammaproteobacteria; order Vibrionales; family Vibrionaceae; genus Vibrio; species Vibrio sp. TRT 17S01. Next base: position 56,969 of record NZ_JBNJOG010000007.1, on the reverse strand, counting down.
CGTGTTGGGCGTGGCAGCGTCGCTAGCCACTGTGTCTTGCTTTATCATGCTCCGCTATCGAAAACCGCTCAAAAACGCCTGAGCGTGCTACGAGAGAGCAATGATGGCTTTGTAATTGCGCAAAAAGATTTAGAGATCCGAGGCCCCGGAGAATTATTGGGTACCAAGCAAACGGGGATGGCTGATTTTAAAATCGCAGATTTGGTTCGAGATCAGCGCTTGATTCCCGAAGTTCAGCGCATTGCGCGCCATATTCATGATCATTACCCAACCAACGCAACGATGATCATTGACCGTTGGTTAGGCAACCGAGATGTGTATTCGAAAGCTTAAGAGCCTCATTCGCTCCTATTAATCTTTCACTTGTAAGATCGTATCCCAAGGTAAACGCTCATCCCCTAAGACAATAAAGTTGGGGTTTTCCAGCGTTTCTCGCTCATTGTACGACAGCGGTGCTAACTGAGTACTCAAAATACGTCCACCCGCTTCTTCCACAATACATTGTGTCGCGGCAGTATCCCATTCCCCTGTAGGACCAAGCCGCACATAACAATCCACCGCGCCTTCTGCCACCAAACAAGCTTTTAATGCCGCCGAACCCAATGGCACTAAATCATAGTTCCACGCACTGCTCATACGACTGGTGACACTATTGATGTCTTGGCGACGACTGATCGCAATTGTAATCGGGTTCCCTTCCCCACCATGTTTATGCGTCTCAATGGCAAGGCTTTCACTCATATCTGGAATTTTCCACGCCCCTTTACCGTGATAAGCGTAATACGTGACACCAGATACCGGAGCATACACCACGCCCATCACAGGACGGTTATGTTCAATTAGCGCAATGATGGTGGCAAAATCGCCACTGCGAGCGATAAATTCCTGAGTGCCATCCAATGGGTCCACTAACCAGTAACGCTCCCATTCGCCTCGTTGCGCTAAGCTGATCTCAGCGGCTTCTTCGGATAATACCGGGATATCTGGTGTCAGCTCTGTCAGTCGATCAACAATTAATTTGTGTGCTGCAATATCCGCACTTGTCACAGGAGTTTCATCACTCTTGGTATAAGCTTCGTATTGCTTGTTCTCATAAATATCGAGAATTAATTGTCCCGCAGAACGAGCAACTTCAATCACTGCGGGTAATAGAGGCGATAAATCTTGGGTCGTTGACATGGTTACATCCTTAGCCCGGAATTATTATTTTAAAGTACGCAGAGCCAATAATAACGCAGTGATACTGCGTGCTTCGCAAAAATCGAGGTGGGTGAGTAATTCTTCTGCTTGAGCCAGAGGCCAGCGGATCACTTCGAGTGGTTCGGGCTCATCACCCTCTAACTGTTCTGAGTATAGTTCTTCAGCAATGAACAAGGTCATTTTACTGGAAAAATAAGACGGCGCTAAAATCACTTGTTTGAGTGGGGTAAGCTTACGACTGCCAAAGCCAATCTCTTCTTTCAACTCTCGATCGGCAGCTTGTTCTGCACTTTCCCCTTCATCAATTAAGCCTTTAGGAAAACCCAGCTCATAGCGCTCCGTTCCAGCGGCATATTCACGAACCAGTAATAAATCACCTTGTGCTGTGACTGGCACCATCATGACAGCATTGCGACCACTGGGTTTCATTCGTTCGTAAGTTCGCTCAACACCATTACTAAATTGCAAATCCAGCGCTTCAATAGCAAACAGTTTTGATTGAGCGACAGTTTGTTTCGCCAGAATTGCTGGTAACGCTTTTTTGCTCACGCGCTCACTCCTAAGCTTGAGGGGGAAGATTCCTAATATATGAGAAAGATGAGGACGTTGAAAAGAAAAGAATGCAGTCTGGAAGCGGAATTTTTTCCATTGTGGTTATCGAGAAAACAAAAAGGTTGGCGCTTGGCCAACCTTTTCATCACAATTAGTAGTAAGAGTGCTCACCGCGATCATGCTCAGTTGCATCACGTACTGCGGTCAATTCACCTTCAAACTGTTGCAGTAACTCTTTCTCAATCCCTTCTTTTAGCGTCACATCCACCATCGAGCAGCCATTACAGCCACCACCAAATGCCACAATCGCAACACCGTCTTCGGTAATTTCCATCAGATTAACGTGACCACCATGACCTGCAAGCTGTGGGTTAACTTGAGTCTGAATCGCATACTCAACACGCTCGACTAATGGGGCATCATCCGCCACTTTACGCATCTTCGCATTTGGGGCTTTCAATGTAAGCTGAGAACCCATTTTATCTGTCACGTAGTCAATTTCTGCATCTTCTAAAAATGGAAGACTAAGCTCATCAACGTAAGCAGAAAAACCACTAAATGCCAGCTCTGTATCCGTGGCTTCAACGGCTTCTGGTGGACAATAAGAAACGCCACATTCTGCGTTTTGAGTTCCCGGATTCACAACGAATACACGGATGTTAGTCCCTTCTGGCTGTTGTGACAGCAGGTTAGCAAAGTGCTCTTGGGCAGATTCTGAAATAGTAATTATATTTGACACGACCAATACCTGAGTGAATTTGTAGGCTATTTGTTCATCATTCTACTCTTGTGAAATCTGAGATCTAGCCTTTTTGACATTAAACGAGATCCGATGGAGCAAGAGTGCGGCAGATACAGTAAATATCAACTCTTTCAACGCCCGCTTCAAGCAGTAATCGAGATAATTGATACACCGTACTGCCTGTGGTGACCACATCATCAACAATCGCAATATGTTTGGCTAACGGAGGACCATTTAACACAAAGGCATGACGCAGATTTCGCACGCGATCGGCTTTGTCCATCCCTTGCTGTGGCTTGGTTGCCTCAATGCGACGAAACAGCACTCGGTAGTTCAATGTTAACTCTGTCGCCAGAGATTTTGCTAACAAATCGCTCTGGTTGTAACCACGCCACCACTGTCGCTTCCAATGCAGTGGTACGCTGGTAATTAATGGCGCAGGTTGCTCAATTCGGCCAGCTAACCACTGTGCGAGTGGCTTTGCTTGGTGAAAATGCTTTTGATACTTCAGTCGATGAATGTAGCCAGAAAGCGGTGGACGATAATCAGATACGCAATAAAGCCTCTGCCAAGGGGGAGGCTCCGCCAGACATGTCCCGCATGCCTCAACCGATTCTGGCATCGGTAAGCCACATCGGTCGCAACGCGGAATTGGCGCAATATATTGCGAGCAATGTAAGCAAAAGGCTTGCTGACTGTCTTCCGCGGGGAGGTGGCATAAATCACAGCTTCTCACCCAGTGTGAAACGATGTTTTTCCGTAACCAATCCGTTAACATGGGGCTCTTCATAAATGGGCGATGTTTTATTGTGATGCCCCCAAGATGAGCAAAGGATGATTAAAGTGACAGAAAGCGTGAAGAGTGCCGCATCGTTATTTTGGGATGTAATGGGTGATGGTCCCGATTTGGTGTTGATCCACGGTTGGGGGATGAATGGCGCCGTCTGGCATCAAACCGCTGAAGCATTAAGTGCTCATTTCCGTGTTCATGTGGTTGACTTGCCCGGTTATGGTCACAGCAATCACACTCATGCTGACAATTTGCATGAGATGGCAGAGCAGGTGCTAGCAGAGGCTCCGAAGCACGCGATTTGGCTTGGCTGGTCTTTAGGGGGCTTACTTGCCACCCATATTGCCTTGCACCATCCAGAGCGAATTAACAAACTGATCACCGTCGCCAGTTCACCTAAATTTGCCGCAGATAGGCCATGGCGAGGTATTCAACCCAATGTCTTGAGTGCCTTTACCGAACAGTTGGTGGATGATTTCCAACTGACTATCGAGCGATTTATGGCGCTACAGGCCATGGGCAGTCCATCAGCCAGAAAAGACGTCAAACAGCTAAAACAAGCGGTGTTATCTCGCCCATCTCCCAACCCTGATTCACTGTTAGCCGGGCTACACATTCTGGCTAATGTCGATTTACGCCACCAGCTTCAACAGATCCGCATTCCCGTGTTGCGTATGTACGGTCGCCTAGACGGCCTCGTTCCACTTAAGGTCGCATCTGATCTGACCGATTATTTGCCTCAAAGTGAACAATACGTATTTAGTGAATCTTCTCATGCTCCCTTCATGACTGAAGCCGAACATTTCTGTCAGCAAATTGTCGCTTTTGCATTAAAAAATTAATGATAAAAACCAGATTTTATTCATACAGTTAAAACTAGACGACGTACGCAAAATAAACTTTATTAATAATAATCGCTAAATTTTTGACCAGTACAGTCGATAGAGATGGTAACCAGTCAGAAGTGTGTAACAGCTTTCAACTGGCATGGGCGATACTGAGGAGGTCTCGACGATGATCGTGTCACCGACGAATGTTAGTGTGCCACTTATCGCCCCATCGGTTAATGTGCAAACGGAGCAGGCCGCACGCGACAATCGCGTTCGCGAACCTGTCACCCCGACAGTCGCATTGGCAAAAACAAACGCTGAACGAAAGGTAAAATCAGACGATAAGCGGCGCAAACAGTCTTCATGGGATCCGTCGGAGCACCCCGGCTACGAGACGGAACATGACCCAGGAGTCCGTCACGCTTATCATGAAGACCCAACCGATGCACTGGAACGGCTCTTCAGTCTGCTGGCACTGGACAGTTACAGTAAACATCAGGGGAAAGGCTACGCGATGCGCTTTCGGTTACCCAGGCGCATAATCGATGCAGCGATAACTGAGGGAAAAATGGCGCGCAGGCGAACGGTGATCAAATATCATTATGGCCATGCGGTTGCCCCAAACGTTCCATCAGAGGTAATTGCGGTATTGTAGTCTCCGCAGTTTGCGGAGTATGCCGAAAATAAAAATACCCACTTAACTAAGTGGGTATTTTTTTACTCTTGCAAGAGGTCCATTAACGTTTTGCTTTGGCAAATGCCGCTGCAAATGCACCACCCATGGCGCTGCTCTGTTGCGGCTCTTCGCGACGACGCTGACCACCACTATGGTTACGTGACGGACTACGCGGTGCAGAGCTGCGTTGTGCTCGGTTATCTTGGCCCGGCTCATCGGTTAAACGCATCGACAAACCAATCCGTTTGCGCTGCACATCCACTTCCATCACTTTCACTTTCACCACATCACCAGCTTTCACGACCTCACGTGGATCGGAAACAAAGCGATCTGACAGTGCAGAAATGTGCACCAAGCCATCTTGGTGAACGCCAATATCAACAAACGCACCAAAGTTAGCAACGTTAGACACAACGCCTTCGAGTACCATACCGGGCTCAAGATCAGAGACCTCATTCACACCATCAGCAAAGGTAGCGGTCTTAAATTCAGGGCGAGGGTCACGTCCCGGCTTATCCAGCTCTTTGATGATGTCAGTGACCGTTGGAACACCAAACGTCTCATCGGTGTAATCAACCGCATGTAAGCGACGTAGGAAATCACTGTCACCAATTAGCGATTTAATGTCCTTGCTGTTCTTTTCAGAAATCGCTTTGACGACTGGGTACGCTTCTGGGTGTACAGACGAAGCATCCAGAGGATTTTTGCCATCCATGATACGTAAGAAGCCCGCACACTGCTCAAACGCTTTCGGACCAAGGCGAGCGACTTTTTTCAATGTCGTACGCGCTTCAAATCGGCCGTGTTCATCACGGTAGTCGACAATGTTTTGAGCAAGGGTACTCGACAGCCCTGCAACACGTGTCAGCAACGCAGGCGAAGCGGTATTCACATCCACACCCACGGCGTTTACACAGTCTTCCACAACCGCATCAAGACGTTTAGCCAACATTGATTGGCTAACATCATGCTGATATTGGCCTACACCGATGGATTTCGGATCGATTTTCACTAGCTCAGCCAGTGGATCTTGCAAACGGCGAGCAATAGACACCGCGCCACGCAGTGACACGTCCATATTCGGGAACTCTTTCGCTGCAAGCTCAGAGGCAGAATACACTGATGCCCCCGCTTCACTGACCATAATTTTTTGCACCTTCAGGTTTCCGCGTTTGATCAGATCAGCAACAAAACTGTCGGTTTCGCGTGAAGCCGTACCATTACCAATCGCGATCAGATCCACATTGAACTTACGCACCAGTTGGTCCACCACTTGCGCGGCTTTGTCATATTGGTTTTGTGGTGGGTGTGGGTAGATGGTTTCGGTCACTAACACTTTACCGGTAGAGTCCACTACCGCTATTTTTGAGCCTGTACGTAAACCAGGATCAAGACCTAATGTAGCACGAGGGCCTGCGGGCGCGGCCATCAATAAGTCTTTCAGGTTGGTGGCAAAAACTTCTATCGCCTCAATTTCAGCGCGCTCTTTCACCGCCCCCATGAGTTCGGTTTCCATGTGCATCGAAACTTTGATGCGCCATGCCCAACTGATCACCTGCTTACGCCAAGCATCCGCAGGGGCACTGCTAAGCGTCACACCATAATGATCCGCAATAATGGTTTCGCAGTACGACTGACGAACACTCTCTTCTTGCGCAGGATCAGCATTCATCGCCAACGTCAGAAAACCTTCGTTACGACCACGTAGCATTGCAAGTGCGCGGTGCGACGGGACTTTGCTTAACGCTTCATTATGTTCAAAGTAATCTTTAAATTTTTCGCCTTCACGCTCTTTGCCATCCACGACACGCGAAACCAATTCAGCATTACGATTCAAATGATGACGAATTTTCTCAAGCAAGTTAGCGTCTTCAGCAATACGCTCCATGATAATGGCACGAGCCCCATCCAGTGCTGCCTTGCTATCTGCGATACCTTTATCACCATCAACGTATTTTTCCGCTTCGCTTTCTGGCTCAGTTTGTGGTTCATTCCACAATTTGTCAGCCAAAGGCTCCAAACCCGCTTCAATCGCTATTTGGCCTTTGGTACGTCGCTTTGGTTTGTAAGGTAGGTATAAATCTTCTAAGCGGGTTTTGCTGTCAGCAGAGTGAATCTCTGCCTCAAGTTCTGGGCTCAGTTTGCCCTGATCTTGGATGGATTTAAGAATCGTTTGACGACGTTCATCCAACTCACGTAGATAGGACAAGCGACTATCGAGGTTACGCAGTTGGGTATCATCCAGACCACCCGTGACTTCTTTACGGTAACGGGCAATAAATGGCACCGTATTACCATCATCAATCAGGGTCACAGCAGCGTTAACTTGCTCAGGGCGTACATTCAGCTCTTGCGCAATCAAATTACAGATAGCTTGGCTCATCCGTGGGATCTCTTTGTTGTTTGATTTTTTACATGTCTATATACCCAAAGTGACCTCGAAATGAGCTCCCGCTGGGCGAGGTTATTTGGGTATATGGGGACAAATCGGTAGGATTTCTAGTCAGCGTGATAGCGAATGCTATTTACAAACCACTCTTTTTCACCTTCTGGGGTGCGGACGACAAATTCTTCATCGACTTCTTTTTTCAGCAATGCTCGGGCCATTGGCGAATCAATTGAGATATATCCTTTCGCATCGCCATAAATTTCATCGGGGCCCACAATACGAAACTGTTTAGTTTCACCGGCTTCATTCTCAATTTCCACCCATGCACCAAAAAAGACTTTGCCTTCTTGCTGCGATGAATAATCGACTACTTTAACTTGCTCCAAACGCTTACGCAGATAACGAACCCGACGGTCAATTTCACGCAGACGTTTTTTGTTATATTGGTATTAGTTCTACTATAATACCCGTACTATTTCTAAATACGTCCCCTTTAATCTCTGAGATTGAGCGCTCTCAACTTCACACTAGCTAAGATAAGAACTATCAACTATATACTAATAGTATGTTAAGGATCTCTTAGTCTTTATTGGTGGATAAATGGGTTTTGTGATTAAAAGGAAGGTTTGTTTTAAAACTGGTCAGGTAGGCTCTTCTTTTTACTTCCCTGCAATCTTCACTGAGAATGGTTTGTTACTTTCTCATTTAAGGTACTTATATAGCAATCGAAGTAAGTCTCAATCTTGGCTGGAGCGTAATACCTTTTCCATAGAGCTTCTTTTAAAGTTCATAGAGCGCCAAGTATCAAACTTTTCATCGGCTACAGATTTACTCAGAGCTTTTACTGAAGCATTACAGTTCGGAACAATTCAAGATGGGCAAGACAGCTCTGACTTGTTCTGGTCTCCCCGCAGAAATGAAGATGTAAATGTTCTTCTTCGACACATTACAGATTATTGCGATTACCTCGACACTATTCATGGCACTGACTTGCCCAAGCTAAACCCTTTGAGGAAAGCCACTCATGCAGAAGAACGCTTGCAATGGTGTGCCTACTATAGGAGGCAAAGTCGCAGCTTTCTGAATCATTTAGCTAAACCATCTCGACAGCAACTCTCAGTTATCAGAAAGATTCGAGGGCCTGAGAGGCACCTAGTCGATATCGAAGCGGTATATCGCTTTCCAGAAGACCGAATTGAAGACTTGCTGCTACATGGGTTTGTTTTTCCTTCAGGAGAGCCAGATTATGCTAGCCAGTTAATCGTAATGTTGATGCATTTTAGTGGGTTACGATTATCAGAGTGCTTCCATATATATACCGATGATATATCGATAGATCCACAATTAGGTTCAGCTCTTATATCGGTTTTCCACCCTAGTGATGGAAAGTCTCCAGATGCACGTTTCAGTAATCGAAGAGAATATTTAACTCATAAATACCGACTGAACCCGCGGAATGAGTATTCAAGAAGTCATAGACTTTACGCAGGTTGGAAAGAACCTTTGCTTACAAATCGTAACCTGTCTTTTGATGTGATGTTTTACCCCGCAAGTAAAGCTGTTGAGTTTACTCTGTTACTACATAAATATCTTTCAGTTAGACCCACTTCAGAATTTCCTTTCTTATTTGTTAACTCAGAGGGCAACCCAGAGAGTAAAAAGAACTTTCTTCAAAAATATAATAGATCCATTCAACGAATTGGACTAGAGCCCCACAAATCGCTAGGGACAACCCCACACGCTCATCGCCATTCCTACGGCTATAGATTAAGCCAAGGAGGTTTTTCTCGGCTAGAAATTCAAAAAGCGATGCATCATAAAAGCCCTGATAGCTGCTTAGTTTATTTAAATCCTAGCGATAAAGAAGTGCGTTTAATCATGAGAGGGGTCTATGAAGAATAAAACTAAAAAATACTCAACATATTTTAAAGCAAGTGAGGCTGCTCAACTACTGGGCATTAAAACCTCAAAAGAGTATGTATTACTTTACAAAAAAGACCCTAGATTGCCATCAACACCGAGTAGATATTATTCAACTAACTGGAAGGGATGGGAGTTATTTTTAGGTAATTATGAGTTAGAAAAATATAAGACAATAGAAGAAGCCTCAAAAGCGGCTTTAGACTTACACCTTTATACTGAGATGGAATATAAATATTTCTATGTAGAGGACCATCAACTACCCAAAAACCCAGATATTTATTACAAATCTAACTGGGTAAGTTGGGATGTTTTTTTGAAAATTAACAAATATACACGATATGGACGCTTATCCAGCGCTAAAATGGCATGTTCAGTTTTATCAATTAGAAATTATGTAGATTACAAGAAAAATAGGGATAAAGACCGTTATCTTCCTGTTTATCCCAACTATGTATATGACGAGGAGTGGAACGGTTGGTTTGAATTTTTCAGATCAAAAAGAGATCTTGATGTATATCATAATATAGACAGTGCAGCTAGGGCTAGTATTGCACTGGGTATTGATAGCAGCGCTAGTTATTTGGCGTTGTCAGCTAAGGACCCTATGCTACCTAGAGACCCATCGATGACGTATTCTCATGAGTGGCAAAGTTGGTATCACTTTTTAAATAAAACAATCCCTTATTATAAAACACTAGAGGAACTCAAATTAGTAGTAAAAAAGCTTAATATTAAAAGCAAGGAAGAATACGCAGAATTCAGAAAGCATAACGTAAACATGCCTAATAGCCCAGAAAAGGTATATATAAATGAATGGCTTGGTTGGGATGATTTACTTGGATGCGGAGAGATCAAAATCTATGAGAGCATACAAGATGCAAGTAAAGCATCAGTGTTATTAGGAATTAAAACAATTAGAGACTATTCACGACTTTATCGTGAAGACCCCAAGTTACCAGATAAACCTGAACAAGAATATGCAGAGAATTGGAAAAATTGGTATCAATTCCTAAATCAAGTCAAACACGAATCATATCAAACCTTAGATGAAGTAAAATGCGCAGTTCAGCGTTTAGGTATAACAACAATTGAAGAATATAGAGTTCGTTTTAGAGAAGACCCTTTGCTGCCAAAGGAAATTGAAATAATTTATCCAAAAATCAAGATTTATTGGCCGAATATCCAAGGTAAATCAGATTTCTACAAATATGATGAACTATCAGAACTGGTAAGAAAGGAGGGGGTGTCCACATTAAGGCAATATTCCAAATTTCGAATAGAATCTAAAGACCCGCGAATTCCAGTCAAGCCAGAAGAGTATTATAAAGGAAAAGGCTGGACAAATGTCTATGATTTCTGGGGCACTAAACGACCATATCAAGTCAAGTATTTTACAAAGGAATGGAGTCTTTGGTCAGAAAAGATAGAAGAGTTTCTAAAATCTGCTCGTGGAGGGGATACAAAAGCTAAAGACTTATGTGAGTTCGTACGTGAATATATTGAGCCAAATGGCTTTGATGTATGCCCATTGGAGTTTCTCACGCGCGGCTCAACAAACATTCAACCAATGCTGAATCTGTTTGAACAAGTTCCTGTAACACGTAAAAAGAAGTGGCTCTTTTCAATCAACGAATTTCTAGATTGGACAATCTCGAATTATCTAATTTTGGAAGACGCTGACACTGGTGAAATCACTCATATCAAAGGTGCTAAGAACCCTTTCAGCCACATTAACTTTAACGGTCAAGTCGAAACACGGGTGGTAAATGAAACGAATAAACTGGCATTGCCATATCAATATGTGAAGGCCGGGCGAGAATGGATTTTCCCTTCAAATTCTATAGATAATAATCTCAACTATAGAGACTTGGCTCACCTGCATTGCTTTTCATCAGATTGGCTTTTAGTTGACGATACTTCGATAATTGATACTAGTGATCCAGACTGTGTATTCAAGAATGAAAATGGAAAAATTTATCTTTGGTTTCCTGCATACTGGACCTATACGTACTCACTGATGCAACTTCCTGCGAGAGGTATGCAAATTGTCTACTGTGACTCTGGTGAAGCCGACAAAGAACTTGCCGACTTTCAGAGCGGTAAAGTCGTTTGGAAGAAAAATCGGGCTAAGTTGGCTGGCCTAACCAATCGGCAGAGTATGGTGAGTAAGTCAGGGCAAGGAGAATTCGGAGTACATTACACATCGAACAAAACAAAATTTGATGGTTCAGGCTATACGATTCCTTTCATGCCAATCGACCTGGCTTATTGGTTAGTAAAGCTAAGAAAATGGCAACAAAAGTATAACCCTATAGAGCTACCTACGAGATGGCTAGATTGTGCTCGTACTAATTTAAATGAGGCTCAGCGCAAGCAAAAAGGGAGTAATTGTTTTTTATTTAGAGACTATCTAGAAAAAGAGCCTGGTACATTTGGCGGCAGGCTAACGACGCGGCTTGCAACAGCATTATTTTTCTCTGCGAAAAGTGATATTACAACGGCTACCTACCGAGGATTGAAATACAATCAATCGATTAAAGAGTTGGAAAATAGCCAAACCATAGCGCTTTCACACTTCAAATCCCCTTACACTCCGCACTCGATGCGCGTCAGTTTGATCAACGCATACGCGTATGAGTTCGGCATCCCTTTAGAAGTCATAATGAAACTAGTAGGCCACTCCAGCATCATTATGACAATCTATTATACCAAGAGCGGTAAAGCAGGAGCCAACTTGCGAGAGAAAATGGAGGTGGGAGAAAAGGAAGCGATGAGCAAAGCAACTCAGACGCTCAAATCCTTTGTGGAGCAGCAGCGAATTGAAGAGGTGAAATCACAATTGGTAGGTTCGTCTATGGATCTACTGAATTCACTAGACAATGCTCGACCTGCTTCCAGCTATCTTTGGAAAGACTTTGGTATCTGCCCTGTGGGAGGTGCTTTTTGTTCAGAAGGGGGCTGCCCAGTAGCCACAAAAGCTAACATATATCACCCAGTACCAGCGGGTTATTTGGGTGAGCAGAACTGCTTTCAGTGTCGATTTTTTATTACCGGCCCAGCTTTTTTGGTTGGTCTTGCCGCTATGTTCAATGAGATAAGCCTAGCCGTAAACACTCAGTCTATACGTTACACTTCGCTTGGGCGAAAGCTTGATGATATTGCCGAGAAGATAGATGTCATTGATCACCAACTTTACAAAATAAAAGTGGATAGCTCAGAGAAGTCGGCTTTGGAGTCTGATAGACGTGAGTTAGTTGGGGAGCGTATGCACTTGAACTCGGAAATTGAAACACGAGCGAAGAAGCTAGATTTGTACCTCTCAGACATGAACGCGATTCACCGACATATTCATAATTGTCAAACTCTTATGCGTAACCCTAAAGAAAACACGGAGAATCACTATCAACTTATTGTTCCGCCTGAGTTCACATTAGGTGTTGAGCTTGATGAAGTAAGCAATTTCCGTCAACTATCAGAAGTTTGTTCGAACGCTGAGCTGTACCATAGCTGTAGCGATGATTTAGCAGTAACCAGACGCTCTCAAATGATCGACAAAATGATGGTCAAAAACGGTATCCAGCCGCAATTCTTCTTGCTGTCAGAAGAAGAACAACTTGTTGCAGGGAACCAGTTAATAGAGTTGATGCTGACAAGGTTGAAAGGCTGGGAGGACATCGACCGTCTTATGGATGGGAGTTTGACTTTAAAGGACTTATCGATAGATAACCAGTTTGACGAAAAGACGATTCGTGAATTGTTTGAGAAGTCGAAACCACTAAAAAGGATCGGTTAGCATGACAGATATTACTCCTGAGCAAGTACTTAGTCAGCTAAAAAAGAAAGCGTCATCTCGGGTACAGAACTCATTAGAGGCCGTATTTACCATATGTAAGGAACAACAAGAGCGCGGATTGAACGACTTCAGTTATTCAACGATAGCTCGCCTTGGAAAAGGGCGAGGTGTTCCAGCTGCACAAAGCATCCGAAACAAAACTGGTGAACTGTACCGAACCTTAATTGCTAGCTTCAACTCTTCAACAAAAGACCAACCAAGGCCGGCACAAAACACCTCAAAAGGTAAGATGCACGCTTGGATAAATGATCTCGAAGATCCAGTAGTTAAGCTTCAAGCCAACATTCTCTATGCTCAAAAAAAGGAAGCGGAACGACTACTAAATGAAGTAGTGCCTATAAACCAGATCATTGAAGTGTTCGATAACGTCGATGTCTCAGCAGCGTCGATTAAGCTCACTGAGCTCGAGCGCAGCGCATTGGAGTACCTAATTTCTAGTGAGTTTTTACGTAGACATCAATTGGAGCTTGGGAAAAATGGCAGTATAGTCTCGAGTGATACTCAAAAGTCTTTTTTTCCTGTTGCGACTTTGGACGCAATTAAAAAGGCGCTACAGAACTTATAGATAGCTTGGATTGTAGAAGTGAAAACAAAACTAATCACTAGAGAAGGTTATAACAAACTCAAAGCAGAACACGACCATCTGTGGAATGAGAAGCGTCCAGAAATTACCAAAATCGTCACATGGGCAGCCAGCCTTGGTGATCGCTCTGAAAACGCTGACTACACCTTCAATAAGCGCTTACTTCGTCAAATAGACCGTCGTGTGCGTTTCCTTCGCAAGTTTCTACCTGAAGTGACCATCGTAGATTACTCTCCTCAACAAGAAGGAAAGGTCTTCTTCGGTGCTTGGGTTGAGATTGAGAATGAGGCCGGTGATGTGAAGACATTCAGAATTGTCGGTCCTGAAGAAATTTATGGAGACGCAAAAGACTACATCTCGATTGACTCACCAATGGCGAGAGCATTGTTGAAGAAGGAAGTGGATGACGAAGTGACGGTTCGCACACCTGAAGGTGACAAAGAATGGTTCGTTAACTCAATTAGTTACAACAAACCCTAACTATCCTCGTAACTGCTCAACTTATTGATAAGCTCTTGCCTCTCTTCTTCGCTCAATCTTGCAATCAAGCAAGCTAACTTGGCAGAGCTTTCTTCCTCACAAAAGAAATAGTTCAAAGGAACACCCAGCTCGTCAGCAATGAGCTTTAGAGTCTGTATATCAGGAGTGTGTTTGCCTTTCTCATACTGATTCATTCTGGCACTTGCCGAGCCTTCATCCATACCTATTCGCACTCCCAAGGCTTTCTGGGAGAGTTTGGCTTTTTTGCGCGCTTCTTTAAGTCGTGCTGGGATTGGGCTAGTAAATGACATTTTCGGTTCATGTGTGAAAACCTATAGTAACTAAGATTTTCTTAGTTTTATCGATTTCTGTATACTAAGCAATCCTTAGTTTTTGGTTCTACATGAGTTGTAAATGAAACGTTCGACGAAAATCAGTGCGATTATGCACAAGTTATTGATTGAAAAAGGTATAGATGGTTTTTCGGTTATTGAACTACGCGACGCCTCTCTTTCTATTAGTGATCTAAAGAAAGAGCCTGATGAGGCAAGAAAAAGACTCTACAGACAGATTCTTCGTTTTGTGAGAAACGGTTGGCTTAAAAGTGAGGGAGAGGGACGAGATAAAAGATACTTTCAAACGGATTTGTTTCGCTCTCTCAATGTGAAGCCTAAAGTAGAACGAAAGAATATATCCTCTCCTGTGAAACCCTATCCAGATTACTCGGTATTGCGCCATGAGCGAAACCAGTACAAAGCTGAGTTAGAGATTGTTTTGGGTGAGATCGACGAATACCAATCGCTCAATCGTCGTTTCCCCGAACTGGAACAGAGGCTCAGCCCTATGTTGCAACAAGCGAGAAATCGCTCAGCACATCTATTTGGCAAAGTGAACGTACTAACCAACGTAATTAACACCATATCTTCGGATGTCGCCGAATGTTGAGAAAATGGCAGCAAGAATGCTCTGAAAGAGCGGTACACAACTACAAAAACAGGCAGCACCACTTTTTTTGCCAAGCTACTCCAGGGGCAGGGAAAACTATATTAGCGGCAACTATTGCTTCCAGATTGTTGAAGGATGGCATGGTTGATCTTGTTTTGTGTTTTTCACCATCTTTAACAGTATCAGATGGGATAAAAAGAACCTTTTCAGAAATTCTCAATTGTGCTTTTAACGGCGGTCTGGGTTCGATTGGGCAGTCGCTTACCTACCAATCTATCCAATTTCTCAGCGAAGAGTTTTGGCAGACACTACGTAACTATCGAGTATTTGTTGTGTTTGATGAGATACATCATTGCTCTGGTTCTGAGTATGAAAAAGCGAATGTTTGGGGGCAACAGATCCTTACCAAGATTCAAGGACTGGCTACTTACACCTTAGCACTTTCAGGTACGCCTTGGCGTTCAGATGCATTACCTATAGTAATGGCGCAATATAGCGACCCTGATGGTCAACTATTAATCGATTATCAATACACTCTCAGGCGAGCCATTGCTGACTATGTTTGTAGAGCACCAAGAATAGTACTCGTAGACAATGAACACTTGTCGATAACTAACGATGTAAAAACAGAATCATTTTCGTCGATTCTTGAGATGCTAAAGCAAACTAAAACTCCTTATCAAAGCGTAATAAACAACCAAAAGGCCATGGAGTACCTGCTTGGACTTGGCTGTAGAAAGCTTGCTGAGATACGTACTCAAAATCAGAACGCAGGAGGGCTCGTAGTTGCTTCTTCTGTTCAACATGCTCAAGAAATTAAAAAGATACTTTTACAAAAGTATCAACAAACCGTTTCCATTGTAACCTATCGTCATGAGGAGCCTTTGGCGGAGATTGAACGCTACCGAAGAGATGACACTCAGTGGATTGTCAGTGTTGGAATGGTTAGTGAAGGTACTGATATTCCTCGCCTTCAAGTTTGTTGTCATATGAGCTCAGTAAAAACAGAGCTTTATTTTAGGCAAGTACTAGGACGAATTCTAAGGGTGAATCACGACTCGAACCAACAGGCTTGGCTATTCACTTTCGCAGAAAAGAGCTTGATAGATTTTGCCGAGCGGATAGAACAAGATATTCCAGAGTCTTGTATGTTCACTAAGCTAGATACTCCTGAAACACTTGCAGCAAGTGCACCAGTACGAAAGGAAGTTGCTAAAAGTTTCAGTATTGATCTCGTAAGCAGCAATGCTAATTTGAGTTGGAATGGTAGCGCCAATAGTAGCATGATAAGTGACGTTCCTAACTTTTCTGATGAAGTTCACTTTGGCGGTTTCAAGGAGCGTATTATTTCAGCATTCCAAACAGCTTAATGATGGATAGCTTCTGAGGTAATAGTTACTGATATTTCTCTCTTGATGTCATCACTTTGATTTAGCTCCATCTCAATTTGTTCAACTAAGGATGGTTTTCCCTCTAGTTGAACAGAATCCCCTTCTTCCTCACAAAGCTACTATCTTTTAGTCCTGGTGTTTTGCTAGTTTTTCTCTAGAATAATACTATACATATGCAATTAAAATTTAAGAGTATTTTCTAGATGTCATGTAAGCCAGACTTACCACAAAAAGCAACATATATTGACCTTTTCTCTGGGTGTGGAGGGCTTTCGTTAGGTCTTGGTAATGCAGGTTGGCACGGTCTCTTCGCTGTAGAAAAAGATCCCATGGCATTTTCTACTTTTAAGCACAATCTTATCGATGGAAAATATGCGCACTTTGATTGGCCAGAATGGTTACCTAAAGAGGCAACAACTATTCAAAACCTTCTAGAGAAGTATCCTGAACAATTAACCGCTTTGAAAGGAAAGGTTGATTTGATTGCGGGAGGTCCGCCGTGTCAGGGGTTCTCACTTGCTGGGCGTAGGAATGCTAAAGACCCACGAAATAAGCTCTCCGACGAGTACATCAAGATGGTAGAGATAGTTTCACCTAAGTATTTGCTACTCGAAAATGTGAGGGGCTTTAATGCTTCTTTCAAAGCTCCTGATGGAAAAAAAGCAAAGAAACCACATTCCATGATAGTCAAAGCTAAGCTTGAAAAACTTGGATATAAGGTATTCACAGACTTTCTATGTAGCGCTGACTTTGGAGTACCTCAAAAGCGAACTCGTTTCATCATGATTGGTGTTAAGAAAAATCTTATAGATCATGACTTTGAGAATCCTTTTGAAATACTAATCCATAACAGAAGTGAGTTTTTGAAAAGTAAGAAGCTCCCTTTACAACCTGTAAAAGTGAGTGATGCGATTGGAGACTTGCTTGTACAAACTAATGGTCTTATTCATCACTCTGGAAGCGATAAAAGTGGGTTCAAACAAGTCGATTATAAGCTACCGTCTAAACCATCAAAGTATCTTCGAGCAATAAGAAAGGGAGCGAGTAAGTCCACTCCTAACAGTTTACGGTTGGCTCGGCATAGGCTAAGTACAATAGAGAAGTTTACTAAGATACAAGAAATTTGTAAGCCAGGTGTTAGTTTGAATGATCAAATGCGCATGGAAATTGGAACCAAGAAACAAGCCATAACAGTTTTAAATGCAGACGAACCATCGAAGACTTTAACAACACTACCAGATGATTTGCTCCACTATAGTGAACCGCGAATTTTAACTGTGAGGGAAATGGCTCGCATTCAATCATTCCCAGATAGCTTTGATATTTTGGGTAAGTATACAACTGGCGGCGAAAGAAGAACGCAAGAATGCCCTAGATATACTCAAGTCGGAAACGCAGTACCTCCATTTTTAGGTGAGGCATTAGGTTTACTTATAAAAGGTTTAAAACATGAGCAATAGTACAGAAGTAAACTTTGTTGCAAATGCGGGTGTTAAAGATATTGTGGGCCGAGGGCTTATCTACAATGATAACGTTGCGATAATTGAGCTTGTTAAAAACTCGAAGGATGCAGATTCTCCTAGGGTTGTAATCGAATTAACTGATGTAAATATTGATACCTCAAAGGATACCCTTGATAGCCTTTTGTATAAACCTGAAATCTGCATTAAAGACTTTGGTATAGGTATGACCAAAGATGATATTAAGAACAAGTGGTTGAATATTGCATATTCCGAGAAAAGGGATGCAAAAGATAAGCAGTATGCTGGCAATAAAGGCGTTGGCCGTTTTAGTTGTGACAGGCTTGGCGAGCAGTTAACGCTTTACACTAGGTCTGCTGGCGGTGAGTATTTAAAGTTGGTCATTGATTGGACTCTTTACGAAAATAAAGAGGTCGATGATGAGATATCCACTATCCCTCTATTGGTTGACACCCTTTCTGAGGGGGAATTTTTAACAGAGATTAATGAAGAAAGTTTCCATTCTGGAACGGTATTGAAGATAGAGAAACTCCGTTCTGTGTGGGATGCTAAAAAGCTAGGTAAGTTGCTATCTGAGCTCGAAAAATTTTCCCCTTCATTGGATGAGGGGTTTGAAGTGTATATGCAAGGAAATATGCATTTTGATACCTCAAAAATAAAGTCAGAAGAAGCGAAAAGAAAACTAGAAGAATTAAATAGAAAACTTAAATCCAAAGTTGATAATGGAATTCTTGATAAGCTAAAGATTAAAACTAGCTACATCAGTTCAGTGATTGATGACAAAGGAGAGTATATAAATACCACTCTGTATTTTCAGGGGGAGGAAATATACCAGTATAAGGCCGAAAATCCTTACAAGCTTCTTTCAAGTGTATCTATTGAAGTGCATTATTTGGATAGTATATCTAAGGGGTATTTTACTAGGAGGGTTGGCATCAACCCCAACGCATACGGCTCGGTATTCCTCTTTTATAACGGTTTTAGAATATCGCCTTATGGAAATGAGAAAAATGACTGGCTTAACCTTGACCAAAGAAAAACTCAGGGTACGTCTAGGTATTTGGGTACTCGTGATGTTTTTGGACAAGTAACTGTCAAGGATACGAAAAACTCCTTTGGAGTAATAACTAGTCGTGAAGGTCTTGCCCACAATAAGGCTTATTTTGAGCTTGCCGCATCTGATGAAGAAGATAAAGTTGTTGTGAGGACCAAAACTAAAGATCAACCAGAACTCAAAGAGTACGGCTTCGTTACTTTGATTTTAAGACAACTGGAAGCCTTTGTAGTGGAAGGGCTTGAGTGGAATCGACTGGTTGACACATTAAAAGAAAGAAATGTTGTGTCGGCCCCTGACGCAGAAAAAGACCCTGAAAGATTTATATTTAAGGAGTTATCGAGAGAGAAGATAGAGGGCTCTTTAGATAAATTGGTTAAAGGTAGTCTGAATGTAATTGATTATAAAATAAACAGCACCTTAATCTTACAGATAGAAGAAATAAATCAAAAAAAGCGTGAAGACTATTTGCGGGAGTTCGTATCATCTCTAGGTGATACTGACTTTGCAAGCTTGTCACAAAATGATAAACAGCAAACAAAGAAAATAATACAAGAATTAACCACTCAAAAGAACATTGCGATTGAGCAAAAGGTTGAGGCTGAGAAGGTCGCCAGTATTGCAACCAAGAAAAAGATAATTGCTACAGAAAAGCTAAAGACCGAAGAGCGAAGGAGTAGTTTCCTTGAGCGACTTGTTGACCCCGAAAAGACATTAGATGCATTGATAACTCATGTTATTCAGCAAATATCAGGTGGAATAGAGAAGGATGCTCGTTCTGTTTTAAGTGCTTTTTATGAAGCACCGGATTCTGTATCTAAAGAAGAACTTGTGGAGGTCTTGGAGCACGCTGTTCTCGATATCTCCACAATCAAAGAAACAGCCAATATGGCAACTAAAGCAAATTTCAATATTAAGGTATCTTCCGTCAAACAGGACCTATACCTATTTTTTGAAGATTACATCAAAAAGGTTGTATCAAAAAATGGCAAGTGGGGAGTAAAAATAAACGCTGTTAACACAAAGAGGCTCAGTCGAGAAATCAATTTTAAACCAGCAGAAGCTTGTGTTTTGTTTGTCAATATTTTAGAGAACTCAAGAAGAGCGGGCGCTAAAAATCTATCTGTAATCTTTAGAGAGACGGGGATTGACTTTGTAGATGATGGATCTGGTTTTGATTTTGAAAGGCTGGATAGCAGTGCTTACTTTAAGAAGGGTATTTCTACTACCGTAGGAGGGTCCGGTCTTGGTTTGTCTCATTGCAGAGATATTGCTAAGTCTTTGGGGGCAACGCTTACTATAGGAAATAGTGAAGAAGCCGGTGCTGTCGTCGCGTTGGAGTTTTCAGATGAAGCTTGAATTTAAACTGATTTGGATTGATGACCAGCTTCGTTCAGTCAGAGGGGATGTTAGAACAATTAGCTCATTCTTTAAAAACAAAGAAATTGAGCTGTCAATACTATCTATTGAGTCCAAAGCTGGTGAGAATGTCATCGAGAATGATAGCTTCATTAAAGCTCTAGCATCCGGAGAATTAGATTTTATTTTGATTGATTTCAATATGCCAGAGTTGAATGGCTCTGATGTGATTGAACACATTCGTAAAACACTTGAGGATTACCACACACCAATATTATTTTACACTGGTGATAACCCTTTAGGCTTGGCAGAAGCGATTAATAGAAAAAACGGTGAAGGGTCAGAGTTTATCGATGGGATATTTTATTGTCATCGAGACAATATTAGTGACAAGTTTCTGAAGATAGTTAAATCTCAATTAAAGAATGATGAGAGGATTAATTCTGTTAGAGGGATGCTGATGGAAAAAGTCGGACATATCGACAACGGAATTATTCAGGCCATCAAACTTCATAAAGATAGCGTCAAAAGTGAATCAAAGAGTGGGGTTTGCAGTAAAATAAAAAGCCGCCTTCAGCGTAAGAGAAGGGAGCTAAATGACGCACTAGAAAATGTCGAAAGTTGGGAGTACGACGAAGTTATAACATTTTTGGAAGACAACCCAAGGCTAACCGATTGTCATACGAGAGCCGAGTCTCTTAGGGAGATGCTCCGTAAAACTGAAAATCATACGAACAAAGGGGACTTGCTATCTAAGTTCTACAATTGCAGTGGTGATGATAAGTGCCTGAATAAAATAAGAAATACATATGCTCATGAAGCGAGTGATTTGATTTCACCTTCTCATACGGAACCTAACATCAAAGCAATTTGAAAAAAAACACGAGAGCATATCTTAAATATTGACGCTATTTTGGACACAGAATGAAAACAGTAATCGTCGATTTGGATGGAACATTAGCTCTCAATGGGCACAGGGCCCATTTCATTGATAAGTCCCAGAATAAAAAGGTCGACTGGGTTTCTTATTTTAATGCTTGCGATAAAGACTTACCTAACCAGCCAGTAATTGAGTCAGTTAACGCTCTTAAAAAGCAGGGCTATAGAATTCATATTTTTTCTGCTAGAGGCGACATAGTTAGAACCAAAACAGTTGAGTGGCTGTCTCTGCACAATGTCCAGTACGACGCTCTAACAATGAGAGAAATGGATACATACACAGCTGACGAAGTACTAAAACGCTTCTGGTTACTAGACCTATACCCAAATTATAAAAATGATATCCTTTGCGTGTTTGATGACCGTGACAAGGTTGTACAAATGTGGAGAGAGCTTGGTTTGGCCTGTTTTCAAGTAGCTGATGGCAATTTTTAAACACTGTTAGTAGTACACAAAAAAGTCAGCTTTACCTAATTATTGATAGTCATGTTCTAGAAGAGTTCTTGTGATTAAAGTTAGCTTCTATGAAGTATACAACTCCTTATCACCAGCGCTATTAGAGTCGATTGCTTTGGCCCTCTGAAAGTTGGTACTACCTTCGAAGTTAAATAGTACAACAAATAGTATGTGCACTATTTAACTCTCTAGTTTTCACGTAGGTCATGAAAGCTTTAGTATTAATTTGATGGTTCTAAGCAGAAATCGGCATTCTCGCTGCGATCACCCAAACTTGCTGCCCAAGTTACTTTCTTCGTCACTTCTGGGCGCTCTTCACGCCACAAAAAGTCCAACTCTTTCTTCAGCCTATCGTAGCCTTCGCGTGTAATCAGGTTTGTTTTCATATTCCTAGCAATATTCGTTTGCAACCACTGTATACATTAGCTAAAAAGGTAATAAACGTTAACAATTCTTTGCGCCACATTAGTCAGAACAGTGTTACATTTTGATTACCCAAATCGGGACAGCGTATTTATTAAGTGGAATCATTACATGCAAGAAAACTTTAAAATTCTGGTCGTAGATGATGATGCGCGCTTGCGTGCATTACTGGAGCGTTACCTGTCTGAGCAAGGATTCCAGGTACGCAGTGTGGCAAACAGTGAACAGATGGATCGTTTGTTAACACGTGAAACCTTCCACCTGATGGTGCTTGATCTCATGCTACCTGGAGAGGATGGCTTGTCCATTTGTCGTCGCCTGCGTAACGCGAACAACATGCTACCTATCTTGATGCTGACAGCAAAAGGCGATGAGGTCGATCGTATTGTTGGTTTGGAAGTTGGTGCTGATGACTATTTACCGAAGCCATTCAACCCACGTGAACTGTTGGCTCGAATTAAAGCCGTACTGCGCCGCCAAACGATTGAACTTCCGGGAGCGCCAAGTTCTGAAGAGTCCATTGTCGAGTTTGGTGAGTTCCGCCTAAACTTAGGCACCCGTGAAATGTTCCACGGCGAGGAAGCAATGCCTCTAACCTCTGGTGAGTTTGCGGTATTAAAAGCGCTAGTCACTAACGCTCGTGAGCCAATGTCACGTGATAAATTAATGAATATGGCACGTGGCCGTGAATACTCCGCAATGGAACGTTCAATCGACGTCCAGATTTCCCGTCTGCGTCGTATGCTCGAAGTTGACCCAAGCAAACCTCGCTACATCCAAACTGTTTGGGGCCTCGGCTACGTCTTTGTACCGGACGGTAAAGAAGCTTAACTCCTTCACACATGGTGCTGGTATTTCCTTCCGTTACCAGCACCTTTCTAGCCATAGGTTCTACATATGCGCATTCGCAGCTCCTTCACCCAATCGATCCTGTTGTTTATCACTCTCCTCATTGCCAGTCAGGTTTACTCTTATTACGCGGTGTTTAATTACGCCTTATTACCCAGCTTGCAGCAGTTCAATAAAATTCTTAGCCACGAAATCAAGCTCATGCTACTCGACACCGAGAACGGAACGAATGAGCTCGCAATGGATGCACCTTTACGCCGTCAGGTCCTCGAACAACTTGGCGTCACCATGCATGCAGAGAATAGTTTGATTGCCCGTGAATACGAGCATGCCGTCAGTATTGATCTTATGAGTGAAGAAATGAGTCATGAACTGGGTTCACCGACCGAAGTACGAATGATGCTAGGGGAAGAGAGTTACATTCTCTGGATGAAAACCGATGCCTTGCCTGACTCACTCCTTAGGATCCCTTTATCTGAGCTACAAGAAGAAGATTTTGCCCCACTTTTTCGCAATAGCTTGATCATGGCTGTCTTAATTATCGCGGGGGGCTGGCTCTTTATTCGCTTACAAAACCGACCATTAACGTCATTAGAAAGCGCTGCGAAATGCGTCGGCCGTGGTGAAATCCCCCCGCCGTTACCGGAAAAGGGAGCCAGTGAAATTCGCTCGGTTACCCGCGCATTTAATCGCATGTCGAAAGGGATTCAAGAGCTGGAAGAAGATCGCGCATTATTAATGGCCGGGATCAGCCACGATTTACGTACGCCACTCACTCGCATCCGACTCGCGACAGAAATGATGTCACCCGAAGACAGCTATTTAGCAGAAGGGATTATCAGCGACACCGAAGAGTGTAATGAAATCATTAGCCAGTTTATGGATTACCTAAAACCCATTAATACCCAATCTTTTGTTGAGGTGGATTTGAATGACATCGCCAACGATGTCGCCTCTTCTGAAGGTGGCTATGAATTTCAAATTGAAACGGCATTGCAAACCGACCTCAAGTTAGCACTCGGCAGCCCCATCGCAATGAAACGTGCAGTCAGTAACTTGGTGGTCAATGCGATACGCTATGGTAATGGTTGGGTCAAAGTCAGTACGGGAAATACCGCTGACAACAAATTATGTTGGGTATGTGTTGAAGATAATGGTCCCGGTATTGAAGAAAGCCAAGTTGCGAAATTGTTTGAACCTTTTACCCGTGGCGATACCGCCAGAGGTAGTGAAGGTACTGGGCTTGGGTTAGCCATTGTGAAGCGGATCATCAGCCAGCATCATGGCTCCGTTGCAGTAACCAATCGCAGTGAGGGTGGCCTGAAAGTCCAAATCAGTTTCCCAACCGCCTAACCACAAAAAAGCCAGTCATTGTGTAACTGGCTTTTTTATTGATATGGGCAGCAAGATTATAAGCGCCCTTGGTAGGACAATGGATATCGCCCATTATCTTCTGGTGCTGGTAACCATTTCAGTTGTTGTTGTAGTGCTGATGGGAACGCTTGTTGCGGCTTAAACCAAGCTTGGGTGTCATAGCTGCTATCCGCTTTAAGGACCAATGAAAATTCACTTTCAACTTGTTCGCTTTGCTGGTTACCTTTCAAAGTTAACGTACTGTCCTGACAACTAATATCTGCCACAACAGGTCCGACATTCAGTTCCGCCAATGGGGTACCAATGGTATCGGTATTCCAGACCAGAGCACCTTCTCCAGACTGGCAGTAGGGCTCTGCATAGTCAAAGTGTTTAATGCTTAGCTCAATCTGACCAGTTAAATCCAAGGGTACTGGCAGATTTGGGGCAAACTCTAATGCGGTATCAACGGGCATTGAAGCAACAAAATTCTCTGCATACGCACCGCTGACACCATAGCCCACGATACCTCGACCTTTCACGTTTAAATCACTGCCTCGGCCAAATCGTACTTGTGCTTGCAGATTCCCCGTCAACAGTTTGCTTGGCTGAATACTCCAACTGACCTCACCAAGTTGATATTGTGCCCACTGCGCACTCACTAGACGCCCCTTCCAAATAGTGCCTGTGGCGCCATTCAGACTCAGTTGAGGCGGTAAAGGAAATTGGCTAAGCACAAACTGTGCTGGAATATGAACCACAAGGCTGACAAGGAATGCCATGACAACCAACAGAGTTATCAGTATTTTTTTCTTCACGCCACCCTCTCTTACTTACTCAACTGCAAGCGCTTAACTTCGACCACACCCGCGCGTTCAGCTTTATCGACATCAAGGAAAGCAACATCCACACCCTGCTCTTCTTTCAGGTAAGCAACCCAGTCAATCAATGTAGTAAAAGGCAGCGGTTGTACCCAAACTTGGATCATCTCACCACGAGGTTGTACTCGGATCAGTTCAATATTAAAGCGGCTCACTGAGGAGGAGATGATTTGGTTCAGCGGCTGGCTAGAGACCACTTGTCCACCTTGCGCACGCAATCGAGAGATTTCATCCGCTTTGTTTTGTACCCAACTCAGCAGTTGCTTCTCACTGGTAATACGGTTTTGCACCTGCTCAGCTCGCGAGCTTATTGGCTGCAATATCCCCCAATAAATGATCCCAACAACCAACAAGAGTGAACAGACAATTACCATGCGCTGTTCTCTCACACTGATGCTACTCCACCAGCTTTGGAATGAGGCTATGTATTTTTGCATTGAACTCACCTCACTTATTCTTCAGCACAAAGGTGCCATTAACGGCGTTACCAGAACGATTAAGCTGGCCTTGCTCTACCGCAAAATGCTGCGCAAGCTGCTCACGTGCTTTTTCAAAGCTCTGGAAATCTTGGCTCTGTGCTTCTAGACGCACCTCACCACGGTTTTGATCGTATTTAAAGCTGTTCAGCTTCAGCCCTTTTATTCCAGACAGTGCTTGGGGCAGTTTTACCATCCAATTCAAGACCCCTTCGCCTGAACCACCACCAGACAGTTTCGACGCTTCGTCAGTGAGCTGACGTTTTAAATAGCTCACAGTCGGGATCTTGTTTTTCCCAGGAAGTACAGTTCTAAAAATACGTTCACTTTCCGCACGATAAGCATTGGCTTGAGTTTCATACTGCTGGATTTTTAACAGGTTATAGCCTCCAGCAATCACCACAAATACAGCTGCAGCAACCACTGCTTTCTGCCAAACTTTCCAATGGCGTAGCAAAGACGATTTGGGTTTAAAGCGACCACTGAGTAAGTTCACCTTACTTTTGACGGCTTGCTCTGCCAGCAGTTGCATTACCAGCTTAGGCTCACTGGTTTGCCATGTTTGCTCTTCAGCTAAATTCAGTTCAGGTAATGGCGAGTATGAGGTTAAGGTTAAAAACTCTTCATCTTGTTTCACCCACTCTGACTGAGCCACCATTTCCAGCCACTCAGAATGAACACTCAATGCCGAAAAAGCGTCTTTTTTCATTAACCATTGACCATCTAGTTCAACAGCCGCTATGCCATCCAGTTCTGGTAACGCCAAAGCATCGGGCAGGACACGCTTCACATCCACATTTAAATCTTTTAGTGCGGTGAGGGTTTCACTTAACCATTGGGTTTCCACCGCGCAAATTTTGGCTTTATCGCCACGCTTTTCGAGCACGCTAAAATGCAGATCATCAACGTCTTGCGCGATGTCATCTTCCAAAAGGTAAGGCAACATGCTCTCAAACTGGCGTGACGCTCCAGCTGGAACATCCACTTCCGCTAATAACACGTCAGCGGCCGAAATTAATAACACCGCCTGACGACCAGCGGCATACGTTGTTAGCTCAGCTAAATCGTCTTGATTGTTCAATTCACCACTGGCGATAACGTCCTGCTGAGCTTCAGACCAAACTAACCACTGTACCGAGTGGCTACTATTTCTGCTCAGACGAACGATCAGAAACTCGCTCACTGATTCCTCCAAAGCGACGGCGTACTACCGTTGCAGTTTCTCTATTTTCACTAAACAACAGGCTACGAACTCGAACACGAGATTCGTTAACCAATAGTTGTACATCCAATTCAAAATACACACTATCTACAGAAAGATACTGTTTAACCTTTTCTTTTTGTTCATCATTGATGCCTGACAATGCTGACTCCTGAAGAAAATCATCCACACTCGGCCAACCGTCAAATGGGCGACTCTCAAGCATAGACTTGGCATCATCCGTACTCAGTGCCGGATGAAATAGCGCCGCTAAAAGTGCAGCATGCTTACTGTCTATCGTATTCACATTTAGCGCCATTTCACTGGTAGGCAAGGCACACACATACGGCGCCACTTTCGCCATCACATCACCCGTAACCTGATGAACAGCTCGAAGCTCACTACCATCAGCCAGCAACGCGTTTGCCGTCATATAAGCGGGTGAAAAACCTTCGTATGTGCTGTCTTCCACCCCGGATACGGAGTTCACGGTATTGTCCTTGTCGACAAACTCCCACGTTGATTGAGCAATGCTTTCAGCTTGGTAGTTTTCCACTTCCAGCTCTTCCAGCAGGTTTTGTAGCATTTCCACCAGAAAAGGCATTTGGCTCTCTCCTGGTTGTGCAGTAACCCCAGCCAATGCATTGAGATTAAAACACGCTTGGCGATCATAGATGCGTCCAGACAAGGTGCCGTAATCCAATGGGTAAACCTGTTCTTCCAGTGCCCATGGCTGAGAAAGGTTCGTGGTATCACTGTCTTTATAGCTTTGTTCAATGGCTTTTTTCGCCAAGTTTTCAGCGCCAACGCTATACCAATAGGCTTGCTGATAATTGAGCTGGTTTGACGCGCGCTTGAACTGGCTAAATAAACGGTCAGCCATACCTGCCGCAATCGTTGCCATAATGGCAAGCAATAACAACACGACGATCAGCGCGACACCTTTTTGAGAGCTTCTCTTCACTGTTTCAGCTCCCCTTCTGCCGCCTCAGTCAATTGAGCACCAGTAGTTAAATAAATACGCTCAATTTCCCCATAATCTTTTAGGGTCAAAGTAACAGAAACCGCCTGTGGTAACGTATCTTTGGTCTCCCATTGATTCTGCCACTTCTTACCATCGTAAAAGCGCATTTCTAAGGTTTCGACCTCTTTTAGAAGCGGCGTATAAACCCCTTCTTGCCCTGCTGGCGTATCGGGATAACGCCACCACACACGCTCTAACGTTTCTTCTTTAATGCGATAGCCTACTTTAGTGACCTCGCCACGCGGAAACTGCTGTTGCGGGTTACGCCATCCTGTGCGGGCAAACATGATCCCTTTTCCATCGGAGTCCAACAGATAATCTTTCCAATGAACCAATAAGGCATCGGGCTCTTCCCCATTAGTGCGGGTTTTTCTTAATGCCATTTGGCGAAAATCGTTATCCATGAACACCAATGTGCGTTGAATCGCCTTTAGTCGTTCACTTTTTTCCAGAGAGAGCTCGTTGCTGCGTTGAACTTGATTGACGACCTGATAGGCACCGAGGCTCAAACTGGCAAAAATCGCAATCGCCACCAGCACTTCAATCAATGTAAAACCATGTTGACGACGGTTACTTCTGCACATAACTTCTCACCGTGACCACTGGTGTGCCTTTTTCTTCCACAGCAACACTGACATCAAATGCTTGTAGCAGATCGCCAGAGGTTGATACTGGTGTTACACTCCAATACCAAGTGCGCCCCGCTAATTCGTCTTTGCCTGTTTGCTTTTTGACCTTATTACCATCGAGCATCACCTTAGCCATGTGGTTGTCCACCACCATGGCCGCAAAAGTTTTCTCTTCCAGATAACTCAAGGTATTAATGTGTTGACTCACAGAGCGGATCGTCGCAATGGCTGCTGTGGCAAAAATCGCCAATGCAACGAGTACTTCTAGTAAGGTCATTCCTCGCTCACGACGCATCATCTTCTCCTGGCGCTAAAGAGATAATTTCACCATTCTCTTTTGCACGTATACGCCAACCATCTTGTTCACTGTTTTCCTGTGAAGGGTATAAAGAAATAGTAAAAGGCGTCACTTCACCGCTGGAAACAATAAAAATTTGTGGAGGACGCTGCTTTTTCTCTTTGTCTTGCTCTACGTCGGCAAACATATCTTCATCGAATAGGCTACCCGGTTTAAACAAGCGATCATCGCTTTGCCAAACGCCGCCACCCAATGAAAGTTCAATGGCAACACCGTCCGGCAGTTGCGTTTCTGAAGGAATCTTATCTATTGCTAGAGGCTGCCAGCCATCTTCTTTTAGCTCTAATAGCACGTAGCGTGACTGTTTTTCATCCACACGCAAGCCGTAATCTTTGCCACTCAGTAGCGCTTCTTCATTTAGAAGTTGCACTCTCAGCGATAAAGACTTAGCTAGTTGTTTTAAGGTGTCATCGGTACTGCTTGGGAGGGTGGCAATCACTGCAACCGCAGCCATCGACAACAACACAAGAACCAGTAATATTTCGATGAGAGTGAAACCGCGTTTGCTATTCATGCTAATTAAGGCGGCTTAACGCCGCCTAAAACTCATTATTGAAAATCTTGAAGGTTCCAGTTACCAACGTCGGCATTTGCCCCTTCACCGCCTTCTTGGCCGTCTGCGCCAAGAGTGAAAATATCGATAGCGCCATTATCACCAGGGCTTAGGTATTGGTATTCGTTACCCCATGGATCTGATGGTAGACGCTTGATGTAGCCACCATTACGGTAATTACGCGGCTCAGGGTTTGATGGTTTAGTTACCAACGCATCCAGTCCTTGATCGGTTGTTGGATAGACGCTGTTATCTAGCTTGAACATGTCCAATGCATTTTCTAGCGCAACAATATCGGTGATCGCTTTCTGTTGGTCCGCTTTCTCTTTGTTACCCAGCAGGTTTGGTACGACGAAGCTCGCCAGAATCCCCAGAATAACCACAACAACCATCACTTCTAACAGGGTAAAACCTGACTGTTTCTTCATTTTGTTTTTCATTATTTTCTCCAAGTATTTGTGTCCTGCTTAGGTCACCCACTCATTAAGTTATTCATTTCTAAAATCGGCATTAGCGTCGCCATGACAATGAACAATACCAATCCAGCCATCAACGCTATCAAAGCTGGAGTAAAAATACCCAATGCGATATTCACTGTTGACTCAAAATTTGCATCTTGGTTATCTGCGGCGCGCGTTAGCATGCTTTCTAATTCACCACTTTGCTCACCACTGGCGATCATATGTAGCATCATTGGTGGGAATAATTTGGTTTGATCGAGCGCTTTACGCAGGCTTGCCCCTTCACGAACATTATCCGTTGCACTCAAAACCTGTTGTTTAACGTAATGGTTAGACATAACGTCAACCGCGACTTTCATTCCTTCCAAAATAGGGATCGCACTGGAGGTACAAATCGAGAGCGTACGAGCAAATCGAGAGGTATTCAGGCCACGAGAAATTTTGCCAATCATCGGCATTCGAATGACCTTACGATCCCAGCTCAGACGTATATTGGGTTTACTCAATGCAAACTTGATCAGATAAGACAAAACCAATACAGCAGCAAGAATATACAGTCCCCAGTTTTGCACAAATTCACTGGAGGCAAGTAAGAACTGAGTCGACTGAGGAAGCTCCTGACCCATTTGCACAAATTGGCCAACGATCTTGGGTACGACAGCCGCCAGCAGAAATGCAACGATACCAACAGCAAACACCACCAAGACGATCGGATAAATCATGGCTTGCATCAGCTTTGAACGCATTTTCTGCCGGTTCTCTGCGTAGTCAGCTAAGCGTTCCAATACTGCGTCGAGATGGCCTGACTTTTCACCCGCAGCCACCATGGCGCGAAACAGCTCATCAAAAATATGAGGAAAGTCAGCCAAACTGTCTGCCAGCGTGTAACCTTCCGTGACTTTTGAGCGCACCGCGAGCAACATCGTACGAATACGTGGCTTTTCCGATTGTTCCGATACCGCTTTTAGACACTCTTCCAACGGCATCCCTGATTGAACTAGGGTTGAGATCTGACGCGTGATCAGCGCGAGATCTGGGGTACTGATACCCCGCTTAAAACCACTTTTTGCCGTTCCTTGTTGCTTGCTGGCTTTGGCGCGAGTTTCAATCACATCAACAGGGATCAAACCTTGCTCTTTTAAACGAGCACGGACTTGTCTGGCGTTATCACCCTCGATAACACCTTTGACATTTTTCCCTTTAGCATTGAGCGCTTTATATTCAAATGCTGCCATTATGCTTCCTTGGTTACCCTCATGACTTCTTCTAATGAAGTCACACCATTAAGCACCTTTTCTAAGCCATCACTACGAATGCTTGGCGTATGCTCACGAATGGCTTTTTCGATTGCCTGTTCACCAGCTTCACTGTGAATAAGCTCTTGCACGCTTTCGTCAACAATTAACAGCTCGTGGATCCCTGTTCGGCCGCGGTAGCCTTTGAAGTTACATTTCTCACATCCGCAGGCTCGGTAAAGGGTTAGCTCATCTTTTTTCTTCAGACCAAACAGTTTTTTCTGCTCTTTGTCGGCTTCAAAAGGCTCTTTGCAGTCTTTACATAATGTGCGAACAAGACGCTGAGCCAAAACGCCCAGTAACGAAGAAGAAATTAGGAAAGGTTCAATGCCCATATCACGTAAACGAGTAATAGCACCTACTGCGGTGTTGGTGTGTAGCGTCGACATCACCAAGTGACCGGTTAATGAGGCCTGCACGCCAATTTGCGCGGTTTCTAAATCTCGAATTTCCCCGACCATCACAACATCTGGGTCTTGACGCAAAATCGCACGTAAACCGCGCGCAAAAGTCATATCGACTTTTGGGTTCACCTGAGTTTGACCAATGCCATCGATATCAAATTCGATTGGATCTTCGACGGTAAGAATATTGCGTTCATTACTATTTAATTCTTGAAGTCCAGCATAAAGCGTGGTCGATTTACCAGAGCCTGTAGGACCGGTGACCAAGATAATGCCGTGCGGACGGTCAATCATCTTGCGGAAACTATCATGGTTGCGAGCTGTCATGCCAAGGCTATGCAGATCGAGGCGAGTAGCGTTTTTATCCAGCAGACGCATTACCACACGTTCACCATGAGAAGATGGCATGGTCGATACACGAACATCCACCGCTCGACCACCGATACGCAATGAAATGCGGCCATCTTGTGGCACTCGTTTCTCTGCAATATCCAGTTTCGCCATGACTTTTACCCGCGATACCAACAACGGTGCAAGCTTTCGACTTGGAGAGAGGACATCGCGCAGTACCCCATCAACCCGAAAACGGATGGAAAGGCTCTTTTCAAAGGTTTCGATATGGATATCCGATGCACCTTCTTTTATCGCTTCACCAAGCATGGCATTGATCAACTTGATGATTGGCGCATCATCTTCAGACTCAAGCAAATCTTCATCTTGTGGCAAATCTTCCGCCAAAGAGAAGAAATCATCGCTATCCGCACCGAGATCTTCCATTAACTGGCGAGCTTCAGAAGAGTCACGCTGATACGCTACGGTCAAGCGGCTTTCAAACTGCTCTTGTGACACTTCAGTCAGTGTAAAATTGGCAGACGTCACCCGCTTTACTTCCATTAAGGCCGGCATGGATAAGGGGGCAACGTAAAACAGAGTCAGTCCACCCTGATCCATTTCAAGCACCAGTTTAAAGCGATTGGCGAAACTAAACGGCAGGCGACTGAACGCCACTACAGACTCCACATCACTCATTACTTGCTTTCCATCTGCTCAATAAATGCTTGGATTTCTACTGGATGACGTCGATCTTCACCAAATTTAGGCAATACAGGAATATGAGCATCATCCATCAGCTTCAGACCTTCTTCAGCTTTATACAATTGTTCTGCTCGAATAAAGTTGTATTTACGCTGAGTGATACCATCTGCCGTCACACCATCGCGAATAATCGTTGGCTTGATAAAGACCATCAGGTTTTTCTTGCTGGTCTGTGTGCTGGTTGATTTAAATAGATGACCTAAAACAGGAATATCACCTAACAAAGGCACTTTTGATTCACTTTCTTTTGTTTGCTCATCAATAAGGCCACCTAGGACAATCATCTGACCATCTTCAACCATCACAGACGTATTGAGCTGACGTTTTGCAAAGCGAACATCAACTGCACCATTTGGACTCAATACGTTTGAAACTTCCTGTTCGATATCCAATCGTACAGAGTCCCCTTCATTAATTTGCGGGGTAACCTTCAGCTTGATCCCGACCTCTTTACGATCAACGGTCCGGAATGGATTGTCATTATTAGAGCCGGCTGTAGACCCCGTGATCACTGGCACTTCTTCACCGACAATAAAAGAGGCTTCTCCGTTATCCATCACTGTAATACTCGGAGACGACAGAATGTTGGAGTTAGAATCGGTTGATACAGCACTGATAAGCGCGGTCCAATCTCCCATCACAATACTAAGTGCAGCGCCATTCACACCACCTAGTGCCGCTGCCAACGTAGAGAAATCACCTTTGGTAGTGGTTTCTTCGTAATATTTGATTTCACCGGTATCACTATCACGGATCGGCTGTTTTTCTACCGTATCTTTTGCTTCTTCCAAACCAACCATAACTTGGCCGATAGGAGCACCAGCGTTGCCATATTGGATAACCGCACCACTTTCAAGCGATCCCCATTGAACCCCAAGGTTAATGCCATCACCTTCCGCCATTTCAACGATCAACGCTTCAATCAATACCTGAGCACGGCGAATATCAAGCTGGGCAATCACGTCCTGCAATGCATTCATGATGTCGGGCGGCGCAGTCAGTACCAAAGCATTGGTTTCTGGGTGAGCCGAAATCATCACTTCACCGCGATTCGCAGCTCCTCCACCTTTTTTACCACCACCATTTTTCTCAGCCTGCAGGTTATCTGACACACCTTTAAGCACTTCAACCAGATCTTCAGCTTTAGCATTCTTCAGGTAAACCACTTGGTTATTACCTTTAGTCGCCATTTCGATATCTAGTTGCTGAATCAATTTACGTAGGCGCTGGCGCACCTGCGGATCACCAGAAATAAGAATGGAGTTGGTACGATCGTCTGCGACCAATTTAGGTTGCAAAAATGCGGGGGTATTTTTTTGTTCTGTGGTTTTATTCAATGCTTCAACAATACGTACCATTTCAGCAGCAGAAGCGTTATCCAATTCCACCACTTCAATTTCTTTATCGCCGGCTTGGTCGACACGTTTGATAATATCGGCTAGGCGATTAACAACCGCCGCACGACCCGTGATCAGAATGATGTTAGCAGGGTCGTAGTGCACCACGTTACCAGCGCCAGCATTATCATTTAACTGACGAAGCAAAGGAGACAACTCACGCACTGAAACATTGCGAACAGCCACAACTCGAGTCACAACACTGTCGCCTTTGGCACTGGCATCACCCACAACAGGGATCGCAGACGTTTTTGCGTCTTTCGATTTGATAACTTTCAAAATCCCGTTATCCATTTCAACGACAGCAAAACCATAAACTTCCAATACGTTCAAGAAGAAGCTGTAGTACTGATCTTCCGTTAACATATCGTAACTGCGCACATCAATTTTACCGCGAACAGAAGGGTCCACGATAATCGTCTTCTCTAAGTTGCGTCCAACAATGTTGATGAATTCCTGAATGTCTGTACCTTTAAAACTGGCACTATAATCATTCGCCATCACCATTGGTGACGCGAGTAAACTTCCAGCCAACAACCATGTACTCTTGTTCAGCCAACCCTTCACGGCATACTCCTTAAATGACCCCGCCCTCAGGCGGCGTGAGTCTTAAAATTCAATATAAATCTCATATGGCTGACCATCACGTTCAACGGTCAGGTTGAGTTCACTTAACTCTGATATTGTTCTGAAAATCTGGTTCATCGCACTTGGGTCAGACAAATCCTGACCATTAATATGCGTAGCGACATCACCACTTTTTAACCCTAGTGATTCGAATAAAGCAGGCTCTGACCCCGGACTTAAGCGGTATCCAGTGATCTGATTGTCGCGTTTAACTTGAGACATACGAACATAACGAAATATTTCTTGTGGATTTTCACTCAAGCGTTCGCGAACTTGCTCAACCTTATCCCTAGATAAATTTGTCGGATTCCCTGTTGCACTCTGAGATTGTGACTTAGGTTTGGTTTGCGCAGATTGTTTCTTATATTCAATCCCTTGCAACATCACTGTTTCATCACGCCCTTGATTGTCGATAATCACACGATCGGCCAACACGGCTTTGAGTTTCGCCCGAGTACCTTCAATGACTTCATTAATGCCATAAGTAGCTTGTGCGCCACGGTTTGCGATCACAGCAAGCCCTTTATCAGGAATCGACGTAGTAACCACGCCCACCAAAATAACGTTGAGGCGACTTTTAGGCGCATCTTTAACAACGGGTTTAGGTTTTTCGGCCACGGCATCTTTTTGATACTGACCAAAGAGGTGGCTTTGCTGAAGACTGGAAAGATTAAGAAGCGGCTTAGAGGATGATGTACTGTTGACAGATGATGATGGAGACCAAGTTGCAATTTGTTGTTCTTGGGCCACCATCCAAACGGCTTTACCTGCAATCCAGGCACTCATCACGGCAAACAACACCATCAACACCGTACTGGCGGTGTTTTGGTATTGGAATAGTTTAGAGAAACTGCCCCATCCCTTTGCTAGATCCAAGTTCATACGACTCACGGGAGATCCTTTCTTTCTTCAGTTATTTTTGTGGTTTTTATCAATACACCCGTCGGTATAAAGTGCGTTTCGTTAAGGTCGAATTCTCTCAAAAAACCTATGTGTTTCATAGAATAAGTCGGGTTATAACAGTTATAAATAATTATTATTCGAACTAGACCAACATTTAAGGTTTTAAGCGAACAATAAAACATCAACTACCGTTTTTTATAACTTTTTAGAACAAACTTGAAAAATACGACCTTCATCACCATTGTAAGTTCAATATGTGGCAAAAAACGTCAAGTATATTAGGAGAAAAATACCAGTATGGGTTCCAATTCTGACGCCGTTCGCCTCGATAAATGGCTGTGGGCAGCTCGTTTCTACAAAACTCGTTCGCTCGCTCGCAATATGATTGATGGCGGAAAAGTGCACTACAATGGGCAACGTTCAAAACCCAGCAAAATCGTCGAACTCGGTGCCATAATTACATTAAGGCAAGGTCACGAAGAAAAAACCGTATTAATCGAGAAAATTTCTGACCAAAGACGTGGTGCTCCTGAAGCACAAACTTTATACTCCGAGACCGCTGAAAGTGTCGCCAAACGTGAACAGAATTCGTTGCAACGAAAACTGCACGCACATAACCCGAGCCCAGATCGTCGCCCGGATAAAAAACAGCGTCGCGACATTATTAAATTTAAACATCAGTAAGCGTATTGGCTTATACGAGACATTTGCTTACGAGGAAAAGAGTAACATGGCAAACAATGTGTTAAATCGCTACCTATTTGAAGACCTGTCTGTTCGTGGCGAGCTGGTACAACTGGATGAAGCGTACCAACAGATCATTTCCAGCAAGGAATACCCAGCAGCACTACAAAAGCTATTGGGTGAGCTACTCGTTTCAACCACTTTATTAACAGCAACCTTAAAATTTGAAGGCTCTATCACTATGCAACTGCAAGGTGATGGCCCTGTATCCCTTGCTGTCATCAATGGTGATCACGACCAAAAAATCCGTGGAGTGGCTCGTTGGGAAGGCGACATTGCAGATGACGCCAGCTTACATGACATGATGGGGAAAGGTCATTTGGTCATCACCATCCAACCACAAAAAGGCGAACGCTACCAAGGCGTCGTGGGTTTAGACGGTGACACATTGGCTGAGGTACTAGAAAGCTATTTTGCTAACTCTGAGCAGTTGAAAACTCGCCTATGGATTCGTACTGGTGAAGTCGAAGGTAAACCTCATGCGGCAGGCATGCTTATCCAAGTGATGCCCGACGGCACTGGTACCCCAGATGATTTCGAACACCTTGAGCAACTAACAGACACGGTAAAAAATGAAGAGTTATTCGCCTTAGAAGCAAACGAACTACTTTACCGCTTATATAACCAAGAAAAAGTTCGACTGTTTGACCCACAACCTGTCGAATTTTTCTGTGGTTGCTCACGCGAGCGCAGTGGTGCAGCCATTGTAACCGTCGACCGTGCTGAAATTTATGACATTTTAAGCACCGAAGGATCCGTTTCTTTACATTGTGATTACTGCGGCACGAATTATTCGTTCGACGAATCAGAAGTGAGCGAGCTGTACAATCAAGCCGGTTCTGGTAACAGTACGCTGCATTAATTCGTCTAGCTTATCAAGCGTATCAATAGTAATAAAAAGCCAACTTTGTGTTGGCTTTTTTTGTGATCAAAGCCTGATGAAATAAGGCATCAAACCAGCCGTACGCTATACTTAATTTTTTAAAATTAATAATTCAATTGATCTAGCGCAAAGCTTTGCGCACACGATAAAATAACTAAACCAATATGTGACGGGTTACCTAAAACCACACGAATATCATGGATAATTTTTGAGCTATATCCCTGTTTTCTCTCAGACCCGTTGCTAGCATGGTGAGCAGATAAAAATTACAAATTATTACAAAATCCCTACAAAAATCCTTATAAGGAGCACCTATGACCGTTATGGAACATACAAAGGCTGCAACAATTGATCTTACCAAACACGGGCTTCATAACGTAAAAGAGGTTGTACGCAACCCAAGTTACGAAATGCTGTTCGAAGAAGAGACTCGCGCTGATCTGGAAGGCTATGAAAAAGGCGTAGTAACCGAGCTGGGCGCTGTCGCTGTTGATACTGGTATTTTTACCGGACGCTCACCAAAAGATAAGTACATTGTTAAAGATGCCACGACTCAAGAGCATATGTGGTGGACATCAGATGCAGTGAAAAATGATAACAAACCCATCAATCAAGAAGTTTGGAGTGATCTGAAACAGTTAGTCACAGGCCAACTTTCAGGAAAACGCTTGTTTGTGATTGATGGTTATTGTGGTGCCAACCCAGACACTCGCCTGAGTATTAGAGTGATCACAGAAGTGGCTTGGCAAGCACATTTCGTGAAAAACATGTTCATTCGCCCAACCGAAGAAGAGCTGGCAACCTTCGAACCTGACTTTGTGGTAATGAACGGTGCAAAATGTACTAACCAGAAATGGGAAGAACATGGCCTAAACTCTGAAAACTTCACGGTATTTAACCTTACAGAGCGCATGCAATTGATCGGCGGTACTTGGTACGGCGGAGAAATGAAAAAAGGCATGTTCGCAATGATGAACTACTTCCTACCGCTCAAAGAAATCGCGTCCATGCACTGTAGTGCCAACATGGGCAAAGAAGGTGATGTGGCGATCTTCTTTGGCCTTTCTGGCACAGGTAAAACCACCCTATCTACCGATCCTAAACGTGCACTGATTGGTGATGATGAGCACGGTTGGGATGATGATGGTGTATTCAACTTCGAAGGCGGCTGTTACGCGAAGACCATCAAGCTATCGAAAGAAGCAGAGCCTGACATCTACAACGCTATTCGTCGTGACGCGCTACTAGAAAACGTCACGGTTCGTAACGATGGTTCTATCGACTTTGATGACGGCTCTAAGACAGAAAACACTCGCGTGTCTTACCCGCTCCATCATATCGACAACATCGTGAAACCAGTATCCAAGGGTGGTCACGCAAACAAAGTGATCTTCCTATCAGCCGATGCATTTGGCGTTTTACCTCCTGTGTCTAAACTGACACCTGAACAAACCAAATACCATTTCTTATCCGGCTTCACCGCAAAATTAGCAGGTACTGAACGTGGTATTACCGAGCCGACACCAACCTTCTCTGCATGTTTTGGGGCAGCGTTCCTAACGCTTCACCCAACCAAATATGCGGAAGTTCTCGTCAAACGTATGGAAGCTGCGGGTGCAGAAGCTTACTTGGTGAATACAGGTTGGAATGGCAGTGGCAAACGTATTTCAATTCAAGATACGCGAGCGATTATTGATGCGATTCTAGATGGTTCCATCGAGCAAGCTGAAACCAAACACATTCCAATTTTTAATTTGGAAGTGCCGACTGCATTACATGATGTCGACCCAAGCATTCTTGACCCTCGCGACACTTATGTTGATCCACTTCAATGGGAGAGTAAGGCGAAAGACTTGGCGCAACGCTTCATCAATAACTTTGATAAGTACACCGACAATGCAGAAGGGAAGTCGTTAATCGCAGCGGGTCCACAGCTCGATTAAGTGACTTCACTAGTAAATAATACCTTTAGCCCCTCATTTGAGGGGCTTTTTATTGCGAGTGCACGCAAAATGTTTCACTCTATCCAACATTATTGCTGTCATTTACCCATCTTCTGACGACTGCGTTTATCATGAGAAAACTGCTGCAACTGCTTATTCTTCTTTTCGCCCTGCTATGCATTACCATACTCGTCTTGTTTGGTGTCATGCATAGCCCTTATGCGACTCAAGCAGTCAATCAAGCGCTATCATTCAGTGGCTACTCAAATGTCTCTGCTGCGAAAGCAACCTATCAATTCCCACAGCAGGTCACCTTAGATAACGTCACGATTAAACAGAGCTCAGCGTCCATAACGCTACCCCGAGTGACGATTTGGGTCAGCCAGCGGCCGCTGCAACAAAACAAACTGAGTTTAGACTCTGTACTTATTGAAGGGGCAACACTTAGCGAACAACAGCTCCGCTTAAAAGCACCAAACTCCATCTTGATCCACCAGCTCGCTTTTGAGCGCCTGAATGTTGAGACAAAGTCATGGTCAGTGACGAATGCCAAACTCCAGATCAATAAACCGGTCTGGTTAACTCGCTCGCAGTTGTTACCGTATGGTGACATTCAGTTCTCAGCTACCCAATTGTACTTATATGGCGAAGCTCTGAACCAGATTCTGATCGATGCCGATTATCAGGCAAGTGACAGTACGGTTTATGGTGCCTCTTTTCTTTGGCAAGGAGCGAAAGTATCGGGACAGGGCGAACAGCTCGGCACTGACTGGTCATTGATTAACGTCACGATAAACCAACTCGACCTAACTCAGCCGATTGAACAGCTATCGATATGGCGCAAATTGCGTCAGTATGCACCTACTGTGACGCACGTGAATAGCTTAGATGTCTTACGAGGCAATCTGTCTACCCAAGCCTTACGAGCTGAAAACATGGACCTTTCGCTTGAGAATATCGATTTAACAAAACCATTGTGGCAGCAAAACCAAGGCTACTTATCTTTTAACGCTGATGCGCTCAGCTATCATGAGATGCAACTGATCGAAGCCAGTGGCAAGTTAGCCCTAACACCGAATCAGATCGAGATTGAAGAGTTTAACAGTGATTTTAATCAGGGCAGTATTCAGTTAGCTGGCAAGCTAAAGCCCAATGCAGTGCTGCTCGATCAATTTGTCGCGACAGGTATTAAATGGTTGGACAACACCGAAAAGGATTTGCATCAACTAGGTCGTGCCATTCAACCTCTTGAGCAACTCTCAATCACAAAACTAGACATCAACAACAGTCAGTGGATCAACCTCGAACAGCAACCTCATTGGCAACTCTCCGGCGTCAATGCCGAAGGTACAGATTTAACCATGATACAAAATGGGCGCCTTGGCTTATGGCATGGTCAGTTTGAACTAACGGCAAACAGTGCCAGCATTGATAATTTGATCAGTTCACAAGCCGTCATCACGATGAACGCCGATGATGGGAAATGGGCCCTCGAACGTTTCTTTGTTCCTTTGCAAGAAGGGTATATCGATGCAACGGGGCAATGGGATCGCAGCAAGACGAGCGCACCGTGGCAGCTCACCTTACACGCTGATGGCCTACCATTATTGCCAAAATTGATAAAAGATACCGACCTGCAACTCAATGGCATGAGCGAATTAGAGCTCGATGTGAAAGGGCTAGCAGGTGATTATTCCATGTTCGCTCACTCAGTCTCCGGATCTGCCCGCTTAAGCCTTCGCGATAGCCAGTGGCAATATCAAACCTACCCTGCAGAAAAATTTGCTGTCGATGCCGTCGCATTGATGCTAGACAGAGGACGTTTTGAGCTCAAACAACCCAATTATCGCGACGAATCGGTAAGGTTTAATGTTGACGGCGATTTTGCCCAACCAGAGCAGATACAGGCAGAAATAAAAGCGAGAGGGCGCTGTCAAAAGCTCACCACAAATCTTTTAACCGGTGAAACTGATTATGTGCCACTTTGCCAATCAAAACGTCCACCAACCCACATTGTTACTCCTGAAGCCACGAAACACTCCGACGCGGCTCAAATGAAAGAAGCGCCCATAATTAAGGCGCTTCCCATAAAACCATCACCAAAAGCAGCCACTCATCCGCCAGCTGCCTCTAAAGATGAAGTTCACTCAGAGGCTGACTCTCCCAGCACTTCCTGATAGTTGGGTAACAACATATACGTACCGATGAATTCAACCGCTGCGACATCACCACTATAGATAGTGACGTGAATGGCAATTCGAGCTTTGCGCCCCGATGCCAAGCGATCTAAGTCACCACTGATGCCATCTAAAGAGGTTGAAGCGACGGGGTTTTGAGTCACTGGATGTCGATAACGGATCTGGCTGTCTGCCAGTACAATATCGCCATTCAATCCGCGCTCTTTCATCAGTAGCCACGTCATACCCCACCCTGTTAGTGTCGCTAACGTAAAGGCTGAACCAGCAAACATAGTGTTGTGTGGATTCAGGTTAGGATTAAGCTGAGCACCACATTCAAACTGGTAACCTGTGTATTGGTTAATTTTAATCCCCATCTTGTCACTGATTGGGATTTGATGCTCCCACCGCTCCTGAAGCTCAGCACACCACTCAGGGTTGCGCAATACATTCGCCATCGGATCTAATGGTTTAACCATCTGCTGATGACGAACCGGTCCCCGCTCATCCGTTAGCTCACCACGGCGATCAAACCCATTTTTTTCGTAAAAAGAGATCGCATCTTCCCGTGCATTACACACCAAGCGCTTTGCCCCTTCCTGCCGCGCTAAAGATTCAAGTGCCACCAGCACTAATGATCCCATTCCTTTACTACGGCGTGTCCCTTTAACAGCCATATAACGGATTTGCCCTTCACAATCAGGAGTAATGTATAGGCGACCGATGGCTATCGGCCGTCCACGACCATCCACAATCATGCGGTGGTGGCTCATCGGATCATATTCATCGCGCTCAGAACCAATAGGCATGCGCCACGGCTCACGAAGCATTTGCCATCGAAAGTGGTAATACTTGTTGAGCTGGTTATCCGTTTTAGGCGTTATCAGTTTAAACATGACTCTCTTCCCTGTCCGTCAGCACCATTGAGTGCTAACGACTCTCCTTAAATGTTTCTCTCTTGATAAGCTTAGAGGAATTCTTACATCTGCAACCAGAAAGTCACAGGGCCATCATTCACCAACGACACTTTCATATCCGCAGCAAACTGACCTCGCTGGGTCGGTAACACCTGTTCACATTGATCTGAAAAGTAGTTGTAAAGACGTTCTGCATCCGCTGGGTGCGCACCACGAGAGAATCCAGCACGCGTACCTTTCTTTGTGTCTGCGGGCAATGTGAACTGAGAAACAACCAACACTTTCCCATCAACTTGCTGAACATTCAGGTTCATCTTGCCTTCATCATCTTCAAAGACTCGATAAGTCGTCACGCGCTCCATTAAACGTTTCGCTTTGGCTTCATCATCGTCTTTTTCAACGCCGAGTAAAACAAGTAGACCTTTGTCTATCTCGCCAACCACTTCACCATCGACACGAACCGCTGCCTCACTTACTCGTTGGATCAAAGCTATCACTACTACTTTCCTCTTTGACTTCAATACTTTCTGGCACCGAGTGTATCACTTCAGGCTTAGGACTCCAGTGTTCACGTTCGCCAAGTGCTGCCGTGACTTCCGCACCAACCAAAACGATCAGCCAGCACAGATATACCCAAACAAACAAGATAGGGATCGCCGCCAACGCACCATAGATTAACTGGTATGAAGGGAACTGAGTAATGTAAGCCGCAAACCCTTTTTTACTTAGCTCAAATAGCAGTGCCGCAATCAATGCACCAATCGCTGCATGCGAAACCTGAACCTTTTTGTTTGGTACTAATAAGTACAACCCCATAAATGCAAACAACGATAGAATTAAAGGTAGCCAGCGCAACAGTAAATTGTACGCTCCAGATATCGCCTCACTATTTAGTACCTGCAGAGAAGTTACGTATGACGTTGCTGCAATACTGGTGCCCACTAAAATGGGACCAAGCGTCAATACCATCCAGTACATTGAAAAAGAAAACACGGCTCGACGTTTGTGCTGAACTCGCCAGATGTAATTTAAGTTCTTATCAATATTGGAAATCAGCATCAGCGCCGCAACAAATAAGAAACCACCACCAACTGCCGTCATTTTGCCTGTATTGGCAACAAACTCAGCCAATGCAGTTTTCACAGCATCTCCCGCTGCAGGCACAAAGTGCGTAATGACAAAATCTTGGATCACATCACCCGCATTAGCAAAGATTGAAAACGATGAAAGTACCGACAGTAATACCGTCAACATCGGTACGATGGAAAGCAGCGTAATATAGGCTAAATAACCCGCATTAACGTTTACGCGGTCATGATTCATTCTGGTCAATAAATAACGAAAGAATTGCATGGTTTGTCTCGTTATCGCTGCATTTTTCAACTTGTATCTCCCCATTATCTAAGCCATTCTAACCGCACTATATTAATGCAAAGGAAATCAACATGCCTTACTTACTGGCCATTGCCTTATCTATTTTTACTTTAACAGGCTGTCAGTCGGCCTACTATTCCGCTATGGAACAAGTTGGTTACCACAAACGTGACATTATGGTTGATCGTGTAGAGGATGCCAAAGAGTCACAACAAGACGCACAAGAACAATTCTCAAGTGCTTTGGAAGCGCTATCTGCAGTGACTAACTTCCAAGGTGGTGAACTGGAATCGGTTTACAACAAGATCGATGGCCAATACAAAGACAGTGAAAAAGCGGCACAAGATGTTCGCGATCGCATTGCTGCAATTGAAGATGTCTCTGAAGCGCTGTTTGAAGAATGGCAGGACGAGCTCGAAA
Organism: Vibrio sp. TRT 17S01; assembly: GCF_050113695.1. Taxonomy (NCBI): domain Bacteria; kingdom Pseudomonadati; phylum Pseudomonadota; class Gammaproteobacteria; order Vibrionales; family Vibrionaceae; genus Vibrio; species Vibrio sp. TRT 17S01. The sequence goes on along the minus strand of NZ_JBNJOG010000007.1, from coordinate 12,939 downwards.
TGTACTCAAACGCAAAACTTCGTCGTTCAAGCGAGCAAAAATTGCGTGAAACCAAAGTGTCATACAACAATATGCTGGCTGCCATGAAACGTGCAGAAAAGAAAATGACACCCGTTCTGGATACACTGCGTGACAATACCTTGTTCTTAAAGCATAACCTTAACGCTAGCGCGATTGGTTCACTAAAAGGCGAGTTTTCGCTATTAGAACGTGATATTCAACACGCGATCACTCAGATGAACGCTGCGATTGCAGAATCCGATAAGTTTCTTAACAAGCTTAATCAAAAATAATTCGGTTTAGTCACAATAAAAAGCGCCTGTTAATCAGGCGCTTTTTTGATCTAACTGTGACAGTACAAACGCCACTCGCTTCGCTACAGCCATAAAAGGCACCTCACACACCTCATAACCCTGCTGTTGGTAAGTCTGTATTAAGGCATGGTGGATCGCCATCGCTTGGTCAAAAGGGTACGGACGAACCTCATCTTGTACATATATGCTTCGCTCTGGAGCACAGAAGAACACCACGGGATGGTACCCTTTACTGGCTTCTAAGTAAGCGGGGTCGATTGTATGTTGAGCCAAAGACAAATAACCACAGATATCCGGTACGGCCCGATCTAAAAAAGCGAGCGTATGCTGACTGGCTAGCTGCTTTTGCTGCTCCATCGCAACGAGACAAAGATGGGCAAAACCCGGCAGATCATGCCAAGGCAAAATCCCATCTTCTATGCTTGATTGCTGCTCAATCAGCATTCTTGGCACTTCAGAAAATGTCGGATAACCGCGTTTAGCAAGGGCTTCAAGCAACGTGGTTTTCCCCGCACCCGGTCCACCAGAAACAATCACAGGCTGCATCACTTTTCTCCAGATAAACAAAAGGCGAGAGGGGTGACCTCTCGCCTTTTTAATTCACTCAGTTGAGTTATTTGCTACCACGTGAAGCACGTTTACGATCGTTCTCTGTTAGGAACTTCTTACGAATACGGATGCTTTCAGGTGTTACTTCTACTAGCTCGTCGTCATCAATGAATTCTAGCGCTTGCTCTAGTGTCATGATGATTGGCGGAGTAAGAACCTGCGCATCATCCGTACCAGAAGCACGAACGTTAGTTAGCTGCTTACCTTTAAGCGGGTTAACCGTTAGGTCGTTATCACGACTGTGAATACCGATCACCATACCTTCATAAACTTCAACACCGTGACCGATGAATAGACGACCACGCTCCTGCAAGTTAAACAATGCGTTTGTCAGAGCTTTACCAGCACCGTTAGAGATCAGAACGCCGTTATTACGTTGACCAATTTCACCGCCTTTGTGTGGGCCGTAGTGGTCAAATGTATGGTAAAGAAGACCAGAACCAGAAGTCAGCGTCATAAATTCAGTTTGGAAACCGATCAAACCACGAGAAGGCATGTCGAAGTCCATACGCACACGACCTTTACCGTCTGGTGCCATGTCTTTCAGCTCACCTTTACGCAGACCGATGTTCTCCATGATGCCGCCTTGGTGCTCTTCCATCACGTCGATAGTTACTGTCTCAAACGGTTCCATTAGCTGACCATCTTCTTCTTTGATGATTACTTCTGGACGAGATACAGCAAGCTCGAAGCCTTCACGACGCATGTTTTCGATCAGGATAGATAGGTGAAGTTCACCACGGCCTGATACGCGGAATTTATCTGGATCGTCCGTTTGCTCTACGCGTAGGGCAACGTTGTGTACCAGCTCTTTCTCTAGACGCTCAAGGATGTTACGTGAAGTCACGAACTTACCTTCTTTACCCGCGAATGGAGAGGTATTTACTTGGAAGGTCATGGTTACCGTAGGTTCATCTACTGATAGTGCAGGTAGCGCTTCTACAGCGTTTTGTGCACAGATAGTATCAGAGATTTTTAGCTCACCAAGACCCGTGATCGCGATGATATCGCCAGCTGTCGCTTGTTCCACATCGTGACGCTCAAGGCCAAGGTAGCCCATCACTGTGCCGACTTTACCGTTACGTGTTTTACCGTCTGCACCGATGATGGTGACTTGTTGGTTTGGTTTAACGCTACCACGAGTCACACGAGCGACACCGATAACACCAACGTAAGAGCTGTAGTCTAGCTGAGAGACTTGCATTTGTAGTGGACCATCGAGGTCAACTTCAGGAGCTGCAACTTGGTCAACGATTGTCTGGAACAATGGTTCCATGTTCTCGCCAGTTTCACCTTCTTCTAAAGAAGCCCAACCGTTTAGTGCAGAAGCGTAAACCACTTTAAAGTCTAGCTGTTCATCAGTTGCACCTAGGTTATCAAATAGATCGAACACTTGGTCCATAACCCAGTCAGGACGAGCACCTGGACGGTCAATCTTGTTGATAACAACAATTGGCTTTAGGCCGTGAGCAAAAGCTTTTTGCGTTACGAAACGCGTTTGTGGCATTGGGCCGTCAACCGCGTCAACGATAAGCAGAACAGAGTCTACCATCGACATGATACGTTCAACTTCACCACCGAAGTCCGCGTGTCCCGGAGTATCTACGATGTTGATGCGGTAATCGTTCCAGTTAATTGCTGTGTTCTTAGCAAGAATGGTAATACCACGCTCTTTTTCAATGTCGTTCGAGTCCATGACTCGCTCTTCCGCTTCACCGCGAGACTCAAGCGTACCTGATTGCTGAAGCAGCTTGTCAACCAATGTTGTTTTACCGTGGTCAACGTGCGCGATAATCGCGATATTTCTTAATTTATCAATCTGTGGAGTAGCCATGGATTTGATTCACTCGATAGGAGAAGTGCCGCCTGTCTGCATTAGTGCTTAAGGCCACACTTACTTTGATTAAAAAAACGGCCAATAATGTACCAGATTTTAGCGAAAAACCTAGAAATATGTGATCTATCCCTGAGCTTTTCTGTGCTTTTTTCGTATTTCCGTAAACATATTTTACGACAAACTCGGATCAACTTGTCAGAAATCGCGATTGACAACACAACGCATCCAAGGCTGAATGGTATACGCTTTCTGTTTCATTATGGTGCACTTAAAGCCATTTGCACCATAATAGTGCATAGCTAGATCATTTTGGTGCAAGTTAGTATCGTTTTTATTGACAAAAACAAACAACAAGATGATTTATAAGGATTTTATTTTTTGGCATGGTTTTGGCTTAAGTAAATTTAGCATCGATTAACACCAATGAAATCAACTTAATCAATGCTAGATTCCATCAAATCAAGCAAAACCGCTTTAATAACACTGGAGGTTATCCAAGATGTCAGTAGAAAACGTTCTATCGCTGATCCAAGAAAACGAAGTTAAGTTTGTTGACCTACGTTTTACAGATACAAAAGGTAAAGAGCAGCACGTATCTATCCCTGCTCACCAAGTGGACGCAGACTTCTTTGAAGAAGGTAAGATGTTCGATGGTTCTTCAGTTGCTGGCTGGAAGGGTATCAACGAATCTGACATGGTAATGATGCCTGACGCAGCATCTGCCGTTCTTGACCCATTCACAGAAGACGCAACATTAAACATCCGTTGTGACATTCTTGAGCCTGCAACAATGCAAGGCTACGACCGTGACCCTCGCTCAATCGCTAAACGTGCTGAAGACTACCTACGTGCAACAGGTATCGCTGATACTGTTCTTGTTGGCCCTGAGCCAGAATTCTTCCTATTCGACGATGTTAAGTTCGCAACTGATATGTCTGGTTCATTCTTCAAGATTGACGACATCGAAGCAGCTTGGAATACGGGTTCAGACATCGAAGGTGGTAACAAAGGTCACCGTCCAGGCGTTAAAGGCGGTTACTTCCCAGTAGCACCAGTGGACTCTTCTCAAGATATCCGCAGCGCAATGTGTCTAATCCTTGAAGAGATGGGCCAAGTTGTAGAAGCACACCACCACGAAGTTGCAACTGCTGGTCAGAACGAAATCGCAACTCGCTTTAACACGCTAACAGCAAAAGCGGACGAAATTCAGGTTTACAAATACGTTGTTCATAACGTTGCTCACGCATTCGGTAAGACAGCGACATTCATGCCTAAACCACTAGTTGGTGATAACGGTAGCGGTATGCACGTTCACCAATCTCTAGCGAAAGACGGTGTTAACCTGTTCGCGGGTGACAAGTACGGCGGCCTATCTGAAATGGCACTTTACTACATCGGTGGTGTTATCAAGCACGCTAAAGCAATCAACGCATTTGCTAACGCATCAACTAACTCGTACAAGCGTCTTGTTCCGGGCTTCGAAGCGCCAGTTATGCTTGCTTACTCGGCTCGTAACCGTTCTGCTTCTATCCGTATCCCAGTGGTACCAAGCCCTAAAGCACGTCGTATCGAGCTACGTTTCGGTGACCCATCAGCGAACCCATACCTATGTTTCGCAGCAATGCTAATGGCTGGTCTTGACGGTATTAAGAACAAGATCCACCCTGGCGAGGCGATGGATAAAGACCTGTACGACCTACCTGCAGAAGAAGCAGCAGAAATCCCAACAGTAGCTTACTCACTAAAAGAAGCACTAGAATGCCTAGACGCTGACCGTGAGTTCCTAACAGCTGGTGGCGTATTCTCTGATGACTTCATTGACTCTTACATCGACCTTAAGTCTCAAGATGTAGAGAAAGTAAACATGACAACTCACCCACTAGAGTTCGAACTTTACTACTCTGTATAAGAACCGATGTTGTACAACGTTTAACACGTTACATAAATATAAGGCTCGCCTCGCAGGCGGGCCTTTTTCATATATCGTCCTCTCGTCTCTGCGATTAACATAAGCTAGGCATTGTTTCTAAGAGGACTGCAGCAATGAAATTCCCCCCTTATCTATTAAGCTTAACGCTGATATATACCGTAGCTATTCAAGCTCAAACGGTTTATACATGGGTGGATGATAACGGGACGATCCATTTTAGTGATTCTCCTCAAGCGCAGAAAGCCAAAGCCCTCAACTTACCAAAATACGATAGCCCAGCACCGGCACCACAATTTGAACGCTCTAAGCCGGTTGAAAAGCCGAGTGCAGAAGAACGCCAAACCAATCACGAGAAGCAAAAACAATCACCCCAACCCATCTCTGTATCTATTGCCTCCCCCGAGCACGATAGCGCGATTCGCAGCAACGCTGGCCGCCTAATGATTAATGGTGAAATCAATCGTAAGCTTGCTATCGGTGAACAACTTCAACTGATCATGGACGGCCGTAAATATGGTGCACCAATCAACCAACCGACATGGGAGCTCAAAAATGTCGATCGAGGCACCCATATCTTTGCTATTCAGGTAATTAGAGACGGCAAGCTTATTGCATCTTCCTCTCCAATAACGGTGCACCTGCAGCGAGCTAGCGTGAAATAGCGATACCTATCTGAAAAAGCGCTAACTTACATCAAGAATTGCTTTTGCTTGCTCAGTCTATGCGCCATACTTAAATTGTACTTGCACCATTTTAGTGCACTGCAATTCATTTAAGTAGCGAGTGGGATGCCTGATGGTGAGCAACGATCTAAACAGCATAATATTGGACAATCAGGTCACTGCGATCCTGATCATGAATGAACCTCTTCAGGTTAAATACGCCAACCCTTCCGCAGAGCAGCTGTTTTCTCAAAGTGCCAAACGCATAGTAGATCAACCTCTGTCAAACCTCATTCAGCACGCTTCAATGGATTTAGCATTGCTATCACAGCCGCTACAAAGTGGCCAAAGTATCACGGACAGTGATGTCACTTTTGTGGTTGATGGCAAGCCACTGATGCTTGAAGTTACAGTTAGCCCAATTTCATGGAACAAAGAGCTGATGTTGTTGGTTGAGATGAGAAAAATTGGCCAGCAAAGACGACTGTCCCAAGAGCTGAATCAACATGCTCAGCAACAAGCGGCAAAATTACTGGTTAGAGGGCTAGCCCACGAAATCAAAAATCCGTTAGGGGGCCTGCGTGGCGCAGCGCAATTACTTGAACGTATGCTACCTGACCCTTCCCTTACCGAATACACCCAGATCATTATTGAACAAGCGGATCGCTTGCGTTCACTCGTAGATCGGCTTCTTGGACCCCAGCGTCCAGGTAAGAAGCAACCAGAAAACCTGCACCTTATACTTGAAAAAGTCCGTCAATTGGTTGAATTGGAAGTTGGTCATCGCGTTTTGATTGAACGAGATTACGACCCTAGCCTGCCTGAGCTATTGATAGATGTGGATCAAATTGAACAAGCCCTTTTGAATATCGTCAGCAATGCCGGACAGATATTACAACAGCAAGAACAAGGACAAATAACGGTGCGCACCAGAACAGTGCATCAGGCCATCATTCATGGTCAACGCTGCAAACTTGCAGCACGCATAGAGATCACGGATAACGGGCCCGGTATCCCCACAGAACTTCAGGACACTCTATTTTACCCCATGGTCAGTGGCCGTGAAGGTGGAACCGGACTTGGGTTATCCATTGCACAAAACTTGATTGACCAGCATCGGGGGAAAATCGATGTGGAAAGCTGGCCGGGGAAAACCACATTTACAATCTATCTCCCGATTAAATAAAAACAAATAACGTTGGAAGGAAAATAAGGTCATGAGCAAAGGATACGTTTGGGTCGTTGATGATGACAGTTCAATTCGCTGGGTAATGGAGAAAACCTTATCTTCAGCTGATATTAAGTGTGATACGTTCTCAGACGCAGAAAGCGTACTGTTGGCTCTTGAGCGCGAAACACCCGATGTCTTGGTATCAGATATTCGGATGCCTGGTATCAATGGGATTGAATTATTGAGTCAGGTGCACGCTCGCTCTCCCGAACTTCCCGTCATCATCATGACAGCCCATTCAGATTTGGATGCTGCCGTGAATGCTTATCAGCAAGGAGCATTTGAATACCTACCTAAGCCCTTTGATGTCGATGAGACGCTTACTCTAGTAGAACGAGCCATTGCTCATAATCAAGAACAAAAACGCAGCCATAATGAGCTCGAAGACGATGGCTATTCCGCACCGGAAATCATCGGTGAAGCACCAGCAATGCAAGAAGTTTTCCGTGCTATTGGCCGCCTTTCACGCTCATCAATTTCCGTATTAATCAATGGTGAGTCTGGCACAGGTAAAGAATTGGTAGCACAAGCCCTCCATCGTCATAGTCCTCGAGCCCAGAAGCCATTTATTGCTCTTAATATGGCTGCAATTCCCAAAGATCTCATTGAATCTGAGCTATTTGGTCATGAGAAAGGGGCATTTACTGGGGCGAACAGTATTCGCCAAGGACGCTTTGAACAAGCCAATGGTGGCACGCTGTTTCTCGATGAAATTGGTGACATGCCACTAGATATTCAAACTCGACTGCTAAGAGTTCTCGCTGACGGGCAATTTTATCGTGTGGGTGGTCATTCCCCTATTCAGGTCGATGTGCGAATTGTCGCAGCCACACACCAAAACCTCGAAAAGCTGGTCCATAAGGGAGACTTTCGAGAAGATCTTTTTCATCGCCTCAATGTGATACGCATTCATATTCCAGCATTACGCGAAAGACGACAAGACATCGAAAAGCTTACATTGCACTTCTTAGCTTTAGCGGCAGAAGAGCTTGGTGTGGATATCAAAACACTCCACCCTTCAACCATCGAATCATTGACGCAGCTTGAATGGCCCGGGAATGTACGTCAGCTAGAGAACACCTGTCGATGGCTAACCGTCATGGCAAGCGGCAGTGAAGTTCTTCCTGCAGACTTACCTCCAGAGCTCCTACAGGAAAAGCCATCGCTGAACGCAAGCAATGATGATGGCTGGCAACAACAATTAGCAAGCTGGGCACGTCAGTCACTATCAAAAGGAGATTCTGAGTTGCTCTCTTATGCACTTCCTGAATTTGAACGTATACTTTTGGAAGCGGCACTAGAACATACTAAAGGTCACAAGCAAGATGCCGCTAAAGTACTAGGATGGGGTCGAAATACACTCACAAGAAAACTCAAAGAGCTCTACTAACCCCCTATTCATACACGGATGTAAACCGCCGTGCATTAGTTACATAAATGGAATTCACGCTGGTCAGCCATTTTGACCAGCCATAATGGTGGGTATTTTTAAGAAACAGCATGTCAGCATCCAATAAAATCACGCTGAGAACAGCCGTTATTTTACCGTTTGTGTTCATTTTCATGATCACAATAGGGATTATTGTTGCTGTACAAAAGAGCAGCTATGAGGAGATGGTACAAGATATCAGTACCAAACAACTCAGTGCCCTTACCCACAATGTTGAACTGGAATTGCATACCTTCCTCGACAAACCTTTCAACGCAAGCCTTGCTTTAAGCCATAGTATTGGTTTCAACCGCCTCTATCAGCGTGGAGATACTTCTGACATCCAATCGTATTTTTTAACTAGCTTTGATGATCTCTATCGCACGATCCCACAGCTTGATGTTGTCGGTTTCGGCGGAGAAGGGACGGAATACATTGGCTTTAGAAAAGAAGCGAACAAAGGCTATACCTTGATGATACAAGATGACCGAACCCAAAATAAGTTGGTCATCTATCGAGGAAGAGAAGTCAGTCAGGATATCCGTTCGGTGGTGGAAGGCTACGACCCACGAATCCGTCCATGGTACGCCCCTGTAGCGCAAAGCCTGAAACCGATGTGGTCTTCCATCTACACCAACGTTGATGAACGTCAGGAAATCACACTCTCAGCGCTAACTCCCGTTTTCTACTCTGATAAGTTTCAAGGGGTTGTCGTCACAGACGTCAAAATTGATACCTTCAATGCCTTCCTTCGAAAGCAGCAGCAACAAACTCATGCTGTGATTTATCTCTTCGATAAAAACAAACGTCTCGTTGCGCATTCAACCGATGGAAGCGTTGTCTCCTGGGGAACACCACATAGTCAAAAAGGAGAGCGACTGCTCGCCAATGAAAGTACCCACCCTATAATTCAGCAAAGTGCAAACTATATAGAGCAAAATCAGCTAGATTTAGCCGCCCCCCTTCATCGGTTCAATCTAAAACACGATGGAGAACGTTTCTTTCATCACATCACACCATACCAAGATGAATATGGCCTAACTTGGTATATTGGTGTGGCAATTTCCGAGGCAGATTTATTAGGAGCCCTTCCCGAAAGCCAGCGAAATAGTTGGATCGTAGGTTCTTTTGCCGGCTTTATCGGAATTTTAATCGGATTACTGGCCTTTAACCGTATTGTTGCACCGATCACCTCGACAGCCACAGCTGCCAAACACTTAGCCAATGGGGACTGGGACAGCCATATGCCCAAGCCAGGGCATATCTATGAAACTTCGATGCTCGTGTCTGCTTTTAATGAAATGGCCAACAATCTGAAAGCATCATTCAAAGCTTTACGTTCTCAGCTTTTGTACGATTCCCTTACTTCACTATATAGTCGTGAAGGGATGATCGATACCTGTGATCGTCTCGATTCTCTCAACGGATGCCTCATGTTAGTCGGAATCAACAAATTCCGTGATATCAACGACAGCCTCGGTCACTATCGCGGGGATCAGCTTCTAATCATCATCTCCGAACGCCTTAAACAGCTCTTCAATGACCAATGTTACATCGCACGGATTGGCGGTGATGAGTTTGCCATTTACCTTGCTAAGTGCCCCCCTCATGAAGAAGTAACAGGCACAGCAAGGCGTATTAAACAGATGTTTGCTTCGCCATTTAATATGGAGAAAGAAAATATTGTTGTGAGCGTATCGATTGGTATTGTCTATGAAGATAGCGCTCCAAATATGACGTTATGGCTGCGCAATGGCAGTATTGCACTGAGTAATGCCAAGCGAGATATAGCCGGAATCAGTTTTTACAAACCAGAAATGGCAGATGTTTCACGCCAACGCACTCGTATGCAGGCAAAAATTAAAGACGCATTAGAACTCAAAGAGTTCGTTCCGTTTTATCAACCCATAATCAACCTGCATACTGGTGAAGTTATTGGTTCTGAAGCGTTAGCACGCTGGATATCGCCCCATGCGGGGCTGGTGTCCCCATTAGAATTCATTCCTATCGCGGAAGAGAGTGGATTGGTTGGTGCTATTGGTGAGCAGATCCTATATCAAGCATGTTTTGATACCGTACGCGGGATCCGAGAAGGCAAATGGTCGGAAGATTTCCACCTTCACGTCAATCTTTCAGTAAACCAGCTGTCGCAACCTGACTTCATCCCTATGTTACAAAAAACCTTAGCTGAAACAGGGTTACACTCTAAAAACCTAACGCTTGAAATTACCGAATCTCGCATCGTCGACAACGATCAAATCACCATTCGTAATATGCAATTAATTCGAGATTTAGGCGTCCATATTGCTATTGACGATTTTGGTACGGGTTACAGCTCACTCGCTTACCTTCATAAACTTCCTTTTGACTGTTTAAAAATCGATCGGACATTTGTCACTAAACTTGAGCAGGCAACACTCGATACATCCATCGTTGCCGCGATCATTAATATCACTAAAAGTTTAAAAGTTGATCTGGTTGCCGAAGGTATAGAAACCATAGAACAAGCGCAAATGCTTAAACAACTCAATTGTCCTCAAGGACAAGGGTTTCTTTATAGTCGTCCAGTACCTTTTGATGAATGGCCAACAGATTTGGTAAACATGAATTCAAAATCATCATAGATTGCTGTTTTTCTGTGCTCATCCTACTGACACTCTTGTCTATGATTCTTATACTTAGCGAAAGTCACATAATGGAATTACTATAATGATAACCAAAAACTTGCCACTAACGGATCTTCACCGTCACCTTGATGGAAACATTCGAACTCAAACTATTTTAGAACTCGGCCAAAAGTTTGGTGTCTCGTTGCCTGCTTACGATGTTGAATCCTTAACCCCTTACGTTCAAATCGTAGAGGCTGAGCCATCACTGGTCGCATTTCTATCTAAATTAGACTGGGGAGTTGCGGTTCTTGGAGATTTAGATGCATGTCGCCGCGTAGCTTATGAAAACGTGGAAGACGCACTTAACGCGCAAATCGATTATGCTGAACTCCGATTTTCACCTTATTACATGGCAATGAAACATAACCTCCCTGTCGAAGGTGTTGTAGAAGCCGTGGTTGATGGCGTACAAGCAGGTATGCGTGATTTTGGTATCAAAGCGAATCTTATCGGTATTATGAGCCGTACGTTTGGTACAGATGCTTGTCAGCAAGAGCTCGATGCAATTCTGACTCAAAAAGATAAGATTGTAGCTGTTGACTTAGCGGGTGACGAACTCGGTCAACCAGGCGAACGCTTTGTGACTCACTTCAAGCAAGTCAAGGATGCTGGCCTAAGTGTTACCGTCCATGCAGGTGAAGCCGCTGGTGCTGAAAGTATGTGGCAAGCCATTCAAGAGCTTGGTGCAACACGCATTGGCCATGGCGTCAAAGCAATCCACGATCCAAAGCTAATGGATTATCTGGCAGAAAACCGTATTGGTATTGAATCTTGCTTAACTTCTAACTTCCAAACAAGCACTGTAGAGTCTTTAGAAAATCATCCATTAAAACAGTTCCTAGAGCACGGTGTTTTAGCTTGTTTAAATACGGATGACCCTGCAGTAGAAGGAATCGAGTTGCCTTTCGAATATGAAGTTGCAGCCCCACAAGCTGGGCTGTCTCAAGCTCAAATACGTCAAGCACAAATAAATGGTTTAGAACTGGCCTTTGTTTCTGAAGCCGAAAAACAAGCTCTAAGAGAAAAAGTGACGAATCGAAAATAACGCAATACTAGTAACCATGATTAGCCGACACACCGTTGTCGGCTTTTTTATTACCACCATCAAACAAACAGAGTAGTACTTCATCAACTAAGCTGTAAGAGATCTCATTTTCTTAGGAGAGTTGAGAATGCCTGCTAAAGCGGTTTTTTGGGGTATGTTACTTATATCTTCTCTTGTTCCTTTTTACACATACAGCTGTACGCTAACAATGGGTTACCGCACTAGCGATCGTGCTCCCCTTATCGCAGCAGCACCCAACAACAACGGACTCTACAAGCATTTCTATCAATTAGTTGCTGAAAAGCTAGGGTGTGAATTAAACATAATAAGAGGCCCTAAGAAACGTATTCTAAAGCAGCTACAAGATGGCGATGTAGACTTCTACCCCGGATTCAACTTCAATGAAGCCAGAGCCAATTATACGTTTTATATTGAAAATGGCTTTCCTGGTGGAGAGATCGGTATATCTCGCCAAGACTTCCCTCAGATCACCTCACTCAAACAACTAGAGGGGTATACTATCTTACAAGCTTTAGGCTCTCCTGATTTCGTAAGAAACTTGGAAAACGTCAAGATATACACGGTTCCTGATATGTCCATTGCCAAAGCAATTGGTTTTCTAAGAAAAAAACGAGGCGATTTTTATATCTATAATCGTACATCATTGCTTTATTACTTAAAAACACATCACATCGAAGACATTCAAGTGCATCCTAATTGTTGCGGTGGTGTTGAGCCTATCTATCTTGGTTTTTCTCGCCAATCAATTCACTTTAAAGAACAGCCTAATTTAGACTTTGACCAGAACGGTAACTTCAGTCCAAATAACTTCCCAACTAAACTCGAAGAAACTTCTTTAGCATATAAAATGATGCAAGTTTTACTGCAGATGAAAGAAAGTGGGGAAACCGAAGCTATCTACCAGCAATACTACTGATAAACATGCTGGGATGGGAATAATCACGAATAGGTAGGGATTAACGGCTAACAGACTCACGATCTTCGGCTGCTGCCTTAAACTCTTTTTACCTACCAACATTTTAGCCTTACTTTAATGAGCCCTTCCTATGGTTCTTCCTTTTTCTGTGTAACAAATAGCAAAAAACCCGCTAGATAACTAGCGGGCTTCTTTAATAGTGGCGGAGAGATAGGGATTTGAACCCTAGATACGCTATTAACGTATGCCGGTTTTCAAGACCGGTGCTTTCAACCA
>NZ_JBNJOG010000006.1:0-304796 GCF_050113695.1 Vibrio sp. TRT 17S01 | reverse complement strand
CCAGAGCCAGAGCCAGAGCCAGAGCCAGAGCCAGAGCCAGAGCCAGAGCCAGAGCCAGAGCCAGAGCCAGAGCCAGAGCCAGATGAGGATGATTGGCTGACTTCAGCAATAGAAGAAGTTGAATCTCCATCTGAAGCAGAACCTACTGATTCACCTAAGAACGTTGCTGAAGAACCAGTACTACAAGACGAAATTGAGTCAGAGAGTGAAGTTGACGTTTCGCACTCTGAAGTTGAACCTGAAGAGGTTCAAGCTGAAGATACTTTAGCCGGTGAAGTAGAACAAGAGCCTGAAGTACATGAGGAACCTAGTGTTTCGAGTGAACCTACAGTGCCACAAGCTGAGTTATCGGGTAGTGAGACAACGGTTGCTCCAACGCCAGAGGCAATTCCTAATGAGTTTGGTGTTCCTCAAGATGATGATTGGCTCACGGAAGAGGAAATTCAGCCAGCATCTACTTTAGAACAGGCTGAGTTATCGGAAACGGCTAATGCTAGTGATACGGCAGATGTCACAGATGAACCAGCTCACGCAGAAACTGAGTCAGCACCAGAGCTTGTCGAAACAGAGTCAACGCCAGAGCCTGTCGAAACAGAGTCGGCGATTGAACTGGATGAGTTACAGCTACCGGAGTACAGCGAAGAGGATGCTTTAGCGGATATTGCAGATGAACCAGCTCAGGTAGAAGCAGAATCGACGCCAGAGCCTATCGAAACAGAGCAAGCGATTGAACTGGATGATTTAGAGCTGCCGGAGTACAGCGAAGAGGATGCTTTAGCGGATATCGCAGATGAACCAGCGACAGTAGAGTCTGAATCAACGCCAGAGCCTGTCGAAACAGAGTCGGCGATTGAACTGGATGAAATGGAGCTACCGGAGTACAGCGAAGAAGATGCTTTAGCGGATATCGTAGATGAACCAGCGGCAGTAGAGTCTGAGTCAGCGCCAGAGCCTATCGAAACAGAGCAAGCGATTGAACTGGATGATTTAGAGCTGCCAGAGTACAGCGAAGAAGATGCTTTAGCGGATATCGCAGATGAACCAGCTCAGGTAGAAGCAGAATTGACGCCAGAGCCTGTCGAAACAGAGCAAGCGATTGAACTGGATGAGCTAGAGCTGCCTGAGTACAGCGAAGAGGATGCTTTAGCAGATATCGTAGATGAACCAACAGAAGCAGAGTCTGAATCAGCGCCAGAGCCTGTTGAAACAGAGCAAGCGATTGAACTGGATGAGTTAGAGCTGCCGGAGTACAGCGAAGAGGATGCTTTAGCCGATATCGTAGATGAACCAGCTCAGGTAGAAGCAGAATCGACACCAGAGCCTATCGAAACAGAGGAAGCGATTGAACTGGATGAGTTAGAGCTACCGGAGTACAGCGAAGAGGATGCTTTAGCAGATATCGCAGATGAACCAGCTCAGGTAGAAGCTAAGTCAACACCAGAGCCTGTCGAAACAGAGTCGGCGATTGAACTGAATGAATTAGAGCTGCCGGAATACAGCGAAGAAGATGCTTTAGCAGATATCGCAGATGAACCAACTCAGGTAGAAGCAGAGTCGACGCCAGAGCCTGTCGAAATAGAACAAGTACCACAAGTTGAAGTGGAGCGTCTCGAGCCGACATCTGATGTGTATAACGAACAAGAGTTTAATGAGTTACTGGCAGAAAACTCTTCTTCATCAACAGACTTTAACTTTGATGCTCCAATGGATAGTCATACTGTAGATAGTGCAGGTATGGATATCGATGCAATGCTCGAAGTTGGCGGTGAAGACTGGAATGGCTTTAATTTATCGCCAGAGCAGCAAGCTCAAATTACCGATGATATTCCTGAGGATGAGCAAGGTGTTTGGGATAGCAATAATACTCCTGAACAAGCAGAGGTTGACGAAGAAAATTGGGAAGAGCAAGAAAACCTTGCTGAATTTGATCCAAAAGAGAATAACTACAGAACAATTGATGAGCTAATGGCTGAAGTGGATCAAGAAGAGCTTAAGCAAAATCTTGATGATGAAGAGTTAAACTTAGATGTTGGTTTAAATGACTTCCCAGACGTGATTGGTGATATTGATGATTTTGATGTCGACGCGAATGCTGAAGCTGCTGGAAAGTTAGACTTAGCGAAGATATACATCGAAATGAATGACAATGAAGGTGCGATCAAGCTGTTAGAGGAAGCCATCGTAGATGGCAAAGATGAGATTCGCAGAGAAGCAAAAAACCTGATAGATACAATTCGAGGTCGATGACCAAGAGTTAAATCGTAAGGGGGGCTATTGCCCCCCTTATTTTTTTACAAGAGAAGTTATATACTTCCCGCCCCATTTTCCACAGAGAAGAGTTCAATGAGAATTGCTTTATGCGTTGAATACAATGGCACAAATTATTATGGCTGGCAGCGGCAAAAAGAAGTCAAAAGTGTCCAAGAATTGCTGGAAAAAGCACTAAGTATTGTTGCTAATCATCCGGTTGAAGTTCAGTGCGCAGGGCGAACTGATGCTGGTGTGCATGGTACTGGACAAGTGGTGCATTTTGACACCACCGCAAGTCGGAAAATGGTGGCTTGGACAATGGGTGCCAATGCAAATCTTCCAAGTGATATTGCTGTTCGTTGGGCTAAACAAGTGCCGGATGAGTTTCATGCACGATTCTCAGCAACCGCTCGCCGCTATCGCTATATCATTTTCAACAGTGCCTTGAGGCCTGGTATTCTTGGTTCAGGTGTCAGTCATTATCACGGTGAACTGAATGAGAAAGCGATGCATGAAGCTGGACAGTTCCTATTAGGTGAGAATGACTTCACGTCTTTCAGAGCGGTTCATTGCCAGTCCCGTAGCCCGTGGCGTAACATAATGCACTTAGATGTTACACGCCATGGTCAATATGTTGTGATTGATATCAAAGCGAATGCATTTGTACATCACATGGTACGTAATATCACTGGCAGTTTGATTGCTGTCGGTAGAGGTGAGCAAAAGCCAGAGTGGATTCAATGGCTGCTAGAAGTAAAAGATCGAAAGCTTGCCGGAGCTACTGCGAAAGCGGAAGGTTTGTATTTAGTTGATGTGGATTACCCGCAAGAATACTCGTTACCAAGAGTACCTATCGGGCCATTATTTTTACCGGATGAACTGAACTAAACGTGTTTGATTTGTTCTAATAAATCAGACTGTTAGTGCGTGAGAGGCTAGTGCAGGAAATAGGTACAACCAGTTTTTTGTCTACACTTGGCATTTTCTATGCTTTAATCCTTTCGCGTAAATTTAGAATTTGTATCTTTCGCATTGCGCGGGAGAGTTAAGAGAAAAGGTCTTCCATGAGTTGGCTTGAAAAGATTTTAGAAAAAAGCAACATTGTTAGTTCTCGTAAAGCTTCTATTCCAGAAGGTGTTTGGACTAAATGTACTTCGTGTGAACAAGTACTTTATCATGCTGAGTTAGAGCGTAACTTAGAAGTGTGTCCTAAATGTGACCACCATATGCGAATGAAAGCTCGTCGTCGTCTAGAAACTTTCTTAGACGAAGATAATCGAGTTGAACTAGCTAATGATCTTGAACCACAAGATAAGTTGAAGTTCCGTGACTCGAAGAAGTACAAAGATCGTATTTCTGCTGCACAGAAGAACAGTGGCGAAAAAGATGCGCTTGTTGTGATGAAAGGTGAATTATTAGGTATGCCTTTAGTCGCTTGTGCGTTTGAGTTTACTTTCATGGGTGGCTCGATGGGCTCTGTCGTCGGCGCTCGTTTTGTTCGTGCTGTTGAAGCTGCAATTGAAAATAACTGCGGATTAGTTTGTTTCTCTGCAAGTGGCGGCGCTCGTATGCAAGAAGCGCTGATGTCTTTGATGCAAATGGCAAAAACCAGTGCGGCATTAGAACGTTTGTCTGAAAAAGGCTTACCTTTCATCTCAGTGATGACGGACCCAACAATGGGTGGTGTTTCTGCGAGTCTTGCAATGCTTGGTGATGTCAACATCGGTGAGCCGAAAGCATTGATCGGTTTTGCTGGACGTCGCGTTATCGAACAAACAGTACGTGAAGATTTACCTGAAGGTTTCCAGCGTAGTGAGTTCTTACTAGAGCATGGTGCGATTGATATGATTGTTGATCGTCGTGAAATGCGTCAACGTGTTGGTAGCTTAATTGCAAAACTGACCAACAACACTTCACCTTTGGTGGTTTCTGTCAATGATTCACCAAATGAAGAAGACTACACTGTACCAGAAGTGACAGAAAAAGGTTAAAGTAGACCCTAACAGATAACCACAACTTTGGTTTTAGTTAGATGAGTCAAAACCCAGTCCCTCAAGCCACATCCTCTTTAGCGGTGTGGCTTGATTATTTATCAAGCATTCATACTTCTTCAATCGATCTTGGCTTAGAGCGCGTTCAAGCGGTCGCTGAGAAAGCCAAACTTACCAAACCTGCTCAAACCGTCATTACCGTTGCTGGCACTAATGGCAAAGGTTCGACATGCGCTTTAATGGAAGCCATCTTACTCGATGCTGGCTATTCCGTTGGTGTATACAGCTCTCCCCACCTTATTCGTTACAATGAGCGTGTTCGCATTAATGGTGAAGATTTAGGTGATAAAAAGCATGTAGAAGCTTTTTCTTATATCGATCAACAACGCGAAGATATCTCCCTAAGTTTTTTTGAATTCGGTACATTAGCGGCATTACGTGCATTTCAAACAGAAAATGTTGATGTTGTGTTACTTGAAGTGGGGCTTGGTGGCCGGTTGGATGCGACCAATGTTGTGGACCACGATGTGTCAGTGATAACGAGTTTGGCTGTCGATCATGTTGATTGGCTAGGTGATGACATCAATGTTATTGGCTTTGAGAAGGCAGGTATTTTTCGCTCAGCTAAACCAGCGATTTGTGGACAACCGAAACCGCCAGCAACCGTTGCTGCCCATGCGGATGATATTGGAGCCGAATTTTTCCAAGTTGGAATTCAGTTCGACTATAAATTGATTGACGCTGATCTATGGGAATGGCGCAGTGGTCCATACTTATTAGAAGAGTTACCTGTACCAGCGTTACCTCTCCCTAATGCAGCAACAGCATTGATGGCGTTAGGATGTGCTGGCTTAGATCTTAGTGATGTAAACATTGTAAATGGTTTAAAAAACGCAAAGCTTCCAGGTCGCATGCAAGTTATTGATACTCAGCCAACCATACTACTTGATGTTGCACACAACCCTCACTCTGCAGAGTACTTGGTGAAGCGTATTCAATCCCAGTATCCAGACAAAACCACCCACATGGTGGTTGCAATGCTTCATGATAAAGACATTGAAGCGACATTAAAGGCTCTCTCAGATCTATCACCTACTTGGTATCCAGCTTCTTTGACGGGACCAAGAGCGGCAAGTGCCCAAGAACTGACCAAGTTCTTACCGGTTGGCGTCTCAGAATATCAAAATCCAGTAGAAGCCTTTGAAAGCGCGATGACAAAAGTCGGCGAACAGGATGTAATAATTGTTGTAGGTTCATTCCATACTGTCGGAGAAGTGTTAGAGCACTGGCAGAACAAAGGAGATTAAATGGCAAGTAAATTTCAAAACCGTTTAGTTGGTACCATTATTTTGGTTGCGGTTGGGGTCATCGTATTGCCAGATGTATTGGATGGTAAGAAGACCCACTATAAAGAAGAGATTGCCAGCATCCCGATTAAGCCTGAACTGGATAGCGACATCGAGTCGTTTGAAGTGTTTGAGCCTGAAGATGATAGTGCAAGTTTACCTGACTCTCCAGTTGAGGTTGTGGTTGAACCCCAACCTGAGCCTAAAGAGGAGCCAGTTAAAGAAGTTAAGCCTACGGTGGTTGAGCCCAAGCCTTTACCGGTGAAGGTCAAGCCAGTTCCGGAGAAAAATGAGTATCAAGATAGCGGTTGGATTATCCAATTGATGGCTCTAAAAAATGCGGAGAATGCACAAAGTGTTGTCAAGGATCTACAAAAACGCGGCTATCAGGCTCATAGCAAAATAGAAAATGGGTTTACTCGAATAATCATTGGTCCGGATGTATCCAAGAGCAAGCTTGAGCGTCAGATTATTGAACTGGAAAAAATTACCGGATCAAAAGGTCGATTGCTCAAATTTAAACCACTAAATCCTTAAGAAAACGTTTGCGTCAGCATTTTTTCTGTTAAAATGCGCGCCAACTTAAGATGTGAATTTTCATGAATTGGTTAGATATTGTCATTTTAAGTGTGATCGGCCTATCGGCTTTGATCAGTTTAGTCCGTGGTTTCGCTAAGGAAGCCTTGTCGTTGGTTATCTGGTTTGGTGCTTTTTTTGTCGCTAGCCAATACTACGCTAAATTAGCTGTGTATTTCTCCAACATACAAGATGACCTCATTCGAAACGGTGCGGCGATTGCAGCCTTGTTTGTTGCTACGCTAATTGTGGGAGCCATTGTAAATTACGTGATTGCCCAATTAGTTCAAAAAACAGGTCTTTCAGGAACCGATCGTGTATTAGGAATCGTATTTGGTGCCTTACGTGGTGTCCTGATTGTATCGGCTGCATTGTTTTTTATGGATGCGTTTACATCGTTTCCAGATTCAGAGTGGTGGAGAGGATCGCAATTGATTCCAGAATTTAGTCGAATCATTGCGCCATTCTTTGAGCACTTGCAAGCAACATCTAGTTTCTTATCTGGCGCGTTATAACGCGCCAGTCATTGTCGCAAATCGAGGGTTAGGACATGTGTGGTATTGTTGGAATCGTGGGCGCAACGCCTGTAAATCAGTCTATCTATGACGCATTGACTGTCTTGCAGCATCGTGGCCAAGATGCCGCGGGTATTTGTACCATAGAAAGCAATCGTTTTCGTCTGAGAAAGGCGAACGGTCTAGTTAAGGATGTGTTTGAAGCAAAACACATGCAAAGGCTGCAAGGGAATGTCGGTATTGGTCATGTTCGTTACCCAACCGCTGGTAGTTCAAGTGCCTCTGAAGCACAGCCTTTTTACGTGAACTCTCCTTTTGGTATCAGCTTGGCTCACAACGGTAACCTGACAAATGCGGCTGAAATTCGTGAAAAACTGTTTGAGAAAGATCGCCGTCACATCAATACAACATCTGATTCTGAAGTCTTGTTGAATGTGTTAGCGCATGAAATTGATACGGTAAAAGGCAACGTGAATTCTGATGATGTATTTCGTGCAGTGACGAATGTACATCGTACTATTCGCGGAGCGTATGCGGTAACAGCCATGATTATTGGTCATGGTATGGTTGCTTTTCGTGATCCAAATGGTATTCGCCCTCTATGCCTTGGTAAGCGTGAAGTTGCTGGATGCACGGAATATATGGTGGCTTCTGAGTCCGTTGCTTTGGATGCTGTTGGTTTTGATTTTGTCCGTGATGTTGCTCCAGGTGAAGCCATCTATGCCACTTTTGACGGTGAACTGTATACCAAGCAATGTGCTGATAACCCATCTCTCAATCCTTGTATTTTTGAATTTGTTTACTTTGCACGTCCTGATTCGTTTATCGATAAAATTTCGGTTTATAGTGCTCGTGTTGAAATGGGTAAAAAATTAGGCGACCGCATTCGTGACGAATACGCTGATTTAGATATCGATGTTGTTATCCCAATTCCTGAAACGTCGTGCGATATTGCGCTGCAAATCGCTCAAGCGATTGATAAGCCATACCGTCAGGGTTTTGTGAAGAACCGTTATGTTGGCCGTACGTTTATCATGCCGGGTCAGCAGCAACGTAAGAAATCAGTACGTCGTAAACTCAATGCCATTCGTTCAGAGTTTAAAGATAAAAATGTTTTGCTAGTGGATGACTCTATTGTTCGCGGTACGACATCAGAGCAGATTGTAGAGATGGCTCGTGACTCTGGAGCTAAGAAAGTATTTATGGTGTCAGCTGCACCGGAAATCCGTTTCCCGAATGTGTATGGTATTGATATGCCAAGCGCGCATGAACTGATTGCTCACGGTCGAGATAACGATGCTATCTGTAAACAGATTGGCGCTGATGAGCTTATCTTCCAAACATTAGAAGATTTAGTGAGTGCAGTTGGGCAAGGTAATAGCGACATTAAGGTATTTGAAACGTCGGTATTTAGTGGTGAATATGTCACTGGTGATATCGACCAGAAGTATTTAGATTTCTTGGAGTCACTACGCGGCGATGATGCGAAAACTCAACGAGAGATCCAACAAGACCTAGCAAACCTAGAATTGCATAATGAAGGTGCATAAGCGTTGATAAAAAGGCTTCCAATTGGAAGCCTTTTTTAATGCCCTAACGTTTGAACTGACTCAGCATAAACATCATTGTTGCACTAATGACAACCGAAGGGCCTGCTGGAGTGTCAAAATGCCATGAAAGGCTGAGTCCGCACAATACAGCGAGTGCTCCTATGGCTGAAGCTAATGCGGCCATTTGTTCGGGTGTTCTTGCAAAGCGTCTTGCCGTTGCTGCCGGGATAATGAGCAATGATGTCATGATCAGGGCCCCGACAAACTTCATTCCTACGGCGATAACAACACCCACCATAAGCATCAATAATAACCGCATTAAATCGACATTATGACCATCAACAGCGGCGAGCTCTTCATTGACAGTAGTTGATAGCAATGGGCGCCAGAAAGCCATTAGTACGAGGGAAACGCAGGCGACACCGGAATAGATGAATATAAGATCAGATGATGAAACAGCGAGTAAATCACCAAATAAATAGCTCATTAAATCGATACGGACATTATCGAGGAAGCTGACCGCCACCAAACCAATAGAGAGTGAGCTATGGGCGAGTATGCCCAATAAGGTATCTGTAGCAACCAGTTTTTGTTTTTGTAACGTGACCAATAGAACGGCAAGTGCCAAACAACAGATTAATAACGCAAGGTACAAGTTAATATCAAACAAGAACCCTAATGCTAAGCCCATTAAAGAAGCATGAGCAAGAGTGTCGCCAAAGTATGCCATTTTGCGCCAAACAACAAAGGAACCAAGTGGTCCAGCGATAAGAGCAATGCCGAGGCCGGCAAAAATAGACGGTAATAAAAACTCAATCATGATGATGGTGACCGTGGGTGTGATGGGCACAGTTCTCTGCATCCCCAGAAACGGCTTGCCCAGATAGATCGTGATGATGGTGATCGTGTTGGTGATGATATAACGCTAAGGTTTCTTGGCGTGCGTTGCCAAATAAAGCAATGTACTTAGGGTGTTGTGTAATTGCCGCAGGAGAACCTGAGCAACAAACGTGATGGTGTAGGCATATCACATCGTCAGTTTTCGCCATAACCAGATGAAGATCATGTGAAACCATAAATACACCACAATTAAATCTATGGCGAAGAGTATCAATCAGATCATAGAGATCAATTTGACCTTGAACATCCACACCTTGTGCTGGTTCATCCAAAACAAGCAGATCAGGCCTGCGAAGTAGTGCTCTAGACAGCAAGACTCGTTGGTTTTCACCACCAGAGAGTGAGTGCATATTTGCATCTAGCAAATGTTCAGCCCCAACAAGCTTAAGGGCATCAAGTAATTCCTGTTTACTGAATCGCCCCGCTAAACAAAGAAAGCGGCGTACACTGAGAGGCAGCGAGTCATTTAACTTTAGCTTTTGTGGGACATAACCAATTTTTAGTCCCTTTGATTTTTTGAGAGTGCCTGTGTATTGGGTTTGTAAGCCAAGTAATACTTTTACGAGAGTAGACTTACCTGCACCATTGGGGCCAATTAGTGTAGTGATTTCACCACGTTTAATGGTTAAGGAGACGTTTTCAAGAACCGCTCGGTCATCAAATTGGACACCGATCTGGTTCAACTCGACTAAGGTCGACATGAATGGAACTCATTTGCAATTCTGTATTGTTATAATGTAACATTCGTTCCACTTCAAAGCCATCAGAAATCATTGGGTAAATTATGAAACGTTATGTTTTTTTGCTGGTATCGCTACTGATCACTTCTGTTAGCGTACAGGCAAAAGAAATTTTGACGAGTATTAAGCCAATTCAACTTATTACTTGGGAAATCACAAAAGGTGTCAGCCAACCAGACGTATTACTGGGTAACAATACATCGCCACATGACTATGCATTAAAGCCTTCAGATGTTAAGCGCCTTAAGAAGGCGGATTTGGTTATTTGGTTTGGTCAGGATTTAGAGCCATTTTTGACTAAGGTTTTGGAACAACAACCGACCGTACTGACTCTAAGCTCAGTTAAAGGTTTGTCATTGCGTGAGTATGAAGGTGGGCATCACGAGCATGAAGGTCATCATCATGGCAGCCATGACCCCCATTTTTGGCTAGGGATACGAACAACCCTACAAGTGGCGCTTGCGATTAGTGAAAAACTTGCACAAGTGGACCCTGACAATGCAGCTAAGTATCAAGCGAACTTTGCTGAGTTTGAGCAAAATATTAAGCAAGTTTCACTAGAGATTGAACAACGTCTTCAACCAGTTGAAGAAAAAGGTTACTACGTATTTCACGATGCATACGGATATTTTGAACAAGATTATCAGTTAAACCACTTAGGGCATTTTACCGTGAGTCCAGATCGTAAGCCTGGTGCAAAGACACTGATTCAGATCCGTAAATCACTAGCAAATAATGATGCTAAGTGTGTATTCAGTGAACCACAGTTTACGCCTGCTGTTATCAAGTCTGTCACTCGTGGGAGCAATGTAAATGTTGGCATTCTAGATCCAGTAGCCAGTGATATCACTATTCAAGACGGTGCCTACTTCCAGTTCTTAACCGATTTATCTAAACGATTTACCGAGTGTCTTGCTAATTAAAAAGTATCACAAGAGGGAGTTGTACACACGCTCCCTCTCATTGTGATCTCACCTTTAATTCCTCCATTCCCTACATCTAATTACTTGTTAATAAACTAGAATCTAAGATAATTCAAAAACAAAAATATTTATTTTTATTGATTGCTTAGCTGTTAGGAAATAACTGGTGTTTAGATACCTATGCTTTCTGTTGCTTGCCGTATCACTCAATGTGCAAGCAGTGGATGATTCCCCGTCTGTTTTTTACCCTTTGCCGACCCAGGCTCAGGGCAAAGTTTTTGCGGCTAAGCAACTGTTTCTTGCCAATGATGGCGGCTTGTGGATGCAAGATGTTCGTAACCAAGTCCTATTCTATGATGGACAGAATATTGCACCGAAATCAGGCTCAGTTCTCAAGTACGATCAAGAGAAGATCGCTTATCTCGATAATGCATTCTGGTCCTTTGTCGACAACGAAATATACAAAACAATCCCAAATCACGAGCGCGAGCTTGTTTTTAGCCTGATGCCGGGCATTGAAATTAAAAATATCGGTGCATCTAAACGGTATATTTGGGTTTCAGACGAAACCAATTTTTATACTTATCAGATTGATACAGGAGAGTTCCATAGCTATTCGCTGATGGAGCTATATCAATATACTCAGTCCAGTAAGATCAGTATTAACGATGCTCAGTTAATCCTATCAAAATGGGTTTTAGCCACCAACGCAGGCGTTTACCTCTCGGAAGGAGGGCACTTTAGCCATATCCCCAGCTCGGGTAAAACCTATGTGGAA
Organism: Vibrio sp. TRT 17S01; assembly: GCF_050113695.1. Lineage (NCBI taxonomy): Bacteria > Pseudomonadati > Pseudomonadota > Gammaproteobacteria > Vibrionales > Vibrionaceae > Vibrio > Vibrio sp. TRT 17S01. The sequence goes on along the minus strand of NZ_JBNJOG010000006.1, from coordinate 293,227 downwards.
AAACTGTACTTTTCTGACAAACGCCGTGAGTTAATCGTTGGTTCACGGGAAGGGGCGCTGATTTTTGATATACAGAATTCTGTTGAGCCCGTTGCTCATGTTGCGACATCTCATGTGTTATCTATTGCTGAAACCGATAGAGAGTATTGGATTGGCACGAAGAGAGGCTTGTTTATTTACTCGTTCATGACCGGGGAAATTTCTAGGTTAAATAGCCGTAACTTACCTGGTTATACCTTGTCGGGGGGTAAAATTTACTCTTTGGTGAATGACCATGTTGGCGGAATATGGCTAGCAACAGACCGAGGAATTCGTTACGCCTCGTTGTTTGGTGACAAGTTTAAGCGATTCTCAACCCAGTTTATGGCACAGGGGATACGTAATGAGAACATGCAGGAAATTATCAAACGCTCAAAACAAGATGCGTATTGGTTAGGCTCAAATAAGGGTGTTTACAGTGTCACTTTAGATCGATCAATACGATATCAGCAGTACTATCAAGGTAAGGTTAACGAGTTAAGGGAAAGCCATGGGCAACTTTGGCTTGCTACAGACAACGGATTACGCTGTTTAGATGCTGTTACCGGAAAAAATACCAGCCATATGTTGCCTGATATCGTGAAGCAGTCCACGGTTGAGCATGTTGACATTAGTGAAGATGGCTTGCTCTGGGGAGGAAATAGACATCAGCTTTGGAGTTTTGATTTAAACACGAAAGAGTATACCGATTATGGTAGTGACTGGCTGTTAAGTAATCAATCTAACGTTAGAATTTCTGAAATAAAAGCCTTCAACAACAATATCTTGGCAATAGGTACCGATCATGGTATCTACCTTGTTCGAGATGGCAAGGTGCGTTATATCGCTGATACTCATCGTTATGGACAAGTTGCTAGCCTAGTGGATGTCGATGGGGAGTATGTGTGGGCTGCAAGTAGCTACGGTTTGTTCCGTGTGGATCTGTTCCAAGATGTAGTTCAGAAGCTACCGCTTGCAGATGATTACGTTACTCCTAAGTGTTTGCTCAGCAATTCTGATGGCGTGTGGCTAGCAACTTCATCAGGGTTGTCTCGCTACACTTCCCAAGGTTCATTAGAAGGCGAATTTGGCCCGCCTTTTGGTTTGATTAACAACGAGTTTCTTACGGATATTTGCACTAATGGTGGGGATAAAGGGCAAGACTTGGTGTTTGGCTCTCGATTTGGCTTAATCAAAGTCGATTCTCCAGAGTTGTTGACCAGTTCACTTCCTGACACTCGGGTGATATTGAGTCAGGTTAAAGTGAACCGGAAGCTCATATCATTAGGCGCTTCAATCGTAGATAAACCAAGTTTTGCATACGGTGATTCGATTGGTTTTCAGTTTGGTGTTATTCCTCAGGTCAGTAATCTAAGTCTTGAATATCGATTGAATGGTGACGATAGCTGGCGCGTGTTAGACGGCTTTCAGTTGACCGTTGACCATTTGATGCCGGGTGACTATCAATTGGCTGTGCGCCGCATCATTAATGATCGGGAACGAAGTCAGGAAAATACATTCTATTTTCAGGTGCTTGAACCTTGGTATTTTACCTCTTATGCCATCGTGACTTATGTGTTGTTGGTGGTGACAGCTTTGGCCGGGGTAGTCTATTGGCGTTCGCGTATTATGGCTCGAACCAATAAGGTCTTGAAAGCCCAAGTAGCGCTTAAAACAAATCAGTTGAGGCACCAAAGTCGTATCCTCGTATCCAATAACCATCAGCTACGAAAGCAATTACAGGTGCGTCGGATCATCTTTAGCCAAGTCGTGCAGCAACTCAAAGATAAGTTGAACAAGACAGCGAATAACCTTCAAGGTGACGAGCAACTAGAACGCCAAAAATTAGTGAGGAGCCTTTCTAGTGAGCTAGAAATGTTATTGAATGTTCATACTGACAATAAAGGAATCTCCCCGCTTTATAATTTAGGTCTCGTTGTCTCTTCAGTGCTATCTGGCTGGGAAGAAGAGTTTACCAAGATGGGCTTGAGTGTTGAAACTGACATCGGTCAGCATTCCAATCTCTATATCGTTCTTGATTATTTTAATCTTGATGAAGTGTTTAGCATTCTCTTTGACAGCTTAATTAAGCGTAGCTACAGAAATCAGATTGTTACGATAACAATTCAAGCTGTTGATGAACGAGTACGGCTATCTATGTTGGACCAAGGTAATAAGATTGATAGTAGTGCCACAGGGCCTATTAATTGGACGGAGTTACGTACTTTGGTAGAGCAAAGTGGTGGCGAAATGAATTTACATACGTCTGATGAAAGGAATTTGATTGAGTTAAGTTGGGTATGCAGAAAAGTATTTGATGAATCGTCTGTAGTTGATGCAATTGAACCATCAGAGCAAGAGGAATCGATATCAACGGATCCTTGGATTGAAAAGTTAGAGCAGTTAGTGCATCAACATTATTCCGATTCTGAGTTTGGTACTTCGCAGGCAGCGAAATTAATGTATGTCTCGGAGCGCAGTTTACAAAGGCGTTTTAAATCATCGATGTCACGAACATTTAAAGACTATCTTAATGAAGTTCGATTAGATTACGCTTGTCGCCGTCTCCTTGCAGGAGAAAAAGTGTCTGAGGTGGCATTTGAGTGTGGTTTTAATGACCCTTCCTACTTTAGCCAACGTTTTAAGCATCGTTTCGGTGTTTCCCCTTCGCAATTTGTTGAAGCTCAAGAAAGTGATGATACCTATTTAGTTTAAGGTAGGTGTCATTCATGATAATCCTTACAGTAAACGCAAGCTCAAAGTTCATTGGAGCATAGTAGCTTGATTAATTCCGATAAGTACCTGAATTGATTCTCTTCAAGTTGATATGAGCGAGTAGCACCTACTTGCTAGCATTTCTTTTTGTTCTATTTCGTCGAAAGTTCGTCGTGTCCACTATTGTGGTTCAGAACTACAGAGCTTCTGTAATAGCTGTTCATCTGTATTCATATTACGAGACGTGTCTAGATCAAGAATATGAGTTGAGCAGAACCAATTTGGGGTAAAGGCTGAAGGTTTTAAGAAAGATAATTGAAAGGTAAGAAAAAAAATATCGTGGTATAGCCGGGGGACTATACCACGGGTGTCAATGACACCTTCGCTTGCTGCCGGAGTGGTGCGGGCGCACCACCTCTGGAATTCATTTGTCGGTTAGGAGCATTTCCCTCTCGACGTGGTTAACTATACGACCCTTGACTTATTTTACTTATAAAATTAACGCCATTGTGTCATAAGAAATGCGACAAGTTATCTAAATATATGATTAATATAAATTATTTTTGATTGTTTTATGTTTTGGTAAGGTGGTTTGTTGAATCGAAATAATGGAGCTTGAATGGTTTTAACGTTTTTTACGTATCGATTTTTAACGAAAGTGACATCTCATAATTGCAAATATTGATTTTGAACAAGACTGAGGCCTTCACCAAGGAGTATTATGTTAAGTGTGAATAAAAACATTTCTCATTACTACTACAAATACACTTATTATGAAGTTATCAGAATTACAGCAAGGTCAAGAAGCGGTGATCACTGGGTACAGTGAGCTCTCCCAAGATGTCAGAAAGAAACTTATGGTGATGGGACTATTGCCAAATACCAAAGTTAACTTGGTTCGTCGAGCTCCAATGGGTGACCCACTACAAGTTGAAGCAAGAGGTGTATCAATGGCAGTACGTAATAGTATTGCCAGTGCCATCAATGTTGAGGTGCAAGCGTAATGCAGTACAATATTTTAACTGTTGGTAACCCAAACTCTGGTAAAACAACCTTATTCAATGGTTTGACAGGTGCAAAGCAGCAAGTCGGTAACTGGGCTGGTGTCACTGTTGAAAAGAAAACGGGTCGCTATAGTCACTCCGGGGATGACTTTCTTCTTACAGACTTGCCTGGTATTTATGCGCTTGATAGTGGTAATGATGGCAACAGTATCGATGAATCCATTGCTGCTCGTGCCGTTTTAACGCACCCAGCGGATTTAATTATTAATGTTGTTGACGCAACATGCTTAGAACGCAGTCTGTACATGACGCTTCAGCTGCGCGAGCTCGGCAGACCGATGGTGGTTGTGCTGAACAAAATGGACGCCTTAAAGAGAGAGCGTCAAAACATTGATTTAAAAGCATTAGAAAAGATGCTGGGGTGTCCGGTATTTTCACTGTCTGCTAACAGTAAAGGCCAAGTGGTTCGTTTCAAAGAGAAGTTACACAAGACGTTGGTTCAAGGTGTTGCTTTAAAAGAAATGAACTTAACCTACGGCCAGGCATTTGAAGAAGCCATTGATAAAGTCGAGGGTGTTTTCGCAAACCAAGACGTATCTGCAAGGGCTCTTGCGATACGAGCGCTTGAGAATGACTTACTGGTGATCAACCCTTTACCAGAATCTGAGCGTGAGCTAATTCGTTCAAGTCAGCAGCAACTGGATCTGGATATTGATTTGCATGTCGCGGATTCTAAATACACGTTTTTACATGAAAGCTGTAAGTCAATCCGTCGTAGCGAAGGTAAGCTTAGCCGAAGCTTTACTGAAAAAGTCGATCAGTTCGTTTTAAATAAGTGGATCGGTGTTCCTTTCTTCTTCTTAGTGATGTACTTGATGTTTATGTTCTCAATTAACATCGGTAGTGCATTTATTGACTTCTTTGATATTGGTGTTGGTGCCTTATTGGTTGATGGTGGCCACTATCTTCTTGATGATCATCTCCCTGTTTGGCTCGTAACTCTTATTGCTGACGGTGTTGGCGGTGGTATTCAAACCGTTGCGACCTTTATTCCTGTCATTGCCTGCTTATATCTTTTCCTTGCGGTACTTGAAAGTTCTGGTTACATGTCCCGTGCTGCGTTTGTACTGGACAAAGTGATGCAAAAAATAGGGCTGCCTGGTAAAGCGTTTGTTCCTTTAGTTCTTGGTTTTGGTTGTAACGTACCGGCTATTATGGCAACGCGTACGTTGGATCAAGAGCGCGAACGTAAACTAGCAGCGTCAATGGCTCCGTTCATGTCTTGTGGTGCACGCCTTCCTGTGTATGCACTTTTTGCAGCGGCTTTCTTTCCTGAAAGTGGGCAAAATGTCGTATTTGCCTTATACCTTCTAGGGATCGCAGCAGCAGTATTTACTGGCTTAGTTCTAAAAAGTACCCTTTACCCGGGTGCAAGCGACAGTTTAGTGATGGAAATGCCAGATTACGAGTTGCCAACGATGCAAAACGTAATGATCAAAACTTGGCAGAAACTAAAGCGTTTTGTTCTTGGTGCCGGTAAAACAATCGTGGTGGTGGTTACGATTCTTAGCTTCTTGAACTCAGTGGGTATGGATGGTTCTTTTGGCAACGAAGACAGTGAAAATTCCGTGTTATCAAAGGCAGCTCAAGTTGTGACGCCAGTTTTTGAGCCGATTGGTGTAGAAGCTGATAACTGGCCAGCGACGGTAGGTATTATTACTGGTATTTTCGCTAAAGAAGCTGTTGTTGGTACGTTAAACAACTTGTACACCAGCGTAGAAGGGGAAGATGCCGAGTTTGATCTGCTTGCTAGTCTTGAAGAAGCAGTGATGACAATTCCTGAAAACTTATCTGGTTTGAGTTATGGCGATCCTTTGGGTATTGAAGTCGGTGACCTAACTGATGCGAATGGTGTTGCTGAAGAACAAGAAGTCGATGCTTCTATCTTTGGAAATATTAAAGCGCACTTCGCTTCGGGTAACGCTGCATTTGCTTACTTAATCTTTATCTTACTATACACCCCATGTGTTGCAGCGATGGGTGCGTACGTAAGAGAGTTTGGCCAGAAATATGCTCGCTTCATCGCCGTATGGACGATGGGCTTAGCGTATGGTAGTGCGGCGTTATATAACCAAATTACCCATTTTTCAGAGTCGCCTGTGAGTAGCTCGATTTGGATCGTGAGCATTATTGTGGTGAGTTTCATTATTTTCCGCATGTTGAAAGTGGCTGGCAAAAAACAACAAGTCGCTTTTGAGGCAACAACAGCATGATTTTGTCAGAGTTGAAGCAATATATCACTGATCACGGTATGGCTACGCGGGTAGAACTTGCGAAGAAATATGCGTTAAGCGAAGATGGTGTGGATGCGATGCTCGCAATATGGATTCGCAAAAATGTTATCTCGCGTACTGAAGATACGAATGCACAGCAGAAAGTAACCCGAGTACGCTACGCTCTCAACCGAAATGATGCATTGTCACTGAATGTGACTTTATAAGAACATCGTTTTTATTTGGAAAAGCCGCTCATTAGAGCGGCTTTTTTATGATTAAGCTTTGGTAAATAGTGAACTTAATGACAAGACGTTGCCAATGCGAGTCTGCAGTTGATGTTGCTCATCTGCTGTTCTGAATTCACCTTTTGTATTCCCCCATACTGGTCCAGGCCAAGCCACATCGTCTTGGAAGCGGGCGATATGGTGAATGTGAAGCTGTGGAACCATATTACCGAGAGCGCCAAGATTTAGTTTATCTGGCTGGAAGGTCGCTTCTAGAGCTTGGCTTACAGCTTGAGATTCTAACAAGAATTGTTGTTGCTCTTGCATAGGCAAATGATGCAGCTCTTTTAGATTGGCACGCTGAGGGACTAAGATGACCCAAGGCACTGCATTGTCTTTATGCAGCAGTGCTACACACAATGGGAAGTGGCCGATGATGGAAGTATCTTTTGCCAATTGAGGGTGCAGTTCAAAACTCATTATCATTTTCCATTTTGCATTGAATGAAGTCAGTATACGCCATATAAAACAAAAGGTTGACGCTTTCACGCCAACCTTTCTGATTATCTTAAAGCTTGATGCTTAATTACATGCGCTCTAGCGTTTCGATACCTAGCAGAGATAGACCTTGCTTAATCGTCTTCGCAGTCAGTGCTGCAAGTTTCAGGCGACTCTGCTTCACTGATTCATCTTCAGTGTTAAGAATTGGGCACGCTTCGTAGAAGCTTGAGAACTGACCTGCTAGTTCGAATAGGTAGCTACACATGATGTGTGGTTGACCTTCACGAGCAACAGATTGTACCGCTTCTTCAAACTGTAGAAGTTTAGCGATTAGTGCTTTTTCTTTATCTTCAGTCACTTTGATTTCGCCTGCTAGGTTATCCATAGAGATACCCGCTTTAGCGAAGATAGAAGATACACGAGTGTAAGCGTACTGCATGTAAGGCGCTGTGTTGCCTTCGAATGCCAGCATGTTGTCCCAGTCAAACACGTAGTCTGTAGTACGGTGCTTAGAAAGGTCAGCGTACTTAACTGCAGCCATCGCTACTGTGTTCGCGATGTTGGCTTTTTCGTCTGCGTCTAGCTCTGGGTTCTTTGATTCAATCAGTTTGATTGCACGCTCTTGAGCTTCATCAAGAAGATCTGCTAAACGAACCGTACCGCCTGCACGAGTCTTAAATGGACGACCATCTTTACCTAGCATCATGCCGAATGCGTGGTGCTCTAGTGATACTTCTTCTGGCACATAACCTGCTTTACGAACGATAGTCCAAGCTTGCATGAGGTGTTGGTGCTGACGTGAGTCGATGAAGTAAAGTACGCGGTCAGCGCCTAGTGTTTCGTAACGGTACTTAGCACAAGCGATATCCGTAGTGGTGTATAGGAAACCACCATCACGTTTTTGGATGATTACACCCATCGCTTCGCCGTCTTTGTTCTTGTATTCATCTAGAAATACAACTTGCGCGCCGTCATCTTCTTGTGCCAGACCTTGCTGTTTAAGGTCAGCCACGATGCCCGGTAGCATGTCGTTGTACATGCTCTCACCCATAACGTCGTCACGCGTTAGAGAAACGTTTAGGCGATCGTAGTTGCGTTGGTTTTGCACCATAGTAACGTCAACCAGCTTCTTCCACATCTCAGCGCAGTACTCGTCACCACCTTGTAGCTTAACCACGTAGTTACGTGCTTTTACTGCAAACTCTTCGTCTTCATCGTATAGTTTTTTAGATTCACGGTAGAAAGCTTCTAGGTCTGAAAGTTCCATTGAAACTTCGCCAGACTCTTTTTGTACGCGCTCTAGGTTAGCGATCAGCATGCCGAACTGAGTACCCCAATCACCGATGTGGTTAGCACGAATCACTTTGTGACCTAGGAATTCAAGGGTACGCACAACTGCATCACCGATGATAGTTGAACGTAGGTGGCCAACGTGCATCTCTTTAGCAACGTTTGGAGCCGAGTAATCAGCAACAATTGTTTTCTGTTCTTCAGCAGCAACACCTAAGCGTGAATCAGATAGGGCTAGCTCTGCTTGCTTAGCAAGGAACTCTTCACTTAGGAAAATATTGATAAAGCCAGGGCCTGCGATTTCTGTTTTACTCGCAATACCGTCAAGATCTAGAACATCCAATACTTTTTGTGCAAATTCGCGTGGATTCGTGCCTAATTTTTTTGCAACGCCCATCACACCATTTGCTTGGTAATCACCAAACTGTGGTTTTGCAGATTGACGAACTGCCGCAGGACTGCCTGCAGGTGCGCCAGCGGCTTCTAAAGCCTGAGATACTTTGTCGTTAATAAGTGCTTGGATATTCACACGCGCTTCCTTCAATTCTCGGGAATTGGTTGGGTATGCATTCTTAATGTTCCGCTTTGCTGTGGGTATTTACGGAATAATATCCATCTCAACGGAATGAATGCATATCTCGATCTAGTTCATAATTTGGCGCACATAATACCAACTTTATTGCTTGGCTTATAGGGAGTAATTTGGGAAATTTTCTACTTTTCCTGATGATCTTGTTAGTATTGCGGAAAAATCAACGTTTTGGATGGATTAAAATGTCACAAGCACTGTTAGATGCGGAATTAATGCCAGCTCAGATGAAAGGTAAGCTGACTGATTTTATGCATAAAATTCAAGATTTAAGCGAGATTTTGCATATTAATTTGGCAGACTTTCAAGCCGATCATATTGCGCTTCGGATCAACGATGTTGAATTGGCAAAACTGGCACATATGGAGTGGCTAAAGCAAGCAAACGAGCTGTCAAATGCCCAAATAAACGGTCGTCCAATTATTGTCATGGCTTTTAACCAACCATTGGAGACCGATTTTGGTCCGATTGAGTGCTTAGAGCTGCCTTACCCGGCTCCAGGTAAACAATACCCTGAACAGAGTTGGGAACATGTGGAGTTTGTCATCCCTTCAACGGCGTTGACTGCAGAAGCGTATTTGGAAGATATTCAGGCCCATTTCCCTAAGCTAGCTGAAAACTGGGTTAGGTTGAGTGAACAAGGGGTGAAAATAAAGCTCTCCAGCCCAAAAGGGGAAGGAGAGCGATTAAATAATCCGACGGTTGCGTTTAAGTGGCAAGGGGTATGCATTAAGATTCACCCACATTCACTTAAGGCAATTGTGGCATCCGAGCAAGCTTAAGTAGCTAACCGAGCTCAGTGTCTTGGGGTCGAAGTTGAAATTCCTCAATCGATCCAATCTCTAAACCAATACTGAGCTTCTCTTCATCATCATGCGCGTTGCCTTGAGTGTGCATGATGAGGCGATTTGCGGTGCGAGGCTTGAGTTGATTTACCACGAACCGGATCATGTCGCTGCGTGAAAGCGGTTTGAGTTCCTCTAACACCTTTTCACGCTGGTTAAATTCACTGTCTTTGTTACCAATGGCGACCCAAAGGCGCTGTGCTCGTCCTCTCAGCGTTGTATCTGGTGTCGCGATTTGGTTCCATAATCCTCGTTTGCTCGAATGCCATTGGTATTCATTGAGCTCTAATAACACCATATAAAAGGCATTGAGAAATTCATCAATTGAATTGAGCAGTTCACTGGGCGCAGCATTTGGTGATTGCACATATAGAACGATCCCAGGATGTTTGTTGAGCGGCATGTTACCTGTCCCCACCATATATCCAAGTTGCTGTTTGGTGCGGATCTCATGGAAGAAAGTTGCAGACATCAAGTGATTTGCCAGTGAATAGAGGGCAATGTTTCTTGGTGATGTATCTTCACATTGATAGTAAAGCACGATCGCAGAATCTTCTTGATCACAATGAACTTCTTTTTGAAAGGTTCCATTTTCACCGAGCATGATCAACGGTCTGAGGGATTCTTGATAAGTCTGGTTTTTTACTCGTAAGGCGTCTTTTAATGTGCTGCCCAGTTGATAAGCGGCTTGTTTGTCCCAGTCTCCATAGACAAACATTTCAACATGTAATGTTGTTAGTATTTTGTCTACAAATGGTGCTAGTTCTTCAACTTCTATCCCTTCTAAAGCTTCTAGCAAGGCATGATAAGGAGGGTTGTTTGGTTGAAGAATACCTGTCATTGCATTGAAAAGTTGCGATATTGGACGATCTTGTGAAGAGTTACGCCAGTTTCTTAGCAGCTGCGTCTTTATGGTTTCGAAACGTTTAGCATTGAACTCTCGCTGAGCAAAGCGAGCCAAAATCATTTTCATTAGCTCAGGTTGTTTTTGACTAAATCCAGAAATCGTCAGTGTCACGCCGCCTTGGTGTGCATACATGTTATAACCCATGCCTGCTATTTCAGCTTGATAGGTCTCTTTTGCTAACGAATCAAGGAACATCTCAACACATAGGCGTGTCATGACGATGTTTCTTGGATTTTCGACTGCATAAGGGCTATCAATGGCAACATAGACCACGCCTTTAGGTACGCGAAATTCTGTATCTTGCATGTGCCAGAGTTTGAAGCCGGGCAGTTCTTCGATCACATGTGGCGTTGTGATCTGCTCTTCGATCGCTTTAGGTTCTAAATCGTAGCAAATGAATGGGTTTTTATCTGGGAGTGAAAATGACAGCGCACTGCGTTGCTTAAAGTGTTCAATCTGGGTAGTGGTAAAAGGCTTGACGGAATAAGGGGTGAAATACCATTTCGCTTCACGATCGTATGTTTGCCCTTGCGCGACTAAAGTGACACGAACGTTCTCAATGCACAATTGTTCAATAAGCGAACGTAACAAGGTTTCTTGATACTCAACCATCATGTAGTCACCATAAATGGTATGCTCTGGAGCGTAGTGCTGCATATTGACTACGAGGTGACTGACAAGATCCATCGGGCGAGTTGGCTCTTGGAATTGGAAGGCAGACTCAAGTACGGCCTGTTTCTCCAAATAGCGCCATTCATCAAACCCCTCTTTCTTAATGAGTTCAATATAAGCAAAAATTGCCTGAATAATATCGTCAGTATGCGCGATACCTTCCTCTGTTAATGCGCAACTTATGGTGAACTCTCTATAATTGCTGCCGCTAACACCTCCTCCAGCTGAGAGAGATGTTATCCACCCTTGATCTTTGAGTGTAAGCATCAAACTGTTTTCTCCTTCGTACCCCAATAAATGGGCGAAGTAGGAGAGAGGTTTGGTTTGATAATGTTCGTCCATACTCTCTAATGGAAATGCGAGAGTGAGTTTTCGTATTTCCTTGAGAGGTTCGACGCAAACGAAGATACCTGTCGAGTTTTCATCAGCATAGGGAACATGGAGCGATTTCCCTGCTAACTGATGATTTGGAATGGAAGCAAAGTATTTTCTTACGCTCTCTTCTTGCTCATTTAGCGGTTCAGGGCTGATAAGTGAGAGAGTCATAATATCGGCTGAATATTGGTGGTAATGAAAATCGACGATTTCATCGCGAATAGACTGCCCATCCCGATCACCTAATGTTTCGAGGTTGCCAACTGAAAACTTGGCAAAAGGATGCGCGGGATTGATGACCTCTTTGTTTACTTGGTACAAACGTCGGGCATCATCGTTTAACTTTAACTTGTATTCAGATTCAACGGCTTGGCGTTCTTTATCGAGTGCTTCTGAGTTAAATAATGGGGCGGAAAAAAACTGCGCAAATCGTTCCAGAGCATTCTCAAAGGCGCTATTGCTGACATCAAAGAAAAAGCAAGTGTGTTCCGTGCCTGTCCATGCATTATTCGACCCTCCATGTTGGCTAATAAAGCTTTGAAATTCACCAACCTTAGGGTATTTTTCGGTCCCCAAAAACAGCATGTGTTCTAGATAATGTGCCAAACCTTCACGGTCGGAGGGGTCGTCAAAGTGACCGACATTCACCGCGAGGGCAGCGGCAGATTTTTGAGCATTTGTATCTTGAATGAGTAATGCTCGTAAACCGTTACTCAACGTTAGATAGCGGTATTGATTCGTATCATTTGGGCTTAAATGCACAGCATATCTCCATGAGGGGTAATGGTGTTTAGTAACGAAACAGGTGTTGCGTCAGAGTGAGCGAAGTGGTGCTCAGTGTCTTCAAATCGCGACTTTGTAACCAACTTGTTGGTGCGGTTCTGAAAATTGCGTACGGCATCTATAGAATATAAGTATGAACCGGAAACGAGCGGCTGCAAAGCCTCTTAACAAGAAATATGAGTCGATATAAGTTTTTGGGACAATGCATTTTTATCTTTAATGCATGTTGTAAAGTAGCTACTAATAATATTTTTGTTAAAACTAATTGATTTGTGGTTTCGTGGCAGTAAAAACACGAACTCCATTGTGACATCATCATATTAGTAACGACTTTGTTAAGAAAGTCCATGTCTTTAATCGTTCACTTGATATAATTATTGATAGTCAAAGTCTGTTTTACTCATTGAGTGGCTGTCATGACTTTGGGAAGTAGAATAAGAGATCTTGTATCTCAATAAAAAATTCAAGCAGCTTGTGTGCTGCCAATGAAGAAAATGGGAATTATCCATGAAGATTTTTATTATGCGTCATGGAGAGGCGGAGCATTACGCCGCCAGTGACGCAGAGAGAGCCCTGACAGCAAGAGGTCATTCAGCCTCTGCCGCTGTTTCTCGTGCATGTGTAGAACAAGGTTTTAAGCAGTTTGATAAAGTTTTAGTAAGCCCTTACTTACGCGCTCAAGAAACGTGGCAAGTCATTGCGAAACAGTTTTTAGCAAAAGATGTAGAAATTTGTGATGATATTACGCCATATGGTGAATCGGAGCAGGTCTTTGAATACGTGACAGCGTTGATTGAGCATGAGAATCTGACTTCGGTACTTCTCGTCTCTCACCTGCCTTTAGTTGGGTATCTGACTGCCGAATTTGTTCCAGAGATGGTGCCGCCGATGTTTCCCACATCAGGACTTGTTTGCATTGAGTTTGATCCTTCGACACGTCAAGGGGACATGCTCTGGAATATCCAACCATAACCTCTCCAATGGCTATAAAATATGTATTTTTTATAGCCATTTATTTGACATAAATACTGGACTAGAAATTGCATAGATGAGCTAAGTTATTATTTTTTAATATTATTAGCGAGTCTATGAAATTTACCTTGCCGTTCGCGGATAAACTGCCTCCGATCCCACAACGTGCGATGCCAGCCATCGGTGCCCCTGTGATGGTTTTGGCAACCTTGGCCATGGTGGTATTACCTATCCCGGCCTTCTTGCTCGACCTCTTTTTCACATTCAACATAGCCCTCGCGATGGTCGTATTATTGGTGACGGTGTATACCCGTCGCCCATTAGATTTCGCTGCATTTCCGACTGTTCTTTTAATTTCTACACTTTTACGTCTTGCGCTTAACGTAGCTTCCACACGTGTTGTATTACTGTATGGTCATGAAGGCCCTGGTGCGGCTGGTAGTGTCATTGAAGCGTTCGGTAGTGTAGTAATTGGCGGTAACTACGCAGTCGGTCTGGTTGTATTCCTTATCTTGATGATCATTAACTTTATGGTCGTGACCAAAGGTGCGGGGCGTATTTCTGAAGTCAGCGCGCGTTTTACATTGGATGCATTACCGGGTAAGCAGATGGCGATTGATGCGGACCTTAATGCGGGTTTAATCGATCAAGATCAAGCGCGAACGCGTCGTCAAGAAGTGACGAAAGAGGCGGACTTTTACGGTTCGATGGATGGTGCGTCTAAGTTTGTTAAAGGTGATGCAATTGCCGGTATTTTAATCCTGTTCATTAACATCATCGGTGGTTTGTCTATCGGTATGGCGCAATATGGACTTGGGTTTGGCGAAGCGATTGAGATTTATACCCTATTAACCATCGGTGATGGTCTCGTTGCGCAAATCCCGTCGCTGTTACTTTCTATTGGCGCAGCCATCATGGTAACGCGTCAAAATGCGGATGAAGACATGGGACAACAAGTTGTGTTCCAGATGTTTGACAATCCTAAAGCATTAATGATTACTGCCGGCATTCTTGCAGTGATGGGTGTCGTACCCGGCATGCCGCATTTCGCGTTCCTTTTATTAGCTGTGTTGGCAGGCGCTGGAGCGTATTGGATCAAGCGTAAACAGAAAACGGCCGAGAATAAAGAAAACCTTCCAGCAACAGCTGAAGCTGAAGCACCAACACCGAAAGAGCTTTCATGGGATGACGTACAACCAGTCGATATCATTGGTTTGGAAGTGGGTTATCGATTGATCCCGTTGGTCGACCGTGATCAAGGGGGCGAGTTACTTGAACGCGTGAAAGGGGTGCGTAAGAAACTGTCACAAGACTTTGGTTTCCTCATTCCAGCAGTACATATTCGGGATAATCTTGAACTGACACCAAACAGCTATCGAATCACTTTAATGGGGGTCGCGGTAGGTGAAGCTGAAATCAGGCCAGATCAGGAACTGGCCATCAACCCAGGCCAAGTTTACGGCATGATTGATGGTGAAGCGACGGTTGACCCAGCATTTGGTTTAGAAGCGGTATGGATCCGTGAAGAGCAGCGTGAACACGCGCAAGCGTTAGGTTATACGGTGGTCGACTCATCTACTGTGCTGGCGACTCATCTTAGCCAAATGTTGACCAATAATGCCTCCTTATTAATTGGCCATGAAGAAGTGCAGAACTTGCTGGAAATGCTGGGACGTTCAGCGCCTAAACTGGTCGAGAGTTTTGTGCCGGATCAACTTTCTCTTGGCGTAGTCGTAAAAGTACTGCAAAACTTACTCAATGAAGCGGTGCCAATTCGGGACATCAGGACAATTGTTCAAACCTTGTCCGAGTATTCGAGTAAGAGTCAAGAACCCGACATCCTAACAGCGGCTGTTCGTATTTCTCTGAAACGACTAATTGTCCAAGAAATCAATGGGATAGAGCCTGAATTGCCAGTAATTACCTTAATCCCTGAGCTGGAACAGATATTGCATCAGACAATGCAGGCGTCAGGAGGGGAGTCCGCGGGTATTGAACCAGGGCTTGCTGAAAGGCTGCAGGTATCACTAAGTCAGGCGACACAAGAGCAAGAGCTCAAAGGCGAACCCGCCGTACTACTGACTTCTGGGGTATTGCGCTCCACGCTGGCTAAATTCGTGAAAAATACGATTCCATCACTACGGGTTCTTTCATACCAAGAAATCCCAGATGAGAAACAAATACGAATAGTCCAGGCCGTTGGGAACTAATTCTGTTGCAGTTTGAATAACGGATATCAATTTGAAAATTAAACGATTTTTTGCCAAAGACATGCGTACAGCTTTACTTCAAGTGAAAGAGGAACTTGGGGTAGATGCTGTGATTATGTCTAATAAAAAAGTCGCAGGTGGTGTTGAAATCGTAGCGGCGGTGGATGGAGAGTCGGGAAGTGGACAAGCGGGTAACAGCTATAGCTCTAATCCACGTCATACTCCTACTCAGGTGTCGCCTCGTCTAACTGGCTCAGCTTCTTCAAGAGAATTGGATGAAGATCGAGTCAGCCTGCAGTCTAGTGCAAGCTCGGGAGGTTCAATGACCAAGAAGTTTGCCAGTATGCTCAAACAATACAGTCACGGTAGGCCTGAGGCTGAAGAGCGCGTAAAGCCAGAAGACGACTCACTGACTGCGTTATTGAAAAGACAAACTGCAGCGCGTGAGCAACGTAATGGTTCAAGTAATGGAGTGCAGTTGAAAGAGGATTCTCCGTTAGCTCGCCTTATTGCAGAAGACAGAAGAGTTGAAAAGCCACAGCCTAGACTCGACCCAAGCCGATTTGAACGTGCTCGCCAACAGGAAGCCAATGTTGGAAATGAAGAGCTGGAAGAGATGCGTGAAGAAATGACCTCAATTCGGCGTTTACTGGAGCATCAGGTTTCTGGATTGATGTGGCAAGAAGTTGAGCGACGTGAGCCGCTTCGAGCCATGTTAATTAAACGGTTGGAACGAATGGGTGTTTCATCTGAATTAGCGGATCAATTGGCTTGTTATATTCCCGAAGATACCCCACCGACAAAGGCTTGGAAGGCGTTACTTGGCTTAGTGGCTGATCAAGTACCAGTGTCTAAGCAAGATATTCTTAAACGTGGTGGTGTAGTTGCTTTGCTCGGACCGACTGGGGTTGGAAAAACAACTACGATTGCAAAACTAGCAGCGAGAGCAGCCATGGAGTATGGCTCTGACAATGTCGCGTTAGTTACAACAGATACCTACCGAATTGGCGCACATGAGCAGCTCGCCATTTACGGAAGAATTATGGGATGTCCTGTAAAAGTTGCTAAAGATTCCAACGAGTTAGCCGATGTAATATATCAATTGAGAAATCGTCGTCTAATTTTGGTTGATACAGCAGGTATGGGGCAGCGAGATGTACGCTTATCTGAGCAGTTGGATACGTTAATGCAAGAAAGTGGTGAAGTTATTCATAGCTACTTAGTGTTACCGGCAACAGCGCAACGAAAAGTGCTACAAGAAACGATCGATCACTTCAGAAGAATCCCTCTCTCTGGGTGCATCATGACGAAATTGGATGAGTCACTCAGCCTGGGTGAGTTTGTAAGTGTGGTAATTCAAAATGCTCTACCTGTTGCTTATATCGCCAATGGACAACGTGTGCCGGAAGATATAGTGATTGCGCAACCTAAATACATGGTAGCGAAAGCGAACGAATTACTGGAAAAGTCGACAGACAACGAACCTCACTACTGGACTAGCGAAGCGGAAAGGTTCTAGGCGGCGGACGATTATGACTGAAAATATGATACATGACCAAGCAAGCGGCTTACGCCGTTTAACGAAACCATCATTGACCAAAGTAATTTCTGTTACTGGTGGTAAAGGTGGTGTTGGTAAATCAAATGTGGCTTTGGGAATGGCGATCTGTATGGCTCGCCAAGGTAAAAAAGTCATGGTGTTAGACGCTGACCTAGGATTGGCGAATGTTGATGTAATGCTAGGCATTCGACCTAAGCGTAACCTTGGTCACGTACTTGCAGGTGAGTGCGACCTCCAAGATGCGATTGTAGAAGGACCCTACGGAATTAGAATCATTCCAGCGACATCTGGGACCCAATCCATGACGGAGCTTACCCACGCACAGCATGTTGGTTTGATTCGTGCCTTTGGTAGCCTGGAAGAAGAAATGGATGTGCTGATCATCGATACCGCAGCAGGCATTTCTGACATGGTAGTTAGCTTTTCACGTGCCGCTCAAGATGTCGTTGTCGTTGTTTGTGATGAACCTACGTCAATTACTGATGCATATGCTTTAATTAAACTATTGAGTAAAGACCATCAGGTACAAAGGTTTAAAATTGTTGCAAATATGGTCAGAAGCTATCGTGAAGGCAGGGAATTGTTTGCAAAGTTGACTTTGGTCACAGAGCGATTCTTAAATGTGAGCCTTGAGCTGGTAGCCTGCATTCCATTAGATGATAAAGTGCGGCAAGCAGTTAAAAAACAAAAGATTGTTGTTGATGCGTTCCCGAGATCGCCAGCGTCATTAGCATTAGGTTCGTTGGCAAATAAAGCGCTCACTTGGCCAATTCCGAAAACGCCAAGTGGCCATCTCGAGTTTTTTGTAGAACGTTTACTTCATCGTTCGGAGATGTTAGAGGAACCATTTGGTGAATAAAGCGCTGACGTATGACCAGTATGCTAACCAAAATAGCCAGCGAGCATTTCTGGAGAAATATTCGGTACTGGTAAAACGCATAGCACATCATTTGCTTGGGCGTTTACCTCCGAGTGTACAGGTTGAAGACCTGATCCAAGCAGGCATGATTGGCCTTTTGGAAGCGCAAAAGAACTATGACGGTAGTAAAGGGGCGAGTTTTGAAACCTATGCAGGGATCCGGATTCGCGGGGCTATGCTTGATGATATTCGTCGTGGGGATTGGGTGCCGCGTTCTGTTCACAAACATAACCGAGAAATTAGCCAAGCCATTGCTGAACTTGAAGGTGAGTTGAATCGAGATCCAACTGATGCAGAAGTTGCAAAACACCTCAACATGAGTCTTGGTCAATATCATACTGTTTTAACGGATATCAACTGTTCTCGTTTAGTTGGAATAGAAGATCTCGGTGTCTCAGAAGATGTGATTACTCACGGTGATGACAGTGACGAAAACAACCCGTTTAGCGGAGTGGCTGATGAATTTTTCCGCAAAGCATTAATAGAATCAATAAAATCGCTTCCAGAACGTGAAGCTTTGGTACTTTCGCTCTATTATGATGAAGAGTTAAACTTAAAAGAAATCGGCGAGGTAATTGGAGTTAGCGAATCTCGAGTTAGCCAAATACTGAGCCAATCAATGCAGCGTCTACGCACAAAGTTGAGTGCATGGACAAATAATGAATAAATCACTGACATCGAAATCAGTGGAGGCAATTTTGAATAAAAATATGAAGATCCTTATTGTTGATGATTTTTCAACAATGCGCCGTATCGTTAAAAATCTACTTCGTGATTTGGGCTTCAATAACACCCAGGAAGCAGATGATGGCCTAACTGCGTTGCCTATGCTCAAGAAAGGTGAGTTTGACTTTGTGGTAACTGACTGGAACATGCCTGGTATGCAAGGTATTGACCTTTTAAAACATATCCGTGCAGATGATGAACTGAAGCACTTACCAGTGCTGATGATCACGGCAGAAGCAAAACGCGAACAAATTATCGAAGCTGCTCAGGCTGGTGTAAACGGATACATCGTTAAGCCATTCACAGCAGCTACTCTAAAAGAAAAACTAGATAAAATTTTTGAGCGCTTATAGTCATAAAGTTGACTTAATGTTCAGCCGATAAAGGCCAATTCAGGATGATTTCATTAGAACAGGCGAAACAACTTGTTGAGCTGTTAGAAGAAGGTCAGCAAGAAGAAGCAGACCAACTCGTAAAGGGGATCTACGAAAAAGCTTCGAATCCTATGTTACAGGAGATCGGAGAGCTTACTAGAGACCTGCACGACTCTTTGACGCAGTTCCAATTAGATGAACGCATGACGGAAATAGCCAATGACGAAATCCCAGATGCAAGGGATCGCCTTCAATACGTCATTGATAAAACAGAAGTCGCAGCCAACAAAACCATGGATGCTGTCGATCGCTGTATGCCGATTGCCGACAACCTACATGAAGGCTTGCTTCAAGTACGTCCCCAGTGGAACGAATTGATGCATGGCCGTATTGAGTTAGCAGAATTTAAAGCACTGTGCCACCGCATTGACAACTTGTTAGGACAGGTTGAAGGTGACAGCTCAGAGCTTAGAGGTCAACTGACTGAAATTCTCATGGCTCAAGACTTCCAAGACTTAACCGGTCAGATCATTCGTCGAGTCATCACTCTTGTGAGTGAAGTTGAATCTCGTTTGGTCGAAATTCTGACGGCATTTGGTGCAAGTCAGTTGGAAGAAGTCGCAAATAAAAAGAATAAAGATTCAATCGACCCTGAGGGACCAATTCTGAACCCTCACGAGAGGGAAGATGCGGTTTCATCACAAGACGAAGTCGATGACTTACTCTCAAGTCTTGGGTTTTAGAGGTAACGTATGAGCTACGATTTAGACGAAGACATTCTTCAGGACTTTTTAGTTGAAGCAGGAGAAATCCTAGAGCTTCTATCCGAGCAGTTAGTGGAACTGGAGAACAACCCAGAAGATAGAGATCTTCTGAATGCAATTTTCCGTGGGTTCCACACTGTTAAAGGTGGGGCCGGTTTCCTATCTCTGACAGAACTTGTCGACACGTGCCATGGTGCAGAGAATGTGTTTGATATCTTGCGAAATGGTCAGCGTGAAGTTACGGCCAGCTTAATGGATACCATGCTCAAAGCATTAGACACCGTTAATGAACAGTTTCAAGCGGTTCAAGACCGGGACGCCCTGCCACCAGCAGAACAGTCCTTGTTGGATGAGTTACATCGTCTAAGCAAGCCTGCAACTGAAGACGAAGATGTGGCAGAACAGCCTGTTGTTGAAGAGGCTCCAGAAGTTGTTGCAGCTGAACCAGAGCCTGTGGTACAGCCTGAAGCTACGCCAGAAACGTCAGCTAGTTCTATTGATGAGATCACTCAAGATGAGTTTGAAAAGCTACTTGATGAATTGCATGGTCAAGGCGGAGCACCAGGTGCAGATGCCGCCAGCTCGCCAGTGGAATCTAGCCCAGCAGCTGATATGAGTGGTGATATTACAGACGATGAGTTTGAAAAGTTACTCGATGAGCTTCATGGTTCAGGTAAAGGCCCTGGTAAAGAATCAGCACCAGCAGCCCCAACTGCAGCTCCTGCTACGCCATCACCTGCCCAATCAGCGGGCGCGGATGGCGATCTTATGACCGATGAAGAATTCGAAAAACTTCTCGATGACTTACACGGTTCAGGTAAAGGTCCTTCTATCGAAGAACTTGACGCAGCAACAAAGCCTGCGACACCAAAAGCAGAGCCCGTAGCTGCGACTGCTCCTACAGCACCAGAGCCTAAAGCTGCTCCTAAACCTGCAGAAGCCCCGGCAGCTAAACCACCTGCGAAAAAAGATGCAGCGCCACCTGCGACTCAAGCGAAAAAACCACAAGCTGAAGCGACGGTTCGTGTCGATACCTCGACTCTCGATACCATCATGAATATGGTTGGAGAATTGGTGTTAGTTCGTAACCGACTATTAAGCTTAGGTTTAAATAGTAACGACGAGGAAATGTCGAAAGCGGTGGCGAACTTAGATGTCGTTACGGCTGATCTTCAAGGCGCGGTAATGAAAACGCGCATGCAACCAATTAAGAAAGTTTTTGGTCGTTTCCCTCGAGTCGTTCGTGACTTGGCGCGTAGCCTGAATAAAGACATCACGCTTGAAATGCGAGGTGAGGATACGGATTTAGATAAGAACTTAGTTGAGGCACTAGCCGATCCTTTGATTCACTTAGTTCGTAACTCCGTGGACCATGGTATAGAAATGCCAGAAGCTCGAGTGAAAGCAGGTAAACCTAGAACGGGTAAAGTGATTCTATCTGCTGCTCAAGAAGGTGATCATATTGAATTGGCCATCGTTGATGATGGCGGTGGTATGGACCCAGATAAGTTGCGTGGAATCGCTGTCAAACGTGGCATTATGGATGAAGATGCCGCGTCACGTCTGACGGACAAAGAGTGCTTTAACCTTATCTTTATGCCTGGCTTCTCAAGTAAAGAGCAGATTTCAGATATCTCAGGCCGTGGTGTAGGGATGGACGTAGTAAAAACGGCCATCAACACATTAAACGGTTCGATTGATATTGACTCTGAGATGGGCAAGGGCACCAAGATTACAATCAAGGTTCCGTTGACGTTAGCAATCTTACCTACATTAATGGTTGGTGTCGCAAATCACCCGTTTGCTTTGCCTCTAGCGAGTGTTAATGAAATTTTCCATTTAGATCTTAGCCGAACCAATGTCGTTGATGGTCAGTTGACGATTATCGTCCGCGAAAAATCAATTCCTTTGTTCTACTTGCAAAACTGGCTTGCACCACATCTGGGGCAAGTTGAACTGCGCAAAGGTCACGGCCATGTTGTAATTGTTCAAATTGGCAGCCAGCGTGTTGGTTTTGTTGTTGATACATTAATTGGTCAAGAAGAGGTGGTCATCAAGCCTCTTGATAACTTACTTCAAGGCACACCGGGTATGGCAGGTGCAACGATCACTAGTGATGGTCATATCGCACTCATCCTTGATGTACCAGATTTGCTTAAGCAGTATGCGGCTGCTTCTCGAATCTAAGTTGTACATAAGTTAATAAGGAAAACTATGGCAATTAGAGTATTAGTTGTTGATGATTCGAGTTTCTTCCGTCGTCGAGTGAGTGAAATTATTAACTCAGAACCTCGTTTAGAGGTGATTGATGTCGCGACGAATGGCAAAGAAGCGGTCGAAAAAGCATTAAAACTCAAACCTGATGTCATTACGATGGACATCGAAATGCCAGTCATGGACGGTATTACTGCCGTCCGTGAAATCATGGCAAAAAGTCCTACACCAATCTTAATGTTTTCATCTTTGACTCATGATGGTGCGAAAGCAACACTTGATGCACTTGATGCTGGTGCTTTGGACTTTTTACCTAAAAAGTTTGAAGACATTGCAAGAAACCGAGATGAAGCGGTTTCTTTGCTTCAACAAAGAGTCATTCAAATATCTTCGCGTCGCACAATGATGCGTCGTAATGTTGTGAGTAAACCTGTTACAAGCAGCACACCCACGCGTCCTGCGACGAAGCCTGCTGCAGGAGCCCAACCTAAGCGGCCAGCTACACAAGCAGTGTCAGCTGCTGCTCGTTTCAAAGCTACAGGTAAGAAATATCAGTTAACCGCAATTGGTACATCTACTGGCGGTCCTGTTGCATTGCAAAATATTCTGACTAAGTTGCCTGCGAACTATCCTCACCCGATTGTTCTTATTCAGCATATGCCGGCGACGTTTACTTCTGCCTTTGCCAGTCGTTTGAACTCCCTATGTAAGATCCAAGTGAAAGAAGCTGAAGATGGAGATGCGTTACGTCCAGGTGTGGCTTATCTGGCTCCAGGCGGAAAACAAATGATGATTGATGGCCGAGCTGGTTCTGCAAAACTTCGCATCATCGATGGTGGAGAGCGTATGAACTATAAGCCATGTGTGGATGTGACATTTGGTAGCGCTGCAAAGATATATGCAGATAAAGTCCTCTCTATGGTGCTAACAGGTATGGGAGCTGATGGTAGAGAAGGTGCTCGTATGCTCAAAGGTGCGGGTTCGACAATATGGGCTCAAGATGAAGCGAGCTGCGTTGTTTATGGGATGCCACAAGCTGTTGCAAAAGCGGGGTTATCAACGGAAGATCTGCCGTTAGACCGTATTGCGGAACGTATGCTTGTGGAAGTCGGTTTAGCATAGAGGTTTCGCTATGATCGTATGGAGTATTGCAAATCAGAAAGGTGGCGTGGGCAAAACAACGACCACCATTACGTTGGCTGGTTTGCTGAGCAAGCAGGGTAAGCGAGTGCTGCTTGTAGATACGGATCCCCACGCCTCTCTTACAACTTACCTTGGTTATGATTCAGATAGTGTGCCTGCAAGTTTATTCGACCTGTTCCAGTTAAAAGAGTATTCCGTAGATACCGTTATGCCTCTAGTAATGCGTTCAGATATTGAAGGCATTGACTTAATACCTGCACACATGTCGTTAGCTACGCTTGATCGAGTGATGGGCAACCGCAGTGGTATGGGTTTAATTTTAAAGCGAGCGTTGTTGGCACTAAAAGGTAAGTACGATTATGTACTTATTGATTGTCCTCCAATTCTTGGTGTCATGATGGTCAATGCATTGGCTGCAAGTGACAGAATACTCATTCCTGTTCAGACCGAGTTTCTTGCAATGAAAGGATTGGAAAGAATGGTTCGCACTTTGGCTATTATGCAGAAATCGCGAAACAAATCTTTCAAGGTCACCATTGTTCCGACGATGTATGACAAACGTACAAATGCTTCGTTGCAAACGCTACAGCAACTGAAAAAGGACTATCCAAATCAAGTGTGGTCTTCTGCTGTTCCTATTGATACCAAATTCCGTGATGCGAGTTTAAAACATTTGCCAGTGTCTCACTTCGCATCTGGAAGTCGAGGTGTATTCGCGTACAAGCAATTGCTGATCTATTTAGAGAGGTTAGCAATTGATGAGTAACAATACCTTATTGTCTAGTGAACAAGCGCTTGATGACTATTTTTCTGCATTGTTAGAGGAAGAAGTCATAGAGCTTGATTTCGAAGGTATCGAAGACAACATCAATGCAGAGCCAGAGCCAGAGCCAGAGCCAGAGCCAGAGCCAGAGCCAGAGCCAGAGCCAGAGCCAGAGCAGTATAAGTTGGAGCCTATGCTGCAGTCTGTGGATGAAAAAAGTTACTACCATCCTCAGGCTGAAGAGCTTGAACTTCCTAATTTGGATGATGTCGAGCGGCTACTGAAGCAGCTGGAATCGACAAACCCAGTCGCAGAACTCGATCTTGAAGAGGTTATGGAGCAAAACACCGCTCAGATTGCCGTTCAAACTGAAGTTGAAGAGATTCAAGATTGGGAAGTGCCGGAGTTTGTTGAACCAGAAGTATCCTCAGAATCGGTGGTCAAAATTGCGGACGAGCCTGTTGAGCCAGCTGCAGAGCAAGTTGTTATTGAGGATGTTGAGGTAGCTACAGAGTTAGAAACCCAAACTGGTGGACAAGATCTCAGGCAGTGGCACAGCACAGAAAGGAGTGAGTCATTCCAAGTTCTGTACTTTGACGTCAATGGTGTCACATTTGCCGTTCCATTGGATGAGTTGGGTGGTATCCATCAAATGGGAGAACTTAGTCATCTGATTGGACGTCCACCATGGTATTTAGGGCTACAGACGAATCGAGATAACCAGCTTGATGTGGTCGATACTGCCAAGTGGGTCATGTCTGAAAAACTGACCGATGACAGTTATAAAGACGGCTATCAATACATCGTCATGTTAGGCGAAAGTATGTGGGGGCTAGCTAGTTCGGAATTAAAAGGAACCGAGCTTTTAGAAATCGAAAAAGTTCGTTGGCGAGAGAAGGCGGGTAAACGGCCTTGGCTTGCCGGAATGGTTAAAGAAAAAATGTGTGCTTTGATCCATGTCGAAGCTTTGATAGCTATGCTTAATGCAGGGCTTGATGTAAAAGCACTAGAGAAATAATACGTTCATGCCAGAAATGGCTCAGAGAGGAAAAGGTATGTCTCAAACTAATGAAGTCGAAGTAAGAAAAGATCAGTCAAATGACGAAGTACTTCAGTGGGTGACGTTCCAACTGGAAGAAGAAACTTACGGTATTAATGTAATGCAGGTGCGTGAGGTTCTACGTTATACCGAAATTGCCCCTGTGCCTGGTGCACCAGATTATGTTTTAGGCATCATTAACCTTCGAGGCAACGTTGTTACAGTTATCGATACACGTTCTCGTTTTGGTCTAATGGAAGGTGAAATTACTGATAATACTCGTATTATTGTGATTGAGTCAGAGCATCAGGTTATTGGTATCCTTGTAGACAGCGTTGCGGAAGTTGTGTACCTTCGTGCGTCTGAAATTGACACTACACCAAGTGTTGGTACCGATGAGAGTGCTAAGTTCATTCAAGGTGTAAGCAACCGTGACGGTAAGCTGCTAATCTTGGTTGATCTTAATAAGCTTCTTACGGATGAAGAATGGGATGAAATGGCTCACCTATAATGGTTAATGAGTGGATTACCAGCGCTCCAGTAATTGCTGGAGCAGTAGTGCTTGTTGTCCTTGTTATTGCTTTAGCGTTATTTCGTTTAAAGAGAAAACAGACATCGATCTCGGATCATCTAAGGCAACAGAATCGAGCACTGGATAAAGAGTTACAGAAAGCGAACAAACAGATATTGGAAGTTCGTTCTGTTGTTGTTGGTTTGGGACAGCGCGTCAGTGAGCAGCAGGATATTATCCAGCATCTTAATGAGCGCATTACTGAACTTGAACAAGCTGACAGTGATGGTCGATTGTATTCTCGGGCCAGTAAAATGGTTCAACTGGGTGCCGACGTCAATGAGTTAATTCAAGAATGTGAGTTACCAAAAGCTGAAGCTGAGCTCATGATGTCACTGCAAAAGAAAATTGCTGGCAAAGAGAAAATTCCGCCATTAGAAGGTAATCCAGAAAGAGCCACCTCTCAGCCATATCGGCGTAGTGGGATCAGAAAGTAATAATAAGGGATACGCAATGTATCCCTTTTTTGTGCCCTTCGTAACACTTTGTGGTTAATTGCGAAGAAAAGTGATTAATTATTAACAGATTCTTACTTAGTTTCGTGACTCGTAAAGGTCTTATGCTATTTCGAAGCAAATTGGCTGTGTTAAGATAAGAGCTCGAATTTTTCATAGTAGTTCCACATGTTAGAAGTTAATCAGCTTACCGCTATCCGTGATGAAAGAGTTCTGTTTGAATCCCTTTCCTTTTCTATTTCTTCTGGTGAATTAGTTCAAATTGAGGGACGCAATGGTACGGGTAAAACAACACTCTTACGTATCGTTGCCGGCTTGGGTGATCGTGATGAGGGAGAGATAAGCTGGAATGGCGAGAATATCGAATCTAATAGAGATGCTTATCATCAAGATTTGCTGTTCTTAGGTCACCAGACGGGCGTTAAACGAGAACTTACTGCTTATGAAAACCTTCATTTTTATATGAGTGTGCATTCAAAGAGCTTGGTCAGTCGAGATACAATCTATGGTGCATTAACCAAAGTGGGGCTTGCAGGGCGTGAAGATGTTCCTGTTGCAAAGTTGTCAGCAGGGCAACAACGACGTGTTGCCTTGGCAAGGCTATGGCTTAGTGAACAAAAATTGTGGATTCTAGATGAACCCTTGACTGCGATTGATAAGCAAGGTGTTAAAGTGCTTGAGTCGTTGTTTCTTAGTCACGCTGAAAATGATGGCATTGTTGTATTAACAACACACCAAGATATGTTCGCCGACAACCCAAAATTAAGAAAAATAAAACTAGGTGACTAAACATGTTTTCAATTATGAACAGTATTGTTCGCCGTGAGCTGTTAATTGCATTTCGCCGACAAGCCGACGTCCTTAACCCATTGTGGTTCTTTATTATTGTTATCACGCTTTTCCCATTGAGTATTGGCCCAGAGCCGAATTTGTTAGCTCGAATAGCAGCTGGCATCGTATGGGTGGCGGCGTTACTGTCTGCGCTACTTTCACTTGAACGATTATTTCGAGATGACTTTCAAGATGGTGCATTGGAACAAATGATGTTGATGCCTGTCCCACTACCTGTAGTAGTTATCTCCAAAGTCATTGCTCACTGGGTTCTAACTGGGTTACCACTTATTTTAATCAGCCCATTACTCGCAGTGTTGCTATCATTGGACTTTAATACTTGGTTGGCTGTCGTACTTACTCTGGTGGTTGGTACACCAACCTTAAGCTTTATCGGTGCAATTGGAGTTGCCTTAACGGTAGGATTACAAAAAGGTGGGGTGTTGCTAAGTCTGCTTATCCTGCCGCTATATATTCCAATTTTGATTTTTGCTACGTCCGCTATTGATGCCGCTTCACTAGGAATGGCATACAACGGGCAGTTAGCAATTCTAGGGGCGATGTTTATGGGTGCTTTAACATTAACACCGTTTGCAATTAGCGCTGCTCTTCGAGTAAGTGTTAATTAATTGTTTTTGATCAAGCACGAAAAATCCCCTTTTCTATAAATTACAAAACTAAAAATAGTCTCGATACGTTGTCGGAACGTGAGACAAAACGAAGTAAAGAGTGAGAATAATAATGTGGAAATGGCTCCATCCCTATGCCAAACCCGAAGCAACCTACCAGCTCAGCGGTAAGTTGTTACCTTGGTTCTCTATATTGGCCCTTCTCTGTTTATCTGTTGGTACGGTTTGGGGGCTTGCTTTTGCGCCTTCAGATTACCAACAAGGTGACAGTTTCAGAATCATTTACATTCATGTTCCATCGGCAATTTGGTCTATGGGTGTATATATGTCGATGGCCGTCGCCGCTTTTATTGGCTTAGTTTGGCAGGTGAAACTGTCTAATATGGCAGCGGCTGCGATGGCTCCCATTGGCGCAGTTTATACCTTTATTGCTCTCCTTACCGGAGCGATTTGGGGTAAACCAATGTGGGGAACTTGGTGGGTATGGGATGCACGTCTAACATCAGAGCTCATTCTTCTATTCCTTTATCTTGGCGTAATCGCGCTTTATCACGCATTTGACGATCAAAAAACGGCGGCGAAAGCTGCGGGGATTCTTGCGATTGTAGGTGTGGTAAACCTGCCAATTATTCACTTCTCAGTTGAATGGTGGAATACCCTTCATCAAGGTGCAACGATTACTAAATTCGAAAAACCTTCAATCTCAAGCGATATGCTTTGGCCGCTACTGTTGAATATCTTTGGCTTTGCGTTCTTCTTTGGTTCTCTAACCATGGTTCGCTTACGCAATGAAATTATTAGCAAAGAAAGCCACCGCCCTTGGGTTATCGAATTAGCTACTAAGAAATCTCAGTGAAGGAATTAAATTATGCATTTTGAATCTCTGAGTGAGTTTTTCGCGATGGGTGGTTATGCCTCTTATGTTTGGGGTGCGTTTGGTATCACCTTTCTATCAATGTTTATTCTACTTATTGTGAGCGTACGTCGTGGTAAAGCTTTGCTGAATGAAGTTCAGGCGAAAGTCGATCGTCAAGCGCGAATTGAAGCAGCAAAAAATCTGGAGAACACTCTATGAACCCAAGACGTAAAAAGAGGCTCGGTATTGTTCTGGCTATTTTCATTGGTATTAGTGCCACAATTGGTTTGATGCTTTATGCGCTAAATCAAAATATGGACCTGTTCTATACACCAACAGAACTAGTCAATGGTAAGCCAGACGGCACGAAACCAGAGGTTGGTCAGCGTCTACGTATCGGCGGAATGGTCGTTGAAGGTTCAGTGAAGCGTGATGCCGAATCTCTGAGAGTTTCGTTTGACCTGCATGATGTCGGTCCAAAAGTGACGATCGTTTACGACGGTATCCTTCCCGATCTGTTCCGTGAAGGGCAGGGCATTGTAGCCCAAGGTGTGTTAAAAGATGCAACCACTGTTGAAGCATTTGAAGTGCTTGCTAAACACGATGAAGAATACATGCCACCTGAAGTTGCGGAAGCGATGAAGAAAACTCACGAACCGCTTAAATATACAGAACAACAAAAACAAGGAAGCGGTCAATGATTGCTGAAATTGGTCACTTTGCGATGATCGCCTCGTTGGCGATGGCAGTCTTGCTCAGCATACTGCCGCTAATTGGTGCATCTAAAAACAATACAATGCTCATGAATACCGCAAGACCGTTGTCTTGGGGGATGTTCCTACTGTTAGCGTTGTCATTTGGCATCTTATTATGGGCGTTTTATACCAACGATTTTACACTGCAATATGTAGCGAGTAACTCAAATAGCCAGCTCCCTTGGTACTACCGCTTAACCGCGGTTTGGGGGGCTCATGAAGGCTCTTTGCTACTTTGGGTGTTAATTCAAGCTGCATGGACTGTTGCTGTCGCGACCTATAGCCGTGGAATGCCACAAGAATCGGTGGCTCGTGTGCTCGGTGTGATGGGAATGATCAGTGTTGGCTTCCTGCTTTTCATCATTGTTACCTCGAATCCATTCTTACGCACGCTGCCTTTCTTTCCGGTTGATGGGCGAGATCTAAACCCATTGTTGCAAGACCCTGGTTTGATCATTCACCCACCAATGCTGTACATGGGTTATGTTGGTTTCTCAGTGGCTTTCTCATTTGCTATTGCGTCGCTAATGACAGGTCGCCTTGATACCGCATGGGCCCGTTGGTCTCGTCCTTGGACAACCGCTGCATGGCTCTTTTTGACGTTGGGTATCGCACTAGGTTCATGGTGGGCATATTACGAGCTAGGCTGGGGTGGCTGGTGGTTCTGGGATCCAGTTGAAAATGCTTCTTTCATGCCGTGGCTTGCTGGTACTGCTTTAATGCACTCACTTGCCGTGACTGAGAAGCGCGGGACGTTTAAAGCGTGGACAGTGTTGCTGGCTATTTCTGCATTCTCTTTGAGTTTACTTGGTACATTCTTAGTGCGTTCCGGAATTTTAGTTTCGGTTCACGCGTTTGCCTCTGATCCATCCCGAGGTATGTTCATCTTAGGTTTCCTCGTCTTTGTGATTGGTGGATCATTACTGCTGTTTGCTCTAAAAGGTGCGTCGGTACGAGTTCGTGGTAACTTTGAGTTGGTATCTCGTGAAAATGCTCTGCTAGCAAATAACGTTCTTTTGATTGCAGCCCTTGTGGTTGTATTAGTGGGTACTCTACTTCCTTTAGTACACAAGCAGATTGGTCTAGGTTCTGTTTCTATCGGTGCTCCTTTCTTTGACATGCTGTTTGCTTGGTTGATGATCCCGTTCTCGTTCTTACTGGGTATCGGCCCACTTATTCGTTGGAAACGCGACAGCCTTTCTACGTTGCTTAAGCCAATGGCTATCTCAGGTGCGCTTTCATTTGTACTTGCTGGCGTGTTTGTTGCTCTGCTCTCAGCACATTTTACTGCAATGGCATATATCGGTTGGGTGATGGCGATCTGGATCATCACAATGCATGGCTATGAGCTACACCAACGTGCAACTCACCGTCATGACTTTGTGACTGGAGTGAGAAAGCTCCAACGTAGTCACTGGGCGATGATGCTTGGCCACATTGGTTTGGCTGTTACCATTATTGGTATCGCAATGGTTCAAAACTACAGTATTGAGCGAGATGTGCGTTTGGCGCCGGGCGAGCACTTTAAAATTCAAGGCTATGACTTCTACTTTGCCGGCCTTCGAGACAAAGATGGTCCTAACTATGATGGTTATATCGCCGATTTTGAAATCACTCAAAATGGCACTTACGTCAATACTCTTCATGCGGAAAAACGCTTCTATCGTACTGCTCGTTCAATGATGACTGAAGCAGCAATCGATCGCGGTATCACACGTGACTTGTATATTGCGATGGGTGAACGTTTGGACGATAACAAGTCTTGGGCCGTTCGTATTTACTACAAACCATTTGTTCGTTGGATTTGGGCCGGTTCATTGTTAATGGCATTAGGTGGTGCGATTGCGATTAGTGATAAACGCTATCGTTTCCGCAAAACTGCAAAGCAAGGAGAAGCATAATGAATAAGAAGTTACTCTTTATTCCGTTAGGTGCCTTTCTAGTATTGGTGGCGGTTTTTGCAACGCAGTTGGTACGTAATTCTGATGGGGATGACCCGACCAAACTGGAATCCGTACTCATTGGTAAACCTGTTCCTCAGTTCCGTCTAGAAGACTTGGCGGAACCGGGTAAGCTTTATGATCAATCTATCTTCAAGGGTGAGCCATTATTGCTTAATGTTTGGGCAACTTGGTGCCCAACGTGTTATGCCGAGCACCAATACTTGAATGAATTAGCGGGTCAAGGCGTCAAAATCATCGGCATGAACTATAAAGATCAGCGTGACAAGGCAATCCAGTGGCTTAATGAATTGGGCAACCCTTATCTCATTAGCTTATTTGATGGCAACGGTATGTTGGGTCTTGATCTTGGTGTATATGGTGCACCAGAGACGTTCCTAATTGATGCTAATGGTGTTATTCGTTATCGCCATGTCGGTGATGTAAACCCTCGCAATTGGGAAGAAACATTAAAGGCAAAATATGAGCAAATGCTAGCGGAGGCCAAATAATGAAGAAGGTAATTCTAGCATTGTTGGCCATGTTTGCATTTTCAATGACGGCGTCAGCAGCGATCGAAGTGTACGAGTTCGAGAACCTTGAACAAGAGCTTCAGTTTAAAGATCTGGGCAACACATTGCGTTGCCCTAAGTGTCAAAATAATACGATTGCAGATTCCAATGCGGAACTTGCGCAGGATTTACGCCAAAAAGTCTATGAAATGACCAAAGAGGGCAAATCTAAGCAAGAAATCGTGGATTACATGATTGCTCGTTATGGGAATTTTGTGACTTACAATCCACCATTCACTATCGCAACTTCAGTGCTTTGGCTTGGCCCTATTTCAGTCCTGCTGATTGGTTTCGGCTTTATTGTTGTAAGAAGCAGAAAAGGTAAGAAAAAGGCCGTTGAAACGGAAGAAAAGTGGGATGAAGAAAAGGAAGCCCGCCTAAATTCGTTGCTAGATGATAAGAATGATGGAGATAAGCAATAATGACTTTATTTTGGATTTCGTCAGTTCTTATCGTAGTACTGAGCTGTGCATTGATTGCGCTTCCTATTCTCAGAAAGAAGGCAAATAACGACGATGCACTGCGTGACGAATTAAACAAAGCTTTTTATAAAGACCGACTTTCTGAGCTAGAAGAGGAAACTGAAGAAGGTCTAGTTGAGAACCAGCAAGACTTGATAGCAGACCTCAAACAGTCATTACTGGATGATATTCCAGCAGACAATAAGTATGAGAAAGCCCAGTTGGTATCACCGATCGCGGTCTTCGTTCCGTCTATGTTGTTGGTGATTGTTTTATCTTACGGCATGTACATGAAGTTTGGTGCGTCCGATAAAGTGATCGAATGGCAGCAAGTGAGTACAAACTTACCCGCACTGTCTAAGAAGCTGATGTCTCCTGAAGGCGCAGCTTTGACGGACGATGAAATGGCGGATCTAACTTTAGCTTTGCGCACTCGTCTTCATTATCAGCCAGATGATTCGACAGGCTGGTTACTGCTTGGACGTATTGCATTAGCGAACCGAGATGTTGAAACCGCCATTGGTTCGATGAAGAAAGCATACAAGCTTGAGCCAGAAGATGCCGATGTTAAATTGGGCTATGCGCAAGCCTTAATGCTCTCTCAAGATGACATCGACCAAGAGCAGGCGCGTGGCATACTTGGCAAACTTGTTCAAGAAGACTATGTCGATTTACGTGTATTTTCGTTGCTGGCTTTTGATGCATTCGAGCGTAAAGATTTCCCTGCTGCGATCCGTTACTGGAGCATTATGCAACAAATGATCGGTCCAAAAGACAGTCGTTATGAAATGCTTAGCCGAAGTATCGAAAGTGCAAAAAAACAGATGGGTGAGAATATAAATGCTGGAAAGACGGTCTCTGTAACTATCCAGCTTGGAGAGCAAGTAAAAGCAGATCCAAATGCCGCGTTGATCGTTTCAGTTCATCGTGCTGACGGTTCTCCAATGCCAGTTGCGGCTGCGCGTTACCCAGTAGGTACATTTCCTCGAACTGTGGCTTTGGATGATGGTAACAGCATGATGCAGGGCAGTAAGCTCTCCGATTTGGAAGAATTGATGGTTCGCGTACGAATCGACAATGACGGTAACGTCGCAACTCGCGAAGGGGACTGGTTTGGAGAGAGCGAAGCCGTTAAACTTGGGGAACCAGTTGAAGTAATAATTAATAATCGTTATTAATAGATACGATTTATAAATTGTTAGCTAAGGCCGGTGTTTACATCGGCCTTTTTTTATCGGAAATAATAATGACAAAAATGAAATCACGGATGTGGCTCGTTCTATTGGCAATAGTGGCGCTTGGAGGATGTTCAAGTGTGCCAGATGAACAAAATGCAGGGACGAATGATCCCTTAGAAGGATTTAACCGAACGATGTGGACCATCAACTACGACTACTTAGATCCGTATTTGGTGAAGCCTGTATCATTAGCGTATGTTGATTATGTACCGACGCCAATACGTACGGGCGTGGCTAATTTCCTAGGTAACTTAGATGAGCCAGCAAGCATGATCAACAACTTGTTGATGGGCAATGGTGAAAAAGCATTAGATCATTTCAATCGTTTTTGGATTAACTCAACCTTTGGTCTGCTTGGTTTAATCGATATTGCCTCAGAGGCTGGAATTACTGACCATGGTGAAAAAGCATTTGGTGATGCTGTTGGTCACCACGGTGTAGGGAATGGGCCTTACGTGATGGTGCCGGGCTATGGTCCGTGGACAGTGCGTGAAACAGCGGATGTGGTTGATGGTTTGTATGCGCCGCTTTCTTATCTGAATTTTTGGGCAGGTTTAGGCAAATGGGCACTTGAGGGAATGGAAACTCGAGCAGCATTAGTGTCGCAAGAAGCTTTACTCGATAACTCTCCAGATCCGTATGCGTTAACTCGTGATGTTTATATACAAAGGCAAGATTACAAAGCAGAGATTCAAGTTGACGATTATGATGAGGATGAAGAAGCGTTCCTCGATGATTATCTTGATGAAGAATTTGAATAATAAAAAAGGCTTGGGATTACCAAGCCTTTTTTGTACATCGAGTATTAGAATGTGTAATTCGCTTGCAAGCCAATCAGCCACACATTACCAGATGTTGTTCCTGTGAATTGACCACCGATTGCCTGAGCAATATCGTCGGATGGGTAACCACGAGATTCTTTGATGTCAGCATCTTTAGCAAAAATGTAAGTAAAGCCTGCGTCCAGTGAGAACTGTGCTGTGAAATCGTAAGTGGCACCAACACTTAGCCATGTACGATCTGTCTCAGGGATAGTGATCGTGCGGTTTTGATCACTTACTGCTGAAGTGTCGTAGGCTACACCAGTACGAACCGCAAGTTCAGGCAGTACTTGGTAAGTGGCACCCATAGCAA
Source organism: Vibrio sp. TRT 17S01 (assembly GCF_050113695.1). Lineage (NCBI taxonomy): Bacteria > Pseudomonadati > Pseudomonadota > Gammaproteobacteria > Vibrionales > Vibrionaceae > Vibrio > Vibrio sp. TRT 17S01. The sequence continues at coordinate 258,901 of NZ_JBNJOG010000006.1, read as the reverse complement.
AGCGGTAGTTGTCTTCCCAATTTTCCACTTTTACGGTTTGTGAAGGCAAAGTGTTCAGATCCGCATACAGCTCTTTAAAGCTGCTCCAATCTGTCCAGTTAACGCCAAAATGTACGGCTAAGTCATCGGTCAATTGATGGTAACTAGCGAGTTCTGCTGTAGCTGGTAATTCCAAATCCATCGAACCCGTGTCGTTAAGTACGGACAAGCTATTTTTATCAAACAGTTTTGCTGTGCCTGAAAGGCTAAGCTCTACTTCTGATTTATAGCTCAGGCCGATACGATGATTTTCATTAATTTGCCATGCCGCACCGATTTGCCAGCCCCAGGCTGTATCATCACCTTCCATATATTTTAGGGTGGTGCCCTTTGGAAGTGGCGTTTGTGCTGGAGAAGTCGCGCCAAAATGGCCTTCGCCCGTTACAAAGCGAATACCACCACCAATGCTAATACGTTCATCAACTTTGTATGCAATATTCGTGTTTGCTTCGACGGTTTTTACCATAGCTTCGTTGCCAAAGTGTGTTGCGGCAAAATCGCTTCCTAGTTTGGTTTCCATGCCATAGTTGGTACCAAGTGCAAAGCCAAGTGCCCACTTATCATTTAGTTGGTGGGAAAGGTAAAAGTTTGGAATGACTGCATCATTAGCAAAGTCTGAAGATGAAGTAGGTAGTGCACCGTTGATTTCTCCCTCAACGTCTAGGTTCGGATTCACATAGATTGCACCGACGGAGATCTGTGTACCTCCTAAGTACGTCAGCATTGCAGGGTTACGCCATTGTGCGCTGGCATTATCTGCCATTGCTGCTTCACCAGCATAAGCACGGCCAAGACCGGTTGCTGAATATTCTGCAAGCTGGAAGCCCGCAGCAGTTACTGAAGTAGAAGCAGTAACGAGGCCAAAGGCAACCGCTACGGAAACAAGGGATTTATTTGATTTCATTATTATGTTCGCTGAATGTACTGTTTTGAGTGACGCGATAATAAGGTTAGAGCAAAAGCTTTAAAAATTAAAAACACTGTATTGCTATTTTTTGGAGTTATTATCTAACTAATGAGTTATTTGTAGTTATAAAATCTGAGTTGCTAGGTATGAATGATTTGATTCAGCGTACAGTCGTAGTTTGAAATAAGGCGATTTCAATACAGCTGTACGCTCAGTTAAAAATATTTAGTAAGGTAGAAAACAAAAAAGGGTTGGAAAACCAACCCTTTGTATCGTTCAACAATGTTGCAACAGTGCTTAGAAGCTGCGGCTGTATTGTAAGCCGACTAGAATTGCATCTGCATGCGTTGTCGCTGTTAATGGCGTACCCGAAGATGTTTCAGTTACATTAACATCGTCACCCATTAGGTAGGTGAAACCAAAGTCGATTTCAGACGCTTTATCTAAGTGGTATGTGAAACCAGCAGAGAACCATTGACGATCTGAGTCAGGAACAGAGATAGACGTTACGTCATCTTGTGCACTTGTGTCATACATGTAACCAGCACGTAGTGTCCAATCGCTATTCAAGTAGTATGTACCACCGATTGCGTAGTGCCAGCCATCTTGCCATTGATATTGCTTACCATAAACACCACCGTTTAGTGCTGCTAGTTGTGCTGCAATTGGAGACTGAGTTGCGCTTAGGTTTTCAAAATCGATTTGGTCAAACGCGCTCCAACCAATCCACTGAACGCTGTAGTGAACTGCGAACTGAGTGTCTTCGATTTTGTGGAAGCCTGAAAACTCTGCCATATCTGGCAAAGGAAGAGTGATTTTTTGACCGTAGTCATCTTTCGCTTCAAACTCTGGGCTGTAGCGGTAAGAAAGGCCGAATCGGTTGTTTTCGTCTAGCTCATAAACAGTACCGATGTTAAAGCCAAATGCCCAACCGTCTGCTTTATCTACATCCAAAAGAGCTGTACCTAGTGGAACGCCACCGCCTTGCATGCCAACGCCAGAGTAGCGTTTCATTGTGCCTTGACCATAGATGATATCAAGACCTGCACCAACACTTAGGTGTTCATTAGCGCGGTAAGAAGCGGCAAGACCAAGGTTGAAGCTTTTAACGTCAGTTAAACCACCATATTCTGAAGCAGGGTAGCTATCAGAAAACTCAGTTTTAGTACCGAAGTTAGAGTAAGCGTTCACACCCCAAGCGAATTTATCGCTTACAGGAACAATTAGGTGGATATTAGGTGCGATAGACGTATCACCTACATCATCAGTATCAGAAACAGGTACTGCGCCACCGACGTATTGAACGTCTTTTACTTCAATCATTGAAGTGATGCTTTCAAAACCTAGAGACAGTTCCATTTTGTCAAATAGAGCCATTGCTGCTGGGTTACGAGCCATTACAGACGCGTTGTCTGCAATAACAGCATCACCGGCAAATGCACGGCCAATACCTGTCGCAGATTGAGCGTTGAGCTGGAAGCCTGCAGCGAGAGCGTGCTGAGAGGCTAGTGTTGCGGTTGTGATTGTCACTGCTAAAAGCGACTTTTTAAACAGACGCGAGTTGTTCATTTTGTTTTCCTTTTCTATTTCGCCTCTATGTGGGCGATATATTTGAGCAAATGCTCAGTTGGGGGCTGATCCTAGACGCAAGTATAGAATATAGAAATCCGACCATTGTCTAGTTTGAAGGGAAAATTGCTGAAATGATGTGTATTTGGCAAGAATGTGCTGGAATATGCGCCTTTTTAGAGTTTTGGCTCTATTTTTGTGAATAAAAAATGGGCTAAAGCATGACGCTTCAACCCATTTTGAACTAACCCATAGGTTTGATGATTTTAGCTATTCTTTCGGCAATTTTGGCGACATCTTCACCTTGTTCACCTACGATGATCATGCTGTTATTGCCCACGGGTTCTACAATGCCTGACATGCCTTGTTTTTCAAAATCAAAGGTAGATTTTGATGGTGTCGGGGTTAGAAACAAAGTGACTTTGCCTTCAACGCCTTTAAATACCATATGGACAGCGTGTGAATCTCCAAAACCACAGTGGTTGAGGTAGTACACGTGGTACGGAAAATCGTTATCTAACTCTTTTGCAAATGGTTGCATTTTCGCATTGATTTGAGACGCGTTTACTTGTTCATCTAATGGCGCGATAAAGGCGTTTTCATCCAAAACATGTTGTACTGCCGTATTGGCAAGGCTTGCTTGAGCCGGAGAAACAATGACATTTCCCCAATTGATCTGCCCAACCAATAAGCCAGCAACAAATGCAACAGAGGCAGCCATTGCCATAGCTTTACGTGCAAAGTTAGGCTTAACAACGTTGTTTTCAGGTGCTGATGTTTGGTTGAATAAGATCCTATCTGCCAAATCATCGGGGACATCGACATTCATTGCCTTCGCAATTTGAGCGTCTAGATCCATAATGTCATCGACAAATTTGCTATTTTTTTCACTTGAGCGAATAGCTTCTAGTATGTCGTTATCCCGTTTCTTTGGATCGGACATAATTCGGCGGCGAAACTCTAAATCATCCATTTTGCTGCCCTCTCTGGCCGTTTTCGGAATCCAACATCTCTTTGAGCTGATTGCGAGCTCTAAATAGACGCGTCATTACCGTGTTTTTATTCAGATTGAGTATCTGACCAATTTCTTCTCCACTAAAGCCACCAACGACTTGAAGAAATAACGGTTCGCGATAATCATCTTCCAATTTCATGATTTGGGCTTGAACCCACTCACTACGGTGGTGAGGCTCATCACTGACCTTGGCATCATTGCCAAAATCATCGATATCAACCAAATCAAGTTGTTTTCGTTCGAAGCGGCGGGCATTTTCACGTCTCAATATAGTAATGAGCCAAGATTTAGCGGCCTTTTCATCTTGTAAGCTATCTAGTGATTTCCACGCACGAAGACACGTTTCCTGAACTAAGTCTTCAGCAATGGATTGATCTTTACACAACCAGTATGCGTATCGATATAGATCCCTATGATAGGCTCGAACAAGCGCTTCATATTTTCTTTGTCTGTCCATATCCGAGTTGACCGGAGTGGATGACTTTTTCTTTCCAAAAAAATTTACGATTGACACATGAGCCTCCGACTTGCTCTGTGATTTAATTATTTTTAGTGTGGCTGATTCTCGTAAAAATAGCCTTGTTTGTGTTTGCTAATAGCTAAGTAGGATTTAAGCAAGCGACTAAAAAATAAGCCAATATTGACTTAAATAGCAACAAACTAGTACAGGAAGTTCATATAAAGAGAATTGAAATAGATAAATCAACATAAACTTGATCTATTTCAAAATCTGCTGAGCTCCAGCCGTTATAGTACACCTTGTCATCTAGTTAGTCTTTATGGCTAACATGTTGAGCAAGATGACACTTCCTTTTGAAGGCTGACTTTACTTTCTCCTAATCAGGAAACTGATTATTTCAATTGGCGTAAGTTAATTGCTTTATACATTCCAACCACACAGTTATGTGTGGTTTTTTTTTGCCTCATAAACGCACATTTGCGCTTCATCCATACGTCATCTAGCCACACTGATGCTGATTGCTCATTGATTTACGAGCCGTATTTTCAATCTAAATCACGTTTATCCAAACAGCTGTTTGATTGCGTTAACATCTTTGTTACAATAATTCTGGTCAGACCTCTTATTTTAAGGAGAAACAATGGGCAAGCAGGAAGTCAAAACACGTGGAGGTGAGCGTGTGGCTATCGTTGCTGGGTTACGAACGCCTTTTGCGCGCCAGAGCACCGAGTTTAGTCAGGTACCCGCAGTTGATTTAGGCAAAATGGTGGTGAGTGAACTACTCGCTAGAACCGATATTGACCCTAAATTAATCGAGCAAGTCGTGTTTGGACAGGTGGTGCAAATGCCTGAAGCCCCAAATATTGCACGAGAAATTGTGTTGGGGACAGGAATGCATGTTCATACCGATGCGTACAGTGTAACTCGTGCCTGCGCGACGAGTTTCCAGTCAGCTGTGAATGTCGCGGAAAGTATCATGGCGGGGAGTATCGATGTAGGTATTGCCGGCGGTGCAGATTCTTCCTCAATATTACCAATTGGTGTCTCTAAAAAACTGGCGGCGAATTTATTAGCCTTGAGTAAGACGAAGACGTTAGGTCAAAAACTTAAGCTACTAAAATCTCTCTCGTTAAAAGACTTGATGCCTGTTCCTCCTGCTGTTGCCGAGTATTCAACTGGGCTTTCTATGGGGCAAACCGCTGAACAAATGGCAAAATCACACGGTATTAGCCGTGAAGAGCAAGATGCGCTTGCACATCGTTCACATACCTTAGCTTCTCAGGCTTGGAATGATGGCCACATCGAAGGGGAAGTGATGACGGCTTTTCCTGCGCCTTATAAAAAATGGATTGCACAGGATAATAATATCCGCCACGACTCAACCATTGAAGGATATGCCAAACTACGCCCGGCATTTGATCGCCAGTATGGCAGTGTCACTGCTGCGAACAGCACACCATTAACCGATGGCGCAGCGGCCATCATGTTGATGCGAGAAGGGAAAGCAAAAGAGCTTGGGCTCGAAGTCATGGGATATATCCGCTCATACGCATTTTCAGCGATTGGAGTTGAAAGTGACATGTTGATGGGACCTTCTTATTCGACACCAATTGCGCTTGACCGAGCGGGAATTACATTAAATGACTTAACGTTGATTGATATGCATGAGGCGTTTGCCGCTCAAACGCTTTCAAATGTGAAGATGTTTGGGAGCGAAAAATTTGCACGGGAGCAATTAGGTCGTACGAAAGCCATCGGTGAAATAGATATGGATAAATTCAACGTGCTTGGCGGTTCAATCGCCTATGGCCATCCATTTGCCGCTACGGGCGCTCGGATGATCACGCAAACTTTGCGTGAGCTAAAACGTCGAGGCGGTGGACTTGCATTGAATACCGCTTGTGCTGCTGGTGGTTTGGGTGCTGCAATGATATTGGAGGTCGAATAATGAGTGATGTTAAAGCGTTTTCTTTAAATATTGATGACAACCGTATCGCTTGGCTAGCTATTGATGTTCCCGGCGAAAAAATGAACACCTTACAAGCCGCTTTTGCACAAGAGATGCAATTAATTTTTGAATGCCTAAGTGAACAAAAAGATTCGTTGAAGGGGATGATCATTCATTCTCTTAAGCCGGATAATTTTATCGCTGGTGCAGATGTTCGTATGTTAGATGCATGTCAGTCGGCTTCAGAAGCACAAGCTTTAGCCACACAAGGGCAGCAGATGTTTCAGCAGTTATCGGAACTGCCGTTTCCTGTGGTTGCAGCAATTCATGGCCCCTGTTTAGGGGGAGGGCTTGAACTGGCTTTGGCTTGTGATTATCGGGTGTGCAGTGATTCGGATAAAACGCGGCTCGGTTTACCTGAAGTTCAGCTAGGATTATTGCCGGGATCTGGTGGGACGCAGCGTCTCCCTCGTCTTATAGGATTGCTGCCTTCATTGGATATGATTCTGACAGGTAAACAATTACGAGCGAAAAAAGCGAAAAAGCTTGGTGTGGTAGATGCTTCAGTTTCTGAAACAATTTTGCTCGATGTGGCAAAAAGTATGCTTGAAAAAGGTAAGCGTAAGCTTACCAAACAAAGCTCTGCGAAAGAGAAGCTTGTTGCACAGACTGGGTTAGGGCGCAAAGTCATTTTTGATCAAGCTGTAAAGAAAACCCATGAAAAAACACGAGGAAACTACCCGGCTGCCGATGCCATTTTGGCTGTGATTCGGCATGGCTTAGAAAAAGGGATGACGCAAGGGTTAGCGTTAGAAGCTGAGCGGTTTGGTGAGTTGGTCATTACCGATGAATCAAAAGCATTGCGTTCAATTTTCTTTGCTACGACGGAAATGAAAAAAGAACATGGTAGTGATGCCCCACCTGCACATGTAAGCCGTGTCGGCGTTTTAGGCGGTGGCTTGATGGGGGCGGGTATTAGTCATGTGAGTGTGGCAAAAGCCAAAGTGCCAGTGCGCATCAAAGACGTAACTAATGATGGTGTTCTAAACGCACTGAAATACAACTATAAACTGTTTGAAAAGCAGAAAAAGCGTCGTATTTTGTCAAAAGCGCAACTGGAAGCCAACATGATGCAGTTGTCTGGTGGTACGGATTTCACCAGTTTTCAGCATATGGATGTGGTGATTGAGGCGGTGTTTGAAGATTTGGATCTCAAGCAAAAAATGGTCGCAGACATGGAAGCCAATGCAGGTGAGACCACAATTTTTGCAACCAATACTTCTTCGCTTCCTATCCATCAAATCGCGGCCAAAGCGGAAAGGCCTGAGAATGTGATTGGTCTGCACTATTTCAGCCCAGTGGAAAAAATGCCGCTTGTGGAAGTGATCCCTCATGAAACAACGTCTGATGAGACAATATCCACCGTTGTTGAGTTGGCGAGAAAACAGGGCAAGACACCAATTGTTGTAAAAGACAGTGCAGGCTTTTATGTAAATCGAATTTTAGCGCCATATATGAACGAAGCAGCCCAAGTTTTGATGTCGGGTGAGCCTATCGAACATTTGGACGCCTCTCTGCTCAACTTTGGTTTCCCTGTTGGGCCAATCACATTATTGGACGAGGTCGGCGTCGACATTGGCGCTAAAATCATGCCGATATTAGTGAGTGAGCTAGGCGATCGCTTTAAGGGGCCAGATGTATTCGACACCTTGCTCAATGATGGGCGTAAAGGCCGAAAGAGCGGCAAAGGCTTTTACACCTATAAAGGAAAGAAAAAGGAAGTCGACAAGACGGTATATAAATTACTTGGTTTGACGCCGGAACCTAAAATGTCTGAAGAAGATATCGCTTTGCGTTGTGTTCTTCCGATGCTAAATGAAGCGGTTCGCTGTCTAGATGAAGGGATCATTCGAAGCCCGAGAGACGGTGATATCGGGGCTATTTTTGGTATTGGTTTCCCACCATTCTTAGGGGGGCCATTCCGTTATATGGATCAACTCGGAATAAAAAATTTGGTTGAGACGATGAACCAATTTGCCCAGAAATACGGTGAACGGTTCGCGCCATGTGATGGTTTGTTAACCCGAGCAGGGCTCGAAGAACGCTTCTACAAATAAAACCGATTATTTGATTACACTATAGGCGAACCGAAAGGTTCGCTTTTTTTGGACTGAGCGTTATTATCAAAAGAAAACCAAGGCTTAGTCAGTGCATGGCGCTTAGCTAAGTGGATACCTAGAAGTAAAGAAGGAATTTAAATGGACGCTTTGGATTTACTGTTAAACCGACGTTCTATCGCCAAACTATCAGCACCTGCGCCTGAAGGGGAGGTGTTAGAGAACATTATTCGTGCTGGTCTTAGAGCTCCTGATCACGCCGGTCTAACCCCTTGGCGGTTTGTGATCGCGCAAGGTGAAGGTTTACAAAAGCTGTCAGATCTTCTTGTGAACGCTGCACAAGCAGAAGACAGTGATGAAGCTGTAATAGAAAAGGTTAAGGGAGCCCCTTTTCGTGCGCCGATGGTGATCACGGTTATCGCTAAGGTTACAGAGCACGAGAAAGTGCCAGCGTTAGAACAATATCTATCAGCGGGGTGCGCGGTACAAGCGATGCAAATGGCCGCTGTTGCTCAAGGCTTTCAGGGTTTTTGGCGCTCAGGGAAATGGATGTTCCATAAAGCGGTGCATGAAGCTTTTGGTTTGGAAGGAGAGGATGAGATTGTCGGCTTCTTATACTTAGGGACTCCAGGATGCACCGCCATGAAGGTACCTGAGCGAGATTTGAGTAAATTTGTCGAGTTTCTGTGACATAGAGTTGTGAATGAAAAAGGCTTGGAAATTCCAAGCCTTTTCTTTTAATGAATATTGTATGCAATCACAAAATCGATGAACAGACGTACCTTTTCAGGGAGATGATCTTTGTGGTTATACAACATGTAGATGTCGCGAGGGTTAGCACTCCAATCATTTAATACACGGACCAGACTTCCATCCTCGATGTACTCTCGAATCATCACATCTGGCATTAAGGTAATACCTAAACCCTCTGAACAGGCGCTTCTTACTACATTGAGAGTATTAGACTGAAAACGCCCTTTTTCATTGTTAACCACTGTTTCACCATTGCTATCAGTCAGCTGCCATTTCAGCAGAGGGTGGCCTTTTAATAGGGAGTGGTTGTGTAAATCTTCTGCATGCTTGGGGGCTTGGGTGTTATTGAGGTAGATTGGACTCGCCACCAAAATATCCTTCACCGAACTGATTTTACGAGCGATTAAACTTGAGTCACGCTGTGGTCCAACTCGGAAAATAACATCCCACTCAGTTGGGTCTAGCTGATCCGCATGGTCGCTGGTGGTCAGTTCTATGTTGATGTCTGGGTATTGCATCATAAATGCATTGAACATAGGCATCATCATACGTTTAGTCAGATTCGACGGAGAGGAAATACGTATTTTGCCCGAGGCTCCGCGACATTCATCAGTGATCTCTTCGGCGGTTGAAGATAATCGCTGTAGCAGAGGAGAACATTCGTTAAAAAATCTTTCTCCCGCTTCTGTAAGGGAAAGCTTACGCGCATGACGATTTAACAAACGTAAATTAAGCGAGTCTTCTAATGCCTGAATGCGTCGAGTAATGGTGGCGACAGGTATCATAGTCTTGCGTGAAGTTGCAGTGTAGCTCCCATTTTCGACGACAAGTCTAAATAGGTTGAGATCATCTAATTTCATCGTTTCAGACACATTTTTTTACTGATTTGATTAATTTATATGTATATCAAATGTCAAAGCTTGAGTCACATCAACAAGTGAGACGAAAAGGTGTAACACGTACATCTAGTATGTACAACGGTTGAAGCACGGAAGATTTGTATAAAACCGCTATCGCGACTACCTTTTTAAGGAGTGTTTCAAAACCAATAATAACAGCACACCATGTGGTTCTCTAGTTGTGTGAGGCGAAGGTTTATGCAGAAAACATACGAAACGGCGACTGCACTCTCGGCGAATAAATTACTCGGTAATAAGCTGATTATGGTGGTTGATGACGATCCGGTTTTCCGGAGGATCACCAGCGGCTTCCTTATTGCTCAGGGTTATGACGTCATGGAAGCAGAAAACGGGTTAGAGGCGTTGAAGAAACTTCGAACAGCTGAACCTGACTTGGTGCTTTGTGATTTATCGATGCCCGTTCTTGATGGTATCGAACTCGTTGAAGAAGTTAGCCTAGAATACCCATCTTTACCGCTCATTGTGGTATCGGCGACGGATGAAATGGCCGATGTTGCTCGGGCATTACGCTATGGCATCAAAGACTTTCTCCCGAAACCGATCAGTAATCATGATCATCTCGCCAGTGCAATAGAAAATACACTGGACGACAGCTATGACCATCTTTCTGATCAGCGTGATTTTGCCAGCCAATGGTTCCGTGTTGAAAGTGGTGATATGCCAGAAGAGCAAGAGCTGCACTGGCACCTTGAGTATTTACAAGAGCACCCAAGCGCTGCAAAAGACTTACTTCATGCGCTACTTCCAGAAAAAGACACCTCTCAAGGGGACTGGAAATGTTGTTATCGATTGCTGCAGTCTGCCGACATCATGCCTCTGGTGTTTGATTATGCTTGGCTTATGAATGGGCAGTTTGCTTTCTACTTAGTGGATTCTAATAGTGAAACTGGAGCGGCAACGACGCTATTAATTCGAGCCTTGTTCCATGATTATCTACGTAATTTAAAATGCTTTAATGCGGATCTCAAAGACATTGCCTATATGTTGGAGAAAGGCATGAAGTGTACAGAAGGCGTCAGCCCAGTTAGAGCAATGTTTGGTGTGGCTGATTTGTGTACCAGTAAAATTTCGATATTACCTGCAGGGCTTGAAGGGCAATGGTCGAATGGCTATGCCTCTCATCATATTACAGAAGGGGTGAAGCTCGGAGAGAATTGTGCGAAGAACTTTATCACTTCAGATCTACCGATATAGTCAGCGTGTCAATTATCTCTTAATAGCCTTGGTTCGGTCAGCTTCAGTCTTGATATTTACAAAGGGGGTAGGGCTTGAAATTAGGTTACATCTCATGTCTATAAAGGCAACCGCTAGAGGTTGCCTTTTACTTTTTTGCACGACAGTAAATGATTAAACGCCAACACGTCTTATCAAAATAACCCTTCTTTTACTTGGTTTTTGTGAAATCACCATTACGGTATAGTTGTCGCCAACAATTCGCTAACAGATAAATAACGAATTGTATAACAACAATACAGCGACATTAGAGAAGTGAGCCCATGGCAGACAAAGATTTCAAAGAACCTTATAATGTTTTCTACTTTTTAGGTTTCATTGCAGCCCTATTAATCCCAACATTACCCGCAACCTTAACTTGGATGCGTGTATTTAACGGATACTAAGGCTTATCGAATTAAACGGAGCTTACCATCAGTATTCGTCGATTGGGTTTAAATATTGTTGGTGGGCTTAGTTTGTGCCTTGGCATACTAGGCATCTTCCTTCCTCTTCTACCAACAACCCCATTTTTGTTGCTTGCGAGTGCATGCTTCATGCGCAGCAGTCCAACCTTTCATCGTTGGTTACATCAACACCCTATCTTTGGTCCCATTCTGGATAATTGGCAACAACACAAAGCTGTAACTCGTAAAGTGAAAATACGCGGAGCAGCATTCATCATTTTGAGTTTCAGTTTCTCGATCTGGTTTGCCCCCCATATGTGGTTAAAAATTCTGCTGTTAGCATTGTTTGTTGGAGTGCTTAGCTGGTTTATTCGTTTGCCTGTGATGGAGCGCCTTGCAGAGCGTCGGGGAAACACATAATATTGCAGTGAAGTGTGCCTGCTCTTCGAGTGGGCATTTATTATTTGTGCGCAGTAAAAAGCGAGTACGCTGACTGTGCATCGAGCCAATGCTACGATTTCGTCAACACCTACAATACAAGGACGAGGGGTTAGCTAATCAAAGTACATAATCATGACAACTGAAACAATCTCGCTGATCAAAGCAAGCATCAAAAGCATTCCAGACTACCCAAAACCAGGCATTCTATTTCGTGATGTCACTAGCTTATTGGAAGACGCTCAAGCGTATCAAGCAACCATCAATTTATTGGTCGAAAAGTACAAAGATATGGGCTTTACCAAAGTCGTAGGTACGGAAGCTCGTGGCTTTTTATTCGGTGCGCCATTAGCACTCGAATTGGGTATCGGGTTTGTTCCTGTCCGTAAACCAGGGAAGTTACCGCGCCAAACTGTGGCTCAGTCGTATGAGCTTGAATATGGCGTGGATACATTAGAAATCCATACAGATGCTATTTCTGAAAGCGATAAAGTTTTGGTTGTTGACGACCTACTTGCCACAGGCGGTACGATTGAAGCGACAACAAAGCTTATTCGTCAACTTGGCGGTGAAGTAGAGCATGCCGCGTTTGTTATCAACTTGCCTGAAATTGGCGGTGATAAGCGTTTGGAAGGTCTTGGTCTAAACGTTTACAGCATTTGTGAATTTGAAGGTCACTAATCGGAAGTTTTCATGAGTTATCTTGCCTTAGCGCGAAAATGGCGGCCAAGCCGCTTTACTGAAGTGGTTGGTCAGGGACATGTACTGACAGCATTGGAAAATGCGTTAGCCCAGAATAGATTGCACCACGCGTATCTATTTAGTGGTACTCGAGGAGTTGGTAAAACATCCATCGGCCGCTTATTTGCGAAAGGATTAAACTGTGAGACAGGCATTACAGCGAATCCTTGTGGTACCTGCGATACGTGTAAAGAGATCGAGGAAGGGCGTTTTGTTGACTTGCTCGAAATCGATGCAGCTTCTCGTACTAAGGTAGAGGATACTCGTGAACTACTCGATAACGTTCAATATAAGCCTGCCCGTGGTCGCTTCAAAGTCTACTTGATCGATGAAGTTCACATGCTTTCTCGCCATTCATTCAATGCGTTATTAAAGACGTTGGAAGAGCCGCCTGAGTATGTGAAGTTTTTGCTTGCTACGACTGATCCTCAAAAGCTGCCTGTTACGATTCTATCGCGTTGCCTTCAATTCCATTTGAAGCCAATCAGTGTCGATAATATTCATGAGCAGTTGGATCGGATTTTAGAGCAAGAACATGTTTCTGCTGAGTCTCGTGCTCTTGGTATGATTGCACATGCTGCTGACGGCAGTATGCGTGATGCATTAAGCCTTACCGACCAAGCTATTGCGTTGGGAAATGGCTCAATATTAGCGGACAGTGTTTCTCATATGTTAGGAACACTGGATACAGCTCAAGCTGTTCATCTGCTTGAGGCAATAAGTTCGAAGCAGGCTCAACCAGTGATGGATAGCGTCCAGCAATTGGCACAAAACGGCGTTGAGTGGGATGGATTGTTACAACAGCTCTCCACACAGTTACATCGTATTGCGATGTATCAAGCGCTTCCGTCTACGTTAGATAAGGCGCAGCCAGATGCTGAAAAAATTGAATTATTAAGCCGTGCTCTTACGCCTCAAGATGTGCAGTTGTATTATCAAATTGCATTGAAAGGACGTGATGACCTTTCGCTTGCGCCTTCGGCTCGAATTGGATTAGAGATGGTGCTGCTTCGCATGATGGCATTTAGGCCGGCAGCAGTAACAGCGGCGAATACTATCTCAACTCAAGTTTTAGAGCCTGTACCGTCAGTACAAGCGAAGCCGCAAAAGATTCAGACTTCTTCTCAAGTACCACCAGTGGCAGAAAATGCCCCAGAGCCAGTGCTACCTCAGGCTCCTTCTGAGCCACAAATGCCACCGCAAATGTCCGCTGATGAACCTGTAGCTGGCTACGACATGGTTCCTCTGGAGTATATGCAGGCTCCGCCAAGCTATGAACCAGCTCCGATGGAGGCTCCTGCTCCTCAACCTCAACACCAACCCAGCCAAACTGAGAGTGTGAGTTCGCCTGTGAGCGGGTTACGCCATCAGTTGCGTTCACAACGAAAAGGGCTGTCTCCGACAACTACTAAAGGCAACGATGGAAAAAAGCCTAAAGCGGCATCTGCAAAAACAGAGTCGGTTCTTGATCGTGTAGCACAAAAGCACGGTGGAACTGAGCGGGTGTCGCCATTGTCAAATCCACATGAGGTAATATCTTCTACCAATGGTAAAGATGAGCCTTATCAGTGGAAGCCGTCGGCACCACAAGTTATCGAAACAAAACCTGAGCTGACGCCGACTTTGTTGAAGAAGGCTCTTGAGCACGAAAAAACACCAGAAATGGTTAAAAAATTGGTGAAAGAGTCGCAAGCGCAAAATGAATGGGCAGCATTAATAGACCAATTGCAGACGGCTAAGTTGGTTGAGCAGTTAGCGTTGAATTCGGTTTATGAAAAAAATGGCAGCTCAATTTCGCTCATGTTGCGCTCTTCTCAAGCTCATTTGAATACAGACAAGGCGCAAAGCGAGTTATTAGCAGCGCTAAATAACGTGTTGAATGAAGAATGCCACTTGTCGGTTGAAATTGGCGAAGGGGGTGAAACCCCATTAGAGTTAAGAGACAAGCTCTATCAGAATAAACTTCAGTCAGCATTTACGAGTTTAGAAAGTGACGAAAATGTGCAGTTTTTGGTAAGGCGATTTGCCGGCGAACTAGACTCTGAAAGTGTCAGACCGATTTAATCCAATACGGGGTTGAAAAACACGATTTGAACCCCACTTAGTTACATAACAAGCGAATTAAACCAGAGAGATAAACATGTTTGGTAAAGGCGGTATGGGTAACCTAATGAAGCAAGCCCAGCAAATGCAAGAGCGTATGCAAAAGCTTCAAGAAGAAATCGCAAATATGGAAGTAACAGGCGAGTCAGGTGCTGGCCTTGTAAAAGTGACAATTACTGGTAGTCACAGCGTTCGTCGCGTAGAGATCGATGAAAGCTTGATGGAAGACGACAAAGAGATGCTTGAAGATCTTATCGCAGCAGCATTCAATGATGCTGCCCGTCGTGTTGAAGAAACTCAAAAAGAGAAAATGGCCGGCGTAACTGGCGGTATGCAATTACCACCAGGTATGAAAATGCCATTCTAAGAACGAGTAGGTTTTAATGCGTACCAGTCATATGCTGGAGCATTTGATGGAGGCCTTACGTTGTCTGCCAGGGGTCGGTCCCAAGTCAGCTCAGCGTATGGCCTTTCATTTGTTACAGCGCGACAGAAAAGGTGGCCTGCAACTCGCAGAAGCGTTAAGTCAGGCAATGACAGAGATCGGGCATTGCACCGAATGTCGCACCTTTACTGAAGAAGAAGTGTGCCATATCTGTAATAACCCAAAGCGTCAGGAAAACGGTCAGATCTGCGTGGTGGAAAGCCCGGCAGATATTGCAGCGGTAGAAGCTACAGGACAATACTCTGGTCGTTATTTTGTATTGATGGGACACCTTTCACCCCTTGATGGCATTGGTCCAAGTGACATCGGTTTAGATGTGTTGGATTATCGTCTCCGTCGTGGTGATGTTGGTGAAGTGATTTTAGCGACGAACCCAACAGTAGAGGGTGAAGCAACAGCTCACTATATTGCAGAGTTATGCAAAGCGCATGAAGTGGAAGCAAGCCGAATCGCTCATGGTGTCCCTGTTGGGGGAGAGCTTGAGTTAGTTGATGGCACGACACTGTCTCACTCATTGCTCGGTCGACACAAGTTATAATAAAAAAGCCGCACTTGAATTGTGCGGCTTTTTCATTCCAACCCCTATTAACTCCAATTCCCTACCAACTAAAGCATACGAGAATCAAAGTAGATCTCGTTGTTTAGAATGTGTACGCCAAACCTGTGGACAAAAATAGACTGCTTTCATCATAGAATTCGATATTAGAGTCGGTCTCTTGGTAGCCAGCCATCACATTCCATTTTGTGTCAGGGAGTGCGAAAGGTTTATCAAAACTGTAGATTGAGAAGACTCCCAGCGCATTCGCGTCCTGCTTTTGGTTAAACATAGGGTTATCTTGCTCATAGTCCGCGACACTGGCTCTCATTGTTGTGACGAGACTATGGCGGGAAAAGTTCATCACAATACCAAGCTGTGCCGCATAGTCACTGTAACTGTGTGCTTTTCCATCTGCATCTTTCAATGTGTATTGGAAGGCAGGCGCTAAAATAATATTGCGGCTCAGTGGAAGGTTTGTCTCGATCGTAGCGCGATGATATTGGCTGTCACGTTTTAAAAGGGAGCGTTGCGTGCCATCGAGTAAGCTATTTTGACCGATTTGGTCATGCTCAATATCACTTTGGGCATACGCGTAACGCAGCGTAACAGGGATTGGTGCAAAAAGCTCAAAGGCAACACGACCACCAATGATATCTTGATCGGTTTTACTACGTGATTGCTGGGTGAGGTAAGGATCTTTCCATACCTCAGTCATCCCCGGAATAGTACTAAACATTGCAAATGTAACTAAGGTTTCAGGGGTGAATTGATGAAGAATACCAAGTTCAGATTGGAACTGAGCTTCGGCAATTTGGTCTTGGCTGTTACCAAAGAAAATGGCCGTTTCACCAAATGAGTATTGTAAGCGGCCTAAGGGAAACACCTTGGCATCGGTTACTGATGTTCCGTTGTTATTCAAGTCTGGGGTGATAGCATTGTTATCATCTGTATTTAACTGAGATTGGCCAGAAGAATAGCCTAAGTTAAGGCTTATCCCACCACTAAACCCTTGCTCTAAGCCATGATTTGGATTTGCTATCGCAAGCCCAGAGAACAAAGCACAAAGACTTACAGAGAGTAGACGATAATGGTTCATACTCGCTCCTTGTATAGCCACTGACGGTCATTATTGTTTCTACATGAGTTTTTATAACGTCAATATGCAAATAATGCGCTATCTGCGAAGTTTTGTGGATTATATAAGTCACACTTTGTCAGATTTGTTGAGTGAATCTATGCTAAATGCAGATTTGAGAGTGTTTAGTTAAACCTGAGAACGTCAAAAAAGGGAAAGCTGGCAAAGATAAGAAAGGGAATAACAAAACGGCCTCCGCATAGGGAGGCCGCTAAATCGAATATAGACTTAGGCTTACGCTTCGTCAGAACCGGCAATGATGCGGTAAACGATCGCACCTAGAATAGCACCGAAGATAGGTGCAACCCAGAATAGCCATAGCTGAGACGTTGCCCAGTCACCCACATACATAGCCACAGCAGTACTACGTGCTGGGTTTACTGAAGTGTTGGTTACAGGGATACTGATCAAGTGGATCAGTGTTAGACACAGACCGATAGCGATTGGTGCAAAACCTTGAGGCGCACGTGAATCAGTTGCACCCATGA
The DNA here is from genome assembly GCF_050113695.1 of Vibrio sp. TRT 17S01. Lineage (NCBI taxonomy): Bacteria > Pseudomonadati > Pseudomonadota > Gammaproteobacteria > Vibrionales > Vibrionaceae > Vibrio > Vibrio sp. TRT 17S01. The sequence goes on along the minus strand of NZ_JBNJOG010000006.1, from coordinate 241,666 downwards.
TGACAATAAGGAACATCATCGTCATTACCACTTCAGTGATAAGTGCTGCTGTCATTGAGTACTGGCCAGGAGAATGTTCACCAAAGCCGTTTGACGCAAAGCCAGATGCCGCAACATCAAAGCCAGCTTGACCAGATGCGATGAGGTAAAGAATACCACCTGCTAGTAGGCCACCAATCACTTGAGCAGCGATATAAGGAAGAATGTGTTTTGCATCAAAACGGCCGCCTGCCCATAAACCGATGGTTACTGCTGGGTTCAGGTGACAACCAGAGATATGACCAATAGCGTAAGCCATTGTCAGTACTGTTAGACCAAACGCCAACGATACACCCAGAAGACCAATGCCTACATCAGGAAAACCTGCTGCTAAAACCGCACTACCACAGCCGCCTAACACTAACCAAAACGTACCAAACGTTTCTGCTAAATATTTTTTCATGATTTGTCCTAATCGTTTCGTTATTTTTCAAAGACCCGTGAAAAATAGTCTAGAAATGTCAGGTTTGTGTGAGACAAATAGAGAAATTGAGGAAGATCACGAGTTTACGGATCAAGGTCTCAAATATGAGGCAGGTTAAGTGAGTAATTCCAATTCAGTAATATTGTTCAGCGCTTCTTGATTGCTTTTTCCACAAACGACTGGGCAAGGTTTGAAATCATGGCAAACTTTTGGTCGCTCTGGCTTGCCAAACAGTTTGCAAAGGTTGTCTTCGGTTAACTGAATACAACGGGTACCCGCTGGTTTACCTTTTGGCATTCCAGGTATTGGGGAAGAAATACTTGGTGCAATGCAACATGCACCGCAATATAAACGGCATTCCATCGTTGTTAAGCTACCACCACATGAGTTGTATTGAGGACGGATCAGGGGGCGCACTTTAACAAAGCTTGACGTTTGAAGAAACTAAAAAAATGCGGCTGTAAAATCAGCATTTGAAATCAGCAAGTTGGCTAATGCTTAAGACAAACAGATTATGAGTCAGTCAGCAGTGGCAAGGCATTTTCAGTAGTGAACAAGGGAAATGGCTAAATGTGATGACGTTAAGTGTTATCACAATGGCCAATGTGATGCTAAAGCGATGGATTGGTAACTTAGATTAATTCTCTAAAAAGTTAATATTTTCAATGGGTAAGTGGCGCTAAGGGTATTTCTTTGAATTTCATCCACTTGAACTTTGTGACATGAAGCGGTATAAAACGCTCCCTTTATTGAATATCTAAAGATTAAGTCTATGAGCACACCATTTTGGCAAAGCAAAAAGCTAGAACAAATGAGCGAAGAAGAGTGGGAAGCTCTATGTGATGGCTGTGGTAAATGCTGCTTACATAAGCTCATGGATGAAGACACCGATGAGATCTACTACACCAATGTCGCGTGCAGCTGGTTAAACAGTAAAACGTGTTCGTGTAAAGATTATCCAAATCGATTCTCTTCAGGGGAGGAGTGCACCAAGCTGACTCGTGAAGATATTGATGATTTTACTTGGTTACCTCATACCTGCGCTTATCGACTTCTTGCTGAAGGGGAAACACTTCCCGTGTGGCATCCTTTAATTACGGGAACTAAGTTAGCGATGCACGAAGCGGGTGAAAGCGTCCGGAATAAAGTGGTCTACGAGATTGATGTCGTTGACTGGGAAGACCACATCTTAAACCATCCTAATCGCGCATAAAGTAGAAAATAAAGAAAAAGGCACTCAAATGAGTGCCTTTCGATTTTTACGCTTCTAACTGTTCATAGAAGGTAATTTGAGGCTCTTGTTCTAGAACCCCTTCCAGATTGTCCAGCAAGGCAAGGAAATGGACTTCTTTACAATGGGCGTCGAACGCTGCCTGATCAGCAAATTGCTCCTGAAAGAGAAATTTACGACTGTCTGCTTTGTCCTGAAAAAGACAATAACGAACACACCCAGTTTCATTGCGTGTTGGCACTAACATTGCGGTTAGCAGCTGATGCAAAGTATTTTCCTGTCCGGCTTTAGCATAAAAATGTGCGGTTAAATGGATCATTGTGTTTGCTCTTATGATTATTAGATAAAGCGTCCGGCACGTTGAATAAATTCAATCTTGTAGCCGTCGGGATCCGTAATAAAGAAGAAAGTCGCTAGAGGTTGCCCATTGTGATTGAAGGTTTTTATTTCTGACGCTTCAATCCCCAGATCAGTCAGGCGCTTATGTGCCTCAGCAATCTTCTCTACGCTGACGGCTAAATGACCGTAAGCATTGCCGTGGACATAAGGCTCTGACTGATCGTGGTTATAGGTGAGCTCCAGCTCAAAACCTGTTTCACGATTAGCGAGGTAAGTCAGTGTAAAGTCGCTGAATTCAAATTGATCAGCCACTTCCAGTTCTAGAGCGTTGCGGTAAAAATCGATAGAAGCTTGCAGATCGCTCACTCTTATCATGCTGTGAATCAGTTTTGTCATGGTCTCTCCTCATTAGGAGGGAGTAGCATAATAACAGCGGATTACTCAGTGGTAGTACGTGAGTACGACAGGCGATATTAATTGAATTATGAGTTGATTTGTTCGTTGGCTATCTCAATCGTACTTTGAGGTTGGCGAGCATAAATTAGGCAGGCGCAGCGAAGCAAAGAGGCAAAATTGCTGACTTCGCCGTTATGCTCTAATGCTTCTTTGTACACAGTAGAGATAAAGCGAGGAACCGTTAATCCTTGCTGCTGCGCAATTTCTTCCAGCAATTGCCAAAAGCTGGTTTCAAGTTTTACGCTAGTTGCGTGGCCATCGATACGGATAGAACGGGTGATGAATTGGTAATTTTCTCTTGGCTGATGCGCAAATATCTCACACATGACATTATCTCGATACTTGGAAAGCTATTTATCCTGTCGTTTCTTTTAGCAAGAGTCAAATAAACAGTGATACTTAAAAGCTGATCTTCATGTTGAATATCTGATTTACCATGATATGAGCAACAAAAAAGCGCCCCGAAGAGCGCTGACTCAAAGGGTGAGTAAGCCCGAAACTTATTGCACCTGTTGTTTAATAAATTCACCTAGTTGCGAGTGATGCATGATTTTAGAGACTGGCAAAATGGTTTTTGCAGGTCCCCACGCAAAGACATTTACAGGGGTATGAGTATGTGTGCCTGTTCCCCAAACAATGTTTTGTGCAGTCGCTTGCTCACGCGCCAGTAGATTACCGCGATCGTTATATGGGAAAAAGGCATCAAAATCGTTGATGGCGGGGATATTCTCTTCAGCTAGGTATTTATGCCCCGCTAGACGGTAAGGGTTTGGTTTGCTCTTTAGCACATTTTCAGCCTGCTTTTCGGTGATTGGAAAGGCACTACTGCTATTGACAATATCGGCGAATTTTTTGGCTGTTTGCTGGGATTTTTCAAGCTTTTGAAATTCACTGATCATGCCGTAATAGCTCTGTTTTTGGTTGTATAGCCCGTCGAGGATGTTGAATTGGCCGAAGTTAAAATTAGGAGCGTAATCGCGCTGGCTAAATGCGGGTCCGGAGCGTTTTTCAGGCTTGGGTAGATTGTCGGAAGAGTAACTAAAGCCAAATGAGCCCGTTTCATGGTCGGCAGTGACAATGATTAAGGTGTCATCTCTGCCTTTTGCCCAATCGTAAACAGAACTGATGGTTTCATCGAACTTAATCATCTCATGCAACATGGTACCAGCGTCATTGCTGTGACCAGCCCAGTCGATTTGTCCGCCCTCAACCATTAAGAAAAAGCCGTTTTTGTTTTTTGATAATACATTGAGCGCTTTGACGGTCATCTCTTTTAAGGTTGGCTCAGTGCGGTTTGGGTCGTTTTTGGACTGGCTGTAGGCGATACCATCTTTCATACCCGAGTATGCAAATAGACCAAGAAGCTTGTTTCCTTGTGCTTGCTCTAGCATGGTTTTATTAAATGCTAAGCTGTAGCCATCCTCGCTCGCTTCAGCTAACAAGTTACGCTCATCTTTACGCTTAGACTTAAGGTACACATCGCCTTGCGTTAGCTGCTCAAGCTTATTGTAAGTCTCACCTTTGTCATTTGTAGATTTTGGGATCCAGTGACGCAGGCCACCAGATAGCATGACATCAACACCTGTTGCTAACATATCTTCTGCAATTTTATTCTCAAGCGAGCGATGTGGCTGGTGGGCGGCAAATGCTGCCGGGGTTGCGTGGGTTAGGCGTGTATCTGAGACTAAACCGGTCGCTTTGCCTAAGCGTTTCGCTTTCTCTAGCACCGTTTCAACATTGTTACCTTGAGCATCGATACCAATCACTTCAGATGCGGTGTAAATACCAGTTGCAAGCATGGTGGCAGAGCAGGCGGAGTCAACAACTATCGCATCTTCCGGATGCGTTAAGGAGGAGCCGATAACACCTTGCTCTGCTAATTTAAATAAAGCTGTGGTATCACCTTTGTATATCGAATGTGGAGCATTGTTGGCGTAGGTTTCTAATAAACCAACTTGTTGTGGTCCCATGCCGTCACCAATCATCAAAATGACATTTTTGATTTCGGCAGAAAGCGCATTGAAAGAGAGCGTCGTTGTTGCCACTGCTACAACGAGAGGTTTAATTAACTGCTTCATTGTTATATTCCTTCGTTCAAAAAGCCGCGCCAGTTAATCACCACTCAATGACAGTTTTGTTGCAATCATAAAAGCTTCACGAACTCGAAACGCAAGTGACATAAAAAAAGCCCACCGAGGTGGGCTTTGGTCTTAGGAAGGAGTATGAACAATGGCTAATTTGTCGCAGCAACAGCAACCGCCTGATTGAACTCTTGCCTTGCAAGTTGCGCTTGCTCTGAAGCTGTTAGCTTATTTTCTTGCGCCCTGTTGACGTCATCCAGAGCTTGCTGGAGTGCATCTTGAAGTTCTTGTGGTAAGTGGTGATCTTGGAACGCCTCTTCACCGAAGTGTTCAAGGGCAAAAGCACGGATACGTTTCTTCACTTTCATAACTTGAGAAAGTGCTTCGCGCTCTTGTTCTGCTGCTTCTTGGGCCAGATCACGACTCTTTTCAAACCTTGCCAATGCTATACCTTCTAATGACCAAGGGTCCATTTCTGGTAGTTCTTCGATATTGATGGTTGGTTCGACGTAGTCTTCTTGATGGCGAAGATCGAGAGTAGTGGCTCTGACGGCTGAAATCATCAGCATGACTGAGATGCCAAGCAATGGCAGACCGCCCACAATCGCAGCGGTTTGCAAAGTGCTTAAGCCGCCAAGAAACATGAGCACCGTTGGCAGGAAGGAGAGGGTAAACGCCCAGAACATACGGTTCCAGCGCATCGGTTCTTCTGTCACGTTGTTCTGTACTACAGAAGCAAGAATGTAAGAAATTGAATCAAATGTAGTTGCAGTAAATATGACACAAAGTAGCGTGAAAACAGCGATAACCATTGTGCCCATCGGTAATTCTGCAAGCATTGAAAAGATGGCTTTAGTGGCTCCTTCGGTATTAAGAATATTGACCACGTCAAGCTCACCAGAGAGCTGCAGTGATAGGCCGTAGTTCCCCAAGATCATAAAAAATAGGAAACAACCTAATGAGCCAAAAAAAATTGAGCCAGAGACCATTTGTTTGATGGTGCGACCGCGGGAAATACGTGCAACAAATAAGCCCATGCTAGGGGCAAAAACCAACCACCATGCCCAGTAGAAAATAGTCCAATCTTGTGGGAAATGGGTATTTTCAAATGAACCATAACCACCAAATGGCTCTGCCCAAGTCGCCATAACGAAGAAGTTAGATAACATTCGACCAATGGAGTCTAACCCCGTTTCGAGCATGAAAATGGTAGGGCCAGCGCAAAGAACAAAGGCAAGTAACCCCATCGCACCCCAGAAGTTTATGTTACTCAAGATCTTAATGCCTTTTTCAAGGCCAGCGTATGAGGAGTAAGCAAATATCGCGGTGCAGACAAGCAGCACGGCCACTTGGCTTAACGTACTTTGAGGAATACCGAATAGGAAATTTAGTCCTTCGCCAATAAGTGGAGCTGCCAAGCCTAATGTTGTTGCAGCGCCACCTAGTAAACCAAAAATAAACAGTACATCAACGATCTTACCTGCGACTCCTTTGGTGCGTTCTTCGCCGATAACTGGCATTAACGCACTGGAAACTTTAAGTACGGGCTGCTTGCGCACATAAAAGAAATAGGCAATTGGCAGCGCGGGAATGAGGTAGATCGCCCAAGCAATGGGGCCCCAATGAAAAATACCGTAAGTGGCTGCCCAGCGTACGGCTTCTTCACTGCCGGGTTCGAGCTGAAAAGGTGGTGATTGGTAGTAGTATGCCCACTCAATACAGCCCCAATATAAGATACTGGCTCCAATACCACCGCAAAATAACATCGCGGCCCATGACGCTGTGGCAAACTCCGGCTTTTCGTCAGCATCGCCGAGCTTAATTTGTCCCATGTCGCTGAATACGACATAAATCATAAAAAAGAACGCGCCCAAACCAAGCGCAAGATAAAGAAAACCGAGTTTATCGGTCATAAAAGTTTTGGCGAGTGCTATCCAGTCGGCGCCTTGCTGGGGAAAAAGGATCAACGGAAAAACGATGACCAACAGCAAGCCGATAGCACCAAAAAAGGTAGGTTTATCAATTAACGAGAAAGAACTCTTCACGGTATTCGTCCATAAATGTAGATGCATGGATTATGAAGTGACCGTGAATGAATCAACAAACAGAGTGTCTTATCGTTATCACAAAAATAATTAGCGCAGTCTCTGAAATAGCCTAAGTCTGACCGTGACAAAGTATCACCGTCAGATCAAGGCCAGTAAAATGCCTCCTACAGTTGCCGCAGCGGAAAGGTATTGCCCCGCAGAATAAGAGCCGTCTTCCTCTTCTTCAATTTTATCCGGGTGATCCATTCCTAACGCGCCATGAGCAAAAGACTCCACCTTATCTCCGACAGATTTCTCTTTGCCCTCTGCAATTTTGTTTTCTTTTTCAATATCTTGTAAAGCAGCAAGCAGAGCCTTACCTTCAGCTGAAAGGGTGACTTTGTTTTGCTCTACCTTCAGTGGTGCAGCTCCATTATCTGCAACCGAAGAGTTTGCTTGAGGCTTTACCTGTTGGGCAGGTGTCAGCGAGGCTGGCCCCATTCCTACTGGTGTCATAGTTTTCTCCTTACAACATCCTCAATCACTGTATCGACCAACGAATGAAAAACTTGCGCAATTTATTCGCACTTTGTATTGAATTTATTCAAGCAAAAATTACGCCTGATTTATGTCGGTCAATTCTGACATTGGAAGAAAAAGTTACTATTTGCAGCTAAGGTCATCATTTCTATGACTTAAATTTTGAAAAGCTTTGATCCGATTCTCGTCCTTTATGAAGCGAGCCGGAGGGTCGAGTACCCACAACAAATAATCTTTCGCAATGTTATCGGTGATATTTGCCTCAGCATTTTGCGTGCCAATAGGTGTAATCACAGCAATATTCAAATCTGGGTTGCGCTTCAGCAACGAAGTTTTGAGTCCTAATCCCTGTTGAACATGAAATTTACCGGCAATATGCAAAATGGTTTTGTTTGGGTGCGCCGCTAAATACTGAATCATGCTTTCGGCCATGGTTTCATCCCAGCTCATTTGGGCTGCGAACATGCGTTCGGTTTGGTCACTAATGCCATGATGCATAGAAGACATAAATTGTCGTTTGTAGGCAGAATCTTGTGTATCAATGTTTTGAGCAATGAGCTGACGTTGTGGTTGTGAAAGAGTCTCTATGTAAGGTGTTCCTAGGCGACCAATACAGCGAACAAGATGTTTAGGTGCATTGGCTGCAATCACGTCGAGATTGTTTTGTTTTGCATACTCCATCAACGGGCGATAATCACTTTCATAATTTGGCCAAGCGTTGCCTTCTGTGATTAAGGGTTGCTCTCCAATGTCGCCCGCTAAGTATTGATCAACAATGGGTTGAGCATCACGAGAAAACTGTTCCATGGATAAGGTGACAGGAATGCCTTGTTCATTCAATTGACGCAGTATGTCAGTTTGGAAACGATGTATAGCTGAGTGAGTATGCCACTCGCCAACCAAAATAATGTCGGCAGTGAGAAGCTCAGAAGGTAATTTCGCCAAACTAATGGGGTGACCTTGAGGAGATGTGAAATGATAGTCGTAAAACGTGCTAACGGATGATGCGGTTGTAGTGACACAAGCTGACAATAAAGCGCTTAAAGCGAAGGGAAATAGTATAGGACGCATGAAAGCCTCCTTGGTTGGAGAGTCGGAAGTATGAGGTTGAGAGTAGCAGTTCACGGCGTAAAACGGAAAGTGCAAACCTGATAATGGCCTACAGGTAAGCACTTTCTATTCAGTTTAGGCGTGGCCTAATAGGCGAAAGTTCCAATTTTCGACGTCACCAGTCTCTAACCGTCGTTTGACTTTCTCCATCCAGCTATTTGAAAGGCGTTCTTGTTGCTGTAGCTTGAGCAAGCCTGAGCGTTCAAGTGGTGTTGTGAAAAAGCAATCACAAACTTCACGGATCGTCATCGCATTTTCGACACGCTCAACCAGTATTAATGGGTCGTTCACACTAACTAATCCGGGTTGAATAACACGAAAGAGCCAGCCGCAGCGGCTAATGTCTTGCATATCCACAGAAAACTGTTCAACTCCCCAGCGCTTACTTAGTTTATAGCAGGGAGAACGAGGTTGGCTGACTTCAATGACCGCTTCACCCCATTGGTAACGGTCACCCAAATAAACCGTCTCTTCAGTCATCCTCTCAGTACTGATGTTTTCTCCCATGCCTGGTGCTTGCCAGATATGTTCAGAACGGTACTTTTGTTGCCAATAAGCGTAGTGTTCAACGGGATACTGATGGAGTGCTCGTTCGGGGCCACCATGGTGTTTGTGATCGGCACATTGATCACCTTCTAAGCCAGTCATTGAAAGGTATAGTGCTTGTTCAACCGGACGTTTTGCTATCGCAGTTTCCATACCAAACTGCTGTTTTACTTGCCCAACAAAAACGCCTAATAGTGCTGTCTGATGATTCACCATCTCCCTCCATTTCGTCGTGAGTGGTTATTGCTTGCGGTAGACTCTCAGCATAAAGTCTGTTTCGCACTCAAACAAGTCAGGTCGTTTTAACTGTTCGCGTAACTCATCGGTGGCTTTCCAGGCAAATGGGGTCATTTGCAATAAATCGAACGCATCCCCATCTTTAAGTTGCATGACATAGCTCAGTTTCTCTTCATGTTCTAAAACAAAACCATCAATGGATTCAGGCTGTTCATCGTGTAGACGAACGTCTTGATAAATGTGCTCACGTAACTGATATAGGTGACGGCCAGCAGGCGAAACGGTGATCACCACACCATTGTTTCTAACGCAACGGTGAAGTTCTTCTGCCTTACATGGGGCATAGATGCGTAAGATGGCATCAAGTGATTGATCTTCAAACGGTAAGCGATGACTTGATGCGACGCTAAAGTGGCAAGAAGGGTAACGTTTTGCCGCATAACGAATGGCAACTTTGGAAATATCGAGACCATAGGTCATCGACTGTTCGCTTTTTGTGGTTAATACGCGAGCGACTTCGTCGGTGTAATAACCTTCACCACAACCAATGTCTAACAGTGTGTGTGATGTGCCTTCGAGATATTGAGCGCATATTTGAGCTACGCGCTCTCGCATAGGGTGGTAGTGGTTACGCTCAAGGAATCGACGTCTTGCTTGCATCATTTCTTTATTGTCACCTGGATCTTTTGAACGTTTGTGATGTGCTGGCATCAGGTTGACGTAACCTTCTTTCGCCAAATCAAAATGATGGTTATTGTCACATTGAAACGTTTTGTCTGACTGACGAAGCGCTTGGTGGCAAAGTGGGCACTGGTAACTCATATCGATCTCAGGGTGCAGAAATGGGGGCAAAATTTTAGCAGGAAGATAAGAGTCGATCTATAAGGTTATACTTTATGGAACTCTGGTTGGTATTTTATGCTTACCCAATTGAATTAGCTGCAATATGGTGAATTCATGTTGTTTGGTAAGCGTTGTGTAAATTGAATAAAAAATAGGCAGAAAAAACGCTCATAAGCAAACGATTTGCTATCTTTAGTTATTCTTAAGTGTAACTCCAAAGCATTAATTAATATTAAATAAGGATTAGTAATATTTTAAAAAGTCATCCTTTTCCTACGAGAAGTGGAATCTCTGTCACTATAATTGACGTTTAGCTGACGTTTATGACCCTTGCTTAACACGTCAACATTAAAAAAAGTGATAATAGCATTAAATATTTGCATGTAGTTAGATTTGACCACAACCAGATCAACGACTTTTGGTTCCGTTGGCTTAGATTGAGAGCGCTTAATGAGTGAAAAGAGACACTTTAGTCTTAAATTCGTATTTCTTGTCCCAGCCTTGTTATCTCTTATCGTTTTGGCGTTGACAGTAAAAAACTACTACGATGCTGTAAATCGCGATATTGATGATGAGTACGCACGCATTACTCGATCGCTAGAACGTTCGACCAAAATTCTGACTGCTTTAGATTACAGTTTCAGTAATTATCATAAAGCGGGCTCGGATATGATGTTAGAGCACAATAGCCGAGTGAATAATGATTTATGTCAGATGTGGCCAATTGATGCGCTTCTTTTAAGTGACGGTGCACATCTGGATCTGCCACAAGTCGATCTAAGTTATATGGTGGTTGGCAATGCAAACCTATGTACGCCAGCTAGTGCGCTATATCAGCGTGTAACACAGCAAATATCTTTAGCTCCGATACTTTCCTTTTTGCACGATGTGGATAGCTTTATTTATGGTATTCACTACGTGGATACTGAGGGATATATTATCTCTTCTCCAGATACACTGGCCCGCAACATATCGTTAGAACTACTCAATACAATTAAAGCACGTCCATATTGGCAACAAACGGCTCAACATCGTGATCAAGTCACGATGACAGGTCCCGGAAGAGCGCTCATTGTGGATAAGGTGATCATGAGCCTTTCAATGTCGGTATATCGTGACTCTTTGCTACAAGGCATGATTTCACTCGATTTAGTGTTGCCGAAACTGATTGCGAACGAAGGCAAACTTGCAAACGAGATCCGCTTAATTGACTTGAATGCAGAGTCTATTCCTAAAAATAGTGTTCGATTTGAGCCTATCACCATCGATGGTGTGATGTCGTCTCATGCGCTTTTGTACCAATTAGACTGGGAAAATGAGATCGGAAACTTTTTTGTTTTTGAAAGATACAGTTTAGTGGTTGCAGGGTTTATTTATGTGCTTTCAGTGATTGTATTGGCTTATGTCAATGGTCATGCAGAGCGTGTTTATTTGAAAGACTTGGCTGCCAAGGATCCGATGACGGGGCTTCTCAACCGTCGAGGTATGGAAGAGTTTTTAAGTAATACGATCCATAAAGACAATGTCATGCTTGCTGTTTTTGATATCGATAACTTTAAGTCGATTAACGATACCTATGGCCACGATGTCGGTGATAACGTGATTTGTTACATGGCGGATCAAATCGAATGCAACATTCGCGACTGTGACGCAGCGGCGCGCTTTGGTGGTGAAGAATTTGTGATTTACCTGACATGTAGCAACGTCCAAAAAATGCACCGAATCATCGAACGCATCAAAAATGAAATATGCCAACACTCATATAAAGTTGTGGAAGGTGGGTTTACGGTTTCTGGTGGCGTCGACGTTGTTAAAAACGGTAACTGCGACTTCGAAGGCATGTTCAAAGCCGCAGACAATAAACTCTATCAGGCAAAAGAGACAGGTAAGGACAAGTTAGTCTTTTAACGTCTAATTTGTAGTTTGAAGCAGTTGCGCTTGATAGCGTTGTATATGGTTTACAATCGGCTCTGCCTTGTTAAAGGTACGGATCTCTCTAAATAACTCGGCAGCTTCAGGGTATTGCTGACGAAGGTACGAGAACCATTGTTTGACTCGGTTTGGATAGTAAAGTCCTTTATCACCCTTCATCTCATAACGAGAATACTCAAGTAATAGCTCAACAACCTCGTACCAAGGCATTGGTGCGTGGTTGTGTTTTACCACATTACCTAAGTTCGGCACATTAAAGGCGCCGCGACATACCATGAGCGAGTCGACACCAGTGACCTCACGACATGCTTGGCCATCTTGATAGTTCCAAATCTCACCATTTGCGATCAGCGGAATAGAGAAGCGCTCGCGAATTTGGTTGATGTATTCCCACTTTATTTCACTTGCTTTGTAGCCGCCTTGCTTCGTGCGTGCATGAACCGTGAGTTCATTTGCACCTGCGCTTTGAATAGCATCGACAATCTCAAAACAGTCTTCAGGGTTTTCCCAACCAAGGCGAATTTTAGCTGTCACCGGAATATCTTTTGACACGGCGTCTCGGCACGCTTTTACCACTCGGTAGATCAACTCTGGATGTTGTAATAATGCAGCGCCACCTTTGCTTTTATTGACCAGTTTAGCCGGGCAACCAAAGTTGAGGTCAATACCTTTGGCACCAAGGTTTTCCGCTACAACAGCATTTTCTGCCATCCACTTCGGATCTTGGCCAAGCAATTGAATATGAACAGGTACACCGGACTTCGTTTGTGAGCCTTGATCTAATTCGGGACAAAGACGTTTGAACACGTGCTCTGGTAATACTTGGTCAACTACGCGTACGAACTCCGTCACGCAGAGATCGTAGTCGTTAATATTGGTGAGGATCTCACGCATTAAATGATCAAGTACGCCCTCCATCGGGCCCAAAACAACTCGCATATACAATCGCCTTAAAAAATGAAGGCGAGATTGTATTCGGCTTACTCAGGGAAGGTCAATGGCATTTGTGGTGTAGAGGATGCTCGTGAGCTGGTGATACGTGTTTCACCAGTGAGTGGGGAGTAGTAAAGAATAGGAAGATTTTCATCGGCTGAATAGCCAGTAGTGTAATAGTAGTAGCACTCATTCTGGCTCGTGTACCAACTAACAATGTCAGTAGTAGAAGGTAGTACCGTACCTGTAGTGGTCTGAGAACGAATAGTGATGTCAGTGCTGAGTAATGCTTGCCACAATGCAACGCAGTCAGAGCCACGAATGGCCTGTCCATCGTTAAGAGGAAGCTGATTCACAGAAATGGGAAAACCTTGTGCGGAAGGATAAATATCTTCTTGCCCATAATCGACAATCTGAGTAACTGCGGGCTCACCTTCAACTAACCATTTTGTATGAAATAGGACGGTTGCTGAAGTAAAGTTTAAAAATGCGGTACTTGCACGACTGGCATGGGCATCTCTTTGAAAATTGACGAGTTTAGGCATGCTGAAGGCGGCTAAGATCGCTAAAATGACAATCACAACAACTAATTCTATTAGAGTAAAACCTGATCTCTTATTCATGTTAATAGCGCATTGGTTTAGTTGAAATCATATTATGTTTATTAATATATAAATTCAAAACTAAAAGATAAAATTATGCGTTAGGTAGGCATTCGTATCTTTGCGGGTAACAGGTATAATGCCGATAATTTTAGAAATAACAGAAGTTCACTATGAGTTATCAGATTATCTGCTTACCAGAAGGCCAACATCAGGAGTCTCCTCTATTTATCGAAGGAGTTATCTTAGCGGCAAACTTAGCAACAAAACCTCTTGATCCTGAAAGTTGGCTAAAAGAGATATTTGGTGATGATGCTGAATCTATGAAAGATCTTGTGGTCGAACAGATTAACCTTCAATACAACCAGCTTAAACGAAACGAATACTCAGTTTTGAACTTGGTTGAAGGGAAGCAGCAAACTGAATCACTTGCTGATTTAGCTGAAGGTTTCATGTCTTTGTGGCCTCAAATCGAAGCGCAATGGTTTGAAATACAAGTTGGAGATGGCACCTTGCGGATGTTACAGGCGCTATTAACCACCATGATGCTCGCAATCGATGAACCTCAAACACAGTTACAGATGAAAGAAGCAGGCGTAGAACAGCCCCCTTGCCTTGCAGATATGGTTGAACAGATTGATCTCATGATTAATGAAGTGGCTCATGCAGCAGACGCTGCGCAAATGGGGTTGCAATCTCAAAGTGTCAACCCATATAAAGATGTGGGGCGCAATGATGCTTGTCCTTGTGGTAGCGGCAATAAGTTTAAACAGTGCTGTGGCAAATAGCTGACGTTACGTGAACATAGAATCTTTCTAATCAGTCATCATCGTTACATAAGAGATGGCTAACGGAGTATCCTGAATGAAAAAACTCTTCGCTTTGTTGTTTGTTAGTTTATCTGTGGCCTCAGCGCCAAAAGATGAGCTAAGTGAACGTTTACAACTGACAGAAGGTTTTAGTGCCGACTTTACACAACAAGTTGTCAGCCCTGAAGGTGATGTTGTCATGGAAGGGGAAGGGAAAGTAGAGATTGCTCGCCCAAGCTTATTCCGTTGGACAACCACAATGCCTGATGAAAACGTATTGGTCTCAGATGGTAAAACACTGTGGTATTACAGCCCGTTTATTGAGCAAGTCAGCATTTACTGGCAAGAGCAAGCCACTGAACAGACACCATTTGTTCTTCTCACACGTAACCGTGCAAGCGACTGGAGCAATTACAACGTTGAGCAAAAAGGGGATGTGTTTACGTTAACACCAACAGCAAAAGGCTCGAATCAAGGGCAGTTTAATCTCGAAATTGACAACAAAGGTGCAGTAAAAGGTTTCACCGTTTTGGAACAAGATGGGCAGAAAAGTGCGTTCCATTTTGAAAATATGAAGCTAACAAAACCAAAAGCAGACCGATTTACTTTTGTTATCCCTCAGGGGGTAGAAGTTGATGACCAAAGGAACTAATCCTCAGTGAGCAACTACGTGTTTGATTTTTCAGGGGACGAAGATTTTCGTCCCCTTGCTGCTAGAATGCGCCCAGAAAAACTGGAGCAGTATATTGGGCAGCAACATATTTTGGGCCCAGGTAAGCCACTGCGCCGTGCGTTAGAGGCAGGCCACGTACATTCGATGATTCTCTGGGGACCTCCGGGGACAGGGAAAACCACGCTCGCCGAAGTGGCAGCAAATTATGCCAATGCAGAAGTAGAGCGAGTGTCGGCGGTGACTTCTGGTGTGAAAGAAATCCGTGCGGCTATCGAAAAAGCGCGTGAAAATAAAATGGCAGGTCGCCGGACCATCTTGTTTGTCGATGAGGTGCATCGCTTTAATAAATCCCAACAGGATGCTTTTTTACCCCATATTGAAGACGGGACAGTGACGTTTATTGGGGCGACAACAGAAAACCCATCGTTTGAGCTGAATAACGCTTTGCTGTCACGAGCGCGTGTTTACAAACTTACATCTCTAGCGAAAGACGATATCCAACAAACCTTGAAACAAGCAATAGAAAATGAAGAGCGGGGACTGGGAAATGTTGCCGTGAATTTTGTTGATAACGTATTGGATCGTCTAGCGGAGTTGGTTAACGGTGATGCGCGAATGTCGCTTAACTATCTTGAACTGCTCTACGATATGGCAGAAGAGGATGAGCAGGGCATTAAGCAAATTACCTTACCTCTGCTCGCTGAAGTTGCAGGGGAGAAGGTTTCTCGCTTCGATAACAAAGGGGACATTTGGTACGACTTGATCTCTGCAGTTCACAAGTCTATTCGAGGATCAAATCCTGATGCAGCATTGTATTGGGCGGCGCGAATGATCAGTGCGGGCTGCGATCCACTGTACATCGCGCGTCGATTGCTTGCGATTGCTTCTGAGGATGTGGGCAATGCGGATCCTCGCGCCATGCAAGTTGCATTGTCTGCGTGGGACTGTTTTACCCGCGTTGGCCCAGCAGAAGGCGAGCGAGCGATAGCGCAGGCCATCGTCTATTTAGCGTGTGCTCCGAAGAGCAACGCGGTATATACCGCTTGGAAACAAGCGCTTGTAGATGCACATAACCAACCAGAGTATGAAGTCCCGCCTCATTTGCGTAATGCGCCAACGAACTTGATGAAAGATCTCGGTTATGGTGCGGAGTATCGATACGCTCATGATGAGCCTGGTGCCTATGCGGCAGGTGAGCAATATTTACCGCCAGAAATGGTAGGGACACAATACTACCATCCTACAAATCGTGGACTTGAGAGTAAAATTGCTGAGAAGTTAGATTACTTGGCTAATTTAGACGCAAAAAGCCCACAAAAGCGCTATGAATAACCGCCTTTTTTGGATACATTTATTCGGTTAAAAATTTTAAACGTGCCTGCATGATGCAGGCACGTTCTTTCACCACTAAAAAGCATAGGATTAACAATGCTGGATTCTAAATTACTTCGTACAGAGCTGGATGAAACAGCTGCAAAACTGGCACGTCGTGGCTTTAAGCTAGACGTAGAGACAATCCGTACACTTGAAGAACAACGTAAGTCCATTCAAGTAGAAGTTGAAAATTTACAATCCACGCGTAACTCCATTTCCAAGCAAATTGGCCAGAAAATGGCTGCTGGTGATAAAGAAGGCGCTGAAGAGATCAAGAAGCAAATCGGTACTCTAGGTAGCGATCTTGATGCGAAAAAAGTTGAACTTGATGCGGTAATGGCAAAACTGGAAGAGGTCACGCTTTCTGTACCAAACCTGCCAGCTGATGATGTGCCAGACGGTAAAGACGAAGATGATAACGTAGAGATTTCTCGTTGGGGTGAGCCAAAAACTTACGACTTCGAACTAAAAGATCACGTTGATCTTGGTGAAATGGGTGGCGGTCTTGATTTTGCAAGCGCAACTAAGATCACGGGTGCGCGTTTCATCGTTATGAAAGGCCAATTCGCTCGTCTACACCGCGCAATTGCTCAGTTCATGCTAGACCTTCACACAGAAGAACATGGCTACTCTGAAATGTACGTACCGTACCTAGTGAACTCAGACAGCCTATTTGGTACCGGTCAGCTACCAAAATTTGGTAAAGACCTATTCCACACTGAGCCTCTAGAAGAGAAAGTGAATGACGAAGAGCCGCGTAAACTGTCTCTGATCCCAACGGCAGAAGTACCAGTAACTAACATGGTTCGTGACACGATTTCTGACGAAGCTGATCTACCGCTTAAGATGACAGCGCATACGCCATGTTTCCGTTCTGAAGCGGGTTCTTATGGTCGCGATACTCGTGGTCTAATCCGTATGCACCAGTTCGATAAAGTTGAGTTAGTTCAGATCACTCGTCCTGAAGATTCAATGGATGCGCTAGAAGAGCTAACTGGCCACGCTGAGAAAGTTCTACAACTATTAGAGCTACCTTACCGTAAAGTGGTTCTGTGTACTGGTGACATGGGCTTCGGTGCTCGTAAGACTTACGACCTAGAAGTATGGGTTCCAGCACAAGAGACTTATCGTGAAATCTCATCTTGTTCAAACATGTGGGACTTCCAAGCGCGTCGTATGCAAGCGCGTTTCCGTCGTAAAGGCGAGAAG
Organism: Vibrio sp. TRT 17S01; assembly: GCF_050113695.1. Lineage (NCBI taxonomy): Bacteria > Pseudomonadati > Pseudomonadota > Gammaproteobacteria > Vibrionales > Vibrionaceae > Vibrio > Vibrio sp. TRT 17S01. Next base: position 224,261 of record NZ_JBNJOG010000006.1, on the reverse strand, counting down.
AAACCTGAGCTTGTACACACGCTAAACGGTTCTGGTCTAGCGGTTGGCCGTACTATGGTTGCAATCCTAGAGAACAACCAAGAAGCTGATGGTCGTATCGCAATCCCAGCAGTACTTCAGAAGTACATGGCTGGCGCAACGCACATCGGTTAATAAAATAAATAACGCATAAACTAAAAGCCGCCCACGTTAAGTGAGCGGCTTTTTTATTTGTCATTTTGTGTTGACTGCGATGAGAGTAAGTCGGTTCTTCACCGCTTTTTAGCTTTTATGCAATAAGTTACTGTATGACGCCGTTACGCTTCACAGGGATAGTTCTGTCGAATGTATTGATATGAAGACTCGACATCATCTGGAACCGTTTGCTCAATTTGATATCCCATTTTGGGATAGCTTTTGATGCGTTCAAAATCACCCAGCATAGCCGTTAACACCATATCTAGGTGCATCTCGTCACTTAAATAATCAAAGAATGGGGCTGTTGGTGAGGTGACCTGTATTTTCGGCTCACCATGTGGCCACTGCTGCTTGAAGGTGGCGTAAGCACGGCGCTCCATAAATGGCTTTTGAATCAGTAGAAAAGAATCAAAGTGAAGTTGCTGCTCTGCGAGTTTTTGAGCTGTAAGTGTAACATTTTCACCCGTATTGGATGACTGAGTCTCAAGGATTATATCGCTGGCTGGTACACCGCAGTCTTTTGCAATGGCTGCGAAGGTTTCTGCTTCTGATTTCTCAAATACTCCCTCTGTGAATCGGCCTAGGCCACCTGAAAAAATGATCTTTTTCCCGAACCCACTGGTGTAAAGTTGGGCTGCGTATTCTGCGACGCGTAAATCATTGCTGCATAAAACAAATAAACAATCAGCGGGGGTGATTTGCTGATGCATTTGAAGGTAGTCCCAAAGGTTTTCAATGTGACGAAAGAGGTACTGACGCATGACTGCTCCTCAAAGGGTTAGATAATCTCCAACACATGTTGGAAATGAAAGCGATAACCTAAGCCGATCAATTTGTCGGCGATGATGCGTTTATCCGGTTTAGAGACAATGCTTGGTAGTGGCTCTGTCGAATCAACGCTCGCTAATGCAGCTTGGTAAAACTCAGCTTTATTCACTGTGTTTGGTGTTGTGGCATTAACGATTTCATTCTTAATTTGTAGGGCTGCAAAACTTACCGCTCCAATCGCATCGGTCAGGTGCAGCATATTGGCGGGCGCTACGTCGCTCACTTGTTTTAATTTGCTGACAAAGTTAGATGGATGGCGATTAGGACCAACAAGCCCACTGCATCGCACGATAGCATATTCAACATCACTTTGAATGACAGAGGCTTCAGCCTCAAGCATTGTTAGTGCATTTTCGCTGAACTGAGAATTATGCCTTGCTGTTTCTAAAGAAGCGCACGGCTCTGCCATGTCGGTGGGTGAGGATGGATAAACCGTGGTGGAACTGACCATCACCAGTTTATTCACCTTTGCTTTCTGCGCTGCTTGGCTAAGTGTTTGCCACTGCGTCGCATATTGTTTTCCGTAACCTTTGCGAAAACCAGGAGGGAAGCAGCCAATTATGATCTCGATGTTTAATTGCTTGAGTTGAGTATCTAGCTCTTTGGCATCATTAAGATCACAAACAAACGCATTGAAGCCGCTTTGAGCTAATGTATCAGCCCCTTTTCTAGTGGTGCTTGTGACCCAGACTTGGTGTCCGATGCTGTCGAGATATTGTGCTAGAGGCTTTCCTAACCATCCTGCACCGATAATGGCGATTGCTTTCATTTCAATAACTCCCTCAATTGTGATCGCAAAGCTGTGTTAATTACGGATGAACTCGATGTTTGGTGTTGAATGACATCGACATTTGCTAACCAAGATAATTGTTCAAACTGTATTGGAAGTCGTATCAGTTGGCCACTTTCTAACATGGGCAATGCGATATGGACAGGTAGCAATGTCCAGCCGATTCCGGCGCTGACTAATTCGAGTAAAACATAGTAGTTATCTGCATGCCATACATCTGGACTTAAAGGGGTCATAAAGCTACTTGTTTTGCCGTTTTTTGAACGCAACAGCAGTTGGCGGTGAAGGCGAAGTTGATCGATATGTTGGGTTTTGACGGCTGCAAGTGGGTGGTGTATACCGATGTAGACGTCAAATTCTACGCTGCCGATAGATTCAAAATCGATCCCTTGTGGTAAGTGGAGTTCACTGAAAATAAGGCCAGTACTGACGCGTTTGGATTCGACCATTTCTATCACATCACTACTGGAGGCGGTAAGGAATTCCAGCTCTACGTTGGGGTAGTGTTGGCAAAAACTGTCCACAACTTTCGCTAAGTTATTAAGCGGCAGACCTTCATCGATGGCAATTGATATCTGATGGTGTCCATTTTCTTCCAGCATCGTAACGCTGTTACAAAATCGTTGATGCTGCGCTAAGGTGGCTTGAGCAAAAGGAAGAAGGTGTTCACCTTGATGAGTTAGCTTAGGGTAGCGCCCTTGCCGATCAAATAGCTCAAACCCACAATCAATTTCAAGGTTGATGACATGTTGACTTATGGCCGATTGAACTTTGCCAAGTTGCCGTGCTGCAGCTGAAAATGATCCCGTTTCTACAGTGACAACAAAAGCTTCAAGCTGTTCTAAATTAAACATATCTCTTATATAGATGGATAGTAACTTTTTATTATCTCTATGTTAGATGAATATGGTTGAAAATCCAGCCACTATTTAGAGATAACATGAAAACGAATGAACGAATTTTCCATGCGATATTGTTTGAAGCACTTGCATTGATGCTGATTGTGCCAATAACGTCCCTCGTCACCGGGACGGAAAGTGGTGATTTAGTCATTGTCGGTGTCGGGCTTAGCGTGTTTACAGTCGCTTGGAACTACGTATATAACCTTGGCTTTGATAGATACATTTCAGCGGAAAGAGAAGGGCGAAGCCTTGCAATGAGAATTGGTCACACTGCAGGGTTCGAAGGAGGGTTAATTTTTATTACGGTGCCCACTATTGCTTGGTTTTTGCAGATCAGCATTGTGAATGCATTAATGCTAGAGGCTGGTTTTTTGATCTTCTTCTTTTTCTATGCGACGGCGTTTAACTGGTGTTACGACAAATATCAGCCGTATAAAAAGTGGGTCAGGTACTCGGAGCTAGGTTGAAATGAAGTGACTTGCTGCCTAGGTCGGCAGCAAGTCTGTTTCTTAACGGCTAGTCAAAACTCGCAAAATCTTGTCGGCATGTTCAGCCACTTCGATACCTTCACTGGTTAAGTAACCCCCATCCGGCAAAGTACATAACCCTTTTTCATACAGCTTCTTAACTGCATCTTGCATATCTTGGGCTGCGTCGTGATGAACTTTGATACCTGTGGCCGCGCTGCTAATGTCGAACTGCAGTATTAGGTTTAATTCGGCTAAATGCTCAGGAAGATATTTCATAGGATGTCCTTCTATTGTCATTAATACTGACGTTAATCTTGATTGCCATAGTACGCAATGCAATAAGTGCAGAAATGTTAGCTGTGTGAGGAATCTATGGTGGGTGGGGAAGAAGACGCAGTGTGTGTTGCACTAATAGCTATTTGTTATATAAATTTAATTGTTTATGAGTAATTAAACTAAAGAAGAGTAATCTTAAATTTACTAAATAAAAACAATGCATAACTTATTGTTTTTATTGGTTTGTTTATGCCTTCTATTGTTGAGTGTTATCTATTTTCATTCAGAGATATTCAGAGCTGGAATAGAGAAAATGTCGCATTAAAAACATTTTTGGTAAACATTGGAAAATGCACTTGAATCTTTAATTGAATAGCGAGATTATCCGCGCCCACTCGATTACATGTTTCTAAATGTTTCCACTATGATGAACTTGAACCAATTTGACTCTCTATTACCGCCGCAAATGGCTGAACGTGCCGCTGAAATCGGTGTGGGTAAAGCAACCAAAGATCCTGTTAAATCCTTTTTGTTAGCCATATCTGCAGGTATTCATATCGGTATTGCTTTCATTTTCTATACAACTGTAACCACAGGCACAGGAGACATGGCTTGGGGTTTGAGTCGATTGATTGGTGGGTTAGCATTTAGCTTAGGCCTTATTTTAGTGGTCGTGACTGGGGGAGAACTGTTTACCAGTTCTGTATTAACTTTGGTTGCGCGTGCCAGTGGTAAAATTACGTGGAAAACACTCGCGAAAAACTGGTTCGTTGTATACATCGGTAACCTAGTTGGTGCTCTATTGCTGGTTGGGTGCATGCTGGTGGCAAAACAGTATATGTTTGACGGTGGTAAAGTTGGCCTTAATGCGATGGCCATTTCGCAGCATAAATTGCACCACGGCTTTTTTCAGGCAGTAGCGCTTGGCATTATGTGTAATGTACTGGTTTGTGTAGCGGTGTGGATGACTTTCAGTGGTCGTACATTAACAGATAAGATCATGGTGATGATCCTTCCTGTTGCTATGTTTGTTTCGGCAGGTTTTGAACACTGTATCGCAAACATGTTCCAAGTACCGATGGCAATTGGGATTAAATATTTTGCACCAGAGTCTTTTTGGCAGATAACCGGAGCAAACATTGCAGATTATGCAGACCTTAACCTGATGAACTTCGTGATGAACAACCTAATTCCGGTAACCTTGGGGAACATCATTGGTGGTGGTTTCTTTGTTGGCGTTTGGTATTGGTTAATCTATCTACGTGACTAATTGCTATTTGAAGGAAAAGGCTCGCATTGCGAGCCTTTTTTGATCGTATTATTCGAAAAACATGGTCTGCGATAAGCCATGAGTTTCATTAGAAGGTATAGACGTATGCTGGGCAAATAATTGCCCAATCATGGTTGCTATCCAATTGTATGCATTTGATTAATAGGGTTATCCACAAAATCTGTGGATAAGATCTTCAATATCATTTGAGTAATTTCACCAGTACATTATTCGCTTTTCAATGACACTAATATCTTTCCGTATGGGTTGATGCAATTTCGAACCGCCAGCGTTAAAGAGATTGTGGTGGAAAGACTCATCATGACAAAGATCGCGATCATGATCATCGCTTGATACTTGATCGCAATAATAGGTGATGCGCCGCCTAAAATTTGACCAGTCATCATGCCGGGCAGTGTTACCAGTCCCATTGTCGACATAGAAGCCAATGTCGGTGCCAAAGACTTTTGGATTGCGCTGCGAATGAATGGTAGACATGCGTAATGAGCTGATGCCCCTAAAGCGATTGCTGCCTCATATTCAGACTTCCGTTCTTGGAAAGAAGTAAACAAATTCTGCAATGCGACGATGTTGCCACTTAAGCTGTTACCAAGCAGCATGCCAGCCAGTGGGATCATGTACTGAGCACTATAGAAAGGTTGAGGCTGAACAATCAGCAAAATAATCGACCCAAGCACGGGTAACAATGAAAGAGAGAGTCCAGCGCTGACAGGTAAGAACAGCCTTGCTTTCGGTAGTGATGCTTTTCCTATCACGGAAGAAACACCCACTAACACCATAAACATCAACCAAGCTAGATTTACCACAAGGCTGTTTAGCGTAAACAAATACTCAAGGTACAAGCCCACTAAGATGAGCTGAACCGTCATACGCACTACGCTGATGATTATGTCTTTTTCAAGCTGTAGTTTGAGGTAACGACTGACGCTAAATGGAACCAAGAGTGCAAGAAAGAAAAATCCTAATAACGTCCATGAAATATCAACTACGCTGTTCATACAGACTCCGGAAAAAGCAGTTCCTAGCATTGTACTTCATCTTGTTATTTTCAGGGATGAACGGTCGAAATTAAGATCGAAAATTTAACATCTCTACTAACCAACAGCATACAACTACCTGATTAATAGCACGTTCATTACGTGTTATATCTGCGGCGGAGTGGATGATTAACATACAAAATGTTGCGTATTTGTGTTTGTTTTAACAGTATTGAAATGTGCTTATTTTTTCATATCTGTTCATATTTAGACACATGAATTGTTATTCCAACACATCTCTGGATGAGCTCAAAAAAGTGTTGAATAACAAGGTTTGAGACAGTGGATTTGATTGAACCTTACTAAGAGTATGGTCTAACATTTTGTATTAGATAACGTTAAAAAAACTTCGCTTGCTTAGCAAGTGACCAAATAACACTAGATACAAAATAGGCAAATGTATGAGTGATGTTAATAAAATTGAGAGTGGTGAAAAACACTCCATGGAGTGGAAGGCTTTCCTCTTCATTACGGTTGTTCTCTTTCCAATCTTGAGTGTTGCGTTCGTCGGTGGCTACGGCTTCATCGTTTGGATGCTTCAGGTGTTCTTCTTCGGTCCTCCTGGCGCACACGGTTGATCAAAAGGTTCGATTCCACACTTTTAGAACAGATTTTTTAGAGAGCAAACCATGAAATCATTAATCATCAAACTTTGGCGTACCATGACGCGCCCGGCTGTGCATATCAGCCTTGGCGTGCTAACGATGGGCGGCTTTATTGCAGGTGTTATTTTCTGGGGTGGTTTTAACACTGCACTAGAAGCGACAAACACTGAAGAATTTTGTGTTAGCTGCCACACAATGCGTGACAACGTATACCAAGAGCTGCAAGAAACTGTCCACTGGTCAAACCGTTCTGGTGTTCGTGCGACCTGTCCGGATTGTCACGTACCACATAACTGGACAGACAAAATTGCACGTAAGATGCAGGCTTCTAAAGAAGTGTTTGCACAAATTTTTGGCAACTATGACGAACCAGGCGCATTTGAAGAGCGCCGTATCGAGCTTGCTAAGCACGAATGGGACCGTTTCTCTGCTAACAAGTCTCTTGAATGTAAAAACTGTCACAATTACGACTCAATGAATTGGGACAAGATGAAGCCAACTGCTCGTATTCAAATGAAGCAAGCGGCTGAGAAAGATCAAAGCTGTATCGATTGTCACAAAGGTATTGCACACCACCTACCTGCAAATATGGACAGCGTTGGTGGCATTGTTGGCGAACTTGAAGCATTAGCGTCAAACACAGATTACGCAATGGGCAGCGATCTTGTGAGCGTACGTCACCTACCTGTTTACTTCGATGCTGAAGGTAAAACAGAAGCTGGCCTGCTAAACCCTGCTTCAACAGTGAAAGTGCTGGATGAGCAAGGCGACATGATGCAAGTCGAAATTGACGGCTGGCGTAAAGCGAAAGGTTTCGGTCGTGTAATCCAAGAAGATTTCGGTATGAACATCGCGGTTGGTTCGCTACTTAAAGAAGCAGCACTAAGTGATGACATCGTAACTAAAGGCGAACAAAAAGTGGATGATCTAACGGGTCTGCCATGGGAAAAAGTGTCTGCGAAAGTGTGGATGAAGAAAGAAGCGATGTTGAACGACATCAATCCTATCTGGGAAAAAGCGGGCGAAGCATATAAAACAAACTGTTCTGTATGTCACACGCAACCAGATGAAGCGCACTTTGATGCCAACACATGGCCAGGTATGTTCAACGGTATGCTTGCATTCGTGAACTTCGATACAGACAGTGAAGCACTTGTATTGAAATACCTACAGAAACACTCTTCAGATTTTGCTGAAGGCCACCACTAATAAGCGTCAGACGGAGTATTTGAAATGGCTATTACACGAAGAAGTTTTCTGAAAGGTGTAGCAACGACCAGCGCAGCGTCGGTAATTGGTCCAAGCTTATTGGCATCAACCTCAGCAAACGCAGCCGAAACAACAGGAACTTGGAAAGTATCAGGTTCTCACTGGGGCGCATTCCGCGCCCACGTGTACGCGGGTAAAGTTCAAGAAATCAAACCGCTTGAAATGGACTCGCATCCAACAGAAATGTTGAATGGTATTAAAGGCATTATCTACAGCCCATCGCGTGTGCGCTACCCAATGGTGCGCCTAGATTGGCTGAAGAAGCATAAATACAGTGCAGAGACTCGTGGTAACAACCGCTTTATCCGTGTGACATGGGATGAAGCACTTGATTTGGTTTACCGTGAACTAGAACGTGTTCAGAAAGATTACGGTCCTTGGGCGTTGTTTGCTGGCCAAACTGGTTGGCGTCAAACTGGTCAGTTCCATAGCTGTACTAGCCACATGCAACGTGCTGTGGGCATGCACGGTAACTTCATCACAAAAGTTGGTGACTACTCAACAGGTGCTGGCCAAACGATTTTGCCATACGTGTTAGGTTCTACTGAGGTTTATGCGCAAGGTACGTCTTGGTCTGAAATCCTTGAGAATTCAGACAACATCGTTCTATGGGCAAACGATCCAGTTAAAAACTTACAGGTCGGTTGGAACTGTGAAACGCACCAGTCATTTCCTTACCTAGAGCAACTGAAAGAGAAAGTGGCGAAAGGTGAGATTAATGTTCTTTCGGTTGACCCAGTGAAGAACAAAACTCAGCGTTACCTAGAGAATGACCACCTGTACATCAACCCGATGACAGACGTAGCATTCATGTTGGCAGTGGCGCATGTTCTTTACAATGAAGACTTGTACGACAAAGAGTTCATCAAAACTTACTGTCTAGGCTTCGATGACTTTGTTAAGTACGTGCAAGGTGAAACCAAAGACAAAGTGGTTAAAACGCCAGAATGGGCAGCAGAGATCTGTGGCATTAATGCTGACAAGATCCGTGAATTTGCGCGCATGCTGGTTAACGGTCGTACACAGATCCTAATGGGCTGGTGTATCCAACGTCAGGAACACGGTGAGCAGCCTTACTGGGCAGCTGCGGTTGTCGCTGCTATGGTTGGTCAAATCGGTTTGCCTGGTGGTGGTATTTCTTACGGTCACCACTATTCTGGTATCGGTGTGCCTTCAACTGGTTTCGCAGCGCCAGGTGGTTTCCCACGTAACCTAGACACAGGTTCTAAGCCTAAGTGGGACAACAATGATTACAACGGCTACAGCAAAACCATTCCTGTTGCGCGTTGGGTAGACTGTCTACTTGAGCCGGGTAAAGAGATCCGTTACAACGGTTCGAAAGTGAAACTGCCGGATTACAAGATGATGGTGATTTCAGGTTGTAACCCTTGGCACCACCACCAAGACCGCAACCGTATGAAGAAAGCGTTCCGCAAACTTCAAACGGTCGTGACGATTGAATTCGCTTGGACAGCAACATGTCGCTTCTCAGACATCGTACTACCAGCATGTACTCAGTGGGAACGTAACGATATCGACGTTTACGGTTCATATTCTGGTCGTGGTCTAGTAGCAATGCAGCGTCTAGTGGATCCAATGTTCCAATCTAAGACTGACTTTGAGATCTGTCGTGAATTGACGCGTCGCTTTGGCCGTCATGAAGAATACTCTCGTGGTATGGATGAGATGGAGTGGGTTCGCTCACTATATGACGATTGCCGCAAAGCAAATGAAGGCAAATTCGAGATGCCTGAGTTTGATGAGTTCTGGAAACAGGGCGTTCTAGATTTTGGTGTTGGCCAACCTTGGGTTCGTCATGCGGACTTCCGTAAAGATCCTGAGATCAACGCACTGGGTACGCCTTCAGGCTTTATCGAAATTACATCACGTAAGATCGGTCGCTACGGCTACGAGCACTGTCAAGAGCACCCAATGTGGTTCGAAAAGACAGAGCGTTCTCATGGTGGTCCTGGTTCAGACAAGTACCCGTACTGGTTACAGTCTTGTCACCCAGATAAGCGTTTACACTCGCAAATGTGTGAGTCGGACGAGTTCCGTGCAACTTACGCAGTTCAAGGTCGTGAACCTGTTTACATCAACCCTGAAGATGCGAAAGCGAAAGGCATCAAAGACGGCGATTTGGTTCGTGTATACAACGACCGTGGCCAACTATTGGCTGGTGCTGTGCTTATGGATAGCTACCCACGTGGTGTTATTCGTATCGAAGAGGGTGCATGGTACGGCCCACTTAACGAGAAAGATGGTGCCATTTGTACCTACGGCGATCCAAACACGCTGACTCTGGATATTGGTACTTCTGAACTGGCTCAAGCAACGTCTGCAAATACGTGTATCGTTGAATTTGAGAAGTTTACCGGTAAAGTTCCACCAGTGACGTCATTTGGTGGTCCAATCGAAGTTGCGTAATCGCATACGTTTCTAATGAAAAATACCAGCTCTCGAGCTGGTATTTTTTTGTCTGTGTGGTAGGTAATTCCGCAAACAGTTAATCAAGGCTGTATTTACGTTTCAGCGATTGAATATCTTCAGCAGTCGTTTCCTTTATTCCTTGATTGATCGCTTTGATGATGGCTTCCGCTTGCGGGTGAGATTTTCTGACTGCAACGTGTAAAGGCGTTGAGGCGATGCTGTTTTCAATAAAAACAAACTCGTGATAGGGGAGTTGCTTGTTTATCAACGTCCACTTAGTCACCAGTTTATCTTCTACAAACATATCTGCTCTTCCTGATAACACCTGTCTAATACTGTTGATGAGATCGGTTGACGGAAAGTGAGTGTAGGCATCACTGGCTAAGAAGTCGGGATCATAAGCATAGTTTTCTATCAGCGCGATAGTTTTCCCACGGAGGCTCTCTGGTGAATGATAAACAAGGTCATCGCCTTTTAAGCCAACAAGGTGAATATCATTGGTCAGGTAGCTTTCACTAAAATGCATCCATTGGGCGCGCTCAGGGCTTTTCCATAGTGCAATGATAAGGTCGATCTTTCCCATACGCAGCTCTTTAAGAGAACGAGTCCATGGCTTAAAAGAAAACTGGATTTGATAACCTTGTTTGGCAAGTGCATTACTCACGATGTCGTAAGCTAAACCACGTCCGTAGGCATCATTCATGATGTAAGGTGGCCATTCATTTTGTGCTGCAATCAAGATATTGGCTTTAGACGAAGCCACAAATAACCACCCACATAGCAGGTACATAACTGGCTTAAACAAGACTTTTCCTTGGGTAAAACGCATTACTTACAGTGTAGTCGACGGTTTATGTTTCAGTTCAAAGCCCAAAAATGAATAGGCGAAAGCCCGTGTATGTTTAAATTTTATGCGTTTGATGAAGTTTTTATTCATTTGATGCATTCTTGTTTTTGATATTTATTTGTGATCTTTATCTCACTGAGGGGTAAATATTGCCGTTTGGTTAATCGATTTTTATTTTCTTTTATTTTTTTGATGAGTTAGCGCTCAATTCATTTAGTTTGTTTTTGATTGTTTTATTTGTGAAATCTTCTTGGCTTGAATAATTTCTGCCCCAGAGCAAATGAGGAACCCTTTTGCTCACATAAATAAAAATTTATAGGAACAAATAAAAATGAAAAAGACAGCAGTGGCACTTGCGCTTGCTCTTAGCACAAGTTCAGCAGTAGCAGTAGAAGCACTATCGGGCGACCAATTTAAAGTTTCTGGTGAATTAGCACTAGGTGGTTACTCTGACTCATCTGAAACAGTTGCAGGTCGTGACGTATACAACGGCGGTGTAACGGGTTTCGATATCTTTGCTGATTACGAAAATGGCAACATCGTAGGTAAATTTGGTGGTGAATTTGATCTAGAAGATGACTACGGTACTTCTGATGCAGAATTCACGATCACAGATACTTGGGTTGGTTACAAAACTAGCTACGGTGTTTTCTCAGTTGGTTATGCAAACGACACAGCATTAGATGCAGTTGACGGCGCAGCAGACCAAACAATTGAATTCCTATGGTCACCATCTGACGCTTCAGATGCACGTCAAGTTGTAAAATTTGAAGGTGCACTTCAAGGTGTGAAATACGGTATTTCTTACTACGGTGACCGTAACTACGATAACGATGAGCGCCAAGGCGGTTACAACGGTTACGTTGGTTACGAAAACGAAATGTTCATGGTTAACTTCGGTTACGAAGATAACGATGGCAAAGGCTCAACAGATACTTTATACCTAACAAACGGTGTAATTAAGCTGGGAGACGCTGCAATCGGTGCGACATTCGCAGAAGAAAAATTCAAAAACGGCGACAAAGTTAAGCTATACAATACGTCTGCTGGCTACACGATGGACGCGCTATACCTAGCGGGTGGTTATGTACTTGTTGAAGATCGTCGTGAAGCAGTGAACTTTGGTGGTTCTTATGCATTTACTGAGAACTTCTCAGCATTAATTGATATCGCTTACCACATCTCTGATGAAGGTAAAGTAGTGAACAAAGTTGAAAAAGGCGATGTTGAATCGTTTGTTAAACTAGCGTACACATTCTAAATTCAATCTTGAATTTATGGCCTACTCGTTGTGAGTGGGCCATTTTTAAGCAGGACGCTTGGCATCATAATCCACTGCCTTTTTCGCCCTCTGGATTGGGGGCGCTTTCCTCCTATTCTGAACAATCCCCTATCTTTCCATTAAAACGTGATACCCCTAACTCTTTGAGTTAAAGACCAAATAGACAACAGCCGCTTCCAGTGCTGTAATTCCAAAGAAAGGGACAGTAGGCAGGAGGGGTAATATGTCTAATATCATTACGCTGGACAACCGACACCAAGTGTTGGTTAGTAACGCAGACTTAGATGTGGTCTCTCAGCAAAATGAACTGCACTTCAGTTACAACGGATTATCAAATGATCCTGTTTCTGGCCGTTATGTACTTTTCCAAATGCCTTTTAACTTTGAATCACAAGCTCGGCTACTTGGAGATGGCTTTCAAATGCTTGCCCAAACATCAGGTACTGCTGATGAGCCGATAGATATCGGACGCTGCCCTGATGATAGTCCAAGCTACCGTATATACTCAGCCAACCATCCCAAACGTTACTACAACTACCTTGTGATTGAAGAGTCTGCGGGCTATACCTTGCTAGGTTTTACCAGCTGTAACCGTTTTGCGGGTTACTTTGATATCGTCACGAGTGGAAAAAAGCGCGTGCTCTACGCGTGTATTGATGGTGAAAATACACATCCACAAGATTGGCCTTCCTTAGCGCTAGAGTCTGTCGTCATATTAAGCGGTGACTCATTGTCGCAGCTATATCAGGCATTTTCGGCGCTCATTGCTAACCATCATCCTCCAAGGCCAAACGTAAAACGAGATTCACCATTAGGTTGGTGTTCCTGGTACGCGTATTATGCTCAGGTAACGGAACAAAATATCCTTGATAACGTTGGTAAAATGCGTGGCGATCTTGAGAAGCTCTCTTACGTATTGCTAGATGATGGTTATCAAGCTTACATGGGGGATTGGTTGACGCCTTCGGTTAAATTCGAACATGGTATTAAACACTTGGTCGAAGAGTTGAAAGCGCAAGGGAAAAAGCCGGGTATTTGGCTGGCTCCTTTTATTGCGCAAGGTGAGTCACGTGTTTTTAAAGAAAACCCGGATTGGTTTGTCCGCCATGCAAATGGCAAGTTTCTTAAAGCAGAAGATGTCACTTATGCGGGCTGGCGTTGCACGCCTTGGTATATTCTTGACACCACAAACCCAGAAGTCCAAGAACACTTAACGGAAGTTGTTCGTACGATGCGGGAAGAGTGGGGGATAGAGCTTTTTAAACTCGATGCGAATTATTGGGGAAGCTTAAAAGGGCAAAGGCTACTTTCTGGCGTCACGGGAGTGGAGGCCTATCGACTGGGGATGGAAGCCATTATTGAAGGTGCCGGAGAAGCGATGATTCTTGGTTGTAATGCCCCCATGTGGCCTTCTTTAGGTTTGGTTGATGCGATGCGAGTGTCTGATGATGTTGAGCGGGATGAGCGACGGTTTGAACAGATCGCGCAAGAAACCTTTTATCGTAGCTGGCAGCATCGGAAAATCTGGCAGATCGATCCCGACTGCGCAACGTTTGTTTCTTTGGCTAATCAAGCAACAGAAAGGCGCTACTATGAATTTCATCGTGATGTATTACTGGCTTGTGGTGGACTACTGTTGTCCGGTGACCCATTACCAGACTTAACCTCTTTTGCCAAAACTAGTCTAAATAAATTAGCTTTACGTCATAAACACACGCAAGAGTCTGCCCGGTTTACTTCATTGGGGCTCAACCATGCTTTTCTGCCTTTGACTGAGCGTAACGATCTGCATTGCGTTTTTAATTATGGTCAAGCCGCAAGAGAGATCACCTTGACTTCGAATTATCCTGTTTATTGGTACGATTACTGGACTGGAGAAAAACTGAACCATGAGGCAACGCAAGTGATTGAAATTAGCTTAGAGGCAGGGTTGTCTAGCCGCGCTGTCATAACTGCGTTGTAATCAACTTTGTGCCTCGCATCGTGCTCACGGCTACTATATGATAGCCACCCCAAAAATTAGCAATCAGATATAGGATAACCATGTCGATCATTTTAGGCATAGACCCAGGCTCCAGAATTACGGGTTATGGTGTCATTCGACAACAAGGGCGTCATTTGCAATATCTCGGTAGTGGTTGTATTCGCACATCTGAAAAAGAGCTACCGGGCCGTTTGAAACAAATTTATGCAGGCGTATCTGAAATTATCACTCAGTTTCAACCTGATGTATTCGCCATTGAGCAAGTTTTTATGGCGAGAAACGCAGACTCAGCACTAAAGCTGGGTCAAGCTCGTGGGAGTGCAATCGTGGCTGCCGTAAACGCTGATCTTCCAGTTTATGAATATGCCGCTAGGCTAATTAAGCAAGCCGTAGTGGGTACTGGTGGAGCGGATAAAGAGCAAGTTCAGCATATGGTTCAGCAAATGCTAAAGTTACCCGCTAAGCCGCAAGCCGATGCGGCCGACGCGCTCGGCGTTGCAATATGTCACGCTAATACCAATAAAACCTTGGTTGCACTTGCAGGTAAGGCTACCGCCGCCCGCAGAGGACGCTACCGATAAGGTGATCTTCACCAGAGCATGCCGATGTGCGGCTCTGGTTCTCAGCCGCTCTCCCGACTTTTTACTGGCTATCCATCCAGTTATTTATTATCATCAACCGCATATCTTTCCCCATAAAACAGGATCTCCCAGTGATTGGACGTCTTCGCGGTACGCTTATCGAAAAACAACCCCCTGAACTGCTTATTGAAGTCAACGGCATTGGTTATGAAGTGCAAATGCCAATGAGCTGTTTCTATGAGCTGCCAAATGTTGGTGAAGAAGCCATTATCTATACTCATTTTGTTGTTCGCGAAGACGCACAGCTACTTTATGGCTTTAATACCGTAAAAGAACGTGCACTTTTCCGTGAAGTGATCAAAGCAAACGGTGTTGGGCCTAAACTTGGCCTAGGAATCCTCTCTGGAATGACGGCGAGTCAGTTTGTTTCTTGCGTTGAACGAGAAGATATTTCGACATTAGTAAAATTACCGGGTGTAGGTAAGAAAACAGCAGAACGTCTTGTTGTCGAAATGAAAGATCGCCTAAAAGGGTGGGGCGCGGGAGATCTCTTTACGCCTCATACGGACGCTGCACCGATTGACTCTACGCCAAGCGATGCGAGTGCAAATGCTGAAGAAGAAGCGATCAGCGCACTTTTAGCATTGGGTTATAAACCAACTCAGGCATCTAAAGTTGTGTCTCAGGTGATGCAAGCTGGCATGACTTCAGAAGAGCTTATTCGCGATGCACTAAAATCCATGGTGTAAGCCACAAGCCGCTAACTTGCTGGAATTGAGATTATATTCATGATTGAAGCAGATCGTTTAATCGCACCGGAGAATCCGGTTTATAAAGAAGAAGACATCATTGATCGCGCGATACGTCCGAAAAAGTTGCAAGACTATCAAGGGCAAGACCATGTGCGTGACCAAATGGAGATCTTCATCAAAGCAGCCCAACTTCGTGAAGAAGCACTCGATCATTTGTTGATATTTGGGCCTCCGGGGCTTGGTAAAACCACATTAGCTAACATCGTCGCCAATGAGATGGGTGTAAACATCCGCACCACATCGGGTCCGGTGCTTGAAAAAGCAGGAGATCTTGCAGCGCTGCTGACTAACTTGGAAGAAAACGATGTGCTGTTTATTGACGAGATCCACCGTTTGAGTCCAATGGTTGAAGAAGTCCTATATCCTGCGATGGAAGACTATCAACTAGATATCATGATTGGTGAAGGCCCAGCGGCTCGCTCAATTAAAATTGACCTGCCTCCTTTCACTCTGATTGGTGCGACGACTCGAGCTGGCTCATTAACCTCACCTTTACGTGACCGTTTTGGTATTACCCAGCGTTTGGAATATTACAAAGTTGAAGACTTGCAGAATATTGTTAAGCGCAGTGCCGATTGCCTGAATCTATCGATGGAGCAAGAAGGGGCATTGGAAGTCGCACGCCGCGCTCGTGGCACGCCACGTATTGCAAACCGCTTACTTCGACGTGTCCGCGATTACGCTGAAGTGAAAGGTAACGGTCATATTTGTGCAGACGTTGCGGATAAAGCCTTAAATATGTTGGATGTCGATGCTCAAGGTTTTGACTACATGGACAGAAAACTACTACTTGCCATTATGGAGAAATTTGGCGGTGGTCCAGTGGGTTTAGATAACATGGCGGCAGCGATAGGGGAGGAGAAAGATACGATTGAAGACGTTCTGGAACCTTACCTTATTCAACAGGGTTACCTGCAAAGAACGCCTAGGGGGCGAATTGCCACCGATCGCGCTTATCTCCATTTCGGAATTGAAAAGTAAGATTGCATTGCCGGAATACCTTCCGGCAATATTTTTCTAAAGTGATCTATGTCACATAAAGTGATGTGCGGTCTCTTCATTGAGAAGTGATCGTTATTTATTGATTGTTAAATCACTGTATCCCCGCAGCCTAATAGGCTGGCTCATCCTTACCTTCCCTTAACAAATCGTATGAAATTCTATTGATCCAAGTCAATGTGATGCTTTTGTGTACAAATTCTTGAAACAAAAGTTGATACAAATCAAAGCAGAATCAAACTATAAACCTTTTGAAACAATCTTATTTTAGCAGTAATATTAGCCTTAGCTATATTAGCTGATGCTTAACAATTAACTAACCGTATCGGTACATATTAGTAACAATAAGCTGCTTTTTAACAACATTCTTTATAATTTTTTAATGAGTGGTTGCTTATTGCAAGATATGTAGAAAGTGTCTTTCAGCCGACACATAGGAGTAATCATGATCGATGTCGTTGATCTGTCGCGATTGCAGTTTGCACTGACCGCGATGTATCACTTCCTATTCGTACCTCTGACTTTAGGTATGGCTTTCTTGCTAGCCATCATGGAGTCACTGTACGTAATGACTGACAAGCAAATCTACAAGGACATGACTAAGTTCTGGGGTAAGCTTTTTGGTATTAACTTCGCACTTGGTGTGGCTACTGGCCTTACCATGGAATTCCAATTTGGTACCAACTGGTCGTACTATTCTCATTACGTCGGGGACATTTTCGGGGCACCTCTGGCTATCGAAGCACTTGTGGCGTTTTTCCTTGAATCAACCTTTGTTGGCTTGTTCTTCTTCGGCTGGGACCGATTGTCGAAACGTCAGCACCTCGTGGTTACTTGGTTGGTGGCACTAGGTTCTAACTTCTCGGCACTTTGGATCCTCGTTGCGAACGGTTGGATGCAAAACCCAGTAGGCGCTGAGTTCAACTTTGAAACCATGCGAATGGAAATGGTGAGCTTTGCTGAGGTTGTTCTAAACCCAGTGGCTCAGGTTAAGTTCGTTCACACTGTGGCATCTGGTTACACAACTGGCGCAATGTTTATTCTAGGCATTAGCTCATACTACCTATTGAAAGGTCGTGACATCGCATTCGCCCGTCGCTCATTTGCTATCGCTGCTTCATTCGGTATGGCTGCTATCTTGTCTGTAATCGTACTCGGTGACGAATCAGGCTACGAGCTAGGTGAAGTTCAGAAAGTAAAACTCGCTGCAGTAGAAGCGGAGTGGCACACTGAGCCAGCACCTGCCGCGTTCACCATGTTTGGTATCCCTAACCAAGAAACTATGGAAACGGATTACGCCATCAAGATTCCTTACGTGATGGGTATCATCGCGACTCGCTCTTTTGATGAGCAAGTGACAGGTCTACGTGATCTGCGTGATGAACACGTTGATCGTATCCGTACAGGTATGTATGCCTATGAGTTACTTGAGAAACTTCGTGCTGGTGACAAATCTGCTGAAAACATGGCTGCATTTGACGAAGTAAAAGGTGACCTAGGTTACGGCCTGTTACTTAAGCGTTATACCGATAAGGTTGTCGACGCGACAGAAGAGCAAATCCAAGCGGCTGCGGATGATTCTATCCCAACAGTATGGCCACTATTCTGGTCGTTCCGCATTATGGTTGGCTGTGGCTTCATCATGCTATTTGTATTTGGTGCTGCGTTCGTTCAAACATGTCGTCAAAAGATCGAGCAAAAACCTTGGATCCTAAAAGCGGCACTGTTCAGCATTCCACTACCTTGGATTGCAATCGAAGCGGGCTGGTTTGTTGCTGAGTATGGTCGTCAGCCATGGGCAGTTGGTGAGATTCTGCCAACACATGTTGCGGCTTCTGCACTGACTATTGGTGAGCTATGGACTTCTCTATTCGCTATCTTGGCACTGTACACGGTGTTCTTAATTGCAGAAGTTTACCTCATGGTGAAATTTGCTCGTAAAGGACCAAGTAGCCTTAAAACAGGCCGTTACCACTTTGAGCAAAACGCTGACTCTGTTGAAGACAAAGTTAGTCGCCAAGTAGAAGCGTAAGGCAAGGAGACAGAAAATGTTTGATTACGAAATCTTACGACTGATCTGGTGGATTCTGATTGGTGTTCTACTGGTTGGCTTCGCTGTAACCGATGGTTTCGATATGGGCGTTGGTGCGCTGGTGCCTGTTATCGGTAAAAATGACACAGAACGTCGTGTGATGATTAATACCATCGCGCCGCACTGGGATGGTAACCAAGTTTGGTTGATCACGGCTGGTGGTGCACTGTTCGCTGCTTGGCCTCTAGTGTATGCAACGTCGTTCTCTGGTTTCTACCTAGCGATGTACGTTACCTTGGCTGCACTTTGGATGCGTCCACTTGGTTTAGATTACCGTTCGAAAATCGAGAACCCTAAATGGCGTAATGCATGGGACGGCGCAATCTGTTTCAGTGGTGCAGTGCCACCGGTGATCTTCGGTGTTGCGTTTGGTAACTTGCTACAAGGTGTGCCATTTGAGCTGAATGACCTGCTCATGTCGCAATACAAAGGTTCATTCTTCGCACTGCTAAACCCATTTGCACTATTGTGTGGTGTGCTAAGCCTAATGCTATTTGTACTTCAAGGTGCAACTTGGCTACAAATGAAAACAACAGAAGCCGTGCATGCTCGTGCACGTAATGTTGCCCAAATTGCAGGTTTAGTAGCAGTTGCTCTGTTTGTCATTGGTGGTTTCTGGGTTCAGTCTATCGATGGTTATGTGATTACTAGCACAATCGATACACTAGCGGACTCAAACCCACTAAATAAAGAAGTGGTTCAACAAGCAGGCGCTTGGATGACGAACTTTGAAACGTACCCAGCAATGTGGGCGGCACCTGTACTAGGCGTGTCTATGCCTTTACTTGCAGTGATTGCATCTCGTTTTGAACGTGGTGGTTTTGCGTTCCTATTCTCAAGCTTGGCAAACGCAGGGGTTATCTTGACAGCAGGTTTCGCAATGTTCCCATTCGTGATGCCTTCAAGCCTTGTACCTAGCCACAGTTTGACGATGTGGGATTCAACCGCAAGTGAATTGACGCTTGGCCTAATGACTGCCGTTGCAGCTGTTATGGTACCTGTGATTCTTGGCTACACGACTTGGACTTACTACAAAATGTTCGGTCGTCTAGATAAGAAACACATCGAAGATAACGACGTTTCAGCTTACTAAGGAGTATTAACTATGTGGTATTTCGCATGGATTCTAGGTGTACTACTTGCTTGTGCATTCGGTATCATCAATGCTCTTTGGCTTGAGCATTCAGAAATGATGGACAAAGACAGTGAGTAATCTCGCTGCGCAGGTAGCGAAGCTACATGCACCATTAGATAAGGCCCTATTTCGGGTCTTATCACTGGTTTTAGGTTTCTACCATGTTGCCATGGTTATGTGGGACCCTGAAGCGTACTCCAACAGCATAGGTGGTTTTAACGCATTGATTTCACCATTATTGATTTGGGCAATATGCTCAAGCATGGTGTTTGGCCTTAGCTTTAAACCCCGCAACTGGTATTGGCAAGTACTGTTCAGCCCGTATTTCTCTTTGACCATTCTCATCTACCTCACGGTGTTGAGATTGTTCTGAAACTGACAATGTCGAACCTTTAGCCAACATTTTCATGAAATAGCGCCACTTATTTAAAGTTGGCGCTATTTTTTTGTTTTAAGGCGTGAATTCTCTTCAATGCGCTTGCATGAAAGTAGTGTTGATGCGTTATAGTATCTGCCTTTACGCTAAATACTTGGGGATGCTTGTGCAACACGATGCTTTACTATTCACTTGGCCTGTAACCGTTTATTACGAAGATACAGACGCCGGTGGCGTGGTTTACCATTCTAACTACCTCAAGTTCTTTGAACGTGCGCGGACAGAGCTGCTTCGTAGTGTTGGCGTATCGCAACATATTCTGTTGGAACAAAACATCGGTTTTGTAGTCCGACACATGGACATCGACTTTTTACAAGGCGCGCGACTCGACGACCAATTGATCGTCAACACCCGCATTTCTGAGCTAAAAAGAGCCACCATTAGCTTCTGTCAGGAAATCGTAAACCCTGAAGGCACCACTTTGTGTCGAGCAATGGTTAAGGTAGCATGTATTGATAATGAGAAAATGAGGCCTAAAGCAATGCCTCAATCAATTGTAATGGAGTTAACTCGTAGTGACCGCTGATATTTCAATTCTTGATCTGTTTTTGCAAGCCAGCTTACTGGTTAAGATGGTTATGCTTATCTTGCTTGGAATGTCTATTGTCTCATGGGCAATGATCATTAAGCGTAGCAAAGTGCTTTCACAAGCAACGAAAGATACCGAGTCTTTTGAAGATAAATTTTGGTCTGGTGCTGACTTATCTGTTCTGTATCAAGATGTAAAAAAACGCAAAGACGATTTAACGGGTGCAGAAGAGATCTTCTACTCAGGCTTTACTGAGTTTGCTCGACTAAGAAAATCAAACGCATCATCACCTGAATTTATTATGGAAGGAACAGGGCGAGCGATGCGCGTTGCTGTTGCCCGTGAAGTGGATGACTTAGAAACCAATCTACCATTCCTAGCCACTGTTGGTTCTATCAGCCCTTATATTGGTCTGTTTGGTACCGTATGGGGCATCATGCATGCGTTCATCGCATTAGGTGAAGTGAAGCAAGCCACGCTTGCGATGGTTGCACCAGGTATCGCGGAAGCGCTTGTTGCGACAGCGATGGGTCTTTTTGCTGCAATCCCTGCGGTAATGGCATACAACCGCCTAAGCAATAAAGTTGGCAAACTTGAACACAATTACGCGACTTTCTCTGAAGAATTCCACAGCATTCTCCACCGTCAAGCAATGGCGGGCAGGGAGTAACGCATGGCGGGGTATCAACCAAAAAAACGTAAGATGACCGCAGAGATCAACGTTGTACCTTATATCGACGTGATGTTAGTGCTGTTGATCATCTTTATGGTGACATCGCCATTCGTAACGCAAGGCGTGGATGTTGAGTTACCCAAAACATCGACGGCACAGCCTGCTTCTGAGCTTGCAGGAGATAGTGATGCGAGCTTTATCATCGTGGAAATTGATCGCGATGGAAATTTAGGCTTAAGCGTGAATGACGAAGAAGTTCAACGCGGTCTTTCATTACAAGATGTGATTGTACGAGTGAAAGCTGAAATCTCACTGAAGCCAGATTCACCGGTGGCCGTAGGTGGTGACGCTGCAACACCTTACGCTGACGTTGTATTAGTATTAGACGAACTAAGCCGGGCAGGGATCCCTAAAGTGGGGCTGCTAACGGATATCAAGGAATAATCCCGGCCGTATATGAAAGAGAAAAAGTCTAATCAAAGCGATTACAAAAAACCGATAGCGATATCGGTGGGGCTTCATGCTGCTTTGGCTATCGCGCTAATTTGGGGCACGGACTTTACCATGTCAGAGCCCGAGCCTACTGGGCAAATTCAAGCGGTTGTGATTGACCCTGCTCTTGTTCAAAAACAGGCGCAGCAGATACGCAGCCAACGTGAAGCCGCCGCAAAGAAAGAACAAGACCGTTTAGATAAGCTCCGCCGCGAAAGTGAGCAACTGGAGAAAAACCGTAAGGCGGAAGAAGAGCGAATTCGTAAGCTAAAAGAGCAGCAAGCGAAAGAAGCAAAAGCCGCTCGTGAAGCAGAGAAGAAACGCCAGCAGAAAGAGAAAGAGCGCAAAGTAGAAGAAGAGCGTGCGCGCAAAGAAAAAGAGCGTGCCGCCAAGCTTGAAACTGAGCGTAAAGCTAAAGAAGCCGCACTGAAAAAAGCAGAGCAGGAGCGTTTAGCGAAAGAAGCTGCAATCGCAAAAGCGGAAGAAGAACGCATTGCGCGTGAAAAGGCTGCGAAAGAAGCAGAAGCGAAAGCAAAACGTGAACGTGAAGTGGCTGAAAAAGCGGAAAAAGAACGTATTGCGAAAGAAAAAGCAGCAAAAGAGGCCGCTGAGAAAGCACGTAAAGAAAAAGAACGCTTAGAGCGTTTGGAACGTGAGCGCAAAGAACAAGAAGCAGCACTTAACGATATCTTTGCTGGCTTAGAGTCTGAATCAGAGCAAAATAGCTCAGCTCGAAATAGTTTTGTAACTTCAGAAGTTTCGCGCTACGGCGCTATTTATACTCAGCTTATCGAGCAAAACTTGTTGTTTGAGGACTCGTTTCGGGGAAAGGAATGCAGAGTTAACCTGCGCTTAATCCCAACAGGAGCGGGTGCAGTCTTAGGCAATCTTACTGTATTGGGTGGGGATAGCCGAGTTTGCGCCGCAACCAAGCGTGCGATTACGCAAGTTAGCTCATTCCCAATGCCTAAAGATCCAAGTGTTGTTGAAGAGTTAAAGAATATTAATTTAACCGTAGTACCTAAGTTATAAGGAATAGCTCGTGTTAAAGCGATTAATTTTAGGATGTTTGCTCGTACTGTCGAGCACCGTTCAGGTAGCAAACGCTGCACTGGAACTTGTTATCACCGATGGTATCGACTCTGCACGACCGATAGCCATTGTGCCTTTTAAGTGGGAGGGAGCAACAAGACTTCCTCAAGACGTCTCTGCTGTGATTGCCTCTGACTTACAGCGTAGTGGCAAGTTTAGCCCAGTCGCAACCAGCAAAATGCCTCAAACACCATACAGTGAAACTGAGGTTGATTTTGATGCGTGGTCTGGTCTTGGCGTGGATGCGCTACTGACGGGCAGCATTACTCAAAATGCGGAAGGGGATTACGTTATCCATTACCAATTGGTTGACGTGGTGCGTGGCCAACTAACTCAAGGTAAAAGCAAAGCGCTTAGTACTGATGGTCAACTGGTGATGTCGAAAGACCACGTTTTATTTAATAAACGTGCGACAGTCCCTGGTAATCGTATGCGTGAATATGCTCACCGCATTTCTGATCTGGTATACAAAGAGTTAACGGGCGAGCGTGGTGCATTTCTTACGCGTATCGCTTACGTGGTTGTCAATGATAAAGACCCATTTCCATATCAAATGCGAGTGGCTGACTACGACGGCTATAACGAACGCCTAGTCCTTCGCTCGAAACAGCCTCTCATGTCACCAGCATGGTCACCAGATGGTAAGAAGCTCGCTTACGTAAGCTTCCAAAATGGTCAAGCTGAAATTTTCATCATGGACATTTATACGGGTAAGCAAGAGAAGATTACTTCATACCCACGTCATAATGGCGCACCAAAATTCTCACCTGATGGCCGTAAACTGGCTTTGGTTTTATCCAAAACCGGGAGCTTGCAAGTCTACACGTTAGACTTAGCGACTCGAAAGCTAACTCAAATAACGCGCGGTAGATCAAACAACACTGAACCTTTCTGGCATCCAGATGGTAAATCCTTGATCTTTACCTCGGATCGGGGTGGTAAACCGCAGATTTATCAAGTAAATTTGGCAGATAACTCGGCCAGCCGAATTACCTGGCAGGGCAGCCAGAACCTTGGTGGCCAGATCACTCCAGATGGGCGATTCCTGATCATGGTAAATCGCAGTAATACTGGTTTTAATCTGGCAAAACAAGATTTGGAAACCGGTGCAGTGCAGATTTTAACTAAGACACTGCTCGACGAATCCCCAAGTATTGCGCCAAATGGTGGCATGGTCATATATAGCTCAATTTTTAATAAAAATAATGTGCTGTCTATGGTCTCTATAGATGGACGCTTTAAAGCACGATTACCAGCAACTAACGGGCGTGTACGTGCCCCTGCTTGGTCACCGTTTTTGTAGCAAGTAAGTATCAAAAAGTAAGGAAATTAAACAATGCAACTGAATAAAGTTCTTAAAGGGCTGCTGATTGCGCTACCTGTTCTTGCAGTGACGGCATGTAGTTCAAGCGATGAAGCTGCGAACGCTTCAGGTTCTGAAACTAACCAGTCAACTTCTGGTTCTGCAAATGGTGTAGATACTACCGTAGTTTCACCAATCGGTGAGAACGGTGCACTAACAGAGCAAGAGCTAAAAGAGCAAGCACTTCGTGAGTCTCAAACTATTTACTTCGCATTCGATAACGCGACTATCGCGGGTGACTACGAAGAAATGCTTGCAGCACACGCAGCGTACCTTGTTAAGAACCCTGCACTTGAAGTGACTATCGAAGGTCACGCCGATGAGCGCGGTACACCTGAGTACAACATCGCTCTAGGTGAGCGTCGTGCACAAGCGGTAGCAAAATACCTACAAGCATTAGGTGTTCAAGCGAACCAAATCGCAATCGTTAGCTACGGTGAAGAAAAGCCACTTCTACTGGGTCAATCAGAAGAAGTTTACGCTAAGAACCGCCGTGCAGTTCTAGTTTACTAATTGAGGACGTCCCTCATGCTCAGTAACTTAAAGCGCGTTTTCACGCTTACGTTACTGGCCAGTGCAGCGAGCCAAGTGCTTGCTGCACCAGCCCCAGTATCTGATTTAAATAGCAGCAGAATTGCTGCCACCTCTTCTGTCATTGCCGCTTCCAATGAAACTGATACCCAGCGTCTTGAGCGCTTGCTGGAAAATCGCAATCGTGTCCAGTTACAAATGCAACAGCAAGTGGACGATATGTCTCTGGAGATCAGTGAACTTCGTGGACAGCTTGAAAAGAACAACTACGATATGCAGCAAATGTTGCAGCGTCAAAAAGAGTTGTTTGTTGAGCTGGACAAACTGCGTGGAGAAGTGAAAAAAGGCGCGACGGTTGCTCCTGTAGATATCGCTGATAATACGGATACCGAAGGTACTTTTAGCACCAATGCGGATGAGCAAAAAGCGTATCAAAATGCAGTTGATCTAGTGTTGAAAAAGCGCGATTTTGCCGGCGCAATTAAAGCGTTTAACCAGTTCCAAAAAGACTTCCCTGATTCTGCTTTCTCACCAAATGCGAGCTACTGGTTAGGTCAGCTCTATTTTGCGAAGAAGCAAGATAAAGAAGCCGTGAAGAATTTTGCTTCGGTATTGACCTATAAAGATTCTAGCAAGCGTGCTGATGCATTAGTAAAACTTGGTGATATTGCTGGGCGTAATAATAACGCTGCTCAAGCAAAAAAATACTATCAACAAGTACTTAATGAATATCCAGACAGTGCTTCTGCTAAGTTAGCCAAAGAAAACTTGAAGAAGCTTTAGTCAGCTCGGTTAGTCATAGAAAGGGTGCGATTCGCATCCTTTTTTTGAATGGGATTCCGTTTTGATTATCAAAGTGAATCCGTTGTACAATACTCGGATTACTGGAAGTTGCACAGAGCAAAAGCAATGAGCCACATATTAGATAAAATTGACACAGTTTACCCATTCCCACCAAAACCAATTCCACTGACAGACGAAGAAAAGCAAAGCTACATTGCCAGCATTAAGTCTTTGCTGATAGAGAAAGATGCCGTTTTGATTGCGCATTACTATACCGATCCTGAAATCCAAGCGTTAGCTGAAGAGACCGGTGGTTTTGTTGGTGATTCCTTGGAAATGGCCAAATTTGGTAATCGTCATCCGGCGAGCACACTCATCATTGCAGGTGTTCGCTTTATGGGCGAATCTGCCAAAATCCTCACACCAGAAAAACGTATTCTGATGCCAACGCTGGAAGCAGAGTGTTCTCTTGATCTTGGCTGCCCAGCAGATAAGTTTACCGAGTTTTGTGATGCCCACCCTGATCACACCGTTGTAGTGTATGCCAACACATCAGCTGCAGTTAAAGCGCGCGCTGACTGGGTTGTGACATCCAGTATTGCTCTGGAAATTGTCGAGCATTTGGATGCCGAAGATAAGCCAATTATCTGGGGGCCAGACAGACACCTTGGTTCTTACATTGCCAATCAAACAGGCGCAGATATGCTGCTATGGCAAGGGGAATGTGTTGTGCATGATGAGTTTTCGGCTGATGCATTGCGTAAAATGAAGTCTGTTTATCCTGATGCTGCGATTTTAGTTCACCCAGAATCTCCTGCGAGTGTTGTAGAGCTGGCAGACGCGGTAGGTTCAACCAGCCAGTTGATCAAGGCAGCAAAAGAATTACCACACTCACAAATGATCGTGGCAACGGATAAAGGCATCTTCTTTAAGATGCAGCAGCTTGTCCCGGAGAAAGAGTTGATTGAAGCACCAACGGCAGGTGCAGGTGCAACATGTCGCAGCTGTGCCCATTGCCCTTGGATGGCGATGAATGGCTTAAAAGCGATTGAAGGGGCTCTTCGCGATGGTGGTGAAGAACACGAAATTTTTGTTGATGAAGCGCTTCGTGTGAAATCTCTTATCCCATTAAACCGTATGTTGGATTTTGCTGAACAACTAAACATGCAAGTGAAGGGTAACGCCTAATAGTGAGATAAACATCACATATATAAGACCAGCCTTTTAGGCTGGTTTTTTTATGTGTCAAATTTTTCTTATATTCATCAGCTTAATTCAACTTGGCGATTAACAATGACGATCTGGCTCGTTTTAAAAAAGTGTTTTAAGTCGCATGTATTTCGGTTAAGCAATCGTAACTTGTTGCTTCTCACGCTTGTCTATATTGCCGCCTCATGGCTGCTACTTAAGGTGGCAGGCGAGAATGCACTGACCGACGATTACTCAACCTTTATCTATTACCTTATGGTAACGGCTTCGACAGTAGGCTATGGGGATTACTCACCAGAAACTGCCGCAGGTAAATGGGTGGTGATTCTGTTTATTATCCCGGGTGGTCTAAGTTTATTTGCATCGATGCTTGGGCGAATTGCGAGCACGGCTATCGAATATTGGCGAGCAGGCATTTTAGGAAAACGGAGAGTTCGAGTGGAAAATCACATCTTACTATTGGGCTGGAATGGGCAACGGACCATGCACCTTATTCGTATGTTACAACACGAAGAAGTTGGGAAGCGTCCTATCGTATTATGTAGTCGCTCAGATATCGAAAACCCGCTACCGGGGGAGATCGCATTTGTCAAAGTCACGAGCTACACCGATGAGCAAGAAATGAAAAATGCCAACATTGCTCAGGCAAATTGTATTGTGGTGGATAACTTAGAAGATGATGTCACGCTTTCTGCCGCTCTATATTGTGCGAACATCA
This sequence comes from Vibrio sp. TRT 17S01, assembly GCF_050113695.1. NCBI lineage: Bacteria > Pseudomonadati > Pseudomonadota > Gammaproteobacteria > Vibrionales > Vibrionaceae > Vibrio > Vibrio sp. TRT 17S01. Next base: position 196,628 of record NZ_JBNJOG010000006.1, on the reverse strand, counting down.
ACAGCTCAGCGCATTTACTGGCTTATTTTAAAGATGAAGCGCTGAGTAATTTACTGAGTCAGCACTGTCCTAATGCTGAGTGCATACCCGCTGTGGGGGCTGAGATGCTAGCGAAAGCAGCCGTTGATCCAGGTTCAAGTGCCTTGCACCAAGAGTTATTGGCTTCAACACGCGGTATGACGCAATATTCCACGGTATATTCGCAAGGGTTGCCAGAGACAACGGTTGATGTGTTATTTAACTATATGAAAAGAGAGCATCAGGCCACATTGATTGCATTGGACACAGGGAATGGGATAGAGCTCAACCCTGAACTGACAGTGGTTGTTCCGGCAGAAAGTAAACTGTTCTATATTGCTGATGAACGAATAGAAAATTTCGATTGGCAGAAAATACACTGATAGATCGTGCAAAAATAAGGGGAGCTCATTGAGCTCCCCTTATTTATTCTTTGGTGCTTATTGCTGCTCAGCGAGGGCGACGCCGCGAATCGTTAAGCCGCATAACATTGTTGGCATCGCATTGAAGATCTCTTCAAACTGCTCAAGCCCTTCAATACCTTGCTCAGCCAGTGTTGCTATCGATGTCTCTGGATCGTATAGCATGCTAAGAGAAAGCAAGACACCGCCTAATAGCGCACTGTTTTCACTGTCTTCAGGCATTAGTGTTTCCCAATCATCACGAGCAAGCTGCCAGCCTTGGAGCAGACCTTCACAAAAATCACGTGTGGCCTCGTTAACGATATCTTCTTCATCTAACCGACAGTCCGTTGGCCATTGCCAGTTATTATCAAGTAGAGCAGGGCGGTATTCATTCCACAATTGAATAATGTGGTCGATGTAAACTTCCAGTTGCTCACCGCCTGAAAAAGGAGCAGTTTCTTCGCCTCCCCATAAGAAAGGCAACCACTCATGTGGGGATAGCACATTCGGTGCTGCCGCCATTGCTGTGACAAAGCCATGGGTTTTAGCTTCATTAATCAGTTTGCCTTCCAGCTCTGGCTGTGAGAGAAGTTCATGTAAAGTCAAATCTGTAACCACTCATTCAGAAATAATCTAAGTTGCTGGCTAGTCTATCAGCCAAGTGTGATCAGAAAAAGGTTGTAGATAACGGATCTTCGCTATAATTTTTGTTAAACAACATAATATCAACTGTTTATGAGTATACGTTCTTCGTTAAAAAGAAAGAGTATTATTGCACTTGCTGTTTACCTTGCCCTTGTCATTACTGTCATCGGTACGGTCAGCTATATGGTGGTTGAGCCGCCAATTCGCGATCAGTTAGAACGTAATCTCGATACCCGAAATCAGCTTCTTTCGGAACAAATATCAGAGCCCCTCAATAGCTCACTGGGCATTTTGCAAAGCGTGGTCAGTATCGGTAACACTGGCGAGTCGCAAGCTCATCAAGAGCATATGTTGTTTTCACTCTTTTTAGTATTAGATGGCATTACCGTCAGTGGTGGTTTGTGGCCAATCCCCTATTCGATCGATAAAGAAGTTGCTTATTCAAGCTTGTTTTTCAACCGCGCATCAGATGGAAAAATTGATAAAGTGACTTCGTGGGATAACCCAGAGTCTGGCGGATACGACAAAGAAGATTGGTATACCTCGGTAGTCAACCAACCCATGGGAACGGTGTCTTGGTCGCAAGTGTATATCGATGCCTTTACGCACGTACAAATGATCACTGCTTCATCGCCTTATTATATCAATGGCGAGTTTGCCGGTGTTGCGACGGTAGACCTCTCGTTGGCCGAGTTAGTAGATTTTGTTCGTCGCCATGCGGAACAGAATGAGCTAGGCGTGTTATTACGAGATGCGCACGGAGATGTCATAACAGAGCATAATTTCCAATTAGTGAAAGGGATCTACATTAGTCAGAACAGTTTTGGTGACTTTAATTGGAATGTGGAAGTGGTTAACTCCAAACGGTTAGTGGCAGAGCAGGTATATGATCTGGTGACTAAAGTGGAGACGGGGATTATTCCAATAATGCTTATCTGCGTAATGGCGGGTTATGTGTTAATTAACCGCTCATTGATCCGGCCCATTACTGTGATTGCACAAAAAGTTGATGATTCACGTCGAGGCGGCATCATCGACATGACCTACCGCAGTGACGATGAAATTAAGCATTTGATTGATACCTTCAATCAAAAGACTGTTTATCTTGAAGCCGAAAAGGTAAAGGCTCAAGCTTCTACCAAAGCAAAAAGTGCATTTTTGGCAACCCTATCCCATGAAATTCGAACGCCGATGAATGGGGTGCTCGGGACGGCTCAAATACTATTGAAAACCCAACTGAGCGATGAACAACGCAAGCATCTGAAAACGCTGTATGATTCGGGCGATCATATGATGACGCTACTCAATGAAATTCTCGACTTCTCTAAAATTGAGCAAGGGCATCTAGAGTTAGAGAAAAACGCTTTTCCGTTTGACTCCATTGTCGGCAGTATCAACAGCGTTTACCACACACTCTGTTCAGAGAAAGGGTTGCAGTTTAAAGTCTATTCCGAGATCAGCAATGGTCGCTGGTACCGTTCAGACAAAGCGCGGCTGCGTCAGGTGTTGTTTAACCTTCTCAACAATGCCGTTAAGTTTACCTCTCGTGGCTACGTTGAAGTCTATTTCCGTGAGGTGGAAAAAGATGGCAATAACTACTTGTCAATCAAGGTGCGTGATACGGGGATTGGCATCGCCAAGAGCGCGCATGAAAAAGTTTTTAAGCCGTTCGAGCAAGCGGAATCTTCCACCACAAGGCGTTTTGGTGGCACCGGTCTTGGATTAGCGATTGTTAAACAAATTACGGATTTGATGAATGGCAGTATCGAGCTTTCAAGCGAGCCGGGGATTGGTACCAGTTTTGAAGTTCTGCTGGAAATGGAGATATCAAAAGCAGGCTCAGTTGAAATAAAAGAGCACCATAGATTGGACTACTCAGGTCTAAGAGCGCTGATCGTTGAAGACAATCGCACGAATGCCATCATCCTCACCACCTTTATGAGCAATAAAGGGTTTACCTGTGAATGTGTAGAAAATGGTGAGTTGGCGGTTTACCAAGTCGTAAATAACGAATACGACTTAATTTTAATGGATAACCACATGCCAGTGATGGATGGCGTAGAAGCCATCTCCGCGATTCGTGCATTAAACAACCCACAATCTAAGATCCTTATCTTTGGTTGTACTGCCGATGTATTTAAAGAAACACGAGAGCGAATGCTCGGGTCTGGCGCCGACTACATTGTGGCAAAACCAATCGATGAAGCGGAGCTTGATGATGCCCTGTATCGATATGCTAAAAAACTCTATCAATTCAAACCGCAAGCGAAAGCTGTTGAGCAAGAAAACAACATTGAGCAAACTTTGCTAGAAATGTACTTAGCAGTAGAAAGCCAAGATATACCAAGAGTAACGGTTTGTTTAACTCGTTTAGACAACGCCCTTCCAGAGAACATAGAAGCCTCAATCCAAGACACATTAACCCAATTGAAACAACAGTTGATGGATGATGTCCTACCTTCTCAAACCGAATTAGATGTATTAACCGTTCTTTTAAAAGACTACTGTAGTTAAATTACAGTATTTTGATTAAAAATTAATCGAAGCTGCAAAATCTAGATATAAAAGCTAGTTTTTGTTCAGTTTTTGGTTATATATTCACTTAATTGTTTTCAATAAAGAATTTAAAGCTGAATTATATATGATTTAATAGTCATATAAACTGGTGTTTTGTTGTTAATCCAGTTTTATGTGTTATGAGTGCTCTTTTTATGTAGTGAAATGTTTTAGAGGGAAAGCAATGAAAGTGCGTGGGCCATTTTGTATTCGTCATGCTGCAGCGGATACGTTTGCTATGGTGGTTTTTTGTTTTATTTCAGGAATGATCATCGAGATCTTTATTTCAGGAATGACGTTTGAGCAATCTCTCGCATCACGCTTACTCTCTATCCCAGTGAATATCGCTATTGCATGGCCGTATGGTCTCTTCCGTGATTTTGTTTTAAAGCAGGGGAGAAGGGTTTCTCCAAGCGGCATCATGAAGAATATCTCAGACCTAGTTGCTTATGTGCTGTTCCAATCCCCTGTGTATGCGGCAATTTTATTTACCGTTGGTGCCTCAACCGACCAAATCGTTACAGCAGTAGCGAGTAACGCACTGGTTTCTTGCGGAATGGGTGTGTTATACGGCTACTTTCTCGACTTATGCCGTAAATGGTTTAAGGTTCCGGGTTACTACCAACAAGCTTAAACTGGCTAACAACGCGCCGCATTAGTCAGATAATAAGCAAACGAGGTTGGGATAAGGGATTTTTTAGGATTACCCCTTGACCTTATCCAGTAGAATCATTAAATTAGCGCCTCGTTAGCCAAATGCGCTAACCACAATTTGATTCGGTGAGTTGTCCGAGTGGCTGAAGGAGCACGCCTGGAAAGTGTGTATACGGCAACGTATCGAGAGTTCGAATCTCTCACTCACCGCCACATTCTAAGAGGTCTGATTTATCAGGCCTTTTTTCATATCTGAACTAAAGCAATGTATCTTTGTAGCCATGTCAAACATCGCTCTATCGATAACCTAGTAACTACGGATATTTATATCTTCTGCAGTTATCTTGGAACTGATAACAATTAAACCAAGCCTTCAAGCTAATTATTACTTGTAAGCGATGAAACAGATATCAATGTTAGCTTTTCAAACTTCATTCTTGCACAGCCCAGCAATCGAAGCTGCTAAAGTAATCTATAGTGATTTTCTAAATAGGAAGAAGATCAAAGTACTATTGCTAATGGAGGTCGATATAGTTAGTTTACAGACAATTTATTTTGATTTAAGTCGTTTGATGATTTCCTGCGCTGTGTTTACTTATATCGAGACTAATGGGAATATAATATCACTTCAGAGCATCCACTTACGATAATAGAGCTCTTATTATGTAGCTTGGTATTATGGATGTGATTTCCTAGTTGCGAATATTACTATGCCATTATCAAAAGAATCACTAAAAACTATACATACAATTGCTAGCTCAGCCAATTTTTCCGTTGCTGCAGAAAGATTGAATCGGGTGCCATCTGCGGTGAGCTATACTGTCAAGAAGCTTGAGGAAGAGCTCGGGTTTGATTTGTTCGATCGGTCTGGACGCCAAGTCAAGCTAACCCCCGCTGGGCGCTATTTTATTGAACAAAGTGGTTGGATGTTGGACTCGTTTGAAGAGCTTGTCCGCAATAGTGCCCTTATTAGTAGTGGTGTCGATATTTCGTTTGATATTGCGATTAATAATATCATCAACCGTAATAGTGTCATTGAATTAGTTAGCCAACTTAATCAGCAATTTCCTGCTACACAAATAGCAATTAATACGGAAGTTTATAATGGTTGTTGGGATGCACTCTATTCGCGCCGGGTAGACTTAGTAATAGGTGCACCGCATTCTGCTCCGAAGCTGGAAGGTATTGTTTATCATACTCTTGGCAAAGTAGAATGGGATTTTATTGTTGGACAAAGTCACCCATTAGCGGCACATGTAGACATTTTGACTACTGAAGAATTACGTCGTTATCCGGTCATTGTGGTACGAGATACGTCACAACATATTTCACCACAAGACTCGTGGTCTCTAACTGGGCAGAAAGTGATTTATGCTCCCGAATTAACGACAGCAATTCGTATGATTGAGCATGGCATCGGCATTGGATACATTCCTCATCATCGGATCACAGACCAACTTAATCAAGGTTCAGTGCTGAAAAAAGCGATTGTAGAGCACAAGCAGCCGACACAACTGTTTTATGCATGGCATGCTCAGCGAAAAAGTCCTGTTCTAGAATGGTGCGTTAACTATTTAATTCAAAATGAACACAAGTTCAATTGGCATAATTAGCTGACTTGGAAGTGAGTTTTAGAGTTGTTTCTTTGTTTTCAATCTTAAAACCTCCTACTTCAGTTAGAAGCTATCATTAACTTCGTTTTTGCCTACATTTCAGGACTACCTAATTTTTCTTTGCTCCGATTACATGAAAATCCAAGCTCTATGATTAAACTCCCTAAACAAAATCAATAGTTTTACTTAGTGTAGAATCTTAAAAAATTATACCTAGTGATACTGAGATATTAAGGCCCAGTTCATGTCTATGTTCTTTATTGTTGGCTACTACTAACCTTTTTTAGATGGTGGCGGTTTACTTATTTTTTATCATCTTCATAAGAGCATCCATATCTCAATTTTTACACTTTAATCGTATAAAAATTTGATGCTTTAGTGCAAAAACTTAGCGACATTGTCACTAGATTTTATTATTTACTCTTTTAATAGTAATAAATCGGTTATTGTTGCGATGGTGATCTCATTTCTCCTTCCTTGATTCAAATTCTTTGATGAATGAGGCTTAACTTTCTCACTTTTTTTGTACTTAGTGCGGAACTACACTCCATAACGAACGCATAACAGCGTCAACAAACACTAATAACAAAAAGGTATGATAGTTATGATTAAGTCATTTAATGCTGAACCCTTTGCCCTAGAATTTGATCCTACAACTACTGCGCTGGTTATGATTGATATGCAGCGCGACTTTGTCGAGCCTGGTGGTTTTGGCGAAGCACTTGGTAATGATGTATCACTAGTACGTACTGCTATTGAACCCTGTGTAGCGGTTCTTGAAGCTGCTCGTCAAGCCGGTCTTATGGTGATTCATACACGTGAAGGTCACCGTGGTGATCTGGCTGACTGTCCAGCGGCGAAACTAACTCGCGGCGGAAAAACATTTATTGGTGAGATGGGGCCAAAAGGTCGCATTCTTATCCGTGGTGAAGAAGGCCATGACATCATTCCTGAGTTGTACCCAATTGCAGGTGAACCAGTCATTGATAAACCAGGTAAAGGTGCTTTCTATCAAACAGATCTACATCTAATCCTACAAACTCGTAACATTAATACATTAATAGTGTGTGGCGTGACTACTGAAGTGTGTGTGACTACCACTGTGCGTGAAGCCAATGATCGCGGTTATGAGTGTATTGTGCCTGAAGATTGTGTTGGTTCTTATTTCCCAGAGTTCCAAAAATATGCACTTGAAATGATCAAAGCTCAAGGTGGTATTTTTGGTTGGGTCTCGCATTCAAAAGATATCATCGAAGCGATTAAGTAATCAGGTATTGATCAATGTTGCTTGCGGTAGAGAAAGGATGCCGGTTTCCTGAACAGGCATTTGACGGTCGAATTCACAGCATTTTTAACAATGCAATCAATGTTATCAGCGATGATTCGATAGTGAAAACGTGGGTGTCGCTACTCGATCTTTCTCTACCTAATACACCTTGTGGTCTATCTTTGCCTTTGGTTAAAGAGTCACGCTTTGGGCAATGCCAAATTGGTGACAAGGTGTATTTCCGTGGTGGTATTTTACGCTTTGGATCTGATCCTAAATTGAGCATAGATAGCCGCTCAGCAATTGAATGGCAGTGTCCACCACAAGTAAAAGAATATTCGTTATATCAATTCAAAGAAAATATATCTCATATAGAAAATTATTTTGTTCAATATATAAATAATTATATTCAATCAGAGATATATACTGTTCGTTATAGCGATTATTTAAATCACTTATCGATTGATATTGGCTTTAACTTATTTAATAAGCCTGAAGCTGTGGCTCATAATTTAGGTAAAGGTCAAGGGCTAACACCTTCTGGTGATGATTTTATTTGCGGAGTTCTGGTATTACTCACATATGCGTCTCAATACTCAGGGTTTTATCAAAGCTCTTGTGATACAGCGCGGGCGAGAATAATCAAAGCATGTAGTTTGCAATGGCATACGACGACCGATGTTAGTCGTCATTATTTGCAGCAGGCGTGTGAAGGTGATTTTTCCCAGCCAGTTGCTTGGTTGGTGTATTCAATTTTTAATTCTACTTCTTTAAATGAAGTGGAAGAAAAAATTAACAATGTATTTGAAATAGGTTCGAGTTCCGGAATCGACATTGTTTCCGGAATATTATTTGGTGCTCATTGTTTACAACAAAATATAGATTAGATAACGGATTTAAGTCTCTATTATTTGAAATTTGTAAATAATGCCAAAAAGTGGTTCTAACTATGGCAATAGAATATAAAGCATTTGAAAACTTGTATCAGGATTCTGTGTCTTTGATGCAGTTATCCGCACAACTAAATAAACTTGATGGGATCGAAGAAGCTTCAGTCGCAATGGGGACCGAAGCAAACCTTACACGTATGGCTGATGCGGGTTTTGGCTCAGATATCTGTGCAAAACCTAATGATTTAGTTATTGCGGTGAAAGGGGGAGAGCAAGCGTGTATTCAGGCTATCGCGATGGCTCAAGAGCAATTAATGTCGCGTAAAAATGAAGTGAGTACTACGAGTGATTATGTTCCACCATTAACTAGTTTTGCGTTGGGCTTAGAGCAAAACCCAGATGTTAATTTAGCATTAATTTCCGTGCCAGGTGAATACGCCGCTGCTGAAGCAATTAAAGCGCTGAATCTTGGCCTCAACGTGATGATGTTTAGCGATAACGTACCACTAGAAGATGAACTAGAAATCAAACAATTAGCCCAAGCGAAGCAGCTTATGGTGATGGGACCAGACTGTGGCACCGCAATAGTTAATGGTATTCCGTTAGGGTTTGCCAATGTTGTTCGTCAAGGTGAAATTGGCATTGTGGCGGCATCTGGTACGGGGCTACAAGAGGCGACATGTCGTGTACACCAATTAGGTGCAGGTATATCGCAAGCTTTAGGAACCGGTGGCCACGACTTACACCAAAATATTGGTGGTATTTCGATGCTGACAGGTCTTGAGGCTCTAATTGAAGACGAGCAAACCAAGATTATCGTGTTGATTTCAAAACCACCAGCACAAGAAATTGCAGAGCACATTCTTCAAGTAGCGCAATCAACAGAAAAGCCAGTGGTGGTGCATTTCCTTGGCGCACCGAGTGACAGTATTGAGCGTGAAGGTATTTACCCAGCAGCTAGCTTAGCACATTCAGCCGAAGTCGCTGTTGCGTTGTTGAATCGACAAACAGTTATACCACCTCAAACGATTACCGCTGATATGACACAGTCAATATTAGAACGTGTGAACGCGTTAGCAGACACTCAGAAATTTGTTCGTGGCGTTTTTGCTGGCGGTACATTCTGTTTTGAAGCTCAGCTTATTTGTCATCAAGCAGGTATTACGGGTTACTCCAATACACCAGTTTCGACCTACAGCATGCTGGATAATGTGTGGCAAAGCCAAGGGCATACCATTGTGGACTTAGGAGATGATGCCTTCACTCAAGGTCGTCCTCACCCAATGATTGATCCGACATTGCGTAATCAACGAATTTTACAAGACGCGCGGGATCCCCAAACGGCGGTCATTCTGTTTGATGTCGTACTTGGTTATGGTGCATCTGAACAGCCATTGGCAGAACTTTTAGCGGTGTTGTATGAACTGAAGCAAGAGCAAATCCAATTACCCGTATTTATTGCTCATGTATGTGGTACCGAAAATGACCCTCAATCTCGCACCCTTATCCAGCAAGCACTTACCGCGCAGGGTGTGATCATTGCCGACAGCAATGCACAAGCGGCTGAATTCGCCGCTCTAATCATCAACCAGATAAATTGATAAGGAGCTACAGAGTGAAAGCTTTATTTAGTCAAAAACTGTCAGTTCTAAATGCAGGTTTAGCCAGTTTTGCAACCAATATTGAACGTGCAGGTGGGAGTGCGATCACCATGAATTGGCAGCCGCCAGCCAATGGCGATAAGCAAGGTGGTATCGCACTGGCTGATCTGACTAACCAGTGGGATATCGAGCAAGCGAACCAAATTGCGATGAGTCGCTATTTGGCTGCTCAACCAACGTTAGTTGATGTGATGTTAGCGGGTGAGGCTATCCCTGAACTTGCTGAACGAAAACTCATTTTACATGCGGGTCCTCCGATTGCTTGGGCAAATATGTGTGGCCCAGTACAAGGTGCGATTCTTGGTGCGATCGTATATGAAAAGTGGGCTGAAAGCATTGAACAAGCACAAGTGATGATCGATTGCGGTGAGGTTCAGTTTGAACCCTGTCATCACTACGATGCAGTAGGGCCAATGGCGGGGATTATTAGTCGTTCAATGCCACTATGGGTTGTGGAGAACCAAACTGAGTTTGGTGTTCAACGCGTTTTCTCTAATTTCAACGAAGGCTTAGGTAAGGTTCTGCGTTTTGGTGCTAACAATAGTGAAGTAATTGAACGTTTAGAGTGGATGGGGACTGAGCTGACTCAAGCTATGAAAGCGGCAGTGCGTGAGATAAATGGTTTAGAGCTTAAACCAATCATGGCGCAAGCACTGCATATGGGGGATGAAGTTCATAACCGTAATGCAGCCGCTACTGGTTTATTACTCAAACATTTGATTCCAGCGTTACTTTCTACTCAGTTAGAGCAAGGCCAATTAAAGCGAGTGATCAGTTTTATTACGTGCAACGATCACTTCTTTTTAAACCTTTCTATGGCGGCGTGTAAGAGCATGCTTAAAGCAGCCGAAAGGGTTGAAAATAGCTCTATGGTTACGGTGATGGCGCGCAATGGTGTCAACTTTGGTATTCAGCTATCAGGTACAGGTAAGCAGTGGTTCCAAGCGCCAGCGAATCCTGTCAATGGTTTGTTCTTCCCAGGTTATGGCGTAGAAGACGCGGCCGCTGACCTTGGTGATAGTGCGATTACAGAAACAGCAGGCGTGGGCGGTTTCGCCATGGCCTCTTCTCCAGCGATCGTTAAGTTTGTTGGCGGTACACCAAATGATGCTACTAACAATAGCCGGGCTATGCAGATTATCACGCTAGGAGGCAACCCTGCCTTTACTTTACCAGCATTGAACTTTGCACCAACCGCTGCGGGCATTGATGCGCGTAAGGTGGCCGACAATAGTGTACTTCCAATTATCAATACTGGTATTGCCCATAAACAAGCGGGTGTTGGTCAAATCGGCGCTGGTATTACGACGGCACCTATGCAGTGTTTTGTTGATGCGTTGTGCGCACTTGATGCTCTACGTTTCAGTGAGGTAACCCAATGAATAAACGTCCACTTGCAGTTGTCGCCTTTGGTGGCAACGCATTAATTGATGATAACGACCATTGTTCAATTCGAGATCAATATTACACGGTAGAAAGCAACGTTGGCTACCTAGTGGACCTAATCGAACGCGGTTGGGATTTAGTGATTACTCATGGAAACGGCCCTCAAGTTGGCTTTATTTTACGCCGCTCTGAGTTAGCGGAGCATGAAGTATCGCCGGTCCCGGTGGATTACGCAGTTGGTGATACACAAGGTGCGATTGGTTACATGTTCCAAAAAGCACTAACCAATGAGTTAAATCGAAGAGCGATTGCTCGTCCCGTGGTGTCACTGGTGACACAGACTTGTGTGGATGCAAGCGATGAAGCTTTTGTAAAACCGAATAAACCGATTGGTTCATTTATGACTCAAGAAGTTGCACAGCAATGTGCCAACAGTCTGGGTTGGAGCATCATGGAAGACTCAGGTCGTGGCTGGCGTCGCTGCGTAGCGAGTCCTAAGCCTTTAGAAATCGTCGAATTACCGAGTATTAAACAATTAATCGCTAGCGGTACATTGGTGATTGCCTGTGGTGGTGGTGGTATTCCCGTTGAGCGTGATGAACAAGGCAATCTGGTTGGCGTGGAAGCGGTGATTGATAAAGACGTTGCGTCAGCACTACTTGCGGAGAAGCTTCAGGCTGACATGCTAATTATTCCGACAGGTGTAGAAAAAGTCGCGATTAATTTTGGGCGACCAGATCAGCAATGGCTAGATAACCTTACACCTTCTGAGGCGAAGCGACTTTGCGATGATGGCCAGTTTGGTGAAGGTTCTATGAAACCAAAAGTAGAAGCTTTGCTGCAGTTTATGGCTGCAAACCCAAATGGAGCAGGCTTAATTACTCAAGCAAATACACTGTTACAAGCACTTGATGGCAACACAGGTACTTGGATTCGCAACTGATTTTATTTGGGCCCATTAAGTGGGCCATTATTGGAGATGTTTTATGTCAACTGAGACAACACTACTAGCTGTGAATGGCACATTGATGCGCGGTCTTAAATTGAACCACAACTTAATTAATGTGGGTGCTAAATTTGTACGAGAAGACATGACAGACAAGCACTACCGCTTATGGTCTATCAATGATGATCACCCAGCGATGATTCGTACCATTGAAGAGAGCAACTCAGTTGATCTGGAAATATGGGCTTTGCCAGTGGCTGCGTTTGCTACCGTATTGAGCAATGAGCCTGCAGGCCTTTCAATTGGTAAAGTTAAGCTGGCTGATGGTAGTGAGGTACTTGGTGTGCTTGGCGAACCTTGTTTAGTAGAAGGCCAAAAAGAGATAACTCATACAGGTGGATGGCGTAAATACACCGAAGCATTGATCTAATGTTCTAGATTTTTATTTTCAGCCATCTCATTAGCTTCATTGCTAAACCCTATATTGAGATGGCTGCAAACAATAATAACAATCAAGATAAAGGGTTTGAATTATGTCTAATAATAGAAAAAGCAATGACGTGCCGAATACCGCATCAGGTTTTCAGATTGCCATGATCCTCCTTGGTATTCTGGTTACTCCGGTTCTTTTGGCTTCATCAAGTTTAGGTAGCCAACTGGAATTGGGCAACGCGGCAATGATTATTGCTGTTGGTAGTTCGATTCTAACAGTATTAGCGATAATCAATATTTCAATAGGTGAGCGAGCGCGTCTACCTACCTATGGTATCGTTAAATTCTCCTTTGGTAACCAAGGTGCGATTGCAATCAATGTGATCATGGCGATTAGCCTTTTTGGTTGGATTGCGGTCACCGCAAATATGTTTGGTCACAGCGTTCATGATTTATTATCTGGCTTTGGCTTATCAGTTCCTGTGCCATTGTTAGTAGCGATTGGTTGCGTGATTTTTGTGGTCTCTACTGCTGCGGGTTTCGAGATGTTAGGTAAAGTGTCTAGGATGGCTGTACCAGTGATTGTAATACTCATGTTCGTAGTGCTGTTTCTAGCAACGGATTCTGATATTGTGCCAGCTGAGAATCTGCAACAATTGCCATTTGGGGCAGCCGTTTCATCTGTTGTTGGTACTATTATCGTGCTAGTCACAACCTCACCAGATTTTGGCAGTTTTGTGCGAAATCGTGAACACGCAGCCATCGCTGGCGCATTAACATTTGGCTTAGCATATCCGGTGTTATTTCTTGTTGGTGCAGTGCCGAGTTCACTGACTTCAGAAGGTTCATTGCTTGGAGCTATGGCTTTAATTGGCACTACGCTACCAGCTGCCATTTTATTAGTATTTGCTTGTGTAACGGGAAATGCAGGCAACATGTTCCAAGGAACACTCGCGGTATCGACGTTATTTAGCAGTATTGCTAAGTGGAAGATTACAGTCGTACTTGGTGTACTAGCAATGATTTTAGGTAGCATGGATATCATGGGCTGGTTTATCCCGTTCTTACTGTTCCTAGGTATTGCTACACCACCAATTGCTGGTATTTACATTGCTGATTTCTTTATCAATCGCCGCCAAGGCTATGACCAATCATTGCTAGAAAAAGAAGCTGCGGTAAAACCGATGACATTTGTGGCTTGGGGTATTGGCTCCTTGGTCGGTTTTGCGACTGTAAATGGTGTGTTTACGTTAACGGGGATATCTTCTATTGACTCAATTTTCGTTGCGTCAGTAGGTTATATGTTGTTGTGTCGTACTAAACCTCTAGTAGAGGCTAAGAACAAATAAACCGTACTTAGGTTGTAATATTTAAGCCACCGTCCCTGACGGTGGTGACTGCTTGGGATAATTAATCTAAGAGTCATTTACTTATCATGATGGCGCTTTTTACTTGCGAAGAATTTAGCTCGGTCAATCGATGGTTTCCTTTAGGGTAATATTATACTGAGTTTGATTTTTCATGGTTTATCACACAGTACTACTCAATGTAATGCTTTTATTATGTGATATTGAATCAATGCATATAATCTCATCCCGCAGCTTCATCATTTTGTCTCGTATATAGTCTGTTCGAATTGACGTCAATTTTTCAGTTTACCTTCCAACTATCCACCATCCTTATAACGTTGAGCGCTCACTATTTTCATTTCTAATATTCATTGACGCAAACGGTTGCTGTGTCTATGTTGTGCGCGTTTTGATTGTTTTGTAAGTAAGTGATGATGTTATTTCGTAGATTATTTGTTTTATTTGCGGCAATTTGCTCTTTTGCCGTGGCTGCCAAACCGCAGCCAATTTTGATTCAGGGCGCAATGGATATTGAAACCAGTACGTTAGTTTCGGTATTGAAAAAATCCAGTAAGACCATGGTGGGTTCTTGGACCTTTTGGGAAGGGGAGATTGAAGGTTATCCGGTCGTGATTGCGCGTACTGAGGTTGGTATTGCCAATGCGGCTGCATCAACCGCGTTAGCGATTGAGCGCTTTAAGCCAAAGTACATTATTAACCAAGGTACGTCAGGTGGACATGATCCGGCGCTGAAACGAGGTGATATTGTGGTGGGTGAAGCCAGCTTTAATATGGGGGCATACCAATCGGAGTTCACACCGAAAGAGGGTGGGATTCACCCAACTAAATGGGCAAATTTTGATGTGACGATGCGCCTTCGAGATCACGGTGAACTAGTGGAGCATAAGCAGTTTAAAGCGGATGAGAAGCTGGTTGAGTTAGCTTTGTCTCAGGCGAAAGAATATCAACACGGGAAAGTTGTGAAAGGTGTGATTGGTACTGCCGATGAGTGGAACCGCGAAGTTGATAGAATTAACTGGCTCCACAAAACCTATGGGACATCAGTTGAAGAGATGGAAACCTCCTCAGCTGCATTGGTGGCGAAGGCGCATGAAATCCCATTTGTTGGTATTCGTATTCTGTCCAATACGGATTTGCACAAACAGGATTTTGATCCGCAAACCGCGATAGATTGCCAGGTGTATGTACTGAATGTGGTCAAGGCATTAGCCGCGTTGGAAAAGCAATAATGAAAAAGGCGCTCTTGAGAGCGCCTTTTTTATCCGTGTTTGGCTTGTTTTAATAAGCTCACCCGAATGCCGTGATGTACAACCCACATTACCATAGCTGTAAGCGTGACGGCGACAAAGATAGAGCTGAAGCGGTATAGAATCGAGAAGAACGCGTCTTTTTGCTCTGGCACCAACGAGGTGGTTAAAGGAACCGCCAACGCCGACATTGCCGAGAAGGCAATCGCCGCTTTTATTTGGCCTTTTGTTAGCCAGAGGCAGAAAGGGCCTGCGGCAATGGTAAAGGCAAGCCAAAATAGAATCCCCTCACTAAACCAACGGCCAAGCAGCAGTTGGATCAGCATACCCGCAAGGCAGCCGAGAAATGTACCAATAATGCGGATTTTTGCCATTGCCATAGAACCCGCTAATGTCATGGGCGTAAGTACAATCAAGATTGAAGCCTGCGCAGACAGTGAGTCATACAAGTCTGCTACCTGAAAAAGCAGAAATGCAGCCATCGCAACCACCCAACCCATGGCAACTTGGCTAATGTAGTCGATATCACTTTTAACCGGAGTGCTGGGTTGTTCTTCTACATTCGTTTTTGAAGGCGGTTCAGGGAAGACCCAGTAAGCGAGTGCACAAACACCCACATTCGCCAATACAATTACCCAAAGGTTGACGTTGAACTCTTCAATATCGATAAAATTGTAGCTGGCAAAGTTCAGTACAATCGAGCCAACGAGTAGGCCCATGTAACCAAATAGATAGCTTTGCGGACGCATCATCGCAATGCATTTCAATAGCATCATAATGCCAACAGCAACCGTCATTAGGGTTGGATGAAACTGCAAATACTCCACGATAAAGGTGGCTTGAAGCGTGGTCCAAATTGCAGAAACCACCACCATTATTAGCATTGGTAGATGAAAGTGATCCGCTCGGCTTAAGATGAACAGCGGCACCATGACAGCAAAGAAGCCGTAAGACCAACCGAAGATCATACTCAGTGCCAACCCAAGCGAGCAGCCGAACCAGATTCGCATCGTTCTCATGGTCACACCTTAGTAAATGTAGTGGAACCAGCTTGCCACATGGATTTGTAGCTTAGCCAGCCACTGCCACAATGCACTGTTGTCTGGGTAAAGCACCACGGTAGCGCGGGAGCCAACAAACAGAGCTGGTGGCATGGCTTCTTCTGCTGCAAGGTTCACTCGTGTGCGCTGGGCATCACGTACCCAACGGTTGTTTATTTCCACTTTGGTCAATGCGCCGTTTGGTGTTTGCTGCGCTGCTGCCACACCGTAATCTCGGCTTGAAAGTGTAAATGGGTAAACATCGCCAGGCATGGCATCAAAGGCCACTAACGCATGGTAATCTTGGTTTACGTTCGCAACTGACTTTTCTCGAAAGTCTGCGGCGACCCAAAGTGAGCCCGTTGGCACGAAAGTGACTAAAGGCATATTACTGTTTGCCATAGTTCCCACGTCCACTTGCAAGTTGGTTACCACACCATCTTTAGGGGCCAACACTTGAGTGTTGCTCAAGTCTAACTGTGCTTTCTCTAAGGTATTTTTAGCCACCTGAACGGGCGTACTTTGGCCTTTGCCATTACCAAGTTGCGCTTCAATTACGTTTAAGTTTTGTTTTTCTGCTTTGAGTGCTGCGCGGGTCACTTGATATTGAGCAAGGGCGTTATCTAACGCTGACTTTGACGTTAGGTTTTGCTTTGAAAGCTTTTGTTGGCGCTGGTATTCCCGGTGGGCGTTGTTGTAGGTCGCTGATGCACGGGTAATGTTGGCTAAAGCGGCTTCTCTTTGTGCGTATAGCGTCTGTTCTTTCTCGTATGCTGAATCTAGCGAGAGCTCGGCTTGTTTCAGCGCAAGGCGGTATTTACGATCGTCAATTTTGAATAAGACTTCGCCGGCGCTAACGTGTTGGTTATTGCCTACAGCGACTTCAGTCACTTTGCCAGAGACTTCGGGGGCAATTTGCACCACATAGCCTTGAACTCGGCTTTCTGTAGTGAGTGGTGCTTGGCGGTCAGCAATTACAATGTAAGCAAATAGTATTACAAATAGGACAATTAATGTGCGCATCCATAAGCGAAATTTGTGGTCGGCTGTCGGCATAATGTTGAGCTAATTCTTATTGAACAAGGCGAGGATTATAGAGAATGTGTTTGTGTTCGAGTAGAATGCAAGAATGAACATTTGTGAGCTATTTATAGGACAATGAACGCAAGCTACGACGATCTCTATCTCTTCACTCAAACCGTTCTTCATGGCGGGATCAGTGCTGCTGCGACGGCGAACAATATGCAACGTTCTAAAGTGAGCCGCCGCTTACAAGAACTAGAGCTGGCGATAGGGTGTCAGCTGTTGATCCGAACCACCAGAACCATTGAGCTGACGGAAAATGGAAAACGTCTGTTTGAGCTGGTAAATCAACCGATAGAGCATATTCAGCAAGGCTTAACCATTGTTGAAGAGTATCAAAAAGAGTTGGCAGGAACGGTTAGGCTTGCGATTCCTTCGGCGTTGATGACCTCAAGCGCCTTTAATAGCATCATCTCCGATTATACGGCGCGCTTTCCTGATATTTGTGTTGAAATTGAAAACCATCAAGAGAGCGTAGATCTCAAGCGTCAAGCCTTTGATTTACAGCTGCTGCCTAGCGCCGTAAAAGTCACAGACGATAGTTATGTTCAGTTTAGTTTGCTGCATTATCGCAGTCACTTTGTTGCATCCAAGGCTTATCTTCAATCTCACCCCGAGATCACTCAACTTGAAGATTTGGCGCATCATCGGCTGCTGACCAATCGCTATAATGCAGAGCTTATCGCAGATGACATTAAAATCTCGTTAAAGTCTGATGACCTGAATTTATTGCGCTCTATGGCAATTTCTGGCGGTGGTATTGCGCTGCTACCACAAGTGCATTCCAAACCCGCTTTGGAGTCGGGGGATTTGGTGGAAGTGCTACCTCACTTACAACACCCACAGCAACACCTAACCTTGATTTACCCATCAGCAGCGTTTTTACCACAAAAGGTGCGGGTGTTGATTGACCTCTTCCGAGAGAAGTTCCGATAATTTCACAAAACGTACAATATGACGGGTGTATGCTACTTTCCTCTTTTCGTGTCACCCACAACTAAGGTTGATTCAATGAAACTTACACATCCCTCCTTACTTAAACAGCAGTGCTATGTCGATGGCTTGTGGATTGACAGTGATAACTTAGCGAAAACGGAAGTTCGTAATCCTTTTGATGGCAAGTTATTGGGCCACGTACCGAATTTGACTTGCGCGCAGGTTGAACAGGCCATTGTTGGAGCAGAAAAAGCGTTTGGGCTGTGGAAGCAGACTCTGGCTGCAGAAAAATCGCACGTGTTGCAACGCTGGTATCAGTTGATCATGGAAAATGCGGACGATCTGGCCATGATCTTAACTTGCGAGCAGGGCAAACCACTGAAAGAAGCACTGGGTGAAATTCACTATGCCGCAAGTTTTGTTCAGTGGTATGCCGAGGAAGCGAAGCGAGTGTATGGCGAAATCATTCCTTCTCATGTCGGTGGTGCTAAAGTGATGGTCAACAAAGAGCCTGTCGGTGTGGTCGCTGCCATTACGCCATGGAATTTTCCAGCAGCGATGATCACCCGAAAATGCGCGCCGGCTTTTGCCGCTGGATGCGCGGTGGTCTTAAAGCCAGCGCCAGATACGCCCTTTACGGCATTAGCGCTAGCAGAATTAGCGCATCAAGCAGGATTACCTGCCGGGTTATTGCAAGTGGTAACGGGCGATGCACCACGGATCGGCGAACGGCTTGCTCGTGACAAGCGCATTCGAAAACTCTCCTTTACGGGTTCGACTCGGGTAGGGAAACTGTTGATGGCACAATGTGCCGACAACATCAAAAAGCTGTCGTTAGAACTTGGCGGTAATGCACCATTTATTGTGTTTGACGATGCAGATCTGACGGCTGCGGTTGATGGTTTACTTGTGGCGAAATTTCGCAATGCGGGTCAAACC
This sequence comes from Vibrio sp. TRT 17S01, assembly GCF_050113695.1. Lineage (NCBI taxonomy): Bacteria > Pseudomonadati > Pseudomonadota > Gammaproteobacteria > Vibrionales > Vibrionaceae > Vibrio > Vibrio sp. TRT 17S01. Next base: position 177,541 of record NZ_JBNJOG010000006.1, on the reverse strand, counting down.
TGTGTTTGTGCCAACCGCATTTATGTCCACGATGCGGTTTATGACAAGTTCACCAACTTGCTGGTTGATAAGCTGCGTAAAATGAAGATAGGAAATGGGCTTGAACAGAGCGACTTAGGGCCATTAATCAACCAAGCTGCTGTGAATAAAGTGCAGAGTCATATTGAAGATGCGTTGCAAAAAGGAGCACAGTTGAGCTCTGGGGAGGCGCACTTTTCGGAAGGGTTACTTGTTGCGCCTATTGTGTTGACGGAAGTGAGTGATGAGATGCTTTGTACTGCTGAAGAAACCTTTGGGCCGTTAGCACCGCTCTACCGTTTTCATGATGAAGAGGAAGTGATAGAGCGGGCTAATCAGACAGAAGTGGGTTTGGCGAGTTATGTTTATACACAAGATCTAGCTCGGGCATTTAGGATGAGTGAAGCGTTGGAATCTGGCATGGTTGGTGTCAACCAAGGGCTGATTTCAACCGCAAGTGCCCCATTTGGTGGTGTTAAAGAAAGCGGGTTAGGGCGTGAAGGTGGCAGAGCAGGAATCGAGGAATACCTAGAGCAAAAATATGTGTTAATGGGCGGGCTAAAGTAACGCGAATTTCAGAACATTATCTATACTTTTAGCATTTGCATAAGTTAGGAATAGATAATGGGATTGAAAGCCATCGGTTTGATTGTGTTCTTGTTTATATGCAACAACGCCTTTGCGAAAGAAAGTGCCATTAAAGTATGTGGGGAGCCTTGGGCTCCCTATTTTTATAGCTTGTCGAGTGATGAAAAACTAGAAGATAAAACGCCTCAAGGTGTTAATGTTGACCTGTTTAAAGCGATTTCTGACATCATCGATATTGAGTTTGAACCTCAGCTAATCCCTTGGTCTCGATGCCTTAAAAATACCGAAAATTATAAGTCGATTGGGAAGCATGAGGTGGCATCGGATGCCACATTTAACGACAGTCGCGCTGAGCATTACTATTTTGTGGGGCCACTTTATTCCGCGCCATCGAGCCTCTTTTTCTCGTACTCCGAATATCCAAATGGTGTCGTAAACCCGGTGACACAAAAGCTAGTCACATCCATGGACGAGCTGAAGCATTTCAAGATTTGCGGTATGCAAGGCTGGAATTATGAAATATATACCTCAGCGTATGGCATTCCTCAGGAAAACATTATCTATTCCACCCATAATAATATCGACAGTTTACTTCAGCTGTTAGCACATGGCCGATGCAATGTATTTGAAACCCAAGCATCTTTAATAGCTGGTGGGCTAGCAATGGGGAAGGTGACTCATTTTGAAGAGGTGGGTTGCCAGAAATTAGATATGGCACCCGTCAATTTTTACTTAATGGTTTCAAAGCAGTCGCCAAGGGCGGAGAAATTGGTCACATTAATCAATCAGGCGATTATTTCTCTTAAGCAATCAGGACGTCACCAAGAGATTGTTGAAGCGCATATCTCAAGTGTATTAGGCGGGAAGGAGCAGTCGTTGATCGCGTGTATGTAACGCGTAAAGTGCGCTAGTATGTGATTTTAGCTGAGGACTCTTTTAACGGCTCCCACTTTAATGCTCCATTGGTTTCGAATTTGTTGGCTTCAGTGCAAATTAAATAGTGCTCACCCACTTGTAAAACAGCGCCGAGTGAGTACGCCTGATCTTGATAGTAACAAACACGCTTGGCAAGCTCACTTCCATCGACGGCAACGATAGGTTTCGATGGTGTCGAAATCACTTTGGCACTTGTGATACCAGAGAACATCAAAAGCAGCAGTAACCCATATTTCATATTACTTCCTTCTCGTCGCTGCATGCGCCTGCTAGGCCATATTGCCGCTCATATCTTGGTAACATGCTCTCGTTGCCAAGCAATCCTCCCTGATGAATATAGATCAGGGTTTTATCACTGTTTTGCTGATGCCATTGACTTAAACATTGCCACATCATCGGGTCGTACAAGAGTTCAAACTCGATATTGGTCTGTTCAAGCAACGACTGCCAGATCAGATAATCTTCATAATAAAGTTTACCGAAATGATGCTTTTTCTCCAGTTCAAGGATCATTGGGTGAGATGTTTCTCCCAGCTCTTCAAATTGTTGAACTAAATAATCTTTGCCACCGACACAAGGGCACGTGATCACATCGATGCTGTGGGGGGCAAGGTGCTTGTGTAAATACAGTGCCGTAGTCCCTGTACCTGAAGGTAGGGCAACCACAAATTCCTTACTGCCCTCAAAGCGTGTCCAAGATAGGATCTCCATCGCCAATTGTTTTACCCCATACTCGGCCAGTTGGCATCGTCCCCCTTCAGGAACCACAAGGTATTGCTCTCCAACGTAGTTTGCTTTGATAAAGTCAGAAGGGTGGAGGTGTGCAGTTTCGATGCTATCTTTCATTGCTACAATATTGGCGCCCAGTTCCAAAGCTCCACGATAGTTACCTCGCGGGTTATCTTTTAGCCATGAAGGAATATGGTCAACACAGAAATCAAGTTGCCAGCCTTTAATAGAAGCTAACGCGGCAAGGGAATAGAGAGAATTAGCTTGTGGGCTACCATAGCCAACCAATGTGGTGACTTGAGGAGAGTCCATTTCTAACAGCTGCATGAACTTACGTGCTTTGTTCCCAGTAAAGTGACTATGTAACTGATCATCACGCTTAAGGTAAAAGTCGATACCATTAAAGTGGTGTTGGGTTATTGGGCTATCGCTCAGTTTCATACTTGATGCTAGTTAGAGATTTAAGGGGCGCTATCTTACCTAAAATAGCGTCCGTTGGGCAGCTTAGAAACGGATGGTAGCGATGCAACCTCGCTGTGGGTGCTCATTAAGCGTGAACTGCCAGCCATATCGAAGACATAGATCTTCAACAATCATCAGTCCAAGTCCATGGCCTTGCGGGTCGGCCTGAGTTACCAAACCGTGCCCATCATCGATCACCGTGAGTTCTTGGGCATTGATGTGCAAATCCACAATACCGTTCTGGGCGGCAGCAACAGCATTTCGTAATAAGTTGCCAATCACCATACTGAGAACCGCTGGAGTTGCGAATAATTTTGGCGCTTGTTCAAAATGCATCACTATTTGAATCCCTTTGTCTTGTGCTTGTGGTGCATTGCTGTCTACGATTGCCTGTATCTCAGAGAGAGAGACGCTTCTCAAAGGTTGCTCACTGACATTTCGCTCATAACGTACGATGGCAAGCAGCGCATCGACCATGGCGATCATATTATCGGTGGAGTCGTTAATCCGTTTAACTTGTCGCGTTTGAAATTCACTGATGTCATCACGCGTAATGAGTTTGGTGGCACCTTTAACAACGGTGAGTGGCGTACGAAGTTCGTGGCTCGCATACCGCGCAAATGCCTGCTCTCGTTTGAGGGCTTGGTTGAGATCTTGGCGATATTGATTGAGGCGCTGAGTCAAGAGCTGAAATTCATGCGCGGCTTGAGGCTGGATAACAAATGGACTGGATGTATCTGCTGTCTGGGTTTCTAGCTGAGCCGCTAACTCGTTAATGGGTTCAATTAAACGCTTAGATAACCGATACAACAGTGCACCGAAAATGAACATCAGCAGGACAACAAAGAGAATAACGATACTTGCAGACACCAGCATTTCTTGAACGTGGAATTCCACTTGATCGATTTCCGAGAGCAGGACGATGTCTTTCTTTTGTCCGTTTTCAAAATAATGACCTTTGTAGATCATATGAGATTCAGGACTCTGGGTGAGTCCTACTTCACCCAAAAATGAATCATGTTTTTGCAGGTATTGATTGTATGGCTCTGGCAGGAGCGATAAATCGTTGTAAGCGTCAGTGAGTGTATCGAGGGAGATTTTACCTTCAGCACCACTAAGGAATGCGTTCACGGCTTCATTGCGGTCAATCAGAATTCGTCGTTCGCCGACCCGATCTTCAGACCATTGCAACGCAAGGAAAAAGATCAGGAAAGCGACTAAGCCGACGACGCAGGAAACACCACCAAAAAAGAGTGCCAATCTACCGGTTAGTGTTTGTGTGCTGCTTAAGAAATTTTTCAGCATCACTTCGCCTCCAAACGGTAACCGACTTTTGGGATCGTCAGTAGCATCGGCTTCGCGAATGGTTTATCCAATTGGTTACGAAGTTGGTAGATATGGCTGCGCAAAACATCATTATTAGGTTCGTATTCTTGCCATAATTTGCTGGCTAACTCTTGTCTTGTCACCACCTCGGGGGCTTTGAAGCAAAGCAGTTCAAGAATGGTGTAAGTTGTTGGGTTAAGAGCTAGGCGCTTATCTAGGCGGTAAGCTTGCCGGGTTTTTTGATCGATACTCAACTCACCAAACGTGAGTTTGCTGTGCGCCACTTCACCACGATAGCGTCGGATTAAGGCTCGCATGCGTGCTTCCAAAATATCGAGATCAAAAGGTTTGGTCAGGTAATCATCTGCTCCATGAGCGAAGCCACGCAACATATCCTCACGGTTATCGAGTGCCGTTAGCATCAATATAGGGGTGTTGTTTCCTGCTTCTCTTAATCGGTTACAAACCGTTAGGCCATCCATTCTTGGTAACATCAAGTCCAGCAATATCAGATCAAACTGATTATTCATCGCCAACTCAAGCCCGAGTTCACCATTATCGGCGTAGTCGAGTTCTGTTCCCAAACATTCAAAATAGTCAAACAAGACGCCAGCGATTTCGCGGTTATCTTCGATTAATAGAACGTTATTCATTTTGTATTTCCGTACCTTTAACCCGATATATAGCAACAAACTTAGCGTGAAAATTCCGTGAATAACATTGTTTCTACGTGGGTGTTGCTAAAAAGAGATCATTTCGTAATAGAGCGTACCGAGTACGTTCTTAGATAGAGAGAAGTGGCATATGGGGCTAGTGACTACCGTTTCGACAATCAAATACCCTTCAACAACGTTATCTGTGATCGTGCCGTATTTCAACGAAGCGTCGGTATTGCCGATGTTTCATGCGCGGCTGATGAAAGTATTGGCAACGATTCCAGATACAGCAGAAATTATTTACGTGGATGATGGCAGCAGTGATACCAGTTTAGCCGTGGTGGAGAGCTTCCAAGCGACAGAGTGTGTTATTCGCAGCCTATCTTTAAGCCGAAACTTTGGCAAAGAAGCCGCGATGAGTGCGGGGTTAGAGCATAGCTGTGGTGAGGCTGTGGTCGTGATTGATGCTGATCTACAAGATCCGCCAGAGTGTATCCCCGACATGTTAGCCAAATGGCGTGAAGGATATGACGTGGTCAACATGCAGCGGAGTGAAAGACTAGGGGAGAGCCTATTTAAACGCTTTACGGCAGCCACGTATTACAAGCTTTTGAACGTGTTAGTTAAAAATCACATTCCTGAAAACGTTGGTGACTTTCGTTTACTCAGCCGAGAAGTCGTTGACCACATCAACCAGTTACCAGAGCGCAATCGATACATGAAGGGGATTTTTGCTTGGCCGGGTTTCAAGCAGACACAGCTCCGCTTCCAACGCGATCCGCGCCATTGCGGAGAAACGAAATGGAATTACGTTAAGTTGATTGGGCTGGCGATGGATGGCATCAGCTCGTTTTCAATTCGCCCATTACGTTTGGCTTCCTTTGTTGGGGCTGGCGTTGCGATGTCGGCGTTTGGTTATGGCCTTTATATCCTAAGCAAAACCTTGTTATTTGGTGAGTTGGTTTCGGGTTATCCATCCATGATGATTGTGATGCTAGCCTTAGGCGGCGTCCAGTTGCTCTGTATCGGTTTACTCGGCGAATACATTGGCAGAATTTTTATTGAAACTAAGCAGCGGCCACTGTATTTGCTCCAATCTCTCAAGGAAAAAAGACCTCAACATCAATCTGTTAAAGCGGAGAAGCGAGCATGATGTTGAAGCGAGTTCATCTCTGGAGTGTGTTAGCGACTGTGCTATTGGTTCGGTTGCTAAGTTTGGGCGCGTACCCATTAATGGACACGACGGAAGCGCGTTACGGTGAAATGGCCAGATTGATGGTCGAAACAGGGAATTGGTTAACGCCTCAATTTGATTATGGTGTGCCGTTTTGGGGTAAACCCCCACTGTTTACATGGATGAGTGCTGCGGGTATCGAGTGGTTTGGTGTCAATGAATTTGCGGTTCGAGCGCCCCATTGGCTAGCCGGTGGACTTGTTATTGCATTAATGGCGTATTTTGCTCGGCGTGTTGGTATTGATGCCCTGATGACCGCGGTGATCTTAGCTACTTGTGGTGTTTTCGCAGTGGCTGCGGGAGCTGTGATGACAGACATGGCACTGACGCTTGGGATATCGCTTGCTATGGCTGGCTTTTACCTTGGCTGGCAAGGACGTAAAGCATGGGCATATGCTGGGTTTGTTGGTTTAGCGATTGGCTTGCTAGCAAAAGGCCCTTTAACCATCGTACTGGTTGGCTTAGCTATTTTTCCTTGGTTGCTGCTTCGGTATGGGCCAGTAAAAATGTGGGGGGAGCTTTGGCATCGTATCCCGTTGCTGAGCGGGACCTTGTTAATGCTACTGATCGCGCTTCCTTGGTATTTATTAGCGGAACAAGCAACACCGGGATTTTTGAATTATTTCATCCTAGGTGAACATATCAAACGATTTTTAGTCAGTGGCTGGGAAGGTGATCTGTATGGCAGCGCACACCAACGAGCTCGTGGAACCATTTGGTTGTACTGGCTTTATGCTTCTGCACCTTGGTCGTTCATTTTACCCGCGGTTCTTTGGTTTAAGCGAAAGCAAATAGTTAGCTGGTGGAATAATGATGGCCTACTGAGCTTTGCGTTATTTTGGATGATGTCTCCACTCATTTTGTTTACGTTCTCTGGAAATATACTCCCTGCTTATGTCTTGCCTAGCGTTCCTGCTCTTGCGCTTATTCTGGCGATGTTTCTTTCTCAGTCTGACAGTCAAAAACTGTGGTTTCAAATCACCACTTGGATGCTGCCTATATTGTTAATGCTTGCGGTTGTATTTATTGAAATTGGCGTATCTGAGCGGAAAAGTGACAAAGCGCTGCTTGTTGAAGTGGATCCAAACATTGCTATTTTTTATGTGGGTAAGCGTCCGTTTTCCGGCCAGTTTTATTCAAAAGGGCAGGCCAAAGTGTTGCAACAAAGTCACGAGTTAGAAAAATACCAGCAGGTGCAATTGGTGGGGAATTCTGAGCAAGTTGAAGCCTTGCTTTCATCTCAGAAAATGGATTGTGTTTTAGTGAAAACGGCGGCGAGTCATCGCTCACTCTACCAATGCAGAACACCATGACGTCGCATCGGTTTGTTCGATTCGCAATGGTTGGAGGGGCGGGTTTTGTGGTTGATGCTGCGACGTATGCCATTGGGGTTTACGCGTTGGCGCTGCCGATTGAACTCGCGCGCGTCATCGCTTTTGCATTAGCTGCATCCACAACTTGGTTTGGCAACCGATGCTGGACATTTGGTGTTGTGGATCAAGCCGTATCTCGGCAATGGTCAAAAAGCGTTATTAGTGCTCTGATGTCATCACTGCCTAATTTAGGTGTCTTTAAGCTGACGTTATTCTTTTTGGGTCAAGATGATTGGGCACTTTGGATTGCCCTTGTTACCGGTGTGTTGGCGGGTATGTTTTTTAATTATGTACTCAGTAGCCGTTGGGTGTTTGTTCCCGCAACTGTACCGCTTAAAGACTCATCAAAAGCTAATTAACCCCGTGGATTGTACATAAAAAAAGCCCAGAACAATCAGGTTCTGGGCGGATACAAAACATAGGAGTTAATAAGAAAAAGCAGCGTAAATTAGTGGTCACAGTAAGGGACAAGTTTGACGGCCTGTAAACTCTTAATGCTCTGCTAACTACACTTATTCAGACCGAGATAGTGTAAAACAGTTCCCTTTTTTGAATAAAAAAAATCAAATTTTTAATTTTCTTTTATTTTTCATGGATCTAGCGGTCATTGTTGTTGTCTGGTCGGACCAATAATTAAAAGTGTGATGTTAATTGGTTGTTAATTAAATGTGCTGGTTGTATATTTTCAAACAGTTGTTTAATACGAGTGATTGAAATGGCACGAAACGGAACCAAAGAAAAGATTCTTGATGTTGCGGAAGCTCTGTTTGCTGAACATGGCTTTAATGACACGTCGCTGCGAACCATCACGAGTAAGGCTGGGGTTAATCTTGCCTCGGTTAATTACCATTTCGGTGACAAGAAAACGCTCGTTAGGGCGGTACTAAATCGTTACTTGGAAGCATTTATGCCAGCCGTGCAAGATGCTTTGATCACCTTAAATCTCAATAACAGTTACACCATGGCAGAAGTGTTTGAATCGCTTCGCGCACCGTTGCGCGCACTTAATGATGTGCGTCCAAACGGCACTAGTCGATTTATGCTGTTGATTGGGCGGGGGTATACCGATGTTCAAGGGCATTTACGCTGGTTTATTACGACTCGTTATCAAGATGCGTTATCACTTTTTACTGAATCGGTGATGAAAGCAAACCCCAATTTAACGCAAGAAACATTGTTTTGGCGCTTGCACTTCACACTCGGAACTTGTGTTTTCACCATGGCTTCCAGTCAGGCTCTGGTTGAAATTGCGGAAAATGATTTTGGAAAACAGATGGATGCAAAAGCTGTCGTTGACCAACTTATTCCATTTTTAGCAGCAGGCGTCGCTGCGGAATAAATCAAAACAACAAGGTTGAACCTTGGTATTAAAATTATAAATAACACGACAAAAAATTGGACACCAAACAAGTGAACAAAAGGATCTGATTATGAGCTCTCTACGAAGAAAATGGGTTAGCGACCCGGCTTTCAAATTATTTAAAAAAGTCTTACCACCGCTTTCCAGTACAGAGAAAGAAGCGATGGAGGCTGGCAGCGTTTGGTGGGATGGTGAGTTGTTCTCCGGCAAGCCTGATTTTACCAAATTGCATCAGTACCCTAAGCCAGCCTTAACCGCAGAAGAGCAGTCTTTCATGGATAATGAGCTGGAGACTCTATTGTCGATGTTGGACGATCATAAAATCGTCAAAGAAGATCGTGATTTGCCGCCTGAAGTATGGCAGTACTTACGTAAAGAGCGATTTTTTTCTCTGATCATCTCAAAGCAATATGGCGGTCGTGAATTTTCTTCATTAGCTAACTCAACCATTGTCTCGCGTATCGCTACTCGGAGTATCAGTACAGCGGTCACCGTCATGGTGCCCAATTCCCTCGGGCCGGGTGAACTGTTGTCACACTATGGTACGCAAGCACAAAAAGACTATTGGTTGCCAAGGCTTGCCGATGGTACCGATATTCCTTGTTTCGCACTGACGGGGCCAGAGGCAGGCTCGGATGCGGGTGGCATTCCCGATGAAGGGATAGTTTGTTACGGCGAGCACGATGGAGAGAAGGTGCTTGGCATTCGTTTGAACTGGAATAAGCGCTATATCACCTTGGCTCCAGTTGCCACTGTTCTTGGTTTGGCCTTTAAGATGTACGATCCAGATGGATTAATGGGTGATAAAAAAGATCTGGGGATCACGTGTGCTCTTATCCCGGCTGATCATCCGGGTGTGGAATTCGGTGAACGACATGATCCGTTAGGGCTTGCGTTTATGAACGGGCCAACACGTGGTCATGATGTGTTTATCCCAATGGATTGGTTGATAGGCGGTCAGGATTTCGCAGGCAAAGGTTGGCGCATGCTGGTGGAGTGCTTGTCAGCAGGCCGTGGTATTTCTCTTCCTGCACTGGGTACGGCAATTGGTCATCTTACTTCGCGCACGACAGGGGCATATGCTTATGTGCGTAAACAGTTCGGTATGTCGATTGGTAAGTTTGAAGGGGTAGCAGAGGCGCTAGGGCGTATCGGTGGCCTGACATATCTACTCGAAGCGACCCGGACATTGACCACAACGTCTCTGGATTTGAAAGAAAAACCGGGCATTGTCACGGCGATTGCGAAATACCACATGACAGAAATGGCTCGGACCATTCTCAATGATTCGATGGATATTCACTCTGGTCGTGCGATTCAAGATGGGCCGATGAATTACCTTGGCACCCATTATTTGGGTATTCCTGTTGCCATCACAGTGGAAGGGGCAAATATCCTAACGCGTAATCTGATGATTTTCGGTCAGGGTGCGACACGTTGCCATCCATATGTATTACAAGAAATGGAAGCAGCCGCGAATCCAGATCCAAAAGCAGGGGCAGAACAGTTTGATAAGTTGTTGTTTAAACACATCACCCACGCAACGAAAAATACGTTTGGTGCGTTTGGAGCGGCATTAACAGGTTCGATGTTGGTCAAAGCTGATATGAGTGGCCCGACAAAACAGTATTATCGAGAAATGACGCGTATCAGCCGCGCACTTGCTGTCAGTGCGGATGTTGCTATGTTGACCCTTGGCGGAGAGCTGAAACGAAAAGAGATGATTTCTGCGCGCCTTGGCGATGCTTTAGCTTACTTATACATGGCATCTGCTGCGTTGAAAAAATATGAAGATGAAGGTCGCCAGCAACAGGATTTAGATTATGTCCATTATGCGGTTCAACACTGTTTTTATCATGCAGCTAAATCACTGCAAGAAGCTTATAGCAACTACCCACAAAAAGCGGTCGGTCGCATATTGAAGCTGCTTGTGTTCCCACTTGGTAACCATTACCAACGTCCTTCAGATGATCTCACTGTGAAGCTGGCCGAAAGCTTGATGACTCCCGGGGCACATCGTGACCGTCTGACACACCTATGTTATATCGGGCAAGATACCAACGACAGTGTCGGTTTGATGGAGCAAGCTTTCCTTGCCATGTATAGTGTGAAAAGCTTGGAGCGTAAACTGATGAAAGCAGCTAAAGATGGAAAAGTTGACCGTAAAGGCCCACTTAAAGATCGCCTAAATCAAGCGCTGGAAGCTGAGGTACTCACTGAACAAGAAGTTGAGAAAATCCTTGCTGCTGACAAGCTACGTTATCAAGCGATTCAGGTGGATAATTTTAGTCATGACTTTAGTGAGGTCACCACGAATAAAGTGTCAGTGAAACCGACGTTGGATGATGTCGCATAGTTAACCTTTGGCGTTAAATTTTAATGCGAATAGATATGTGAGATAAGGCACCGTTTGCGGTGCCTTTGTTGTTATCAGACAAAAGAGATACCACAAACAGCTCCAACCACTTAGAAAAAAGCGGTGTTTTTTAAGAAATAAGATGAGATTTGATGTTGAAACTTTTATCCTAGCGGGGTTTTGTAAAGGAAGTTGAATATGATCATCAAACCTAGAATTCGCGGATTTATCTGTACTACTACGCATCCTGTAGGCTGTGAAGCTAACGTAAAAGAACAAATTGCTTACACTAAAGCGCAAGGCCCAATCAAAAACGCACCTAAGCGTGTACTTGTGGTTGGTGCTTCAAGTGGCTACGGTCTATCTTCTCGTATCGCTGCGGCATTTGGTGGCGGTGCTTCAACTATCGGTGTTTTCTTTGAAAAAGAAGGCACAGAGAAGAAGCCTGGCACAGCAGGTTTCTACAACTCAGTAGCATTTGAAAAGCTAGCACGTGAAGAAGGTCTTTACGCGAAAAGCCTAAATGGCGATGCTTTCTCAAATGAAGCAAAAGAAAAGACAATTGAGCTGATAAAAGAAGATCTTGGTCAGATTGATATGGTGGTTTACTCACTGGCTTCTCCAGTACGTAAAATGCCAGAAACTGGTGAAGTGATTCGTTCATCACTAAAACCTATCGGTGAGACTTACACATCTACTGCTGTTGATACCAACAAAGACGTGATCATCGAAGCAAGCGTTGAACCAGCGACAGAAGAAGAGATCAAAGACACTGTAACCGTAATGGGCGGTGAAGATTGGGAACTTTGGATCAACGCTCTGTCTGAAGCAGGTGTTCTAGCTGACGGTTGTAAGACAGTAGCATACAGCTACATCGGTACTGAGCTGACGTGGCCTATCTACTGGGACGGCGCACTAGGTAAAGCGAAAATGGACCTAGACCGCGCGTCTGCAGCACTAAACGAAAAACTGTCAGCAACTGGCGGTAGTGCAAACGTAGCGGTACTGAAGTCTGTAGTGACGCAAGCAAGTTCTGCAATTCCAGTTATGCCACTGTACATCGCAATGGTATTTAAGAAAATGCGTGAAGAAGGCGTACACGAAGGTTGTATGGAGCAGATCTTCCGTATGTTCAGCCAACGTCTTTACAAAGAAGACGGTAGTGTTGCAGAAGTAGATGAAGTGAACCGTCTACGTCTGGATGACTGGGAACTTCGCGACGACATTCAACAACATTGTCGTGACCTATGGCCACAGATCACCTCTGAAAACCTAAAAGAACTGACTGACTACGTTGAGTACAAAGAAGAGTTCTTGAAACTGTTTGGTTTCGGTGTTGAAGGTGTTGATTACGATGCAGACGTCAACCCAGCAGTTGAGACAGATTTCATTGAGATCTAATTGAAATTTGATACGAAAAAGGCGCTCTATTGAGCGCCTTTTTTTCTTTGCTAACGAATTAGCATTGATTGATTTCTTCATAACCACCAGCCCCTTTAAACCATTGGGTTAGGTGCGTTTTCAGATCTTTCAGCTCATCAGGTCCAATTAAGGCTAATCCGAGGTCTTCGGCACGAGTAATATCATTGTAGCGAAGAGGGCGGAAACTGACTAACATCGCACGAGCTTGCAATCCACCCAGTAGATCACGTAAAGATTCGAGCTTGTACAATGTGTCATCCCCGTCGTCTCGCATGCCTTTCGTTTTACACTCAATAATATGCAGCTTGTTATTCACAACCGAAGCCACGTCGAGTTCGTTGCGAACCTCTCGATCACCTAATTGGCGATAGACTTGTACGTTCAAAGAGTGATCTTGAATCGTAGGCATATCTTTTTGGATTTGTCTTACCGTGCTGTGAACCAGTGTTTCTAGCCATTCCCCGTTTGAGAAACGACGAGCATCTTCATTGGCAAATGTGAGTACGCCATTCTCGTAGGTGGCAATTTGAGCTTCAACCAGATCCGTAAGCAACATGTTGAGCTCGCGATAGCCTTGCTGCTTTTCTGATAATTCAACATCGAGCTTTTGTTCTTTGCGGCAGGTTGTTGCTAAGTAGTTCAAAGTCGCGAGACCCGGACCAAGTTCAAGTGCATTACTTGCCCAGCGTTCTCCGAGCTCATACAGCTTTTGATCCAGTTGTGGCGGAAGTTCATGCTCGTTAAATTCGCCACGAGCACCAAAAATCGTTAAATAGTCAGAAATGGTGATGCGGTCTTGGACTTGAGTGTCTTCTTTGCCATCAGGGTATAACCAGCACAAACGGTCACTGCTTGGTTCGACGACAAAAATAGGCCAATGGAACGTTCGGAAGACCTCATAGACAGAAAGAAGACGGTGTCGCAGGCCACAACTTGCATTGAGCTTGACGGCTTCCCCACGCGCTTTTAAATCGGCCGCGAGATTAATCACAGCCTGTTTAATTGCTGAAGTATTTGCGACATTTGGAATTTTGAAAAACTCAGAAGTGATCCCTCGCTGAGCCAGAACACTATTTAATCGGGTATACATACTTTCCTGAGTATCTACACCAATGAAAACAATATGGTTGCTGATAGTGCGATTATCCAACAATGGAGTGACCAAGCGAATCGGATCTTGATCGATGATGCCAACATGAACTGCCATATACCTTCCTCATGGTTGGCCTGCAAAAATGATGGATGAAAAGATAAATCAGCAAGCCATACAACCGATATAATGTTAAGCCCGAAAAAAAACAAGGGCAGCTTGAAAATAAAGCCGCCCTTATTTGATTATTTACAATAACTTTACAGTTTAAATCGATGTACTAGTGCACCTTGTTGGTTTGCTAGGTCAGTGAGCGCTGCGCTGGTTTGTGCAATATTCGCCATCGCTTGGTAACTGGCATCCGCGATCTGGTTTATCTCTTCGATATTTTGCGCAATCGCACAGGTTGTTTCATTCTGCTCTGCTGCCGCCTGAGAAATATGGCCACTCATATGGCTGATTTCAAGAATTAATGCTTGAATTTCTTCCATCGCACTGTTGGCTTGCGAAGCTTGGGAAACGGACTGTGTCATGTCTTCTCTGCAACTTTGAATTACATCGCTGGCAGAGCTTGAACACGTTTGTAAACTGCTGATCATACGCTCAATTTCTGATGTAGAATCAGTTGTTCTTTGGGCTAATACTCTCACTTCGTCAGCCACGACTGCAAACCCACGGCCTTGTTCACCAGCACGAGCCGCTTCAATAGCCGCATTTAAGGCGAGTAAATTAGTTTGCTCGGCAATGTTACGAATAACGTCCAAGATTGACCCAATGTGGCTGCTCATTTGGCGCAGTTCACTTACCGCATCAACAGATTGATTCAATCTTGATTCCAACTGATTGATGGTCGTGATGTTGTTACTCATGATCAGACGACCAGACTCAGACGCTGCTTCCACACGTTCTACCATCTGTTGGGAGCTCTGTGCACTCTGAGCGACTTCTTGCACTGAATGGGTCATCTCGGTCATTGCGGTGGCAACATTGGCCGTTTGCTCTCTTTGCTGGCTCAGTTGCGCTTGAGCATGTGAAGAGGTTTCTTGGTTGTCACTGGCGGTGTGGGTAAGGTTGTCCGACGCGTGATTAAGCTTATTGAGAATGTCATGCAGGTTGTCTGCAAGCGCATTAATATGGCTACTTACGCGGCTGAACTCATTGTTGTAACGGATATCAATTCGCTGTGTGAGATCACCTTCAGAAAGACTTTCTAGCGTTTTCAGTATGCGGGTGAGGGGAGAGCGTACGCTGTGAGCAATATGGTACCCAATAGCACCTGCTGTAACGAGCACGACCAGGCCAATTAGAATAGCTCTTAACACACCATGATCGTAGACCTCTCCGGCCTCGACGACTGAAAGCTTGAGTCCACCTTCCGCTTCTTGAGAAAACGAATTCAAGATCGCCATGGTGTTATCCACTTCACGCGTTAGATTGGCGATGTTGTCATACAGTGCAGATTTAGCCGCCAAATAGGTGTTGTGTTGATCGAGCACGCCGCCTTTTTTACCCACATCACGGGTAAATTGTTGAACAGATTCATCAAATACTTCTTTAATCTGAGGCATTTGAGTTGTAAGACCGCGATAAGCGTAATTTAAGTGAGTGACGGCTTTTTTGTTTTTTGCTACGGCTTTTGAAACCAATTCGGAATCGCTACTAGCAAGTGCATCAGAGGTGATCACCTCTGCATCTTTCAGTTTAATGAAGTAGCTTTTGGCCATCACTTTGACCGAAATACTGCTCTGGTCATCAACGTACTCTTTCATTCCCACACTCAGTTCTGAATGAAGACGTTGGAATTTACGTGTAGATTGCTGTACCTGAAGCTGAGCGGCGAACATGGCTTGATAATTGTCCATCGCCTGAGCCGCTTCAGAAAAGTAGCGTTCTTCCATCGTTTTTAGTTGCTCAATTTTTTCAACTAAATTGGCATTGCCATGGCTCGCTTGTTCGAGTGCTTGTAGAGATTGACCGTAAGTTGACTCAGCGGAGGCGAAGGCTTCACGCATAGCAGCCATACGCTCCTGACTTTGTGTGGTCAGGAAGTCTTTAAAATACTTATCCGCTGAAAGCAAATTAACACTTGTTTGATTCGATAGAGAAACCAGTGGTAGTGAAACGTTTGATACTTCTTCAAAATTATCGTGTATTTGCTCCATGCTCCGCATCATCAAAAAGGTGGTGATAACGAACATGATTATGATTAGGGCAAAACCAGCATACATGCGCCTGATCACTGAACCCTTCATAGAAATCTCCCCAAAAAACAAAAAAGACAATAAAAGACTGAACGAGAGTCTTAAAAAAGTAACAAAATAATCATTGTTGTATTGATGGTGGGAGGTGGGTTTTATGACGGACAATACAAATTTTAATAGAAGTTAATAGCAATTATTAAAATTGTTAACTGGACGCTGTTTTTATTGAGCTTTGTCTGCCCTTGGCGCATACTGCGATAACAAGCATACAAAACAAGATGATATGGAGTGTTCCATGGCTGAAGAAACGATTTTCAGTAAGATTATCCGTAAAGAAATCCCTGCCGATGTGGTCTATCAAGATGACTTAGTGACCGCTTTTCGCGACATCAACCCACGAGCGCCAAGCCACATTCTGATCATTCCGAATAAATTGATCCCGACAGTAAACGATATTGAAGCCGATGATGAACTGGCGCTAGGCCGCATGTTTACCGTGGCTCGCCAACTGGCAAAAGAAGAGGGGATTGATGAAGACGGTTATCGTTTGATCATGAACTGTAATGCTCACGGTGGTCAGGAAGTTTACCATATTCACATGCATCTTGTGGGTGGACGTCCGTTAGGTCCAATGTTGATGAGCTAGTCTAATTGGGCTTTGAACTCGGAACAGAAATAAACTTTTTTTGAAGTTTGCAGTCCAATCAGTCGGTGAACATAAGGGTGGCAACGGCCACCCTATTTACTTACATACAATAAATCGAACTACGGAGTACGAAGTGCTGAATCACATTCGACTCACTTTTGTTGCTGCTAGCTGTGTTGCGTTGACCGCGTGTGCAAATTTTTCTGCTGGCAATCTTTTTAGTCATTACAGCGCGCAGAATAGCGATGTTTATCAAGCCGTGAAAAAAGGTGACTACGCCGAGGCGGCGAACCAACTGCCTAGCTCGGTGGCAGGTGATATCCTAGATAACTTTGAAAAAGGTCGTGTGTACCTATTAAACAACGACTATGAACAGAGCAAAGCATCGTTTGAACTCAGTGATCAGTCGGTCAGAACGCTCCAAGACAAAGCGACAGTCTCCGTGTCGGAAACCGCCACCAGCGTTGGCGCACTAGCGGTGAATGACAACTTAGGAACGTATCACCCGGCTGACTACGAACTCGGCTTCCTTCATCTCTATTTAGGGTTGAATTATCTGCACTCGAATGATTTGGAAGGAGCATTAATTGAAATGCGTCGAGCCAATCAAGTGCAGGAGAGAGCGCGTAAAGAGCGTGAGAAAGAACTTGAGTTGGCACAAAAACAGATGCAATCACAAGGTCTCACTCCCAATTTAGGCAGTGTGCTGTCGAATTACCCAGATGCAGGCAAAACATTACAGGCGGTACAAAACGGTTATTTGTTATACCTTTCTGCCCTGTTGTATGAAGCGGATGGTGACTTAAACAGCGCTTATGTTGATTATCGACGAGCATTGGCTGTGTCTCCTAACAATTCGCAAGTGATTGACGGAACCATGCGCGTCGCTAAGCGTTTGGGTATGCGACAGGATTTAGTTAAGCTCGAGAAACGCTACGGTAAAGTTGAGCCCCTGAATGCAGGGCAAGCCCGTGTTATCGTGATTGATGAGCAAGGGATTGTTAAAGCCATGCAAGGTTGGAAACAGACCTTACCGTTGTTTGACAGCCACGGTAATGGTGCATGGTATTCTCTGGCATTGCCTTATTATCCAAATGGGAATCAGGCTTCATTTAACGGCATCAAGCTCAATGGCAAGAAGTTGAATGATTCGCTACTTACGGATGTTAATTTGATGGCGCAGCGGAATTTGTCTGAGCGCTTGCCTTCCATGGTTATGCGTCAGGCGCTGAGAATTGTTGCTAAGGAACAAATTCGACGTGAAGCCGCAAAAGATGATGACGTCGGTAACTTGGTCTTCAATATTTGGAACACGTTGACTGAGCAACCGGATACGCGCAGTTGGTTGACCCTTCCAGGGGAAGTTTACACAGCAAGTTCGCAAGTTAAAGCTGGCGAGCAGACGGTAAAAATTAATGGTACACCTTATCAATTTGATGTGGCTGAGAAGCGCACAGTACTGGTTTGGGTATCAAGACAAGGTAGTAATGCTACGGTGTGGCATAAACAACTGGGAAGATTGTAATGAAAAAATGGCTATTGGCTGCAGTGGCAGCACTTATTATGTCTGGCTGCACGCAAAATACCGCGGGCTTACGCATTGATGGTGCATCTCAAACGGTGTTGTTTGGAGACAATGTGTTGAGTTCACGCCTTGAAGTGGCTGATATTTCAACGAGCGAAGTAGATGGGCGTGCTCGAGGTATTGTTCGCCTGGCGAGTCAGTACAAAGGTGATCAAGTCATCCAATATCGTTTCTATTGGTATGACGAGCAAGGGTTAGAGGTCAATACCCAACTTGCACCGTGGCGCCAACTGATTGTACGAGGTATGGAAACGGTTGCGATTTCTGAAGTGACGGTTAATCCGAATGGAAAACAGTTTCGCGTACAGATCCGCGAAGGTGAAGAATAGTCGCTTGTTATCTACAACAGGCACAATTTATGCAAATAAAATTGGTAAATTGAGGAACCAATAATGAAAAAAAGTGTTATCGCATTGCTTGGCTTAGCCGTGATTCTAGGTGGTTGTTCGAATAGAGTAAGCTACGGTGATGCTCAAGCAGTTGAAACAACGACCATCGACTTTGGCTCAACTGACTTGCAAAAAATTGCGGGCGAAATGGTTGATAGCATGATGATGTCTGGCTCTGTGGCGGCAATTACGCGTGACTCTCGACCAATCGTATTTGTTGAGCGAATCAAGAACAAAACCAGTGAACATATTGATACGGAATCCATCACGGACACTATCAGCACCAAAATGCTCAATTCTGGTAAGTTCCGCTTTGTCGATATGGATCGTGTAGAGTCCGTACGTGAACAACTTAACTTCCAAAATAATGATGAGCTAGTGAATCAAAGCACGGCAATTCAGTTTGGTAAAATGGTTGGTGCTCAATACATGATGTACGGAAACCTATCAAGCATCGCTAAAAATGCGGGTAATGATAAAGACGTGTACTACAAAATGACCATGCGTTTAATGGACCTAGAAACAGGTCTGATTGAATGGGCAGATGAAACTGAAATCCGCAAGCAAGAATCTAAGAGCTTCTTAGGTCTATAAGCTTTATGAGTTAGGAATGAAAGAGGTGATGTATGGCAAGAATGTCATGGCAAGAGGCCAGCCAACTTGATAGTTCGTTGTTATCTCTTAATCACTTCTTTCATACCGCTCCAGAATATGCCCAAACACTGACTGGTGGCTTAACCAATCGCTGTTGGAAAGTGGTTTTACCCGACAACTCTGCTTATGTGTGGCGCCCAGCCACTTCTATTACGAAAGCATTTTCGATCTCTCGCTTTCAGGAGTATCAAATACTCAAAGCGATAGAGTCATCTCATCTTGCTCCGCAAGCAATTTACATCAATGAACAAGGTCTTCTCGTGGAATGGATTGAGGGCGAGTCACTGCACAAGGGGCTTGATTTTGATGCATTGCTAAAGACGTTGGTCAAAGTCCATTCTCTTGATACCTCTCGAATCCCAGTCGCACCGTTTAACTTTACAGCTCGGGTTGATCACTATTGGATGTTATTGAAACCTGAAATAAAGCAAGGTGACTATCTTTCTTTGTACCAACAATGGCGGAAAGCGCCAAACCTTGCCGATGTGGGGACAACCTTGTGCCATTTTGATTTGGCGGGTTACAACATGGTGAGTACTGAGATAGGACATCGGGTGATTGATTGGGAGTACGCTGTCATTGCGGATCCGCGTTTAGATTTGACTTTGACAATAGACGTTGCCGAAGAAAAGCCATTAGATGCGGTGTTCCGATATTGCAAACTGAGAGAAATTGAAGGCGTTGATGACTGGGTTGAAGGTGTGATGGCTTGGCAACCGCGAGCAACTCTCATGGCCATGTTATGGTATTTATTAGCCCACCAGCTATGGGGAGATGACCATTATTTGAGCCAAGCTCAACAACTCAAAGGGTCGTTTTGCAGCTAAGATCACTGTTTCACTTAACGCCTTGTTCAAAATAAGATTCAGAGCTTTAAAAGCTTGGTTTACATGATAGATTGAAAGCTTCAAGGACGGGGGTAAACCATGATCATTTATTTACACGGCTTCGATAGCAATAGCCCAGGTAATCACGAGAAAGTGCTGCAATTGCAATTTATTGACGATGACGTTCGTTTCATTAATTACAGCACTCTTCATCCAAAGCACGATATGCAGCATTTATTAAAAGAGGTCCATAAGGCGATTGAGCTATCCAACGATCCTGACCCAATGATTTGTGGTGTGGGTTTAGGCGGGTACTGGTCTGAACGTATTGGCTTCTTGTGTGGTATCAAGCAGGTGATATTTAACCCAAATCTACATCCAGAAATCAATATGCAAGGTCGTATTGATCGACCTGAAGAATATGAAGACATTGCGACGAAATGTGTTTCTGAATTTAGAACGAAAAACAAAGATCGATGTATGGTGATTTTGTCCCGGGAGGATGAAATTCACGACAACAGCAAGACGGCAGCTGCCCTTGAGTCGTACTACGATATTGTATGGGATGACAGCCAAACTCATAAATTTAAAAAGATTTCGCAACACCTCCAAGCGATGAAGGCGTTTAAGGCCTCTAGCTAACGCTAAAACTATCCTTTTTGTCACCAAAAACGACTCACCATTCAGTGGGTCGTTTCTTTTTTCAGCAGATGAATCATTTGTTGTACAAACCCATGAGTTTTCTATTGAGATAAATGCAAACTATGGTTGCGCAGTAAAATTTGCTCTATATAATGACTTACTTATAAATTATTTGATAAATATCAAAAAAAGTTGAGAGCAAGATAAAAACTTGCCCATGAATCACTAGCTAGCGAAACAGCATAGTGCTTTGCATTGTCGTAGTGCATTTAATCCGATGACGTATCTTCAAACCTGTTGTTCCCTCTATTGCTGCTTAAGGGGTAGCGAATACAAATTTTATCGATCTGAGTATTCGGGTCGAACCACATTTATTTATATTTAGAGGATAGTTACAGTGACACGAATTATCGTTGTTGGCGGTGGCGCGGGCGGTTTAGAGCTTGCAACCAAGTTAGGCCGCACTCTGGGACGTAAAGGACGCGCAAACGTAACCTTGGTTGACCGTAAATCAAGCCATCTTTGGAAGCCCTTGCTACATGAAGTTGCGACTGGATCACTGGATGAAGGTGTAGATGCGTTAAGCTACCGTGCTCATGCAAAAAATCATCACTTTGATTTCCAATTAGGTAGCCTGACCGATATCGACCGTGAACGTAAAGTGATCACTTTAAGTGAAGTAAAAGACGAGCATGGCGAGCTTCTTGTTCCGAGCCGTGAACTGGAATATGACTTACTCGTTTTAGCAATTGGCTCAACATCCAACGATTTCAATACACCAGGTGTTCGCGAACACTGTATTTTCCTAGATAGCCCAGAGCAAGCACACCGTTTCCGTACGGAAATGAATAACCAGTTCCTAAAACTGCATGCCAATAATGGTCAAGGTACGGTTGATATCGCCATTGTTGGTGCAGGTGCGACAGGGGTGGAGCTTTCTGCTGAACTACACAATGCGATTAAAGAGCTTCGTACATACGGCTTTAAAGATCTGGACTCAAGCAAGCTCAATGTTAACTTGGTTGAAGCGGGTGAACGTATCCTTCCTGCGCTTCCACCTCGTATTTCAAGTGCAGCGCATCAAGAGCTCACTAAGCTGGGTGTGAATGTACGTACTGCCACTATGGTGACTGAAGCCAATGAGAATGGCTTAACCACGAAAGATGGTGAACAAATTCCAGCGAAAATCATGGTGTGGGCTGCGGGGATTAAAGCGCCTGACTTTATGAAAGAAATTGGTGGTCTTGAAAGTAATCGCATCAACCAATTGGTGGTCAAAGATACCTTGCAGACAACGCGTGATGACAACATTTTTGTTATCGGTGATTTGGCGCAATGTACTCAAGAAGATGGCACATTTGTACCACCTCGTGCTCAAGCTGCACACCAAATGGCGAGCCGCGCATTTAGCAATATTGTGGCTAAATTGAATGGTCGTGACCTGAAGCCATATGTATACAAAGATAACGGTTCTCTAGTTTCATTGAGTCGTTTTTCTACCGTTGGTAGCTTGATGGGTAACCTAACCAAAGGCTCTATGATGGTTGAAGGGCGTATTGCTCGTGTTGTGT
Source organism: Vibrio sp. TRT 17S01 (assembly GCF_050113695.1). Classification (NCBI taxonomy): domain Bacteria; kingdom Pseudomonadati; phylum Pseudomonadota; class Gammaproteobacteria; order Vibrionales; family Vibrionaceae; genus Vibrio; species Vibrio sp. TRT 17S01. Next base: position 155,476 of record NZ_JBNJOG010000006.1, on the reverse strand, counting down.
ATGTGTCACTGTACCGTATGCACCAAATGGCGCTTCACGGCGTGTTCAAGACGGCGCTTATTGTTTTGATGGGACGCATTAACCGCGTACTCAGACCAAATCTGAAATTGCACTAAGCGCAAATAAACAGAATAAAAAAGAGCTCGAATGAGCTCTTTTTTTGTATTGGCTTTTTCGTGCTCACGGGGTGCTTATTCGGGGATAATTGAATAAACCAGCCCTTCATAAGGTTTGCCGTCATACAGGTAGCGGTTTGCCGCTTTCGTTTCAAAAACGGCATGGCAAGCCGTTGCAAGATGTTGGCTTGGCAAGTTTTTAGGATCGCACACAATCTCAAGTCGCGTTAGCTTTAACTGAGCAAAACAAAATTCAATGACGGCATCGAGCGCTTCTTTTGCGTAGCCGTGCTGTTGAAACTCATCTGCAACCCAGTAGCCTAAACTTGCCATATTGAAGGTATGGTAAAACTCGTTAATGGCGATCATTCCCATCAACTGACGGCTGCTGCGGTCATAAATACCAAAACCAAAGGCTTCTGCTTTTACCCAGTTCAAGCGTGTGGCTAGTATGAAACGCTCAGCCTCTTTTTCCGTGAATTCTGGGTGGCACCAGTCAACCCATTGGTGAAGGGATGATGAACGAGAAACTAAGGTCGCAAGTTCTGTAGCTGATTTTGAATCGATCAGCTCTAGCGATAAGCGACGAGTTATAATTTGGAAGTCAGGACTCATAGTGACAGTATGGTTGTAAAAAAGCCCTCATGTGAGGGCTTTTTAACTTTAGTTTACGCGGCGTACTTGAATAATTGCCCCCATCAAAGGATGGTCAAGGAAGTGCGTTTCTGAGCTGCGCATACGACGTTTTTGGTCCATACGATAGCTCTTCAAGAAGCGTTCTTCTCTTATGCTTGGTGTGATGTCTTCCATCATGCCCGCTTGGACAACACTATTTTCACCATCAACAATCTCGTCACTTGGCGCTACTGGTGTCTCTTCTAAGATAACTTTACGCACGCTTGGTGCTTGTAGATCCAGAGTTACATCTGCGTATAAGTAGTGCTCAACGTAAATTTGGAACTTACCATCAAGCTCAGTGAGTGGCCCTGAAATGGTTTGTTCGGTAATGCCGTCCATTACTTCAGAGTGAGCGACTGAGCCTTTTTCTGTTCCATCTGCATTGAACTGACCAGAGAAGTCTCGACCCGCGCGGATGTGGAATACTGGCGCAGAATAACGACCCTGATCACCTTGACGCCAAGCTGTGTGAAGTAGCACTTTAAATCCGGCATGATTGCGCAGTTTTTGTTCCTGAGTGTTTAGCTGATAAGACGATTTAGGTAACAGTTTTACGCCTTTTTGCGAACGGTAATTCGCATCACCCAGACTGCCTGCACGTGACATGTCGATTTGAGGCAGTGAGTCTGGCCAAGATTCACTGGTTGTCTCAGCATTCACTGCACGCTTAAAGATGATCACTTCTATATCAAATTGTCGCTGTGCCCAAGTTGGCATGGCGACAAAAAAGAGTAGTAGTGGGATCAGTTTTTTCATCATCACTCCATCGCTAGATGTCAGTAGCTATTAATTTTCACCCGATTATTCAGGCAGTTGGTAATAAATTTTGTTGGAATTCGCCCAACATGTCAGCAACAAATTGGATTCGCTTACGTCTGTCAGTCAATGGTACAGCAAACTTGAACTTAGTTGGCCCTTCCATCGCGAATTTTTGTGGCTGAGATTGCAATAGTTTAACCAAGTATGTCGGGTTAATGTCAGCGTCCGGATAGAACTCGATGAATCCACCCTTATCGTGAGCCTCAATTTTCTTGATTTTCAGTTTTGCGGCATCCAGTTTCAGCTGTGAAACAGAAAGCAGATTTTTTGTCGCATCTGGGAGCAGACCAAAACGATCAATCAGCTCAACCTTGAGCTCGTTAAGCTCTTCATTACTGGTTACACTGGCGATCTGTTTATACATAGATAAACGGGTGTTCACGTCTGGAATATAATCATCAGGAAGAAGGGCAGGTAGACGCATTTCGACTTCGGTCTGTTCACGAAGTAGTTCATCCAATGATGGCTCTTTGCCTTCTTTTAACGCTTCCACGGCCTGTTCCAGCATTTCCATATAAAGCGTAAAGCCAACGGATTGGATCTGACCACTTTGCTCATCACCAAGCAGCTCACCTGCACCGCGGATTTCTAGATCGTGCGTTGCAAGCGTAAAGCCAGCCCCTAAGTCTTCCAAGGACGCAATAGCATCGAGACGTTTAATTGCATCCTTAGTCATCGCTTTCGGATGTGGCGTCAATAGATAGGCATATGCTTGATGGTGTGAACGACCAACACGGCCTCTCAATTGATGCAACTGCGCAAGACCAAGGTTGTCAGCACGATCCATGATAATGGTATTGGCTGTTGGTACGTCAATGCCGGTTTCAATGATGGTGGTGCACACCAGTAGGTTGAATCGCTGATGGTAGAAGTCATTCATAATGCGCTCAAGCTCGCGCTCACGCATTTGTCCATGAGCAACGGTTATCCGCGCTTCGGGGATGAGTTTTGCTAAATCGTCGGCGACTTTATCAATGGTTTCGACCTGATTATGCAGGAAGTAAACCTGACCACCACGCATGATCTCACGCAGCACGGCTTCACGAGTAATTGCATCGTCTTTTTGGCGTACAAATGTCTTAATCGCAAGGCGGCGAGCGGGTGGGGTTGCGATGATGGAAAGATCGCGCATGCCACTCATTGCCATGTTCAAGGTTCTTGGAATCGGTGTTGCGGTTAGTGTGAGAATATCAACATCCGCGCGCATCGCTTTCATTTTTTCTTTTTGACGTACACCGAAGCGGTGTTCTTCGTCGACGATGAGTAGTCCAAGATCTTTAAACTGTATGTCGTTAGACAGCAGTTTATGGGTACCGACAACCAGATCAACTTTTCCATCTGCCACATCTTGCAGCACTTGTTTTTGCTCTTTTGCGGTTTTGAATCGTGATAGCACTTCCACACGGATCGGTAAGTTAGCAAAACGGTCACGGAAGTTTTCAAAATGCTGCTGTGCCAATAAGGTTGTAGGAACCAGCACCGCAACTTGTTTGCCATTATCTGTTGCAAGGAAAGCCGCACGCATTGCTACTTCCGTTTTACCAAAGCCAACGTCACCACAAACAAGGCGGTCCATCGCTTTCGCTTGGCACATATCAGACATGACGGCATTGATTGCCATAGATTGATCATCAGTTTCTTCAAATGGGAAACCGGCCTTAAATGTGGCGTATTGATCTCTATCGAGTGCGAATTTGTAACCTGGCTTCAACTCACGCTTTGCGTACACATCGAGCAATTCAGCAGCAACGTCGCGCACTTTCTCAGCGGCTTTTCTACGTGCTTTTGCCCAAGCTTCGCCACCTAGCTTGTGTAATGGTGCGCTTTCTTCGGCACCACCTGAATAACGACTGATCAGGTTAAGTGAAGCGACAGGAACGTACAGTTTGGCTTCATTTTGGTATTCCAGCGTGACGTATTCTGTGGTCATGCCGCCAGCTTCGAGGGTTTGCAAGCCAAGGTAGCGACCAATACCGTGGTCGATGTGGACCACTGGTTGGCCGGGTTTAAGCTCCGCTAAGTTGCGGATTACCGCATCACTGTTGGTCGCTTTACGGTCTTTTCTGCGTCTTTGAATGACGCGATCACCGAGTAAATCACTTTCACATATCAGTGCTAATTGTTGCTCACCGAACAAGAAACCATGTTCTGCCGCACCTAGCACCAAAGAGAATTTATCGTTTGATGCCAGTGCTTCTGAAAAGCGGGTAAATTCAATGGGTCTGAGTTTGATGCGTTGTAACAGTTCGAGTAATGCTTCACGTCGGCCTTCAGACTCTACGGAGAAGACGATTTTACCGGTGTAGCTTTCTGCAAACTGCCTCAATGCTGCCATCGGTTCTTTGTTCTGATGCTGAACAGCTAGATCGGGAAGAGGGGCAAACTCTGGGTTAGCTCGCCCTTGTTTTTCTGTCACTGCCTCAATAGTTAAACGGCATTGAGGTAGTTGTTTAAAGTGAGTAAACAGCTCATCTTTCTTTAACCAGAGTTCTTCTGGTGGCAGCAACGGCCGTAATGGGTCAACTTTACGTTGGTCGTATCTATAGTCGACATCAGTGAGGAAGGTGTCGACTGCAGATTCGATATCACCTACGGTAATGAGTTGACTGTCGTCTGCAATATAGTTGAATAAGGTTTCGGTTTTTTCAAAAAACAGCGGTTGCCAGTATTCGATCCCTGCTGGCCATGTGCCTTTGCTGACTTGCATATACACAGATTCTGGCTCGCGGCGCGCTTCAAATCGTTGGCGCCAGCGGATTCGAAAATCCTCAATCGCTGTTTCTGAAGTTGGGAACTCATGCGCTGGGAGTAGGCGTATTTCTGTGACATCCTCAATCGAGCGCTGATTTTCTGGGTCAAAAGTACGGATGGTATCAATTTCATCATCAAAGAAGTCAATACGGAATGGGTCTTTGGCACCCATCGGGAAGAGGTCGATGATTGAGCCTCGACTCGCATATTCACCAGGACCAAATACTTGGTCAGCATGACGATAGCCGGATTTTTCTAACTGAAGACGCAGTTTTTCCAATGAGTAACGATCGCCAGTCTTGACCATCAAAGTGTGCTGCATTAAGAAATCGCGAGGCGATTGGCGTTGCAACAATGTACTGACAGGCACAATTGTAATGCCAGACTGCTGAGTAGGAAGCTGATATAGCCTTGAAATACGATCCGATATGATTTCTTGGTGTGGCGAAAAGTTATCGTAAGGCAGGGTTTCCCAGTCAGGGAACAAGGCAACATCGTAGGTGGTGAACTGTTCGATCTCTTGCTGCAACTTAAGCGCAGTTTGAGGATCAGGAACGGCTAGAAGAGTATGCCCCTTATGCTGCACCGCAAGTTCGGCGATGGTTAAGGCAAGGGCAGAGCCGGGCAGGTTCCCGACTAATTTTTTATCTCCGGCTTTTGCAGGTGATGCCAGATTGAGTAAAGATGTTTTAGGCATGATCAGTACTATTTTTTATCACGATTTAGAGAGCGTTGGCGCAAGAGTTTTTGTTGTTGATAAAGCGCCGCTTTGATGAGTAAGTCTTCATCAATATCACGTAATAAATCATATTTCATCGTAATGAATGTATCGTTCGCTTCTTGCTCAACACTGACACAGTGAGCGTAGCAATAGATGGCTGCTGCTGGATGCTCTAGAAACAGTTTCACTCTCGCTTTTTGCCCTGTTTGTAATGGGGTACGAGCGCGATAAGTGAATAGGCTCGCGCCAAAGCGGGTGGTTGTCGAGCGATGTGTTGCGTCATCTTGCTGAGAGAGCATAAACGTCAGGAGTAAATTGAGTTTTTCGTTTTGGTTATCCAGCAATGCAATGACATGCTTTAGTTCGTGCGTCTTTAGCTCACTTCTTGCATTATCACTGAGTTGGTCAAGTTGACTAAATTCACTGGCAACAAGAAAAGGTGCTGGTATTTCGCTAACAAAAACCTCGTTAGAAGGAAGCACAAAATCGGCGGACAATGGCTCAACATTGACGGTCATCTGGTGGTGAACGGTAAAAAATTCTTGCTCTGTCATGCAACTATTCCTTCTTTTAATGTTCTGATTATCGACATACCTGCAAACTAATCAAGATATGTCGTTGTTTATCACACATTTTGACGGCTAATTAGCAAATTAGGGCTACAACCCTCAGCTATTAATCGTTACAGTATCAGCCATCAATTACTCTTGGTTTCCAATATGTTTCATCCTGTTTCAGCCTTCATCGGCTTACGATACTTGCGTGGACGCTCCGGTGATAGGTTCAGCCGATTTGTTTCATATATGTCTACGGCTGGTATTACTATCGGGGTCATGTCGCTGGTGACGGTTTTATCGGTGATGAATGGCTTTGAAGCCCAACTGAAGGGGCGCATTCTCGGTGTGCTTCCACAGGCTGTTGTTTCACAGTCTGGTGGTAAGACAGAACGTACCGATACGCCACCTGAGTTTGTCCGTCAGCTTTCTTCCGCTGGTCATCCTGAACCGATTGTTCAAAGTGAAGCCGTGATTCAAAGTGCTTCTCAACTGACGGCAGGTTTGTTAATTGGCATCAAACCTAGTGATCATGACCCGATCGAGCGCCATTTGATTGCAGGACGTTTGTCTGCGATGAAGGCTGGTGAGTATCAAATTTTTATTGGTCATACACTTGCGAGAGCGCTCGATGTGACCATGGGCGACAAAGTTCGTTTAATGGTGACAAGTGCCAGCCAGTTCACTCCTTTGGGACGCATTCCTAGCCAACGTATTTTTACCGTCGCGGGGATCTATAACACAGGTTCCGATGTCGACGGGCAGCTTATGCTCACACACATTGATGATGCAGCAAGATTAATGAGAATGAAGAGTGACCGCATGACCGGGTGGCGACTCTTTTTTGATGATCCTTTTGTTGTTGGGGATTTATCTCGCCACGAGCTACCTCAAGGTTGGCAGTGGCAAGATTGGCGTGACCAACGTGGTGAGTTGTTTCAAGCTGTCCGCATGGAAAAAAACATGATGGGGCTGATGCTTGGTCTGATTGTTGGTGTTGCTGCTTTCAATATTATCTCTGCGCTGATCATGGTGGTGATGGAGAAGCAGTCTGAAGTCGCGATTTTAAAAACTCAAGGGATGCGAGATAGCCAGATCCTAGCCATATTCATGGTTCAAGGCGCAAGTAGCGGGGTAATTGGTGCATTAGTTGGTGGAGGACTTGGTGTCTTGCTGGCCAGTAACCTCAATGCATTGTTAGAAACTATGGGTATTGCATTGTTCTCCGTTGGCGGCGAGCTGCCAATTTTAATTAATCCTATTCAAATTATTGTTGTTGTCATTTTAGCCATTGCTCTGAGTTTGCTGGCAACATTATTTCCTTCGTACCGCGCGTCTGCGGTGAAACCAGCTGAGGCTTTGAGATATGAGTAATCTTTTACAGTGTCGTAATGTATGTAAAACGTATCATGAAGGAGCGTTGGATACTCAGGTCTTGAAAGGTGTGAGCTTCGATCTTAATCGTGGAGAACTCGCGTCCATTATTGGTACCTCTGGTTCGGGGAAAAGTACATTGCTTCATATTCTAGGCGCACTTGATGACGCAACAGAAGGGCATGTGAATTTTCTTGGTCAAGATCTGGCAAAGCTGAGTTCAAATAAACAAGCTAAGCTGCGCAACAAGCATTTGGGCTTTGTTTATCAGTTTCATCACTTGTTGTCTGATTTTTCTGCGTTAGAAAATGCCGCCATGCCTCTATTGATTGGTGGCATGAACGTCAATGATGCAAAAAAATCGGCTCAAGCATTACTTGATAAGGTTGGGCTGAGTCATCGAATTGATCACCGTCCTTCTGAGTTATCGGGTGGGGAAAGGCAACGTGTCGCTATTGCTCGAGCGTTAGTTAACAGCCCAGATCTAGTGTTGGCTGATGAACCGACGGGTAACTTGGATCATAAAACCGCACTGGCCATATACGATCTTATGCGTGAATTGAATCAAGAGTCTGGCACAGCATTTTTGGTGGTGACCCACGACGGTGAACTGGCGGCTAAAATGGATCGCCAACTGCATATGCAAGATGGCTTGTTGATTAATGTGGAGGGCGTTTAGGTGTTCTCTTCTCTGTCACTTTTTATTGGTGGCCGCTTTAGTCGAGCTAAACAGCGAAACAAAATGGTTTCCTTTATCTCACTTTCTTCCACCATTGGCATTACGGTTGGTGTTGCGGTCATCATCATTGGTTTATCGGCGATGAATGGCTTCGAGCGGGAGCTAAAAAATCGCGTTCTTTCGGTGATCTCTCATGGCGAATTTGAAGGGGTGAAAGCACCGATCCAAGATTGGAGAGAAGTCGTTTTACAAGCGGAAAAACACCCCAAAATTGAAGCTGCTGCACCCTATGTAAAGTTGACCGCTTTGGCTGAAAAAGGCCGAGAGCTAAAAGCCATTGAAGTGCGTGGTATAGACCATGAGCAGGAGAAGCAGGTTTCAAGCTTAACCAACTTCATTGATTCTTCCGTGTGGCAAGAGTTTAAACCGGGTCATCAGCAAGCCATTTTAGGACAAGGGGTTGCGGAATTATTAGGGGTTGAAAAGGGTGACTTTATTACACTCATGATCCCACCTAATAGCGGTACCAGTAAAGTACAAGCGCCTAAACGTGTTCGCGTTCAGGTTGCAGGTTTGCTGCGCTTAAATGGGCAAATTGACCACAACCTTGCCTTAATTCCTCTTCAGGACGCGCAAAATTATGCGCAGCTTGGGCAGGGTGTGAGCGGCGTAGCGGTAAAAGTGAGTGATGTATTGCAAGCGACTCAAATCATTCGAGAAGCAGGAAACACCTTAGATGTGTATGTCTATTTACGAAGCTGGCAACAGAAATATGGTTTCTTGTATCGTGATATTCAGCTGGTGCGCACCATTATGTATCTCGTCATGGTCTTAGTGATTGGTGTGGCTAGCTTTAATATTGTGTCCACGCTCATGATGGCGGTAAAAGATCGGGCTGCTGAGATTGCGATTTTACGAACGATGGGGGCAACCGATGGTTTAGTGAAGCGCATTTTTGTTTGGCAAGGTGTTTTTTCTGGTGTGTTAGGCAGTGTGATCGGCAGTATTCTTGGTGTCTTGATTGCGTTAAACCTCACCCAACTGGTTAAAGGTTTAGAAACGCTGATTGGGCATCAGTTTTTATCTGGTGATATCTATTTTGTCGACTTTCTGCCTTCTCAAGTGGATTTCAATGATGTGTTGTTGGTTTCTTCCACAGCGATAATTCTAAGTTTGCTTGCAACGTGGTATCCCGCTTCAAGAGCAAGTCAACTCAATCCCGCAAGTGTCTTGAGTGCGAAATAAAAGCCGCTTGTTTCCAATACAAAAAAAGGACCGATAAGGTCCTTTTTCATACTTAGTTTTCACCGAATTTCTTACTCATCGCGACACAGTTTAGAAAAAGAGTGTCTCATTATTCTCGACTTTCTGATGATCGACTAACGTGATTGGCGTTGCTGCCAGCTACGCACCACGGAGTATCGCCACAAGCCTTTGATACCAAAGTAACCTGCGATGGCTGAAACGACACCACATATTAGGCAACCCAGCAAGAATGGAGGGCCAATGGTGGTCATTTGATTGAGTATGAAGTCCCAAGAAAGCTCAAAGTGGAAATGCTGAGGTGGGACATGCATTACCCAAGCCCCCACTTTATAAGCGAAATAAAACAATACAGGCATGGTGATGGGATTGCTCACCCATACCAAAGCAACAGATAAAGGAAGATTAACACCGCATAAGATGGCAAGACCTGCCGACATGATCATCTGGCTCGGTAGGGGGACGAACGCCATAAAGAGCCCAACGGCAAATGCACCAGCTGCAGAGCGGCGGTTAAGGCACCATAAGTTTGGGTTATATAGGACATTGCCAAAAACCTTTAATGCCTTTTGACGCTTAATCATCTCGTGATCAGGCATAAATCGTTTGATGAACTTTCTTGGCATAGGGGAATATGACTCTCTTTTTTAATTACTGGACGCTATCGTCAATATCTCTATTAATCATAACCGCTCCATATTGGCGTGTGATGCCAAATTGGTACTGGTCAGTTCCCTGTGTGCTTTTCCTAATCACCAGCATCTGGATTAAACCATTCAGGTGGTTTTTAGGTTTGGGTATTGCATTTTTGGTTGTCCTTTTCAAAGGCAATGCCTTGCAACATCAGACAAATGTGCTTTTCCAAGCCGGTCAGGATATTACCATAACTGCAAAGGTTGACAGCTTTTTTAAGCAAATAAGTCACGGCTTTGTAGGGATTGTCGTGGTTAGATCAATTGAAGGCGAAGAATTAAGCATTTTCGAACGACCTAAAATTCGTTTGGTGTCGCCAATTCCCCTCTCTTTAGGGGAGCAGATCTCAGCTTCAATAAAAATAAAGCACATATATGGTCGCATGAATGAGGTGGGTTTCGATAATGAGACTTTCTCCTTATCGCGTAGTGTGGTGGCGCAAGGCAATGTGAAACGACAAGACAGCTTGATTGTTGAACAACAACTTCATTGGCGGCAGTGGTTGTATTCTAAAGTTGAGCGTGAAATCGCCCACCTTCCCAGTGAAGGCGTTATTAAGGCGCTGACTTTTGCTGAGCGCAGTGATATCAGCCGAAGCGTATGGGAGGCATTTAAAGCCAGTGGGTTAAGCCATTTAATTGCGATTTCAGGTTTACATATTGGCATTGCTTTTGGTTTAGGGTGGCTGATTGGTTTTCAACTAATTCGTTTTCATTCGGTGTTCACGCCTCTGCCAGTGTTGAGTGGATTACTATTTGCTTTCGCTTATGCATGGCTTGCTGGCTTTTCGATACCCACGGTTCGCGCCTTACTGATGTGCGCGATGTACGTGATAATGGCGCAATTAAACTGGCGCATTCCCTTCACGCTTAAATGGTTGTTGTGTCTTGCGATCCTATTGCTGTTTGATCCATTTTCTTCGGTAGCAGCAAGCTTTTGGTTATCGATGTTAGCGGTCGGAGTGATCTTTTACTTTTTAATGCAAACGTCAACGACGGAAAATCGATGTTGGCAGTTCATTAAAGCGCAGTGTTTTCTAACGGTTCTCATGGCACCCATTCTGGTTGTTTTTTTCCAAGGAGTCAGTGTTTCTGGGGCATTGTTTAACCTCATATTTGTCCCTTGGTTCTCATTTCTGGTTGTTCCCATCGCGTTCCTTGGCCTAAGTTGGACTTTATTGTCTTTGCCTGGCGTTTGGCTGGTATGGGAGCTACTTGATGGGCTGTTAAAGCCCATGTTATTTGCCATTGAGTTTGCGGATCTTTCGTGGTGGTCAATTTCAGGTGAACAGCGTTGGCTGGTTATTGCATTTGCACTGTATCTGATGATGTTTCCATTGTTGTCTCGGTATGCGCGGCTATTGATTGCTATTGGGATCGTATTGCTCAATTTCAAACAAGATAAAAACTATTTATGGCAAATGGATGTAGTTGATGTCGGTCATGGTTTAGCCATCGTTATTGAACAGGATGAGCAAGCTGTTATCTACGATACGGGCGCCTCATGGGAGCTTGGGAGTATGGCAGAAAATGTGATTGCGCCAATATTAACGACACGGGGGATCACGCAACTGGAAGGGATGATCTTAAGCCATGGTGATAATGACCATTCGGGAGGTGCACCATACCTAATTAAACACTGGCAACCGACATGGGTTCGGAGTAGCCAAAATGGAGCAGGGCAAGAGCCTTGCTCACAAGGGATAAATTGGACGTGGGGAGAGTTAACGTTTGTTGCTATTTGGCCACCAAAGCAAGTTTCTCGGCCCTATAATCCACATTCATGCGTTGTCCGAGTAACCCATCAACGCTCTTCTCAGTCAGTGCTGCTGACGGGAGACATTGACCAAATTGCCGAATGGTTGCTACTGCGCCAACCAGAGGTGTTACCGAGCGATATCGTCATTGTTCCACATCATGGCAGTAAAACCTCATCGACTCCGCGTTTTGTTGAGCTGGTCGATGCTGATTTAGCGATTGCGTCCTTAGCAAAAGGAGGACGCTGGAAGTTACCGCACTCTGATGTCGTCCGGCGTTACCAAGATAATGGTACCCAATGGATGGACACTGGTGAGTCCGGACAGGTCTCTGTGTATTTTTACGAAAATAAATGGCGTGTTGAGGGAATAAGACAAAGACGAGGGCAGACTTGGTATAGGCAGATGCTGCGTAACCAAGTAGAATAGCCGCAATATTGTAAGAAGAATAAAACATTTCTATGTCTCTGAATAACGACGAAACAACCATGCAGACCTTTAAGCGTTTGTGGACTTACATTCGTTTATACAAAGCAGGCTTGGCTGTTGCGGTTGTCGCGCTTATCGTTAATGCGATTGCTGATACCTATATGGTTTCTCTACTAAAACCACTTCTTGATGAAGGTTTTGGTAACGCTGAATCAAATTTCCTTCGCACTCTTCCTTTAATTATTTTTGGCATGATGATCGTGCGTGGCTTAAGTGGCTTTGCTTCTAGCTACTGTTTGAGTTGGGTTTCTGGCAACGTTGTGATGCAAATGCGTCGTCGAATATTTAGCCAGTTCATGCACATGCCCGTGTCTTATTTCGACAAAGAATCTACAGGCGGTCTACTTTCTCGCATTACCTACGATTCAGAGCAAGTTGCTGGAGCCACCAGTCGTGCGCTGGTAAGCATTGTACGTGAAGGGGCGAGTATTATTGGTCTACTCGTACTTATGTTTTGGAATAGCTGGCAGCTTTCATTAGTTTTGTTTGTTGTCGCACCACTTGTTGCGTGGGGAATTGGTGTTGTTTCAAAACGTTTTCGTAAGATCTCGAAAAACATGCAAGAAGCGATGGGCAATGTAACTGCCTCAGCAGAGCAGATGCTAAAAGGGCACAAAGTTGTACTGAGTTATGGTGGTCAAGAAGTAGAGCGTGAGCGCTTTGATGCGGTTAGTAACCAAATGCGTCAACAAACCATGAAGCTTGTTGCGGCGCAGGCGATTGCAAACCCTGTCATTCAGGTTATTGCCTCTATTGCTTTAGTTGCTGTTTTGTTTTTAGCAAGTGTTGACTCAATTCGTAGTGAATTAACACCGGGTACATTTACGGTAGTGTTCTCTGCCATGTTTGGTTTGATGCGCCCACTTAAGGCGCTGACCAATGTAACGTCAGAGTTTCAACGTGGTATGGCTGCAAGCCAAACCTTATTTGCATTAATGGACTTAGAAACGGAAGTCGATAATGGCAAGTACACTGCACAGAAAGTGCGTGGTGATATTTCGGTAGAAGACGTGACGTTTACCTATGAAGGGAAAGAGAAACCAGCATTATCCAATGTCAGCTTCACCATCCCTGAGGGCAAAACCTTGGCATTAGTGGGCCGTTCAGGTTCAGGGAAAAGCACCATTGCTAACCTCTTTACTCGCTTCTATGACGTGGATTCCGGCGTGATAAAGTTGGATGGACACGATATTCGCGATTATACCTTGCCTAACTTACGTAGCCATTTTGCGCTCGTATCTCAAAATGTGCATTTGTTTAACGACACGATCGCCAACAACATTGCTTATGCTGCGACAGAAAAATACACACGTGAGCAAATCGAGCACGCAGCACGTCTTGCCCATGCCATGGACTTTGTTGATAACATGGATGAAGGTCTAGATACTGTCATTGGTGAAAATGGCACCAGCTTGTCCGGTGGTCAACGCCAGCGTATTGCTATTGCGCGTGCTCTTTTACGTGACGCGCCGGTTTTGATTTTGGATGAAGCGACCTCTGCTCTGGATACAGAATCTGAAAAAGCGATTCAAGCTGCGCTAGATGAGCTACAAAAAGACAAAACCGTCCTTGTGATTGCACACCGACTTTCTACGATTGAGGAAGCCGATGAAATCCTTGTGGTTGATGATGGTGAGATCATTGAACGTGGTCCTCACAATGAACTCATCAAGCAAAATGGCGCCTATGCCCAGCTTCATCGAATTCAGTTTGGTGAGTAAGCGTGATTGAAAAAATCTGGTTCCAGAACCATCCACTTAAATACTTGCTTTGGCCACTGTTGTGGCCATTGAGTCAGCTTTTTGGATTGGTTAGCCGAAAACGACGCAGTGATTATGCTGATGGTAAAAAGCAGAGTTATCGTGCACCTGTTCCAGTTATTGTCGTCGGTAATATTACAGCCGGAGGCAATGGTAAAACACCCGTTGTGATTTGGCTGGTGGAAAAACTGCAGTTAATGGGATTTAAGCCTGGCGTTGTCTCTCGTGGTTATGGGGGCAAAGCCCCGAGTTATCCGCTGGTTGTGCAAGAAAGTACACCAACTCAACATTGTGGTGATGAACCTTATTTGATTCATAAGCGCACAGGTGCACCTGTGGCTGTCTCCCCTGTTCGCTCTGATGCCGTTCAGGCGCTGCTACCAACGGGTGTCGATATTATAATTACCGATGATGGTTTGCAGCATTATGCGTTGCAGCGTGATATAGAGCTGGTTGTTGTGGATGGTCAAAGACGTTTTGGTAATGAAAACCTAATTCCGCTTGGTCCACTAAGAGAGTCTGTTGCCAGACTTCAAGAAGTAGACTTCATCATTGCTAACGGTGGAACCGCGCATGAAGGGGAAGCAGCAATGGTGCTTACGCCAAGCTTAGCTACCAATTTAAAAACTCGAGAACTTGCACCTGTCAGGCAATTGGAAGGAATGGTTGCAATTGCTGGTATTGGTCACCCACCAAGGTTTTTCAATACGTTGAAACAGTTGGGTGCAGATTTGGTTGCAACAAAAGGGTTTGCAGACCATCAAGAATTTAACCCGTCTGATTTGAATGAAATGGCTCAAAAAGGGCAACATTTAATGATGACAGAAAAAGATGCAGTAAAATGTGCGCCGTTTGCGCGAGACAACTGGTGGTACTTACCAGTGACTGCTACGTTTAGTGAATCTGATGAAGAACGTATTCTGAACAGAATTAAAGAGGTAAAGGAACAATATGGATCACCGTCTGCTTGAAATCGTGGCTTGCCCTGTGTGTAAAGGCAAACTGACTTTTGATAAAGATAAACAAGAGCTGATTTGTAAATTCGACAGACTGGCTTATCCAATTAAAGAAGGAATTCCTGTACTTCTTGAGCCTGAAGCGCGTCAAATGAGTATGGAAGAGGGACGCTAATGGCCTTTACGGTTGTCATTCCAGCGCGATACCAATCTACGCGCCTTCCGGGCAAACCTCTGGCGGATATTGCTGGTAAGCCAATGGTGCAATGGGTTTACGAACAAGCGTTACAAGCCGGTGCTGAGCATGTCATTGTGGCAACAGATGATAAACGTGTTAAAGAAGCTGTACTTGCTTTTGGTGGAGAGGTCTGTATGACTTCTCCTGATCATGAGTCAGGTACTGAACGTTTAGCAGAAGTTGTGAAGCTAAAAAATATCGCAGATGACCACATTATTGTGAATGTCCAAGGGGATGAACCACTGATCCCACCATTGATCATTCGTCAAGTCGCGGAGAATTTAGCAAACAGCGTAGCCCCGATGGCAACACTAGCAGTAGAAATTGAAGATGAATCTGAAGTCTTTAATCCAAATGCCGTTAAAGTGGTTACTGATAATGAAGGTTATGCGCTGTATTTTAGTCGTGCGACGATTCCATGGGACAGAGACGGTTTTGCTACCGAACAGAAACAGATTGAAACACCATTAATGCGTCATATTGGTATTTATGCTTACCGAGCTGGTTTCATCAATACATACATTAATTGGGCACCGTCGGCACTTGAGCGTATTGAGTGTTTGGAACAACTCCGTGTGCTGTGGTATGGCGAGAAAATTCATGTAGCTGTAGCCAAAGAAGCACCAGCAGCTGGTGTTGATACACCAGAAGATCTGGAAGCGGTGAGAAAAATCATTGCAGGTTAATTGGAAAAGGAGAGCTCTGCTCTCCTTTTTCTTATATGTTAGTGTCATAATCGCCCCGTTTCGGGCAAGTACCAAGTATTTCACGTCGTCCAGTGTCTTTCACTTCTTCGAGGATGACGTCAAACCCCCACAAACGATACATGTGCTTCAGTACCTCGTCATAACTTTCGTCCAATGGAATTCGGTCATGGGGAACATATTGAAGGGTTAAAGATCGATCTCCCCGGACATCAACATTGAAGACCTGAATGTTGGGCTCGAGGTTACTAAGGTTATATTGTGCGGCTATTTTTTCTCTGATTGCACGATAACCGACGTCATTATGGATGGCACTGACCTCAAGGTAATTTTTCCTATCATCATCTACGACAGAAAACAGTTTGAAGTCACGCATTAGTTTGGGGGACAGATATTGGCTAATAAAGCTTTCATCTTTAAAATTACGCATTGCAAAATGAACTGCATCAAGCCAATCGGTGCCCGCTAAATCTGGGAACCACTCTTTATCTTCATCAGTCGGCTCTTCACAAATCCGCCGTATATCTCTGAACATCGCAAAGCCAAGAGCATAAGGGTTTATGCCACTGTAGTAAGGACTGTTATAAGGCGGTTGAGCAACGACACTCGTATGGCTATGAAGGAACTCAAGGATAAATCGCTCTGAAACAATCCCTTCATCGTAGAGGTGATTAAGTATGGTATAGTGCCAAAAGGTAGCCCAACCTTCATTCATTACCTGTGTTTGCTTTTGCGGGTAAAAGTACTGGCTGATCTTTCGAACAATCCGAACGATCTCTCGTTGCCATGATTCTAACAACGGAGCGTGCTTCTCGATAAAGTACAAGATATTTTCTTGCGGTTCACTCGGGAAGCGAATTTTAATGTCTTCTTCTTTGGTTTTAGATTTCGGTACTGTTCGCCAAAGCTCGTTAACTTGAGACTGTAAGTACGCTTCACGTTCTTCTTGTCTGGCTTTCTCTTCTGCGATTGAAATCTTTTCAGGGCGCTTGTAGCGATCCACACCAAAATTCATAAGAGCGTGGCAGGAATCGAGTAACTCCTCGACTTCTTTTTGACCATATTTCTCTTCGCATTTGGCAATATAGTTTTTGGCAAAGAGTAGGTAATCAATAATAGAACTGGCATCCGTCCACGTTTGAAACAGGTAATTTCCTTTAAAGAAAGAGTTATGCCCATAACAGGCATGCGCCATAACCAGAGCCTGCATGGTGACGGTGTTTTCTTCCATTAGGTAGGCAATACATGGGTCTGAGTTGATCACAATCTCATACGCTAAGCCCATTTGGCCATGCTTATAACCTTGTTCTGTTTGAATGAACTTCTTGCCAAAAGACCAATGGTTATAGTTTATTGGCATACCGATACTGGAATAAGCATCCATCATTTGTTCAGATGTAATGACTTCAATTTGATTTGGATAAGCATCAAGCCGGTAATGATCGGCGACTCGTTTGATCTCTTGATGGTATTGCTCTAACAGATCAAAGGTCCAATCCGGCCCATCTGACAACATCTTGCTCTTTTTCTTTGTTGTTTTTTTTGTCGTCGTAGCCATAGTCATCTCCCTACGCTGCAGTTTCCTTTTTAAACAGCTCCCTGAATACCGGGAAGATATCATCGACACTGCGAATGTTCTTCATAGCAAAATTCGGGAATGCTTCTTCTAGCTTCTCATACTCGTGCCAAAGGGTTTGATGAGAGCGACGGGTTATTTCGATATAAGAATAATATTGACAGTTTGGCAGAATCTTCTTGGTCAGTAATTCGCGACAGCGTGGAGAGTCATCTGCCCAGTTATCACCATCTGAAGCTTGCGCGGCGTAGATATTCCACTCACCAATAGGGTAGCGATCTTCGACAATTTCGTTCATCAGCTTTAATGCACTGGAAACAATGGTGCCCCCTGTTTCTTGTGAGTAAAAGAACTCATGCTCGTCGACTTCTTTAGCTTGTGTATGATGGCGAATAAAGACGACTTCAACGTTCTCATAAGTTCGAGTCAAAAATAGGTAGAGCAAAACATAAAATCGTTTAGCTATGTCTTTTGTTGCTTGATCCATCGAACCTGAAACATCCATTAAACAAAACATTACGGCTTGGCTAGAAGGAATTGGGCGACGTTCATAATTTTTGAATCGAAGGTCGAAAGTATCAATAAAAGGGACAGAGTCGATCTTCTTCCTTAATGCTTGGATCTCTTCCCTCAGACGCTTTTCTTCCATTGCCTGAGCTGGCTCTTGGTTTTGAATTCGTTCTAATTCATCTTCGAGTTCATGGAGCATTCGTTTTTTACCCGCAGTCATTGCGGTTCTTCTGGCTAACGACTGTTGGAGTGATTTGACTATCGCAATATTGGCCGGTACCCCAGCAGTTTGGTAACCCGCTCTATGTGTTTTCCATTCAGTGATTTTGTTGATTTGATTCTTTTCAAGGTTAGGTAATTCAAGTTCTTCAAAGAGGAGATCCAAGTATTCATCTTTAGATATTTGAAACACAAAATCGTCTTGGCCTTCTCCATCTTGACTCGCATCACCTTCACCAGACCCACCGCCTTGGCCGCCCCCTTTAGGGCGCTCAATTTTGTCTCCGGTAACAAACTGGTCATTGCCTGGATGGACGCGCTCTTTTACTCCACCTTTACCTTGGTGAAATACGGGTTCTTTGATGTCTTTATGAGGAATAGAAACGTCTTCGCCCGTTTCTGTGTTCGTAATAGAACGGCGATTGACGGCGTCAGCGACCGACTCCTTGATCTGCTCTTTATGACGGCGTAGAAAGCGCTGCCTGTTCACAGCACTTTTATTCTTGCCGTTTAATCGTCTATCGATAAATTGCGCCATTCGTTACCCCTTATACAATCACACCGCTTTTGCCGGCTACCAATAGGTAGCCGACTACTTAGCTATGGACTTGAGTCAGGTTGACTTATGAAGACTTACGTACGCGTAAGTACCATTCAGAAAGTAATCTGACTTGTTTTTCGGTATAACCTTTCTCCATCATACGAGCGACGAAGTCGTCGTGCTTCTTCTGATCCTCAGAAGAGGTTTTGGTGTTGAAAGAGATGACCGGTAATAGCTCCTCGGTGTTAGAGAACATTTTCTTCTCGATAACGGTACGCAGCTTCTCATAGCTAGTCCAAACAGGGTTTTGTCCATTATTGTTGGCTTTAGCACGAAGGACGAAGTTAACGATCTCGTTACGGAAATCTTTAGGGTTGCTGATGCCAGCAGTTTTTTCGATTTTTTCTAATTCGTTATTTAATGCCGCTCGGTCAAATAGTTGACCGGTCTCAGGATCACGATATTCCTGATCTTGAATCCAGAAATCGGCATAGGTGACATAACGGTCGAAGATATTTTGTCCGTATTCAGAGTATGACTCTAAATACGCAGTTTGAATCTCTTTCCCGATAAACTCGACATAGCGAGGCACTAAGTAGCCTTTTAAGAACTCAAGGTATTTTTCAGCTGTTTCTTGAGGGAACTGCTCTCGTTCGACTTGTTGTTCAATGACATAGAATAGATGAACAGGGTTAGCGGCTACTTCTGCTTGGTCGAAGTTAAATACGCGCGACAGGATCTTGAAGGCAAAACGGGTTGAGAGGCCAGACATGCCTTCATCGACACCCGCATAATCACGGTATTCTTGATAGCTTTTAGCCTTTGGATCGGTATCTTTTAACGTTTCCCCATCGTAAACACGCATTTTCGAGAAAACCGAAGAATTTTCAGGGTCTTTTAGTCGTGAAAGAATACTGAACTGAGCTAGAAGATCTAACGTACTAGGTGAGCATGGTGCTTTCGAAAGCTCCGAATGATCGAGCAATTTCTGATAAATCTTCACTTCTTCAGAGACACGCAGACAATAAGGAACTTTAACTATGTAGACCCTATCTAAAAACGCCTCATTGTTTTTGTTGTTACGGAAGGTTTGCCACTCTGATTCATTAGAGTGAGCCAAAATCATACCTTCAAAAGGAAGGGCAGATAGGCCTTCTGTGCCGTTATAGTTACCTTCTTGAGTAGCGGTTAAGAGTGGATGCAAAACCTTAATAGGGGCTTTGAACATCTCTACAAATTCCATCAACCCTTGGTTTGCACGACATAACGCACCTGAGTAACTGTATGCATCCGGATCATCTTGTGAATAGTGCTCCAGCATACGAATATCGACTTTACCCACGAGTGATGAAATGTCTTGGTTATTCTCATCACCAGGCTCTGTTTTAGCTACCGCTAGCTGGTCTAGAATTGAAGGGCGAACTTTGACTACTTTAAATTTGGAGATATCACCGCCAAATTCGTGAAGGCGTTTCGCTGCCCAAGGTGACATGATGGTTCGCAAGTATCGTTTCTCGATACCGTATTCCTGTTTCAGTAAATCACCATCTTCTGTTACGTCGAATAAGCTAAATGGGTGATCATTCACCGGGCTGCGTTCGCCATTTGCAGATAGGACGTAGATAGGAATGAGTTGCATCAGTGCTTTAAGCTTTTCTGCAATCGACGATTTACCGCCGCCAACTGGGCCTAACAAGTAAAGAATCTGTTTTCTTTCTTCTAGCCCTTGCGCCGCGTGTTTTAGATAAGAAACGATTTGTTCAATAGCGTCTTCCATACCATAGAAATCTTTGAACGTTTCGTATCGCGATATGACCCGATTTGAGAAAATGCGGCTGAGTCGCGGGTCTTGAGCCGTGTCTATAATTTCAGGTTCGCCAATTGCCATTAATAAACGTTCGGCTGCATTGGCATAAGCGCTTTTGTCATCTTTACAGAGAGCTAGAAACTCCTGAAGCGACAATTCTTCGTCCTTGGCCGCTTCATAGCGTGCTTGGAAGTGGTCGAAAATACTCATAATGAATTCCCCTCTGAACCTGTCTGTTCGACAAACAACTCGCATTGAATTCCAATTTCCTTACTACTTAAGCCTAGTTTGTTTTTGGAATTTTGCTTAAAAAATATGTGTTTATTTGCAAAATGTGATGCTTGCCTAGTTGTTTTTATCTTGCGTATTTTTAAGCTGAATATCTGTTGTTGCGGGTATAAATGGTGTGATTTTAATCGAGAAGGGGGGAAGTGTTTTTTAACGAAAGGAATTGGACGCTGTCGGAAAAAGAGCTGCGATTGCAGCTCTTTTAGTGTTTTTAAGCGTTAAATATTTGTTTTAGCTCTGTCGGACATAAGTGATATTGGCGTGGACAACTACGCCATGTGCTCAACATGCGGCGATATTTTTCAAGCATTGGCATTTGGCTATTGAAATGGTGCTCTTCTTTGGAAAATTGAGGATATAGACCTTCTGATTCTGTTAAGAAGCGCACGTAGTTAACATGTTGAGCTTCTGTTGCGATATCGAACCCAAGGAATTGTAAACGGCGCTGATCAACTTCTTGTTGCTCATTCTCGGAAAGCATTTTATTGGACTCTTGCATCGCATGATACATTTCCATGATATCGATGATTTCACGACATTCTTGCTCTACAAGACAACCAAAGTCTTTGTTCAGTTCTTGCATTTGCAGCTCATACCCACGTTCTACAATGGTTTGTAAACGTTGGTATTTTTGCGCATTTTCTGGATCCATTTGTGACATCAGGTAGTACTGGTTTGAAAGGATCAGACGCTGAGCATTGGTCATTTCCATGTTGGCCTCACTAATAACAAATTAATATTTCTTTAATGGGATTAGGTTAACGCTTACACGATGAGTGAAACATGATCTCAACACATATTTAATAAGAAAAGTACAAAGAATCGACGCTTGCAGCGCTATTTTTTATGGTAATGATTGTAAATATAATCTTTATCAGAAAAGACTCTTAGCCATTCAGGTTTAAACACGCACAACATAGCCGTTGCCATTCCATTGAGTAGGCCTTCAGGAAAGGCAAGAAGGGGAGTGAAAATAAGGTAGTTGTCCACGATTGTTGCCCAATCATGCGTATCATTAACAACGTGGTACAGCGAATTTATCACCAGATGTAAACTGCCTGTCACTGCGCCATTGAAGAAACCCGCAATAAAGATAAAAACGAAGATATTTCGAGGTAAGTATTTGTAGGTTAGGTTAAAAATGATGTAGCTGATCGCGATTGGAACCAAGCCAGAAAGCAAGAGATATTCGGGGAATTGGAAGAAGTCGAGTTCACCAAATGTGGCTAACAGAAGAGAGACTATACCGGAAAGCAAATAAGCAATCTTCCAGCCATACATTAGGGAAAGGGTTGTGAGGCCAAGAAAGTGAATCGACAAGTTGTCTTTTATACCAGCTTGTGCTGACCACAACAAAAAAAGTGCAAAGATAATGGCGTAGGTAATGTGCTGAAATGAGCGATCTTTCTGTAGTTTTGGTAACAAATGACGCTTTACATCGTGAGCGGCTGGAAAGGCAGCAATCAATAAAAGTAGTAATGCAAAGAGCTCTTTGAGAAACATGATAACAACCATAAAAAATACCAACCTTCAGGTTGGTATTTTTTATGAATTAAAGCAAATGGGAAATCAGTATTTTACGTTTGAGTGATACTGCTCAAGAATTGATACGATGTTGTCCATTGTTTCTTTTGGTGGTGGGTTTACACCATCTAATGGATACTCGATTCCCAGAGCTTCCCACTTATGTGCACCCAATTTGTGGTACGGAAGGAGTTCAACTTTCTCGATGTTGTCCATATCTTTAATGAACTCACCCAGCATATGTGCGGCTTCTTCATCGTCGGTATAGCCTGGAACAACTACATAACGAATCCATGTGGTTTGTCCTACGCTATGTAAGTACCGAGCAAAATCAAGGACTCGACGGTTGGATACACCGATAAAATCTTGGTGGATCTCATCTTTCATGTGCTTTAAATCCAACATAACTAAGTCGGTAGCTTCAAGGACTTCATCAATCACATCGGTGTGTTTTCGGATATATCCGTTTGTATCCAAGCAAGTGTGAATACCTTCAGCTTTCGCTGCGCGGAAAAAATCGCGTACAAACTCAGGTTGAAGCATTGCTTCTCCACCTGAACATGTAACACCACCACCAGAAGCGTTCATGAAGTGGCGATAAGTTTTCGCTTCACTGATGATCTCTTCAACGGTCACTTCTTTTCCATCGTGTGTGTCCCAAGTATCGCGGTTATGACAGTACTTACAACGCATTAGGCAACCTTGCAGGAAGACTATAAAGCGAATACCAGGTCCGTCTACGGTTCCGCAAGATTCAAAAGAATGAATACGACCAGTTGTTGACATGAGCTCATCTCTATTTAGTAATTTTGGTTGTTATTTTATTACAAAAAGTGCGGTTTAAATAGCGCTATGCGGTGTTAACGCTGATTTTACTGAGTTTGTTTAAAAAAGCGTACATAGTACAAAAATAATGTTATAAAATTGTTATAAATGATAAGAATATAAATAATCATGGATGCATAAAACATAAGGTTTTTGGAAGTCATATAGTTTGATGACTAAGGAATAGCTATGGATTTATTTGCTCTGTCACAAAAGCAAAAGATGACACTACTACTGGTAGTCTTGTCTGTTGGTTTTATTGCTTTGGGAATATTTACAACGGCGCGTTTGAACGTAATGAGCCACCAATACCAATCGAGTGGGGAGGTTGCTACTGGTTCACTTTCTCTTTATCGAACTCAAAGTAAGCTTCTTTCACTGTCTGGTGAGCTTGATGATATGACGGGCTCTGAAGTAAGTACGGTAGAAGAAAAATTGGCATCAATAGTTTCTGATGTTGAGAAAAATGCCAAGTTTTTGGCAGAGCTAAGCCTTGCTGAGCAAGCGGACGGTATTCTATCGAGTGCGAATGAATTTAAACAAGCGTTGTTGCCTTGGATGACATTAAAGTCTGAGCTGGGGTTCAATGTTGATGAAGGGAAACTTGGCTTACTTAAAGAGTATGCGTCGACAATTGAAAAGAAAATCGAAGAGACGGGCATGGTGACATTGAACTCGGATTTTCAAGCAATGATCAAGGCACAACAAAACTACTTATTACAGCCGAACGAGAATAATTTAAAGCTGTTTAATCGTGCGATGGCTGGCTTTGTGAGCATGTCGAATGTGTATGCGATGTTAGAGTTGTACGAAGCAGAAATAAATAGCTTTAAAGAAACCTTTCTTCGAGTCAGCGAGCTTTCTCAGCAGCTGGGAGAAGTGGAGCAGCAATTGCTCGTTAACGAAAGCAATTTTACATCAGTTATCAATGAAACAACGCTAACACTGGGTACAATGAGCAGTGAGTTTCAAGTTTCTGCCGATAACGCTGCCTCGGAAACAACTTGGTCAGTGGTTTTTGCTTGTGCCATTCTTGCCATATTTACTGTTGCGATATTTATGACCGCCAGCATCAGCCTTTCAAAGTCCCTTAAACAGATCAGCCAAATTCTGCAAGCGATCTCAAAAGGGGATTTGTCTCAGCGGATGTCTTTATCGAACAATCCCAATGATGAGTTCAACCAGTTAGCAAAAACGATCAATCAAAGTTGTGAGAATTTAGGATCGTTGATCAAAGGTGTTCAGGGAAGCAGTAATGCTTTGTCTGAAAACGCTGCGGAGCTTAGTCATGGGTTGGATAAACTTGCTCATCACCAAACGGAAGTTCTGGGACAGACTCAAGTTTTAGCGTCAGCGACAGAACAGGTGAGTGTTACCACCCAAGAGGTTTCAAGCTCGCTTGAATTTGTGGCGGATATTAGCCGCTCTTCCACACATTCGGCAGAAGAAGGGGCTAAAGTGATCGGTTCTGCAATCGGTTCGCTAGAGGATGTAGCAAATATCCTTAAGTCTGCAGCCACACATATCCAACAATTGGAAGAAGCTTCATCTAAAGTGGATGCTGTTATGGAAATCATCAATGGAATTGCAGAACAAACCAATCTGTTAGCGTTAAATGCTGCAATAGAGGCTGCGAGAGCAGGGGAACAAGGTAGGGGGTTTGCGGTTGTCGCTGACGAGGTGCGAAGCTTGGCAGTTCGAACAGTCGATGCTGTAAATGAAATTTCCGAAACCATCGATACGATGAAAAATGAAAGTGCTGAAGTGATTCAATACATTGGACAATCTGAATCATCGATGAAATCGGGGCAGGAGCGAGGACACGAGGCTATGCAAGCACTCAATGTGATCATCGAAAAAGCCGATGAAGCATCCCATCAAACCGACGTAATATTTACGTCGATTAAAGAGTTGGTGACGACGAGTCAGTCAATGGCCGATAGCATGACTCAGATGTCTTCAGCGATGAAAGATTTGGAAGATAATAACGAACAATTACGGGCGGTGAGTCAAGTGGTTGATCAACGCTCTAGCAGCCTCAATCAAGACTGCCAGAGGTTTGCGATTTAGAAAAATGCGTATAAAGAGAGGCTGCCCGTACCGTAGACGCTACTGGTGGCTTCTTTATATTCTGGTGACTTAGCGGTAGTGGTAAAGCTTGCACCAAGGTAATCGTTGTACCAAGCAACGCCTAATACTGCTGAAGCTTGGAGGTTTTCAAGTGTGACTGGATAGTTTTCAGGATCAGGAATACCCGGTCTATCTCCCTCTAGCGTGTAGTCGTTAAAACGATAGCGGCCTTCAATTCCACCAAACAGGAACCATCCGCCTTTTGATGCTCCTATCATCCCGGGTCTGAAAGGATTTTCGGTGTCAATATTAGCAGCTCCCATGTTACCAGCTAAGTCGCTACCCCAGCGGAACATAAGACCTGTAGAGATATCACTTCGATAGTTCCCAACATTTACTTCAGAAATATTGGAAACCTCCCAATCTGTGTTCGCGATTGAACGTTCACGCATCCAGTTGAAGTGGCTGAGATATCCAACGCTGCCAACAATTTTTTCTTCTACTTGGTACTCCCAACCTAGTGGGTCATCTGAACCCGTAATGCTATGTACGAAGTTTTGGGCTTTGTCTGCAAGTGAACTTTCACCGGTTGTACCGATCGTCAAATTAAAACGCTGGGCTTGTTGTGGGTGCAAACTAATATAATTAAGCGAAGTATGTAAATAGCCCGCATAAGGGCGGTCATTTGCCAATGGCTCCATAGCTTCAATATCAGAAGGTGTCCACATTTTGTGTCCGATAGTGAATTCGAACTTATCTAGAGAAGTGGCTCCCCACATGCTTAAGCTTAAAGGCTTAGTTAACCAGTTTGGGTCGATCGCACCGGAGGTATAGGTCAAAAAGATCCCGTTTGTATAATCCTCATCAACACCAAAAACACCATCATTATCTAGTGTAAAAGAAACGGTAGAACGATCAGATGCTGATGCTCCAGTAGCAAGTAAAAGTAACGGTAAAACGCGCAGGTACTTCATAGGCAATTTTTCTTGTTATTTGCAGTGGTTTTCATATTACATACAAAAAGTATGCCCGCTTTAATAAGCTATTAATTTGACGCAAGAAGTGTGGAAAATGTCGATATGATAGACGTGTAATTGCAAATAGCTAGCAATAAAAAGCCCCGCTTAAATAGCGGGGCTTTATCAATCATTCAGCTGAGATTATAGAGACTCAGTGAAAGTACGTGCGATTACGTCAGCTTGTTGCTCTGCAGTTAGAGAGTTAAAGCGTACAGCGTAACCAGATACACGGATTGTTAGCTGAGGGTATTTCTCTGGGTGCTTAACTGCGTCTTCTAGAGTTTCACGGTTAAGAACGTTCACGTTTAGGTGTTGACCACCTTCGATGCCAGCTTCGTGGTGGAAGTAACCATCCATTAGACCTGCAAGGTTAGAACGTTGAGAGTTCTCTTCTTTACCTAGTGCGTTTGGTACGATAGAGAATGTGTAAGAGATACCATCTTTAGCGTCAGCAAACGGTAGTTTACCTACAGATGTTAGTGATGCTACTGCACCTTTCTCATCACGACCGTGCATTGGGTTTGCACCAGGAGCGAAAGGAGCGCCTGCTTTACGGCCATCAGGTGTAGTACCTGTTTTCTTACCGTACACAACGTTAGATGTGATAGTAAGGATAGACTGAGTAGGGATAGCGTCGCGGTAAGTCTTAAGCTTACGGATTTTACCCATG
Source organism: Vibrio sp. TRT 17S01 (assembly GCF_050113695.1). Lineage (NCBI taxonomy): Bacteria > Pseudomonadati > Pseudomonadota > Gammaproteobacteria > Vibrionales > Vibrionaceae > Vibrio > Vibrio sp. TRT 17S01. Next base: position 128,876 of record NZ_JBNJOG010000006.1, on the reverse strand, counting down.
AAGATAGAAACAAGTTCACACGCCATGTCATCAACGCGAGCGTCGTTGTTACCAAATTTAGGGTAATCGCCTTCGATTTCGAAGTCGATTGCAATGCCGTCTTCATCACGGATAGGTTTAACTTTCGCGTGTTTGATTGCAGATAGTGAGTCAGCTGCAACAGATAGACCAGCGATACCACAAGCCATAGTACGACGAACGTCACGGTCATGAAGAGCCATTAGAGCTGCTTCGTAGCTGTATTTGTCGTGAGAGTAGTGGATTGCGTTTAGTGCAGTCACGTATTGCTTAGCTAGCCAATCCATGAAATTGTCTAGACCAGCCCAAACTTTATCGAAGTCTAGAACTTCGTCAGTCATCTTCTCAGTCTTAGGACCAACTTGGATCTTAAGCTTCTCATCTACACCGCCGTTGATAACGTAAAGTAGAGTTTTAGCTAGGTTTGCTCGAGCGCCGAAGAACTGCATGTGCTTACCGATAACCATTGGCGATACACAACAAGCGATAGCGTAGTCATCGTTGTCGAAATCTGGACGCATTAGGTCATCGTTCTCGTACTGGATAGAAGATGTATCAATAGATACTTTCGCACAGAACTTCTTGAAGCCGTCAGGTAGTTGCTCAGACCAAAGTACAGTGATGTTTGGCTCTGGAGAAGGACCCATTGTGTATAGTGTGTTTAGGAAACGGAAGTTTGTACGTGTAACTAGCGTACGACCGTCAACACCCATACCACCCATAGATTCTGTAGCCCAGATTGGGTCGCCAGAGAATAGCTCATCGTACTCAGGAGTACGTAGGAAGCGAACCATACGTAGTTTCATTACGAAGTGGTCGATCATTTCCTGAGCTTGTTCTTCAGTGATAACACCGTTTGCGATATCGCGCTCAACGTAAACGTCAAGGAACGTAGAAGTACGACCTAGAGACATTGCCGCGCCGTTTTGAGATTTAACAGCTGCAAGGTAACCGAAGTAAGTCCACTGGATAGCTTCTTGAGCGTTAGTCGCAGGACCAGAAATGTCAAAGCCGTATTTAGCTGCCATTTCTTTCATTTGACCTAGTGCGCGGTGCTGTTCTTGAATCTCTTCACGAAGTTGCATCGTCATTTGTAGGTCGTCACCTGCTTCCAGTTTCTCTTGTAGAGAGTGGAACTGGGCAGCTTTATCCTTCATAAGGAAGTCTACACCGTATAGCGCAACGCGGCGGTAGTCACCGATGATACGACCACGGCCGTATGCATCCGGAAGGCCTGTTAAAACGCCAGACTTACGACATTTTAGGATATCTGGTGAGTAAATATCGAAAACGCCTTGGTTGTGCGTTTTACGGTATTCAGAGAAGATTTTTGAAACTTGTGGGTCAAGTTCACGACCGTAAGCTTTACAAGAACCTTCGATCATACGTACACCGCCGTTTGGCATGATTGCACGTTTTAAAGGAGCTTCTGTTTGTAGACCTACGATAGTTTCTAGGTCTTTCTCGATGTAGCCTGCATCGTGAGCAGTGATGGTAGAGATAACTGAAGTATCGAAATCAACAGGAGCGTGAGTAGAGTTCTCCAGTTTGATACCTTCCATTACCTTAGCCCAAAGCTTGTTAGTTGCTTCAGTACCTTCAGAAACTAGGAAAGATTCGTCGCCTTCATACGGTGCGTAGTTCTTCTGAATGAAATCACGAACGTTTACTTCGTTTTGCCAATCACCTTCAGCAAAACCTTCCCAAGCTTTAGCAAATTGCTCTGCCATGACATACCTACCTTTTTAGTAGAAAAAACACGTACTATTCTAGCCGTTGAGCCAGCTATCCCCACTAGGAGGACAAGTACACTCTTATGAATAACAATATGTATAGTCTTTAAATGACGTTCATAAAACTATAAATATTGTCACTACGTTTTATATGGGAACTTCCTTACTTGTTTTCAAGGGTATACTAAAATTTTTTTGTAAACCTTAAACTAAATCAATAAATCCTCAAAAAAATCGATAAAAAGGGGGTGGCAATTGCTGCCACCCTCAAATAATTTGAGCTTATAGCCAAGCTTTAATGCCGTATTGGCTTTCTAGCATACCTACAGCAAGCATAGCAATCAGACAGATAACTAGTACACCGCCCGGGATAACGATTTTGTCTATGAACGATAGTTTAGATGCGCGCTCTTTGTCGCCAATCAAACCGTTATTGTCCAGTAGCATCGTTAGCGCCCAAGCTAGCACTGGGTTTACGACAGCAGAACCAAAGATACAGATACCCGCAGCTTGCGAATCTTTTGTATCTTTTACCATCTGCATACCTGCTTCTAGTAAAGGAAGGAATACACCAACTAGCAGTGCAACGCGCATTACTGGTGGCCATACAGCAACGTCCATTGGGAAACCAAGGATAGCAATCGTCATTACCAGTAGGCCTAGAATGATTGCGCCACCAGGAATTGGACGTTTTGCGATTGCAGCAGGGATCATGTATGTACCCCATGAAGATGTGATGTTACCGCCACCAAGTGCTGTACCTACCATTTGGCGAACAGAACACATGGTCATGGTGTCATCAACATCCATTAATACTTTTTCTGTCTTCTTAGGGTAGTTCAATTCTTGGAAGATACGGTGACCAAGGAAGTCTGGTGACCACATTGCTACAGCAAGAATGGCAAATGGTAATGATGCGATAAAGTGCTCAAGGTTTGGTAAGCCAAGTTGCCAACCTGTTTCTGTGCTGCCCCACCAATATACAGGGTTTAAGTTTGGCAAGCCCATTTCGGTTTCAAAGCGTAGATCGAAGCCTGCGCCAAGCACCAGTGCGATAATCAAACCGGTGAAAGCACAAACTGGGATCGCTAACCAACGCATGTTGATCTTCGCCAAAAATGCGTACAACACGATGTTGATACCTAAGACGACTAAACCGACATAGCCCATACTACCAGCGGCAATATCTGCAGATTGCAATCCAGTTGCCCAAGTTTGGATGGAGGTTATCTGGCTCATTGTACCTGTAAAACCAAGGAAAATGAGCAAGCCACCAGCCGTACCTTCAGACGTCAAATTAACTAACTTGGAGCCGCCTTTAAAGTAACTAAGTAGAAGGCCAAATACACCAAGAAGAATCGCCAAAGCCAGAGGGTGAGCACCGGCAAGAGCAATCGCACCGATAAGAGGGATCATAGGGCCGTGGTTGCCTGCAAGGTTTGCCCTAGGGTTGATAAAACCAGATGCAATCACACAGAAAAATAGAGCAGGGAAGAGCATTTCTACACGAGCGACTTCGATAGCAAACTCTTTACCTAAGTTTACATGATCCCAAGCCGCTGTTAGACCATCAGCCCACGACATCATTACCGCAGAATACATTGCGATAATACCGATAGTACCAGCTAGTGCAGGTACCAAGTCTTCTAATTCGAAGCGAAAATCACGACCTGGAAGGTTAAGGCCGAAGCGACGAGGCTTCATGATTTGCAGTTCGTGATCTAGGTAATCAGAGCGGGTAGCGAACTCAGAAGCTGGACGATGCAGTTCCTGATAGCTTTTATTCTCGATATCCGAATCAGAATGCGGTTTATTGACTGCGTCTGACATAGATTCCTCATATTTAAAAAAAGTTGTAGTGCTTTAAAACTGCTCAATAATTATTGTCTTCGAACAGTTCTGATAAAACGGTTTGCTGCTTCCTGCTGCAGGTACTTTGCCTTGATATACATGTAGCAAGCAATTGCTGTGCTTCAATGTGTGGCATGTACAAAGAAAAAGCGTCTGAAGTGAGGCTTTGACTTTCGTTGTGGAGTTTATCTTGGTAACCCTAAAGAGTGATTGATTTAGATCACTTTATGAAAGAATGTGAAAGAAAACTACACAGCTATGGAGTTTACGATATCTTCACATTTATTCGATTGAAATAATATTTCACATTGTAATTTTTCTTAGACCTGAACTGTATGTGTAACGCCTTTGTTGGTTGGTTGCGCTGGATCGTGTTTTTATAAAAATGTTAATTAGGTGCGTGCAATACATTGTGGTGTCTAATGGTGTTTTATGCGCGTTTGTTAGGATATAAACCCGCATGATGAATATATACTCAGATAAAGTGGCTTGATATCCCATTTTGATAGGTTAATAATTTGTTGCATGTCATAAGGTCTAGTGCTAGTTTGTATCGAACTGAAGGCAACAGCTTTTAGGAATACCTAATATAGATAATTAAAAATGGTATACACAATACAGGGAGTATAAGCGGATGAGTGAAGTACCCGCTCTGGATATCAAGGATTTACATAAAACATTTGGCCAAAATGAAGTTTTAAAAGGCATTTCTTTAGAAGCTCATAAAGGCGATGTTATTTCAATTATCGGCTCTTCCGGTTCAGGTAAGAGTACCTTTCTTAGATGCATCAACTTGTTAGAAACCCCAACCGCTGGCGAGATTTGGGTAAATGGTGAACTCATTCAGATGAAGAATAATCGTCAAGGTGAATCTGTCCCAGCTAATGAAAAACAAGTGCAACGTATTCGTTCTCGCCTTGCGATGGTATTTCAAGGATTTAATCTTTGGTCGCACATGACGGTACTGGAGAATGTAATTGAAGCTCCTGTACATGTTTTAGGCGTACCGAAAGCCCAAGCTATAGAAAATGCCAACGCCTTGTTAAAAAAGGTTGGTTTGTATGAACGCAAAGATTACTACCCAGGCCACTTGTCTGGTGGACAGCAGCAACGTGCGGCAATCGCTCGTGCATTAGCGGTTGACCCTGAAGTGATGTTGTTTGACGAACCGACTTCTGCGCTTGACCCAGAATTGGTTGGGGAAGTCCTGGGGGTGATGCGTGATCTCGCGGATGAAGGGCGAACAATGTTGGTTGTTACTCATGAAATGGCGTTTGCTCGCGATGTCTCAAATCATGTGATGTTTCTGCATCAAGGGTTGGTAGAGGAGCAGGGTGACCCTGCCAAACTGTTTACTAACCCAGAATCAGAGCGTCTTCAGCAATTTATCTCATCTATCTATTAGCAATTATATTTAAAGTGTTTGATAACGATCGAGCACACAGTAAACACAACAACATATAACGAAGAAAACACAATCACAGGAGTACGGAAATGAAAAAGTGGTTAGTCGTTGCAGCTTTAGCTGCTACTGCAGCAACAGGAATGGCCCAAGCGAAAGAATGGAAAACCGTTCGTTTTGGTATTGAAGGCGCGTATCCTCCATTTAGTTGGACTGAAGCAGATGGCTCTTTGAAAGGGTTTGATGTTGATATGGCCAATGCATTATGTAAAGAGATGCAAGTGAAATGTAAGATCGTTCCTCAGGATTGGGATGGCATTATTCCTTCACTACTTGCTCGTAAATACGATGCGATAATTGCAGCCATGTCAATTACGAAAGAGCGTAAGAAAAAAGTCGACTTCACTGGCAAGTATGCACTAATCCCTAACAAATTTATCGCAAAGAAAGGGGCTGGATTGAACTTTGATGCGCTAGACGGTGTGAAGATTGGCGTACAGCGTGCAACCACGCATGATAAGTACCTAACCGATAACTATGGCGGCAAAGTGGAAATTGTACGTTATGGCTCATTTGATGAGGCATATCTTGACCTTGCAAACGGCCGTATTGCTGCGGTACTAGGAGACGCTTCTGCTCTTGAAGAAGGTGTTTTGAATAAAGCTGGCGGTGAAGCGTATGAGTTTGTTGGCCCTTCTTTGACCGATCCTAAATGGTTTGGTGAAGGCTTTGGTATTGCTGTTCGCAAGCAAGATAAAGACTTAACGAAGAAGCTGGATGCTGCAATTCTATCGTTACGTGAGCAAGGTGTTTATCAAGAAATTGCTGCTAAATACTTTAACTACGATGTTTATGGTCAATAATTCATAAACATATCGGTTGCTGGTTTTCTGTTCCTAGAGGTAGCCAGCGACCGACCGTCTGAGTTTAGGGATTAGGAACTCACCTATGCTGGATTTACAAGGATATGAAGCCTCGATTTTAAAAGGGGCCGTGCTGACGATTGAAGTCGCAGTGCTATCGTTAATATTAGCGATGATATTAGGTGTGTTAGGAGCTTTGGCAAAGCTGGCGCCTTATCGTTGGGCTCGTGCCATTGCGACGCTTTACACAACAATTATTCGGGGAATTCCCGATCTCGTCTTAATGATGCTGATCTTTTTTGGAGGTCAGATCCTACTGAACAACAGTCTTTACTCCATTAATGAATGGCTCAATGAATGGTTTACATCAAGTAACCCTGACCATGAATGGACGTCTTACCTTCCTGATTATATCGATGTCAGCCCGTTTATCGCAGGGATCTTGACGATTGGCTTTATATTTGGGGCATACATGGCGGAAACCTTCCGTGGCGCGATTATGGCTGTTGACAAAGGAGAGTTAGAGGCAGCTAAAGCCTATGGTATGAGCTCTGTGTTAGCGTTTAGGAGGATTCTACTGCCTCAGATGATCCGCCACGCGCTTCCGGGTTTTGGTAATAACTGGCTTGTGTTGCTCAAAACGACCGCATTGGTTTCAATCATCGGTTTGGAAGATATGGTACGGGTGAGCTCACTTGCGGCGGGCTCGACGAAGATGCCATTTACTTTTTACATGGCTGTTGCATTGATCTTCTTATTCTTTACGAGCGTATCGACTGGGTTACTGAAATTAGTTGAACGCAAATTTAGTATTCATGCGAGGTAGTCATCATGGACTTTTCTTTGGTTATAGAAAGTTTTCCAACCTACCTTGAAGGCTTGTGGACAACAGCTTGGTTAGTCGGGTTAGCATTGATCATTGGTTTGGCAGTCGCTATTCCACTTGCTATTACTCGAAACAGTGAAAACTATTTACTCAGCTTGCCAAGTTGGGGCTTCATTTACTTTTTCCGTGGTACGCCACTTTTGGTTCAGTTATATCTAATTTATTACGGTATGGACCAGTTTTTCCCGGTAAAAGATACCTTGTGGGAGCATGCTTGGTTTTGTGCTTTGGTTGCGTTTGTTCTGAATACGTCGGCCTATACTGCAGAAATCATTCGAGGTGCAATCAATGGTTTGCCAAAAGGTGAGGTTGAAGCTGCAAAAGCCTATGGCATGGGGGTATGGAAAACGTATCGCCGAATAATTTTACCAAGTGCATTGCGTCGTGCGCTTCCAGCATACAGTAACGAAGTAATCTTTATGCTACACGGTAGTGCGGTCGCAGGTATCGTTACGATTGTTGATCTAACGGGTGCTGCGCGTTTGGTCAACTCTCGCTACTATGCGCCATTTGAATCATTCTTAACCGCTGGTCTGTTTTATATGGGGCTCACCTTTATCATATTGTGGTGTTTCAAATTCGCAGAGAAACGCTTCCTCGCTTATCTCAGACCATTAAGTTAATTAATTTAGATCGGCATCTCAATGATGCCGATAACTTTTTGATATCCATTCATAAAATTTCTTTATTAGCTTTTCTGTCAACAGGAAAATATTTTAATGCATGGTCCTTGCTGTAAGGTTGTGCGTTATATGAATAGACGATTTGTACCCATTTCATTTGTAATGTTGTTAATGATGGGCTGTGGTGGAGGTTCAGAGGATGAGTCGATTGTCACGAGCCCAACCAAACCGACAGAGGTTCCAAACATTCCAGATGTCCCTGACGTCCCCACTACCGAAACGCCAGAACAAGAGTCCGCAGTAGAAATAGCGTTAAGAACAGGTAATGCACTTGTCGTTGAAAAACCAAACGATTTTATCGTGGCAAGTCGAGACTATGTGACCGAATGGCAAACAAAGTACGATGAAATAAAACGCACGTTGGCATCTAATAACACAAGATCACAATTAGCAGGTCTAACTTGGGAAGTCTCACATGATGCAGCAATTCTTAAGCATCAGTTTGGCTTTAACGACACGGTACTGAAAACAAATAAAGCACTCGTTTCTGGGTATAAAGATCAAGCATTAACTTTAGGGCTTGCTGGCCAAAAAAGAGCGGCGCGCTACCTGTTTTTGGGTGCAAATCCAATGCGTAGTTGGTATCGAGAGTCATCGACAGTCAATGCTCAAATGCATCAATGGTTAAGCTCGGCTATTAAATGGCTCACGGTAAACAGCAAAAGCGATACGCTTAGAGTCGTCATTGCCCAAATGGATGAATCTCGTTACTTTCCCGATGAATCAGCGACCAGAGCATGGCTTGATCAGCAATTTGGCTCAGCAGTCGAATACAATACTCCTGGTTCATGCGATGACACGGCATTAAGAAGTTGTTTATCGAGCAATATTGATTTACTCATTCTTTCTCAACACATGCAGCCAACCACCTCTCTGGATGAGACGATTCGTGACATAAATGCGGCTAATATCGCGGGTATACCAGTTTTATACATGCATTTAGATGGAAATATGACACCGTTAGGCGACGCTATTTTTGACTACTTCAACGTGCAATACGTTGGCGATAATTACTGGCGTAGACTTGGTGTCGTTGATTGGAATCCTCTTGAGCTGGAAGGAGTTTTAGACTCAGATATTGTGGAGCAGCAAGCACTATTAAGCCGGTTAGAAAATGAGAGCTTCTCGGTGAATATGGCGGAGTGTGATGATAAGTCATGCCCAAATACCTCAGGTATGAAGGAGCAATTCTATACACCAATAGCGAGTATTCGTGGCAGACTGAGACAATTGGACGAGTCAAACGTATCGTTGTTTTCCACCAAGGACTACCGGTACGAGAAACTGATGTTACTGCTTGCAGATAAATACCGACAACAAGCCACTTTTCCGATGGACAAGCAAACAACACCAACCTCAGAATTTTTACGTTCGTACTATGCAGACCATATTCAATACCACGTGCGAGATGTGAATCCCAAGCAACCCGATATGGGCAATTTCTCAAGAAGTGAGTTTATAGGTGTCCCAAGGGAAACCAAAGTCGTTAATCTTGAGTCAAAATCCTACTTTCGATCTGCAGGTGTTTATGCCTTCCCAGGAGAAACCATTCAGGTGACTCGGTTAGATAACTCCCCAGTGAAGACGTCGATTGCGTTTAACACATTACGTAGTGGCGCTACTCATGAATTTAATCCCAATGGTTACAACCGACCCAAATATGTCACTTCTGGGCAGTTTGAAGTTACTCCTGGAGAAACGATTCGGCTAACATCAGCGTACGGTGGGCCAGTGCAAATTCATTTTGATGTAAATGATTTGCCTGTGTCTTTTCGCTTTGAGAATGTCGGCTTGCATCCTGTGTGGCGCAGCGCTGCAGACAATGAGTCTTTTATTCAACAACTAGAAGCCAATATGTTTGATTGGGCTGAATTGGTCACGTCTGGATTTGAAGTGCATTCTAAGCAAGACAAAATGAAACAATCAATGCAGGCAACAGAATGGGCAACGCCTGCGGATATGGCGTTAGCGACTCAGCGTTATGTGAGCAATTTACCTCATGCGCTTTCAGGTTTTACTGGGCCGGGTATTGACGAAATTGAAGAAATACATGGCTTTGCCAGAGATCAGAGCTGGGATATCGCGACAATAGATATTGTGAAGCATATGAATGCAGACCAGCCAAATTGTGGCTCAGGATGCTCTGGAAATCCATATGATGCAGGTTGGGCCTTCAACCCCGTAGGGCATGGTGATTTGCATGAGCTCGGACATGGATTAGAGCGATCTCGCTTTCGTTTTGAAGGTTGGGAAGGGCATACCAGTACAAACTTTTACTCGTATTACAGCAAATCGATGTTTTATCGCGAAACAGGGAATGATCCAACGTGCCAATCATTAGATTTTAAGGCGATGTACGAACTCCTGCAAACCAGTCAAGGTGAGCCTGACCCAGCTGAGTATATGCGGCAACTGAATAATAACGGATGGACATGGGGTGCTCGCCTTTATATCCAGATGATGATGTCTGCGCAAGGGGAGGGCATTCTTTCAAATGGTTGGCACTTATTAGGTCGCCTGCATATTTTAGAGCGCAATTTTAATCAAGCGGATAATTCTGAGTCGAATTGGGATCTAGCGAAAGGGCAGCTTGGCTTTAGTCAGTATAACTTCAGTGAGTTGAATGGCTTGAGTCAGAACGATTGGTTGCTAATCTCATTATCTCGTGTCTTAGAGAGAGACATGACTAACTACTTGACGATGTATGGCTTTGTTTTCTCAGATAAAGCGAAAGGGCAAGTCGCGGCGAATGGTTATTCGGCAATGCCTTTAAACTTTTATGTATCTTCTAATACCGGATACTGCAAAACGGAGTTCGCGTCCAGTCGAGTACCGATTGACGGTTCGACATCTTGGCCGTTATAAAAAAGGGGCATATGCCCCTTTATCAATTCACATTTACTAAAACACAGACCAAATTGGTGCGTGATCAGACGGTTTTTCGATGCCACGCAGCTCGTAATCGATCCCTGCTTCAGTGCACTTTTGTGCCAAAGAAGGTGTTGCTAGAATAACGTCTATACGTAGGCCTCGGTTGTCATCAAACCCGCGAGAGCGATAGTCAAACCACGAGAACTGATCATCAACATCTGGGTGCAGATTGCGGAAAGTGTCTTCAAATCCCCAGTCTAACAACGTCTTAAGCCATTCACGTTCTTCGGGTTGGAAAGAACACTTTCCGGTTTTTAGCCAGCGTTTACGATTGGCCTCACCAATACCAATATCAGCGTCAATTGGGCTAATGTTGATGTCACCCATCACGATCAATTGTTCATCATTGGTATGATGTTCATTTAAGTAATTCATCAAGTCTTTATAAAACTGACGTTTGTACGGGTACTTAGTCTCGTGGGAAATGTTATCTCCCTGAGGGAAGTAGCCGTTTAGTACGGTCGTTTTATTGCCATTCTCATCTTCAAATGTAGCCATGATCATGCGTTTTTGATGATCTTCATTATCTGTAGGAAAGCCTTTTTGTACATGAATTGGCTCTTGCTTGCATAGCATTGCAACGCCGTAATGCGCTTTTTGTCCATGGAAGAAAACCTTATAGCCCATAGCTTCGACATCTTCTATTGGGAATGCTTCATCATGTACTTTGATCTCTTGTAAACCGATGACGTCAGGTTGATGTTTGTCTATCAGCGCCTGTAATTGATGAAGCCTTGCTCTTAGACCATTGATGTTGAAACTAATCGCTTTCATTTCTTTTCCTTTTGACGAAATTTTTGAAATGTTATCACGCTCTATTTGGAATACCCAGAGAGGAGCAAAACAAAAGCGTAACTTGGTCGTTGTTAAAAATTTATAAACTTTGGATTGATCTCTTATGTTAATGTGTTGTAATAATTTATCGCTAAGGAAATGTTAGATTTGTTTGCGATTTAAGGATGTCATATGCGAACCCTCTCTGTTCAATGGAAGATAACGGTATTATCCGGGCTGTGTTTAGTTATTACTTCTTTCTCTCTTATTGGCTTTTCTGTTTACAACGCTGTGACAAATCAGCAAATCATTAGAGACCAAAGTGCAATCTCTGTCAGTAAAAAATCGGAACAGTTGTTAGAAACTAGGGCGCTGCTGAATGCCACTGAGGTTTCGGAATTTTTTAGCGAAGCGCTATCCAGAGCAGAACTGCTTGCAGACAGCGTGTTATTTCAAAAGAAATTGAGTGAAGAAAACTTTGGAGAGAGTGAGTCTTTGCGCACTGCGCTTGATGAAATTGTAAGAACATCAGTATTGAATTTTCCGGAAATAGAAGGGGCGTATCTGGTATTTAAACCCGATCTTTTGGACAGCGAAGACAGTAATTATGTGGATGCAGATTATGTTGGTTCAAATGAGATAGGCCGCTTTGCTCCCTATTGGGTGACGACGGAAAATGGTGAAAATGTAGTTGCAAACATCCTTAGCGAAGCAGCCATTAATGCAGATGAGAATAGTGAACGATTTTTTTGTCCGCTAAGCAGTGGCACTACCTGTGTAGCATCGCCAAGACTCATTTCTAATGAGCGTGGTGAATTTATTACCACCTCGATATCTGTCCCTATTTTAGTCGATGACGTTGCAATTGGTTTTTTTGGTATCGACCTAAAATTGGATCAATTGCGTTCCATTGTATCGGATTCGGACAGCCAACTGTTCAACGGTTCTGGACACATCAATATTATCAGTTTGGACGGATCTCTTATCGCCAGCGATGATGCGAGCAAATCAATTGGCCTGACCTTTACCAGTGATGTGATTTCTGCTGAGCAGCTGACTAACTTTTTATTCGGAGGCAAGGTTGTAAGCCAATGGAGCCATGATGAAGCATGGTTGACCGTATTTGCACCAATTGAAATTGCAAATCAGACATGGGGCATTTTATTTGATATGCCTAAAACTAGCGTTCTGTCAGATGCAAAAGCATTGAATGATGTCATCGAAAAACAAGTAGAGTCCGGAGTTAAAACCGAATTGGTCGCTGGTGGTGTATTAATTTTCTTTGGCTTGTTAACTATCGGTATCTCTGCCGCTAAATTGGTCAAACCTATACGAGAAGTGGTTGTGCGGCTTGAAGATATTGCTTCTGGTGAAGGCGATCTGACGCAAAGGATAGACGTTAAAAGTGATGATGAAATAGGTCAGTTAGCTAAAGGGTTCAATCTATTTCTTGAAAAACTGCAATACACCATTCGAGATATTGTAGAAACCACGAATCGAATTGGTACAACAACGCAGCAGTCTACCGTTGCCGCCCAGCAAACCAGTCAAAGCAGTGAAGCACAATTTAAAGAAGTGGATTTGGTTGCCACAGCGTCTGAAGAAATGACCCAAACCTCTGGGCTGGTGGTGCAAAATGCTCAAACTGCCGTTGATGCCGCAGAGCAAGCGCATCAATCTGCCGATATTGGTCAGAAGGTGATAGAGCTTTCAGAAAGCGAAATGATTAAGCTGGTGGAGCGTATGGAACGAGCTATCCCAGTTGTGGAAGAACTCGCAAAAAACAATGATAGCGTGACCGAGATCCTTACCGTAATTGAAGGTATTTCAGAGCAGACAAACTTACTGGCGCTTAATGCGGCGATAGAGGCGGCTCGTGCAGGAGAGCAGGGAAGAGGTTTTGCTGTTGTAGCCGATGAAGTTAGAAATCTTGCTAGTCGCACGCAAGATTCTGTTGGAGAAATACGCCAAGTGATTGCAAATGTTCAGCAAGGTACCGAAGATGTGGTGAGTGCGATAAGAGAAGGTAATGGACTTGCGAATGATGCAGCAAATCAAGTGAAGCAAGCTGTTGAGGAGCTGAATTCGATTTTTGGTGCCATTGAATCAATTAATGATATGAATTTGCAGATCGTTAAGGCGGCAGAAGAGCAGCAATCTGTCTCATCAGAAGTGAATCAAAGTGTAGCTAATATTCGAGATCTCAGTGCGAAGATCCTGACACAAGCGGAAGCATCTGAATCAGTAAGCCAAGACATTGGTGCGTTGTCGTCAAAGCAACAACAACTGGTCTCGCAGTTTAAAGTTTAACTGGTAGAAACAACCTCAGGCTCATATGTTTGTCAGTGAATATATGTACCTGAGGTAATAAGTTTTTGATCCTAGGATTATTACTATTGCGCTTCAGCCAGTTTACGCTCCAAGTCAACTTTGATGATGTTGATGGCTTTAAGGGCGATTTCAGGTTCAATTTCATTGCTTTCTAATAAGTAAATCAAATCTACTGCAAGCTTAATTTCATCGGGAGCATGATCTAATCCAGAGTTTTCATTCTGCTGTGTCATATTATTGGTTCTTTTCTCTGTAAGTGATTTGATTTTCAATCTTCAGTTTAGCTTCTTTACAACGTTTAAGCCTTTGCTCTGTTGTCATTAAAGCTTGCTGAGCTTCTTGCCTGTTGAAAGACGAAGCATTTTCTAACGCGTATTGTTTATCCCGAACCATTTCCATGAGCCTGCGTTCCCAATCTTGGTGTTGAGCGAGCTCCTGATAAAGCACATTAATTGGCTTTCTGTAATGAGATGAGTGTTTGGGTTCTACTTTACGTATGTTTTGTGTAGCAAGCTCTCTTTGTATCGCTCCGATTTGCGATAAGAGCCTTTCAGAGAGAAATTCGGCACGCTGAGGCGTTAATAGAGATGCTTTTTCCTCTCGAATAAGAGAATCTAATGTTGACCTTGCTTCTGTCACACATGGCACTAGAAGGCGAGACTTACAGCGGAATAACCTTTCATCAAACAGTATCTGATGATGTTCACCCCTTTGACGATCGACCAATGCAGCTTGTGTTGAAAGCTCTTCTAAAGTGTTGATGAGCGACTCTAGTTTTTTCATAAGTTAAATAAACCAAGCCTCATAGGCTAACTTTACGGCAAGAACGCTCACTACGCAGACAAATACTGGGCGAATAAAACGAGCACCAAAACGGATTGCTGAGTGCGCACCCACGTAAGCACCGGCCATTAAACACAGTCCCATCGTTAAACCGAGTACCCAATCAATATGGCCCAGTACAGCAAACGTAATTAAGGAAGTAAAGTTACTGGTAAAATTCATGGCTTTCGCCAGCCCTGATGCCAATAAGATATTCAGGCGGTATAGAGCCATTGAGCTTACGGTCCAGAAAGCACCGGTACCAGGGCCAGCCACTCCGTCGTAAAAGCCTAAAATGAGCCCCTGAGCGTATTGTTTTTTGTTCAATGTAGGGCAAGGTTTAGGCATTACGTCTTGGTTTGCATTCGGGGTCTTATGCCATATGGTGTAAATCGCCGCGGCTAAGATGACCAGAGGCAAGATCTTTTCCAGCCACTGTGTGCTAATCGCATCGACAAACAAGGTGCCCAGAGTCGCGCCAATTAACGTACAAACAAATGCTCGTCCCCAGCAACGAGGTTTGAATAACCGTTTTTTATAGTAGGTGTAAGCGGCTGTTGAAGAAGCAAAGCTTGCCGCCACTTTATTTGTTCCCAGTGCGATATGGGGTGGCAGCCCAATAGAAAGGAGAGCAGGGACGGTCAGCATCCCGCCGCCACCCGCGACCGCATCAATAAAGCCTGCGATAAACGCAACAAGCGCCAACACTAACAACATGCTTGGCTCTAAAAGTTCCATATAGTCAGTTTCTTCTTTGTTTTTATGCTATCAAATCGATAGATAACTAATATTCAATTGTGCGTTTAAAAGGGGGTAATGAGTCTAAAAGTGACTTTCCATATCGTTTCGTTACGATACGACGGTCAAGGATGTAAACTGTACCAGAATCTCGTTCCTTACGCAGTAGTCTTCCTACCGATTGGATCAGCTTTTTGCTCGCTTCTGGTACAGTGATCTGCATAAAAGGGTTTCCGCCCTTATGTTCGATGTATTCTGCATGAGCTTGTTCGACGGGTGAGGTGGGTACCGCAAATGGAATTTTAGTGATAATCAAATTTTCTAACTGTTCGCCGGGTAAGTCTAACCCCTCTGAGAAGCTACCGGTTCCAAATAGGATGCTTGTCTTACCTTTATCGATCAGCATTTTATGTTTTTTTAGTATTTCATACCGAGACTCTTTCCCTTGGATTTGCAATGCCCAGCCTTTTTTAACGAATAATGTTGAAAGCGCATCAGATACTTGGTTCATTTGCCAATAAGATGCGAACAACACTAAATTGGCCTTATTAGCTTCAATGATTTCCGGAAGCTTCTCGATAAGACATTCAGTAAATTCAGACGCTTGTGGTTCCACTGACATTTTGGGGATGATTAACTCAGCTTGTGTTTGATAATCAAAAGGTGAAGAGAGTGCAAGAAAACGAACGCCGTCTTCTTCTCTCTCACTTATCCCGGCTTGACGACAGAAAAAACTAAATGAGTTGAGAGCTCTCATTGTCGCTGAGGTCAATACTGCGCCAACGCAGCGGCTCCAGATCTGTTGGTCCAACTGCCAGCCCACTTCGAGGGGGGATACATTGACAATAAAGTCGCCTTCTCGATCTGGATGAATCGATAACCAGCGCGCCAACGGTGCGCCTTTTTCTCGCTTAGGCTCTGCCATCAATGTCCACACTTGCGCTAAATTATCTAAGCGCTGGGTATAAAACCCTAATTCAGCTAAAGCGGGCTCGGCTATTCGGTTTGAAACTTCCCCATCTTTTATCCGTTCTGAAATTAGGTCGGCAATTTTAGCGACTGCTTGAGCCGCTTTTTGCGAGGGGGATTTAAGTGATTTAGATTCTTCTTCTAGCCAAGCCGGGAGTTCACCATGCTCAAACCGATATACCCCCTCTTCAAATAATGCAGCATCAAACCGACTCGCTAATTGGCTCAAAGAAGGGATCAAAAGCTGAATTGAATCTTGAAGCTCATTTCGAAAACGCGCCACTCTTTTTTCATCTGCTAAATTTGCAAATTTAGTGACTGATTGATTTAGACGTTCTAGCCAACTTGCTGCTCCCTTAAGGCTTGCTGAAGCGGATGAATGATCCCGCGCAACATGAGGTAAGTGGTGGGCCTCATCGAAGACATAAATCGTATTTTCTGGCTCTGGCAGAATCACGCCACCGCCGAGATCGGCATCGGCCATTACGAGACTATGATTGGCGATAATGACATCGTTTTTGTCCAGTTCTGAACGTGCCTTTTGAAACGGACATCCTCTGTGTGCAGGTAAACTGTTATTACAGCTATGTTTATCACTCACAATAAGTTGCCAAATTTCATCTTTAATTGGTTTTGGCCAAGAATCTCGGTCGCCATCCCATTTACCTTGTGAAAGGCTTCGGTACATCGTTTCTAAGAGTTCGATATCCGCTTTTTTCGGTTTACTTTCAAACATAGCAAGCTGACCACCATCAACTCCGGATGCAGAAGCGAGTTTTTCTGCACAACAATAACGTTGGCGGCCTTTAGCAAGAATGAAGGAGAAATTATGTTCAGTGATGCGGCGATAGAGTGGCAGATCTTTGTTAATTAGTTGCTCTTGTAACGCGACCGTTGCCGTTGAGATAACCACCTTACGATTATTCAATACAGCAACCGGAATGGTTGCCATTAAGTAAGAAAGGGACTTACCAATTCCTGTTCCGGCTTCTGCAACAATCATACGAGTCGATTTATGGTATGAGCCACATAAGGTTTTAGCGATCTCTGCAACTAAGTAATTTTGAGCTCTACGAGGAATAAAATTTTCTAGTTGATCTTGTAAGTTTTGATAGCTTTTTCGAATGGATTCTTGAATGTTTTTCGTCAGCATACAGCGCCCTTTTCATAAGGGGGCTGATACTAGCACAGATCTCTAAACAGTACTTAGTTCACGAAATGGAATCCTTTTACGATAAATCTAGATCTCGTTCACAAAAAAAAACTGAACCATCATAAACTTACAATTAATTCTAAATGTAAAAAATATAACTCTCTAAATAAAATGTCCGACTAGTTTATTGTGCTGTGCAAGGTGTGGTGAAAGCTATTTTGTGGTTTTTTATTCTGAAATGATATTTTGTTTTATTTATGAATATTGACTGTTGTGTGCTTAGAAGTTAGTCGAATAAAATTGATTTAACAATGTAACTCATTGATTTGTAATTGCTTTATGTTTTTTTAGTTTTGTTTTTTAGAATATTTGACAGACCGAATAATCTTTTGCAATCTTAATTCCGAATTTAGCGGCGATGACATCAAGCCATTAAAGAGCAAGAGTCATCACCGAAAATACTAAAAGGGAATCGGGCAAGGATTTCCCAATTTAAGAAAAGGCAGTGGATTATTATGAAAAAGACTCTAGTAGCTTTAGCTGTACTAGCAGCAGGTTCTGCGCAAGCAGCAGAGATTTACAACAAAGATGGTTCTTCTCTAGAACTTACTGGTCGTGCTTTTGCAGTAGTTGAGCATACTAAAACGGATGCGGACAGTGATACTGATGTACATGCATATGACTCTCGTCTAGGTTTCAAGGTTCGTCACCAAGTTTCTGACGCTGTGGCTGCAGTTGGTAAATTTGAGTTCCAATTAACTGAAGATGACGATTTTGGTCTTAAGAATCGTGATGTGTATGCAGGTTTCGACTTCACAGATGTTGGTACATTAACATTTGGCCGTCAAACTACAGCATTTGATGATCTATCGTTCCGCGGTGGTTTCGATGAGTACTATGGTTTTTCTCAAGATCTAGAAGACCGTGGTCGTGAGAATGGTATCATTAAATTTTCTACTGCCAGCATGAACGGTCTTGTAGTCGCTGGTTCATACCAGTTCAAAGAAGAAGTAGATGGCGCTGATATTACAGGTGCTACCCTAGCAGCTTCTTATGATGCAGATTTCGGTTTAGGTTTATCTGCTGGTTACTTTGATTACAAACAGTCAGGTAACAATGACCATGCCTCTGGTTTTAACGTTGGTTCAAGCTACAAGTTTGGTGATGCGAAAGTCGGTTTTGATTACTCTTCTGAGGAACACTTTGACAAATCGGAAGCAGATGCTTACCGTTTAGGCGGAGAGTATAACATCAAGGAATATCGTCTATATGCTGGTTATGGTTCAGTCGAAAATAAAGCATTCGGTGGTTCAAAAACTGATTCTGATGGTTTTTATGCAGGTGTAGCATATGCATTTGGTGCTAAGACTACATTGTTTGTTGAAGCAGCGAGCTATGATAAAGAAGGCTCAGCAGAGGATACAGATCAGCTAGCTCTAGGCCTAAACGTTAATTTTTAATTAGACGTATATATTAGCTCAAAGCCGCCTCTAATGGCGGCTTTTTTATATTGTGATGTAAGATAAGTCGAGGAACATCTATGCGTAACCTAGCACTAAGTTTTATTGCTTTTTTTCCTTTATTGGTATCAGCTAATCAGATCAATGCGACTCGTGGTGTTGAAATCCTAGTTGTCAATGGTGTTGAGGTTAACGGGAAAGATACGTACAACATTAATAATGGTTTTAACCAACTCGTTGTCCAGATGTCTCAACGCCTTAGTAATGGGAGTAAAAGAGAACAGTTTACTTCGAAGCCTTATGTTATTTCTTTCTCTACAAGTGACAATATAACTATTAAAGTCCCCAATGTAGTTAGCTATATAGACGCAGAAAATAAATTTAGGCAAGGTCCAGATTGGAGGGTGTCCTCCAATGGAATTAGTATTAATTATAAAACAGCCCTGCTACCTGGAGACGAAGGTTTTATGCCTTATAGCGATTTAGAGGCTTTAGTTTCTAAATATAATAATGAGCACAATATCGTACTAGCGGCAGACAATGATACTTTGGCTGGTGAGTTAGAAAAGGCCAAATTAGAAAAGTCTCAAGAGGTAGTTAAGCAACTTAAGCTTTGGTACAAAAAAGCTTCTAAAGATGAGAAGAAACAATTTGTTGAGTGGTTAGATACACAAAATGAATAACAAGAAAAGGGTTGGCCATGGCCAACCCTTTTTCCTTATCTAAAACAGTCTGGTGTTTCTAAAGCGTGTTCTATTGCTTTTACTAGTTTTAGGACCTGCTCTTGTGAACTAATAAAGGGTGGCATCATATAAATCAGTCGGCCGAAAGGTCTTATCCAAACACCTTGTTCAACAAATAATGCTTGGATTGTCTCCATGTTTACCGATTGATGGGTCTCAACAACACCGATTGCGCCTAACCACCTGACGTCTTTTACTAAAGCGTGTTTGCGAAGAAGAGGAAGTGCCTGAGCAAAGGTGGTTTCAATCGACTTAGTTTGTTTTTTCCAGTTTCCTTCTTGAAGAAGTGCCATACTGGCACTGGCAACCGCACATGCTAATGGGTTACCCATAAAGGTAGGTCCATGCATAAAGCAGCCTGCTTCTCCTCCACAAACTGTGTCTGCAATGTGTTTACTGGTAAGAGTGGCAGATAAGGTCATGTAGCCGCCAGTTAAGGCTTTCCCCACGCATAAGATATCAGGTTGAATATCCGCATGCTCACAAGCAAACATTTTTCCAGTGCGGCCAAAGCCAGTTGCAATTTCGTCCAGAATCAAAAGTAGCCCATATTCATCACAAAGTTTTCTTACACCCTTAAGAAACTCTGGGTGATAAATACGCATCCCTCCTGCGCCTTGGACGATAGGTTCCAATATTACCGCCGCAATCTCGTGATGGTGTGCTTCGACTTTAGATTTGAAGTCATCTAAATCAGCAGCATCCCACTCATCCCAGAAGCCAGTCTCTGGCGAACGAGCAAAAATATGTTCCGGTAAGAAGCCTTTATAGAGTGAGTGCATTGAGTTATCAGGATCTGTCACGGACATCGCTGCAAAAGTGTCGCCATGGTATCCATCTCGGAGGGTTAAAAACTTAGAACGAGCTTCTCTGCGAGAGTGCCAATATTGCAGGGCCATTTTTAAGCTCACTTCGACCGCGACAGAGCCAGAATCGGCAAGAAACACGTGTTCTAGATTATTAGGAGCGAGCGAGAGCAGGCTTTTACACAGTGTTATTGCAGGCTCATGTGTAATACCGCCAAACATCACATGCGACATCTTGTCTATTTGGTTATGGGCGGCTTGGTTTAACTGTGGATGGTTGTAGCCATGGATTGCAGACCACCAAGATGACATTCCATCGATAAGTTGTTCACCACTTTCCAGCTCAAGGTAGACACCATTCGCCGCAACAATGGGGTAACAAGGGAGAGGGTTAATGGTGGATGTGTAAGGATGCCAGATATGCTTTTGATCGAATTGTAAATCCATAAATCACCAGATTAAAAAATAATCACTTGTAAACTATTGTTTTTTTGTTGTGTTGACAGTTTAACTGGAGACGATAGACTAGCCAAGCAACTAAACTAATTAATAACAAAGGAAAGCAAGTGGAAGTACGTCATAACTGGACACTAGAGGAAGTCCGCTCTTTGATGGAAAAGCCTTTTATGGATTTACTTTTTGAGGCTCAAACCATCCATCGTCAATATCAGCAAACTAACCATGTTCAAGTCAGCACGCTGTTATCTATTAAGACTGGTGCGTGTCCAGAAGATTGTAAGTACTGTCCACAAAGTGCTCGTTATACTACCGATATAGAAAAAGAACGTTTGATGGAAGTCGAGCGTGTTCTTGATGCTGCGCAAAAAGCTAAAAATGCAGGTTCAACGCGTTTTTGTATGGGGGCTGCATGGAAGAATCCAAAAGAGCGCGATATGCCCCATTTAACGGAAATGATCAAAGGTGTGAAGGGCATGGGCTTAGAAACGTGCATGACCCTTGGTATGTTAACACCCGACCAAGCGACAAAGCTTGCAGACGCTGGTCTCGATTATTACAACCATAACCTTGATACTTCACCAGAGTTTTACGGAAATATCATCACCACCAGAACTTATCAGGATCGTTTAGATACCTTATCGCATGTTCGCGATGCGGGGATGAAAATCTGTTCTGGTGGCATCATTGGTATGGGTGAGAGTGCAAATGATCGAGCAGGTCTGCTGATGGAGCTTGCTAATTTACCAACTCACCCTGAAAGCGTACCGATTAATATGTTGGTGAAAGTGAAAGGGACACCATTAGAAGAAGTTGATGACGTAGAGCCTTTTGATTTTATCCGTTTAATTGCCATTGCTCGTATTATGATGCCTCAATCAGCCGTTCGTTTATCGGCTGGCCGTGAAAACATGAATGAGCAGATGCAAGCACTGTGCTTCATGGCTGGCGCAAACTCTGTTTTCTATGGATGTAAATTGTTAACAACACCGAACCCGTCTGAAGATAAAGATATGCTGCTTTTCGCCAAGCTTGGTATTAATAGTCAGGAAATCTCTCAAAAACCTGATGAAGTTGAAGAAAATGAATTGCTGGATCGTGTTGTAGAGCGTGTTGCGGCTAGACCAAGTAAAGGCGATTTGTTCTACGATGCCAGCGTTTGAACATCGAATAGCGCAAGCGTTAACTAAGCGACGTGACGAAGGGTTAACTAGGAAAGAGTGGTTACTTGAAGAGGGAAATGGGGTTGCTCTGACTTTATCAGGGCAGCGTTACACTAATTTCTCTAGTAACGATTATTTGGGGTTAGCAACTGACAGTGAATTGGCAAAGGCTTGGCAAGAAGGCATATCCAAACATGGCTGTGGCAGTGCAGCTTCCCCTATGGTTACTGGCTACTCACGTGCTCACGCTAATCTGAATGCAGCACTGTGTGATTGGCTTGGCTTTGAACATAGTACGCTTTTTAGTTCGGGGTTTTCAGCCAATCAAGCACTGCTTTTTTCCCTATTAGAGAAAGAGGATGTGCTGATACAGGACAAACTCAACCATGCCTCTTTGATGGAGGCGGGTCTGTTGTCTCCTGCCAAAATGAAGCGTTTTCGCCATAATGATGGTGAGCATCTTTCTCAGCTTCTTACATCTGAAATCAATCAGTTAGTTGTCACTGAAGGTGTGTTTAGCATGGATGGCGATCTCTCTCCTTTACAAGAGATCCAAAGGATCACCCAAAGCAACAATGCGTGGTTGGTTGTCGATGATGCGCATGGCATTGGAGTGCTTGGTGAAGAAGGCCGTGGCACTGCAAGTCACTGTAATATCAAACCAGATATTTTGGTGGTGACCTTCGGCAAAGCGTTTGGATTATCAGGAGCTGCAATATTGACGAGTAAAACCGTAGGGGAATACATCTCTCAGTTTGCTCGTCACTATGTGTATTCTACCGCGATGCCTCCGTCACAAGCTTATGCGCTAACCCATGCTATTGGTATGATCAGGCAGCAAGAATGGCGACGAGAAAAACTTGCTGAGCTGAAAGATGTATACAGAGCTTCAGCTTCTAGTTTGGACGGCTTTATCGACACAATTACACCAATCAATCCTTTTTTGATTGGCCAGTCAGAGAAGACATTAAATGTCGCTGAAAATGTCAAAAAAGCGGGTCACTGGTTAACCGCCATTCGGCCACCTACCGTTGCTACAGGCTCTGCACGGTTGCGCATTACATTAACGGCTAATCACAGTAACGAACAAGTTGCTTCTCTTGTTCAGGCTCTCACAGAGGTATTAGAGGTGTCCGGATGACAGAATTTGCATGTTTTGATTTAACTAATGCAGGCGATCAAAAGCGCGCGATTGCAGAGGCGTTTGGTAAGGCTTCGGTAACCTATGATCAGCACGCGGCTTTTCAGAGAGAGGTAGGGCATAAGTTACTCGATAAAATGCCAAAGGATCTATTGGGTAAACGAGTTCTCGATTTAGGTTGCGGTACAGGTTACTTTTCACAGCAACTTAAGTTGCGTGGGGCTGAAGTGATTTGTATGGATTTGTCTCAAGAAATGTTGCAGCAGAGCCGGCAACGTTGTGGCGATCATGGCATCCACTATCACGTTGGCGATGCAGAATCTATCCCGTTGCCAAGCAGCTGCGTAGATTATGTCTTCTCAAGCCTTGCGTTACAGTGGTGTGAGGACCTATCAGTACCACTAAAGGAAATGAAGCGTGTTCTACGCTCTGGAGGTGAGGCTTTCTTCACCACCTTACTAGATGGCTCGCTGCATGAGCTAAAAAAGGCGTGGGGTAAAATTGACTCATATCAACACGTGAATGATTTTATCTCGATCAATCAGGTAAAAATTGCGTTAGCGCAAGCTGATTGCCATGACCATCATCTAGACTTGCCGGAAATCACCGTTTGGTATGAGTCTTCATTTTCTCTTATGCGTGATCTCAAAGGCATTGGTGCGAATCACGTAAGTGGACGCTCTCATGGTTTAACAAGCCGACGAGCACTCATTCAAGTTGAAGAAGAATATCAGGTGTTTAAAAACCATCAGGGTCTTCTACCCGCAACTTATCAGGTTTGTTTAGGGGTTATACATCTATGATTGATGCATTTTTCATTGCAGGTACGGATACCGATGTTGGAAAAACGGTCGCTTCAAAAGCGATCCTTCACGCGATGGCAGCAAAAGGGCTGAAAACAATTGGCTATAAGCCAGTGGCTGCTGGAAGTGAAAAAACTGAATCTGGCTTTCGAAATTCCGATGCCCTTCATTTACAAAAAGCGGCAACGATCGAATGTGATTACGATGACATCAATCCATATGCTTTGGAGCTCCCTGCTTCTCCCCATATTGCCGCAAAGCATGAAAATATCGAAATTTGTTACGATGTCTTAAGCCGCAAACTGCAGCAACATAAAGAAAATGCTCAAGTTGTACTTGTAGAAGGTGCTGGTGGGTGGCGTGTTCCAGTTTCTGATCAAGATTGCTTGTCTACTTGGGTTAAACAAGAACAGTTGCCGGTTGTTTTAGTGGTTGGTATCAAATTAGGTTGTTTGAGCCACGCAATGTTAACGGTTGATGCGATCAAAGCGGATGGTTTGAATCTAGTTGGATGGGTGGCGAATCGTGTTAACCCAGGAACAGAGCATTACGCTGACATTATTGAGATGTTAGAACAAAAGATTGATGCACCTAAAATTGGTGAAATCCCATATGTGCCGAGCGTAAAGCGGAAAGAACTTTCTAAGTATATCGACCTAGAGCCACTTGCTCTGTAACCAATAACAAAAAGGCTGCCATATGGCAGCCTTTTTAATTGATGACCTGTTTATTTTTCAGCAGCCATACCCGCATAAGCCTGCTGAAAATCTGAAATCTGTTGTTGAACCGGGGAGTCAGACGATAAGCCGAGTTGCTTTTTTGCTTCCTCTTCTGTTATCCCAAGGTGACAGCACAGTAAATCAATAGCCATTTGATAGTTGTTAGTTTCAACCATGGTGATTTCCTTTCTCTACATGGTGGATTATGTTCTGATAATGAATTTAGCAGGTTTTAAACAGGCTACAATACGACCAAAGTCTAAGCCGCTTTCTCACTTTGTAGAACTGAACCAGTTTTAGTATCGCATTCTGATACAGACATCAAATGTTTCAATTTCATTCTTAACCTTGTTTTCAAAAGGATTAGACTATATCTATGTATAACAAATCGCTGTTGCTACTAGGTATCTATTAGCTCAACAGCTTATAAAAGAAGCTTGCTGTTTCGGAGAAAGTTAAATGAAGCGAGTAATGTTATTTATCGCAACGAACCTTGCGGTTATGTTGGTTCTGAGCGTTGTTTTAAATATCGTTTATGCCGTAACGGGTATGCAGCCGGGTAGTTTGTCTGGCTTGTTAGTGTTTGCTGCAGTGTTTGGTTTTGGTGGAGCAATTATTTCGTTGATGATGTCGAAGAGCATGGCGCTTCGCTCCGTTGGCGGTATGGTGATTGAAAGCCCACGCAATGAGACAGAGCACTGGTTATTGGAAACAGTGCGCGAGCAATCACAAAAGGCGGGCATTGGTATGCCAACGGTTGCAATCTATGATTCCGCAGACATTAATGCATTTGCAACCGGCGCAAAGCGTGATGACTCACTCGTCGCGGTGTCGACGGGCCTTTTACATAATATGACTCGAGATGAGGCTGAAGCCGTATTAGCGCATGAAGTCAGCCATATTTCTAATGGTGATATGGTAACGATGACCCTGATGCAAGGCGTTGTGAATACCTTTGTGATCTTCCTATCTCGCTTTATTGCTAATATTGTGGCCTCGCGAGATTCTGACGATGGCGAAGGTGGCAGCAATATGCTGGTTTACTTTGGTGTTTCCATGGTTCTGGAACTTGTTTTCGGCATTTTGGCGAGCTTTATTACCAAATGGTACAGTCGCCATCGTGAGTTTCATGCGGATGCAGGCGCGGCGCAACTTGTTGGTAAACATAAGATGATCGCGGCACTAGAGCGATTGAAGATGAGTCACGAATCTCAACTTGAAGGTTCGATGATGGCTTTTGGTATTAACGGTAAAGCTTCATTGTCTGAGTTAATGATGACTCACCCACCACTTGATAAGCGAATCGAAGCATTACGTAATTCGTAATCATGGTCAATTAATTAGTATCTGTGAATAGCCGCCATTGATTGGCGGCTATTTTTTTGCTCAAATCTTTCGATGACATTTTATTACTGACAGAGTATTTGTCCCCCTGCCAGTAATAACCGATTTACTTATAACTTAAAGCGCACAACCAACTGCTCAAGCTCTTCCACTTTCTGGTACAGCTGTTTCACTGCATGGGAGCCTTCTTGTGTTGTGCGGACAGAGGCGTCTGCTATCTGGCTTATCGAGTTTATGTCACGCGACATTTCCGTTGTAGCGGTTGCTTGCTGAGAGCCAGCGGTCGCAATCATATCAATCATAGTGTTAACATCTTGAGCTCGAGCGACAATCTGAACCAGTGCGTCGCCGGCAGAATTGGACAAACTGACTCCTTCTGCGACCAAGGTAGTTCCTTCACTCATGCGTTCAACGGCCTGTCGTGTTTCTTGCTGAATGGAGGTGATGAGTCCGCCTACTTCTTCTGTCGCTTTTGATGTTCTTTCCGCCAGTCCACGAACTTCGTCGGCAACGACTGCAAAACCACGTCCTAAATCACCAGCACGAGCCGCTTCAATGGCGGCATTGAGCGCCAATAAATTCGTTTGTTCAGCAATATCGTTGATCACTTTGATCACGTTGCCGATTTCTTCTCCGCGTCGGCCTAAACTGTCAACGGTTTCCGCTGTTTCATTGACGACAGCAGAGATGCGATTCATTCCATCGACGGTTTCCTGCATCAATGTGCCACCATTGGTCGCTTCTTCTCCGGCAATACGTGCATTTTGGGCAGCTTCTGTGCTTTGCTCGGCAACTTGATTAACGGTGACCTCCATTTCTTCCACGGCACTGGCAATCATGGTGGCTTTGTCAGCTTGTTCCTGAATACCAGTGGCGACTCGCTGGCTGGTTTCATCTACCTGACCAGTATTGTTGGCCACTTCAGAGGCGACTTGCGTAATGTTAGTGATGACGTTCTTCAACGACTCTTGCATTTTGTCGATGGCTCGAGCGAGATCGCCCAATTCATCTTTGTTGGTTTCATTAATCGGAGAGGCTGACAAGTCACCGTCAGCAATTGACTGCGCGCGTTCAGCAATGGTTTCAACCCGTTTTTTGATCATGGAAGACAGTTGCCATGCGACGATGCCGCCGACAAGCAATACTAGGACCACATTAGTGCTGAGCCAAAAGATAATGTTGTCCATATTCGCATTGACAGCACGTAGTGCATTGATCGAGTCGTCACGTTCCTCTTGAGCGGATTGATCAAGAATCTTTTCTAACGGAGTGATAATGGAATGTTCCAGTTCGTCGACAAGTTTGATAGCAGCACTTTTGGTTGAAGGATCATAGCCATCAAAGACTTCTTGCGCGGTTTTAATGATTTCAAAGTAATACTGTTCAATTCTTTCTATATCTTTGATTTCAGATGGCTTTTGCTCGAGTGGCTTGATTTTTTCCAGATATTCCCCAAATGAAGCCGCGTCATTGTTAAAGCCATTGCGGGCGTTAGGATCCCCCATAATGTATGTGTTTAATGATGAAATCATATCTCCCGCTTCATCCACCATTTCTAGGTAATAGCGAACACCGGGTAAATCATCATTGAGCGACTCATTGAGATCCGTGGTTTTGTAAGCGTCAGCAAATTCACCATCTTTCAATTCGTCTAACAGTTGCTCTAATGGTTGGCCAACATTTTTAGTGACTTGAGCAATCTTATTGATGGCCATTTGTTCTTGTTTAGGGTCGTATTTGGCAAAGACTTCTCGTTCGAGTTGCTCAATATATTGATTGGCAAGTGATTGGATTTTATCCATTTTCTGAATGTCAGCGGTCTTTGCAGATTCTAAAGGGCGTAAAATGGAGTAATAGTGTTTAAATTCTTTTGTGTTTTCTTTAAAACTGCTGTATTCGTCAGCTTCACCATTTAGATACTCTAGTGCGTTGGTTTGCAAGTCTCCAATTTCATCCATAACGTTTAAATAAGCCAGTACACCGGGTACATCATCAGATTCAACTTCTTGTGAAATAGCGGCGGAGTGGTTGACTAAAGACCATGCAATTAACGCTAGTGTTAAGGTTGTGATAATGATGATGGAGAAGCCCATATAGAGCATGTGAGACAATCTGATGTTCATACTTAAGTTCCATTTGATTTACCATTCATCTTAATGATTATTGTGTTGAATCAATTGAACTGCAAAATGTTTATCTACAACATTGTTACTAACGATTTCTAGAGGTAAAAAAAATCACAGCCTAAGCTGTGATTTTATTTTCAGGTTATATTAAGTTAACGGCGTTTGGGTTTTCGATAGCCATTCGGTTTCGAAGCTTGACTGCTTCCTATCGTATTTGGCTTTTTACCTTTATTCGCTTGGTTTGAATTCTGGTTATTGCTATGTGGCTTGCCAGCAGGCTTGCGATTTCCTTGTTGGTTAGATTTACCGCGCCCTGAACCATTCATTTTTTCAAATCCTGGCTGGCTCTTAGTATGTTTTGTTGCAAAGCGGTTTGCACCATGACGCCCAGACTTTCTACGTTGTGCAGGTGTCAAGGTGGTTAAATCTTCTGCTGGGACTAAACAGCCGGGTTTGTCGCCGATAAGGTGCTTTTTACCCATGTTAATCAACGCTTCTCGAATCAGTGGCCAGTTTGCTGGATCATGGTAGCGTAGCAGTGCTTTGTGTAGACGTCTTTGACGTTCACCTTTTGCAACTGGAACGACCTCGCGTTGTTTATATTTGACTCGTTTAAGCGGGTTGGTCTCTGAGTAATACATTGAGGTGGCATTACACATTGGTGATGGGTAGAAGTTTTGTACCTGATCGCACTCAAAATTGTTCTTTTTCAACCACAGCGCCAAATTAAGCATGTCTTCATCTTCCGCACCTGGATGAGCTGAAATGAAATACGGGATAAGGTATTGTTTTTTGCCCGCTTCAGCGCTGTATTTTTCAAACATTTCTTTGAAGCGATCATACGTGCCCATACCCGGCTTCATCATGAGATCCAAAGGCGCCTTCTCAGTATGTTCTGGGGCAATTTTTAAGTAGCCGCCGACATGGTGAGTGACCAGCTCTTTCACGTATTCTGGAGACTCGATTGCCAAGTCATAACGCACACCAGAGGCAATCATGACCTTTTTCACCCCTTTTACCTGACGAGCAGCGCGATAGAGATCGATGGTGTGTTTGTGGTCAGTATTTAGCTTGTTACAAATTCCCGGGAAAACACAAGAAGGGCGACGGCAGTTAGCTTCTGCCTTTGGATCGCTGCATCCAAGTCGGTACATGTTTGCGGTTGGGCCACCAAGATCAGAAATAGTGCCTGTGAATCCAGGGACTTTGTCACGGATCTCTTCTAACTCATTCAGAATTGAGTCCTGAGATCGGTTTTGAATGATCCGGCCTTCATGTTCTGTAATTGAACAGAAAGAGCAGCCACCAAAACAACCACGCATGATATTTACCGATGTTTTGATCATGTCATAAGCAGGGATCTTTGCTTTGCCGTACATTGGGTGAGGTACACGCGCATACGGCAAGCCAAACACATAATCCATCTCTTCGGTTGTCAATGGAATTGGGGCTTGGTTCACCCATAGCTCTCGATCACCGTGTTTCTGGATCAGTGCACGGCCG
Source organism: Vibrio sp. TRT 17S01 (assembly GCF_050113695.1). NCBI lineage: Bacteria > Pseudomonadati > Pseudomonadota > Gammaproteobacteria > Vibrionales > Vibrionaceae > Vibrio > Vibrio sp. TRT 17S01. The sequence continues at coordinate 99,458 of NZ_JBNJOG010000006.1, read as the reverse complement.
GAGTATGGGTTGGTTTCCAAATGCATGATACGGCTAGCATGTGCGTAGAGAATACGATCGTTATTGAGCTTCTCAAAATGAGGTAAACGGACGGCGGTTGTCGCTGCATCGTGGCGAGAGGGGCGAATCGTGATCGCTTGTGCTTGTGGTGCTTCCGTTTTAGCTTTGGTATCGCATTGTTCCTCTACCGCATAAGGATTTGGCGGAATAAAGGCTTCTTTGCGCGGCTTCTCGATACGGGAAGAGTCTATAATGGTGTAGTTTTCCGGCTCTGCTGGAAGATTAATCGCTGTCCCACGAATGTTCGTCAAGCTGCTGATTTCTTCTCCGTCAGCTAGACGGTGAGCCACTTCAACGAGCGCGCGCTCTGCATTACCAAAAAGCAAAATATCGGCTTTCGCGTCAAAAAGGACTGAACGACGCACTTTATCGGACCAGTAATCATAATGGGCTAAACGGCGCAGGCTGGCTTCAATACCACCGAGAACAATTGGAATACCTTTATAGGCTTCACGGCAGCGTTGAGAATAAACTAGAGTGGCGCGATCAGGGCGTTTACCCCCTTCATTATTTGGGGTATAGGCATCGTCATGGCGCAATTTTTTATCGGCGGTGTAGCGGTTGATCATGGAGTCCATGTTACCCGCTGTGATGCCAAAGAATAGGTTTGGCTTGCCCAATGCCATAAAGGCATCTTTATTATTCCATTTAGGTTGAGCGATGATACCAACGCGAAACCCTTGAGCTTCGAGTAAGCGACCGATGATCGCCATACCAAAACTAGGGTGATCCACATAAGCGTCACCCGTCACAATAATTATGTCACAGCTATCCCATCCTAGGGCATCCATTTCCTTGCGGCTGGTTGGAAGAAAAGGTGCGGTGCCAAAGCACTCTGCCCAATATTTCTTATGCTCATGAATGGGCGTAATTTCACTGTACATATTTTGCTCTCAGTTCCAGGGAGCGCGAATTATAGCGACTCAATGGCTGCTTATCTAGGGATATATGACCTTCATATAAATAAGGCTTAACTAAACTTAAGTAGTAAGTCACGATATTGAATTATCTAAGAAACTATAATCATATAAAGAAGTTAGGTCACGACGAATCGTGGGCAATATGAGTACAAAGAGGTCTTATATGGATGAATATAACGAAGGGAGTCAGTATCATCCGCTGTATCCATTGGTTGAATGGCAATGGGATCTACAACAAGGTGATTTTAGTCTTGATCAAACGGCCAACCAACTCTTGCATGAGGCCGGTATTGTTGTGGATTCTATCGATGACATTTTATCGTTAATGACTCGTGAGCAACGATTGGAAATAAAAGATGCCGTGAAAAAGGTGCTACGTAGTGGCGAAGCGCAATACACGGGTTGTTGTCTCATGCCAACCAAAGGGCATTTAGTGTATGTTGAGGTGTATCTTGAGAAAGCAGACGCCAATACGTTGCAAGGTTATTTTAGGCCACTACTAAACTTACCTGTACAAGATGATTTATCTAACCTCTTTCATGCTATTTTTGAAAATCAGCACCACGGTATTTTAGTAACCGACTCCCAAACCCGGATCTTAGCGTGTAACCGTTATTTTGAACGTCAATCTGGCTTCCGACGTAGTGAACTCATTGGTTTGAAATCCAACATATTCAATGCAAATAAGCACTCTAAAGAGTACTACAAAGAGATGTGGCAAAGTATTCATACGAAAGGACATTGGTCAGGTGCAATTCTCAGCCAGTATGCAAATGGGGAAGTGATTCCTCAAGAGCTTACCATTCAAAAAATGAAGTTACGTGGAGACAGAACTTATTACGTCGGTTTGACTGTAGACCTGTCTGAACACTTCTATCGGTTGGAAGATAAAGAGGATGGGGGAGTAGAGTTACTGACGCAGTTGCCAACGAAGAGTATGTTTCTCACTTTGTTGCATGAACTCAGTTTATCTGAGTCTCGTAAGGGATTAAAAGTCGTGATTGCGTTTCGCCCTGAGTTTGATGAACAGCGAATATATGAGCGAAAGCAAGTATTATCAAATGCTTTGTCGCGAGCTCAATCATTGTCTTTTGCTGGGTACTTGGCAAATGGTGTATTTGCTGTTTGTATTGAATGTAAGCAGAACAAAAACAACGACGTAAGAAGTTTACAGCAAGGTATTCGACAGTTTTTTTGTGAGTTGAAGCAGGATGCTGGAGCCAAGGTCCACAGTGATGTTCTTAACGGTCGAATCGGTATTTCAGTATTAGGGCAGGATGCAGATAATGCGACCAAGTGTGTTACTCACGCACTGCAAGCAATGCTAGAAAACCATTCAGGGCAAGATAGTCATATCAGCTTTTATCACAGTGAAATTCACCATCGGATTGTACGGCGCAAGAGGCTTGAAGAGCACGTAAGCCATGTAATTCAAGGGCGAGCGCTGAACGTGCACTATCAACCTATCATAGATACCAGCAGTTGGAGAATTGCCAAGCTGGAAGCCTTATGTCGCTTCCCCAATATTGATGGTGAACCTGCCAGTACTCAAGAGTTAATTGAAGTGGCAGAAGATCTGGAACTTATCGCAGAACTGGATCGTGCCGTTGCAGAAATAGCGATGAAAGATCTCCCTGCACTACAGCAAGTACTTGGCGATAACGTGAGTCTAACTATCAATCGCTCTCTCAATACGCATATGGAGCCACAAAGAGTCCTCCAAGATACGGTGGAACTCATCAGTGAGCATGCGGCAGATCCGACTCAAATTACTATTGAGATCACAGAAAGTGCCTATTTTGACAGTGAATCAAGTCAAAGTAATGCGTGGCAAGCTCTTAGGGAGCTTGGTGCGACAGTGGCAATCGATGACTTTGGAACGGGATATTCTTCTTTTACGTATCTCAGTGATTGCCATTTTGATTTTTTGAAAATTGACCGAGAGTTTGTTTCTAATATCAATGCTGGTGAAACTAAATACAACATTGTAAAAATGATCACTGCGCTTTCTCATCAGCTCAATGTAAAAGTTGTCGCGGAAGGTGTTGAAACGATGGCTGAGCTTAAAATACTGAAGTCGTTGGGCATTGACTATATGCAGGGCTATCTTTTTTCCAAGCCTCTGGCTCTGGAGGATATCGCGCAGGCTCGTGAATACCAACAACGTTTGGCGGAACAACTTCACCAATCAAGCTCACAAGGGAAAGAAGAGTCGATAGTTGCTTTGATTGCAGAAAACGTAAGCCATTTAGACCCCGGTGACCCTATCTCACTTGTCAATGAACAGATGCAAAATAATCCAGTTGGTTATTTACCTGTGATCATCGATAAGCAATGTGTCGGTGTAGTATCTCAAGCTCGGCTGAACTTACATCTAACCCCTTCAATGGGAACCGATCTAGAAACCCTTAAAGAGGCAAATATTTGGCATCGTCCAATCAATACGGTTATGGACACCCATTTCTCTCAATTGAATATGGATACCCCTCTAAACGAACTAAGCTTATTGGTGGATGCACACCCTTTCCCTTGGGTAGTGAGTAACGAAAGAGATGAGTTTGTTGGTTTAATTGAGCAAGCCGAAGTGATTCGTTACTTGATGCAACTAACGACAAAAAACGAATGTGATGATTGACCTAACCAGTAGTAAAAATCTGCTAGAACTGCCGGATCTGACCTAATGTTATAGAAGATAAGTCTTCTTCATTGAATTTGGATTCGTATTATGAAGCGTTTGATGGAACAACCGTTATCTGAGCAAGAGTTTCATGCATTGCCTCATGTAGATTGGCAATGGTGCTTAGACGAACATCGGTTGGAAATTGATCGAGAGCTATGCAGCAGGGTGTTGGCCTCTCCAATGCCATCGATGACCGAGAATTTTCTTTTATCTTGCCTTAATTTTGATGATAAATCGGAATTGATCAAACAGTTTGAATCGGCTCACGTGCGCCAAGAGCCAGGCGTGTTCAGCTGCCCTTTGTATCTCGATAAAGGGAAAATCAGTTATGTGGAGTTCTCATACACGCCTAGCGTTGATAAAAGAATAACGGGTAGCTTATATCCTCTTTTATCGTTTCCTTCCAATGGTCAGGTATTTGGTAGCCTCTTTGATCAGCTTTTCGATAACCCCCATCGCGGCATTCTACTCGCAGACAGTAACAAACGTATTATGCTCTCCAATCACTACTTTCAAACACACAGTGGATACCGCAATATTGATTTGGTTGGCAATAGTTTATCGATGCTCAACTCAGGGAAACACAGTAAGGAGTTTTATCAGAAAATCTGGCTCGACATTGATGAAAGTGGATTTTGGAGTGGTGTCATACTGATTAAGGCCGCTGATGGTCGGATTATTCCTCAGGAAATGACACTGCAGCGTCTTCATTTGCGAGATCGCGTGTTCTTTATTGGCTATTTTCTCGACTTATCCAACCATTTATATCGCGTTCAAGATGTGGAACATGGTGGTGTTGAATTGCTAACTCAGCTGCCAACGGAACAGCAATTTACTCAGTCTGTTGCTACTCGATGGATGGATGGACAGGAAGAAAATGTCTGTTTAGTTGTGGCATTTATCCCTAAGTTTTCTGGTGATGATGAATTTGAGATGAAATCTCTATTGTCTGAACACTTGGCGAGAAATCGGGTTGCGACTCAGGTTGGCTACATTGGCGGGAATCACTTTGTCGCTTTCTTGGAATGTGAAAAATGTCAGGGACCGTCACAAGTTAGGATCATCCATCAGACGATTCGGCGTTTTTTTAGTGGACTTAACCAAAGCGCTGGAAAAGCCATTCATCGCGCTATTTTAAATGGGAAAGTCGGCGTTTCCGTTCTCGGACATGATACGCATAGCCCGAAACTCTTAGTTTCACATGCAGTGCAGGCGATGCTGGAGCAAACTGCAGAGTCGAAAGGTTTGATCACGTTTTATCACGGAGCCATTCATAAAGAAGTCTTACGGCGTAAGGAGTTAGAAGAGTGGACGGTGAAGTGCATAAAAAGCGGGAATGTGGAGGTGTTCTATCAACCGATTGTCGACGTGCACAATTGGGATATCGTGAAGTTTGAAGCATTGAGCCGATTTAAAACGCCCAATGGGAATATGTTAAATACACAGGAAATCATTACCATCGCTGAGGATTTAGATCTCATTGCTGATCTTGATTGGTGTGTTGGTAAGAAAGCGCTGCAAGATTTAGAGGTGATTCAACAGCGTTTTGGAGCTGGTTTAGGGCTGACAATCAATCGTTCTCTCAATACGAAACTGGAACCGGGAGAAGTATTAAAGAGTGCAGAACTGATGATCCGGGAGCACGCAAAAACGCCGCATTTGGTCACCATTGAGCTGACTGAAAGTGCTTATTTCGATAGTGAATCGCGACAATCCTCTCTTATTAGCAATTTACGTGAACAAGGGGTGAGTGTTGCGATTGATGATTTTGGTACTGGTTATAGCTCATTTACCTACTTGAGTGATTGCAATTTCGATTTATTAAAAATTGATCGTGAATTTGTCATCGATCTAAAAGTGGGGTCACATAAATACTACATTGTGAAAATGATCATCGAACTTGCCCATACGCTTGAAGTAAAAGTGGTGGCGGAGGGAGTTGAAACACGTTACGAACTCGAAGTGCTGTGCAGTTTAGGGGTGGATTATATTCAGGGTTATTTTTTCTCGAAACCTTTAGCGCTAGATGAGCTGGAACATGCGTGGGAGTATTTTGACAAGCTGGAAGATTTTCTTGAGCGTCGGTCAAGTGTCAGAGGTGTGGGGATATTGAGCATTACACATACGCATATTCCATGCTTAGAGCCGCAAGACACATTAGAGAAAGCAAAAGGACTGTTTGACTCAAATAATTTTAACATCGAGTTACTCCCCATCTTAGACGGTAATACTTGTGTTGGATTAATTGATCGTGAAAGCTTAAATTTTCACCTTTCTCCAACGTTGGGGACTAAATTAGAAACCACGAAGGATCTGACTATTTGGCAAAAACGATTAAATCAGGTGATGAGAACGGACCTATACCGGATTTCCTTCCAAACCAAGGTAACGGAAATTGCTGATTTACTGAAAAGTGGCGTCAACCCACCTTGGGTTGTGGAAGATGAAGCGGGTAACTATTTAGGAACCGTCACGAAGCGCGATGTGTTCGAGTATTTTGCTAATGGCTAATTCACTAAGTTTTGTTATTATCCGCGTCCAGACTTTATCATTGAACGCGACAACTTATGATCCCACAACTGCTTACGCTTTTGCCACCGATGTTATTAGGGGCTCAACTACTTTTGACCTTAATTTTAGTGAAAGGAGAGATTTGCCCGGGGCAGAGAGGGCGAATTCACAAGGTGCTTCCTGCATTGGCGATTTTATGGTTAGCCGTCGCTTCCGTGAAAATTCAATCTTTTCTAATTGTGTTTGCGTTAGCGTACTTCTACTCGCAAGTTCAAACCAAGAAAACCAGAGAACAAGGGCCGTTGTGGGTGATGTATCTAGCAAATGGATTAGCATTAGCGTATGTCGGCATTTTGGTTGCTGAGCAGCTAAGCCTTGCTTCTTCTATCTATTTATTCCTTCTTGTTCCGCTTCTTGGAGCCTCATTTGCCCATTTGCTGCTGATCATCGCCAAAACAAGGCTTCAAGCATTCCATCGTATTTTGCCTGTTGTTGGAGTGGTGAGTTCGATGTTGGTTTGCGTGACGATTTTACTAAAAGCTTACGGCTTTGACGCTCAGCAACTGACACAAGTCACGCCTTTGCTCCTTATTGGTTTAGCCCTAATGATTTCAGCGGTTGTTGTGTGGTGCTGGCATATATTCACGCACAAAACCGCTCATAAACTGCAGTTATTTGTCGCGATGGCTATGATGTTATCTGCCTCGGTATTCAATTTTGGCTTGTTTGCGCTCTAAGTAGCATTTCTTTAGACAGGCATCACTACTTTTTTCTGCCACTAACGCTAAGCTCTAAAGTAGGTTCGTGGGCGTGCAGAGGAGCAGTGCTATGGATTTAAGTAATGTTGGTAATTTGGACAGCATCATTTTGCTGGGTATTGTGAATGAGAAGCTCAGATTAGAGTGCGATAGCTTCGAAGAGTTGGTTTCCATGTATGAAATGGATGTCGAAACGGTTGTGGGCAAACTGGATATACTTGGCTATCAATATGACCCGCTCACGAATCAATTTAAATCATACGAAAGATAGCCAAATTCAATTTACGCCATCTTGATCCCTTCAAGGTGGCTTTTACATTGCTGGCGAGCGGTATTAAAGAAAGCTTGAAGGTAACGTTTCTCTTTCTCAGAATGACGGGTTGCCGCAAATAATCGTCGCCAAAGCCCATCACCAAGCGGAATGCTGGTAATTAAACCTTGTCTTGAAAACTCACTGATTGCCCAATTGGGTAATGCTGCCACCCCCAACCCTGCTGACACCATTTGAACCAACATCAATGTGTTATCGGCTTGTTTCCACTTTGCGGGCTCCACACTCGCTGGAGATAAAAAGTGCTTAACAACATCAAGTCGCTGCTTTTGTACTGGGTAGCACAGCATGGTTTCATTGGCTAAATCGTCTGGAACGATGCGTTCTTTGTCTGCCAATGGGTGAGTGGTCGCTGTGATTAAACGCATTTCAAAATCGAAGAGTGGTTCGTAGTGCACTTCAGAGCGTGGTTGAATGTCAGAGGTGATCACAAGATCCAGTTCACCACTCACTAAAGCAGGTAAAGGTTCAAAGCCAAAACCTGATGAAAAATCCAACGTTACACTTGGCCAAGCGACTTGATATTCTTTCAGTGCAGGCATAAGCCATTGAAAGCAAGAATGGCACTCAATCGCCATGTGAAGGCGGCCATTAACGTCCTCTTTGAGGCTTGCTATTTCATTCTCTGCTTTGGCTAATCTAGGTAAGATCTCATCTGCCAGTCTGAGTAAGATCTCGCCTTCAGAAGTGAAGCGAACAGGCCGGGTTTTTCTTAAAAATAATGGGTTACCAATTCTAGCCTCAAGATCCTTTAGCTGATGAGACAGAGCTGACTGCGTTAAGTGCAATGCTGTGGCAGTTGCCGTGAGCGATCCTGTGTCACGCAGTGAAGTCAGGGTCCTTAAGTGTTTCAGCTCAATCATGAGTTCCTCTCATTATGAATTCACCTTTATGAATTCTGTTAACAATACTCGGATTAAATAGAGCTGTAAACATCTAGATGGCCAAATCTATGGTGCTTAATATGAACAGTTTTATAACGTTACTCATTATTATGAATTTTTCTAATAAACAAGTTGAATAATTGGAGATTGTTCAAGTGCGTGATTAGCGAGATATTTTAGCCATCCAGACATCTTAATTGTCTGACCAAACATGAAAGAATTAACGAATCAGAAGGAATAGGGACATGGCTATAACAACACACATTCTTGGTTATCCACGTGTTGGTGAAAAACGTGAATTGAAGTTTGCACTAGAAAAGTACTGGCGAGGAGAAATTGATCAAGCAGAGCTAAAAGCTGTTGGTTCAACATTACGTAATAAGAACTGGCAAACTCAAACTGACGCTGGACTGAGTTTTGTGACTGCAGGTGATTTTGCTTGGTATGATCATGTACTTACGACCACGTTGTTACTGGGCCATGTGCCAAAGCGCCATCGTAACGGATTCCCTGATCTAGATACTCTATTTAAAGTGGGACGTGGGCAATCTCAAGCAAACTGCGGTTGTAATGGTAGTGCTGCATCCGATATGACCAAGTGGTTTAACACTAACTACCACTACATTGTGCCTGAGTTTAGCAAAGACGATTCGTTTGAAGTGAGCTGGCCACAGCTTTTTGAAGAAGTGAATGAAGCCACCAAAGCGGGACATAAGGTTAAGCCTGTTCTTCTGGGACCAATCAGTTACCTATATCTTGGTAAAGAAGTAGAAGAAGGATTTGATCGTCTAACGCTACTGCCACGCCTGCTATCTGCTTACCAAGCGATTTTTGCCAAACTTGCCAAACAGGGCGTGGAATGGGTGCAGATTGACGAACCTATTCTATCACTGGAGTTAGAGAAGCCTTGGCAAGATTCATTTAAACTGGCGTATCAAGTACTGCGTAGCGATATAAAAGTACTGTTGACCACTTACTTCGACTCAGTATCAGACACGTTAGACAAAATCGTCGAACTGGATGTGGATGGTCTACATATCGACTTGTCCGCAGCTCCGTCTCAACTTGATGATGTTGTAGAGAAGCTACCTCAAGGCTGGGTATTGTCTGCAGGTGTGGTAAATGGGCGAAACGTATGGCGCGCAGATTTGAGTGCTCAACTTGAGCGTCTTCAACCGCTTAAAGATAAGTTAGGGGACAATTTATGGGTAGCAAGCTCTTGCTCATTACTGCATAGCCCGGTGGATCTTGACCTAGAGCCAGCACTTTCAGAAAACGTAAGAAGTTGGTTTGCATTTGCAAAACAAAAAGTCACTGAAGTTGCGTTGTTAGGCAAAGCTTTAGAAGGCGATCAAGACGCTGTTTTGGCCTGTGATACTTACAGTGCACCGATCCAAGCGCGTAAGACGTCAACAGATGTCAATAAACCACAAGTTCAACACCGATTGAGTCAACTGACTAAAGCCCTAACAGAGCGTACAGCACCTTACGCGGAACGTGCTGCTCATCAGAGTGAAGTGTTGGGGTTACCTTTGTTTCCGACGACCACAATTGGCTCTTTTCCTCAAACCAGTGAAATACGTGTACAGCGCAGCGCATACCGCACGGGACAGCTATCTGAGGCGGAATATGAAACAGCCCTAAAAGGGCACATTGCCGATGCGGTAAAGCGACAAGAAGCACTCGATCTTGACGTACTTGTTCATGGCGAAGCTGAGCGTAACGATATGGTGGAATATTTTGCTGAAAATCTGGCAGGATTCCAAACCACCAAATTTGGTTGGGTTCAGAGCTATGGCTCACGATGCGTGAAGCCTGCAATTGTCGTGGCTGACATTGAACGTGAAAAACCAATTACAGTGGGGTGGTCTACTTATGCTCAGTCTCTTACCTCAAAGCAAATGAAAGGTATGCTTACTGGTCCTGTTACGATTTTATGCTGGACGTTCCCACGTGAAGATATTAGCCGTAAGGAGATTGCAGACCAACTAGCGCTCGCATTGAGAGACGAGGTGTCTGATTTGCAAGATGCAGGGATCAACATCATTCAGATTGATGAACCTGCCATTCGAGAAGGATTGCCATTGAAAAAGCGTGATCACAAAGCATATCTAGAGTGGGCAGTTGATGCGTTTAAAGTATCAGCAGCGAGTGCGAAACCAGAAACGCAGATCCACACTCACATGTGTTACTCCGAGTTCAATGAGATCATCGATTCTGTTGCGGCGTTGGATGCGGATGTGATTACGATTGAAACATCTCGTTCAAATATGGAACTGCTAAAAGCGTTTGAAGAGTTTAACTATCCAAATGAAATTGGCCCGGGTGTGTACGATATTCACTCTCCAAATATTCCAAGTGAAGAGTGGATTGAAGGTTTGATCAATACAGCCGCAGAAAAAATTCCAGCTCAACGCTTGTGGGTAAACCCAGATTGTGGCTTAAAAACACGTAACTGGGCCGAAACTGAAGCATCACTCGCTAACATGGTTTCTGCTGCGAAGAAGCTACGTAAGGAATTTGCAGAGCAAGCGTAAATTCATTAAAGCGAAAAAGAAAATGCCGACGTTATGTCGGCATTTTTCGTTTTGTATGTAGAACGAGACCAAACGCTATTGCGATTTTAGCTGGCTACAAGTCTCTTCTGAGATAAATTCATCTGCCATCAACTGCCCTCGGTTATTACGCATTTTAATGCGGTAGCTCAGGCCAACATCAAGGTTCGTTTTAGTATCAGGCGAAGTGCAGTAGCTGTTGATGCTGTATCTCAATACTTGCTGTGCAGGTTTTGAGTTTGGGGCGTCATCGTTGTAAACCATCATAATTTCAATCGTTGTTCCCTTGGCGTTGGCGCGCATAATCGATAACGGGCCAGATTCCAAAGGGAGTTCCGCTGCGAGCAAGTTCGCACGGTTGCTTGCCAGTAGCTCAAGGTGACGTTGTCGCTCGGCGTTCGATGAACAACCAGCGAGAAGAAGAATACTGCTAATGATGCAGCAGGTAGAGAGCAGCGCTTTTTTCATAATTAGAGTACTTTTTTAAATGGTTTTACAATAACTTTCTCATAAACGCCAGCAGCGACATATGGGTCGGCATCAGCCCAAGCTTGAGCCTCTTCTAACGATGAAAAATCTGCAATAACAGTAGAGCCGGTAAATCCAGCTTCTCCTGGGTTTTCTGAATCAATTGCTGGCATTGGGCCTGCGGTGAGCAATCGACCTTCGTTTTGTAATTGTTGTAGACGCTCAAGATGTTGAGGACGAACGCTCATGCGCTTTTCTAGAGAGTTTTCGATGTCTTGCGAAAAGATGACGTACCACATGACAATATCCTTGTTCGTAATGTGCAACCTGATTGAAGTCGTATAGGTTACAAGTTGAAATTGAAACTAACTCTACCGAATGTAACCACTTTTAAAAGTCGAACTATCATCAAAATGTGAAATTAGTCGTGAATGACCCTTTATTTCACATATTTAACTCACTGTACTATGTGGTTAATTAATAGCGCGAGGCTTGCCGTCAGAGTCAATAGCGACGTAATTAAATGTGGCATCACAGACCATAAAACGATCTTCTATTCCGTGTTCTTTCACCGGTTTTACCCATACTTCTAAATCGATGCTCATTGATGTACGACCAATTTTAGTACACTCACCGTAACAACAAACCACATCGCCAACTTTCACGGGTTTCTTGAAAGTAATACTGGAGACAGAAACCGTAACAATGCGGCCAGAGGAAATCTCTTTGGCCAATATGCCACCAGCTAAATCAAGCTGTGACATGATCCATCCACCAAATATGTCGCCATTGGCGTTGGTGTCAGCGGGCATTGCAAGGGTTCTAAGTAATAATTGGCCTTTAGGTGAATTCATTTTCGGACTCGTTTCAACATCTACAACAAACAAAACAGCGACCAAAGTGGTCGCTGAAAAAGTGTCACAATTATACCCAAGTAACCTCGAGATGCTAGGCTCAGTGAGATTGACTTAGTTTACAAATGTGGTGGTGATTTAATTATTCCTCTTGGCTGTCTTTTGGCAGATGCTTGTAGATATAGATGCCGGTCAGCAAGGTAAATCCAAATGTCGCAGCAAGTAGGCCAAATACTTTGAAGTTGACCCACACATCGAGTGGAAGTTTAAAAGCAATATAAATGTTTAATACTGCACAGAGAGAGAAAAACGTCACCCAAGCCCAAGTGATCTTTGCCCACACAGTATCGGGAAGTGAGATCTCTTTGCCTAACATGCTTTTGATTGCTGATTTGCCAATGATATGACTTGTTGCCAGACCTATCGCAAACACAAGGTATACGATGGTGACTTTCCACTTAATGAAGTTGTCATCATGTAAGAAAATGGTCATTCCACCAAAGATTGCAACCAACACAAACGTGATTAATTGCATTTTTTCTACCTTTTTGTATAGCGCGTATGTAATGACCAGTTGTATCGCTGTTGCGGCGATTAGAGCGCCAGTAGCAACATAGATGTCATACAATTTAAAGAGTGCGAAAAATATAATTAGTGGAATAAAATCAATAAGCAGCTTCATTTTTAACATCATTAAGCATAAATGGAATGCCCGACAGTGTATCTAAATAACTGCCAGGACAAAACCATCAGGGATAAATAGGTTGGATTTAGCGTCTCAGCATATCCGCTTCGAGACGGGGGATAAGGCGCTTAATGTCTTCGAGATAACCTTCTTCTCTCAAGCTCTCTACAGTTATTTGCAGCTCGGTATCGCTCATAGAAAAGCAGCAAGATTTTCCGGTCATGAGATTAAGGTATTGGTGATATTCCGTTTCGGTAAAGTGGCCGATTCGATCAACAAGTAAGCTCTTAATACCATGATGAATGAGATGGTAGTAGGTGTGTCTGTGCAGCTCCATAACCAGTACTCCTATGGAGAAAGAAAGCGACAAGGTCAAGATTTTGCCGCCTCAAATTATCGTTGTACTGGTGAAGCATATTCAATGCCATTAGTGAGCGACGGCGATCTCATTGTTTGATATCGAGTTGGCTTCCTCAGGAAAGTATCGCTTCAATAACTCGCTTAATGCTTGTTTTGTCGTTGGTTTTGTCAACCTGTCGTCCATTAACAGATCGATAAGTTCTAATTCCCTTTCCCCAGACTCCCCAGATAGCGCAACAATTGGCAAATCAGGACGGAACTGCTTAATCGCACGACTGGCATCAAAGCCATTCAAAACAGGCATTTGGATATCCATTAAAACCAAATCAACGGAATTGGCTTTGACTTGTTCAATCGCTTTCAGACCGTTATTCGCTTGTATAACGTTCACGTTTAACTGATCAAGGTAGAAGATGACTAACGATCTTTGAACTTCTTTATCGTCAACGACGAGTACAGTAATGTCAGACGTAGATTCCTTGAGAGCGACAGGGTCATCCAAAAGTTGCTCGGAAAGTATCGGCTCTGGTGTGAAGAAAAATGATGAGGAGACTAACTCTTTGTTTAGAGGTAAATCTTGAGCGGGAAATATTAACTTAAACGTTGTTTTCTCTCCTTCAACAGATTCACACTCAATTTTCCCGCCAAAGGATTGCATAACACGGCGGCAATAGCCCAAACCTAAGCCACTGCCACCGCTTTTATTGTGAGAAAAGAAGTCGTCAAAGATACGATGTTGGAATTCACTTGGGATACCTGGTCCTGTGTCAGTAAACAAGACGTAGTTCTCAAACTTGCTTTTATGAGTACTGATTTCAATTTGACTGTCAGGATAGGAGTCAAAATAGTAGAGCGCATTGCGAAGTAAATTGAAAATGACAAAATTAAACAAAGTATCGTTTACTCTAGCAACGAAGTCTTGTTGAGTATTGAGGTGGACCCTTGCCCGAGAAGAGGAGTTCTCGAAGGCATAACGCTCAACGGCTTGCTCAATTGCTCGTTTCATCGACATTGGCGTTGATGGCTCACTTTCCAATGATGAGTCACTCACTTCACGCAAAATAATGTCGATTAACTGGCGTCCTCTGGAAATAGCAGCGTTGCCTTTTCTCACTTCACTCAGCAGCAACTCTGGAGAATCGCCTCGTTCAATACGATGGCTTAACATCTCAAATTGTAATTGAACTTGCGCTAAAGGATTGCGCATCTCGTGTGCAATAGAATTAGCTAAAGCTTGGGATTGCCTGACTTTACGATCGGCGTTGATATAGCCTTGAGCTTTCACAAACACACTTTGAAGCGCTTGAATTTCTTCACTAAAGAAAAGTTTTCCATCCCGTTTACGATTTGCTAGCAATAGGTGTGACAAGCGATCTGCGTGGTCAAAAATGGGCAAAACCAAAGCAACATTATTGTGGTGCATTTTCTTTAGATGTTCCGGCATTAACCCTTCACTACCAGTTTCTGAGCCAAGTAGGAGCTCTTCAAAAACTAAAATATTGCCTTTCTTTCTAAACTGGGACCGATAAAGCTGCTCTTCCTGATCGCTGGAAATCGTTTGAAGATCATAGTCACTAATATTGAGTATTGTTGCTAGCTTATGCATTGCCTGAGTTGTGGACTTCTGAAATGTATCAGTGAGCGCATAAATTTGCTCTTGTGGTGTTGATGTTGTGCCATACACAACTCTGCTTGCCATCGGCTTGACGCGTGAATACACCCATTTCCAAGTGATGGCAGTTGCAATACAGCTTATTGCAATTGTGCCAATCTGATCAGACTTCGAGAACAACTGGATGAGAGCAAACAATGGAATGATGATTAATCCGCACGTTATTACTGTTTTCAACGCAGTATAAAGAATATGCCTACTGCTATAAAAACGAGCCGTTATTAGAGCATATCCCATTAGCAACATTTCCGTTATCGATAGAGCGGGGGGTAACCAGGCTAATGAAAAGTCATTCCATAAAAAAGGAACGATGACATGTATTAGAAGTGTTGAAAACATAAACACACTAATACCAACTATCATATAGATAGAGCGAACCTGATGAATTGATATTGAACTCTTAGAATAAATAATAAGATTTCTGAATGTTAATATAATCAGGATTAATACGGTTAAGAAGAAACTAGAAGTGGCAGGGCCAAAGTCAAGTATGAAACTACCTTTGTCTATTATGGTGATACCGGAAATAGTAAGTCCCGGCATTAAATTGGAGTAAAGAACATAGCCAGTAAAGAGGATTAAAGTTACGTGGCTAAAAAGTTCATAAATACTTGAGTTTAAGTGCCGTGTTAGTTTTAGTGATACAAGAAAAGCAAACGCAAATGCTGAATATGAGCTTATATTAGCAATAATAGCTAGTGTTATTGCCATTTCCTCTCCAAAGTTAGTTAGTAAAGGAGAGTGAAAATAAGCATTGCTTGCAATCCATGTCATGATCGAAATGGAGTAAAGAATATACGGGATTGCAATACCTTGGTTAAATCTATTATTTTCTTTACGAATAGATTTAGCAAAATGACCAATCCAAAGTGCGACTACGAATACTGCAGCAAGCAATAAAGATAGTACAGGATTAGATATTACCTCTTGAGATAGGCTATTCATACGCTAGATTAGCCTCTTGTTTTTGCTGAATCACAAGTTTGCTGTAGCTTTTAAAATTGTGTTGTTCAAAACTTTTTGCAAGATTCTCTATCAACCACATTCCTCGATAAGTAAATAACTTATTTTCGTTAATAGAGTAGCGTGCGAGATCAACATAATTCCCTGGCGCGAGTGCACGATAAAAGCGTAATAACCATGAGTTATCTATGATTGTGTAAGCGATTTCAAACCCATTAAGGGATAATGATTTTGCCATTTCTTTTTGCGCCAGATACAGAATAAACAGTCGTTGTTTGGTTGAGCCAGAAGTTGATAGCCTGAGTATTTCACAAGCTTTATCGCCATTACAAATGAGACTGGAGCATTCTTTGTCAAAACTGCGAAGTGATGTGTGTTTTGGCGGCATATACTTAAAGACTTGTAGTTGACTAATGGATTCAAAATGGTTTTCCCTTGCAAGCATTTCCCATCCATCATGCTGGAAGAAAGGGGAGAAGCTTAACCATGAATGACGTTCACTCCAATCTTGAACCAGAGCACTAGAGGCTAGAATGGGATAGCTATCAGTTAAGCGTAGCAGAACAAAATGACGTCCTTCTGCTGACAGGGACAAGGTGTCTAAAAGCTCGAACCACTTTTGTTCCAGTACAAACAAATGAATGTTTGAAACTAAGATAGCGTCCTTTAGCGAGTACACGCCGGGTTCGTAAGGAGTTTTTACTTGGAGATCCGTCGTGCTGATATTTTCTACCAGCTGCCCAGTGTACTCATCTTCATTCAGGCTGATTGAACAACGCTCATCACAATGGCCTAAACATCTTGATTTGACTTTATGTAACTCATAGCTTGCCCACATCTTTAAAATTGAGTCGAAAAATTTCAAGGCAAATTTTTCTATTAAAAGATGCTCAGATTGTGGTGATAGATATGAGTCTTCAATAATTAGGCTTTGATATTCTTTGGAAGCGAATATTTTATTTAAATTGTCATTAATAAAATTTGGGTTATTTCTTAGAAGTGTTTTTTTTCTGCTTTCAACAATTATTGATAACAAAGAGTGAATAGATTCTGTTCTTTCTAGTTCAACGATAAAATTAAAAATGTCATTAATTTGCTCATTAGTTAATTGTTGATAATTTAGAAAGTAATTAGATAGAAAATTTGTGATTTTCATAGGCTAGCCAACGTTTTTATTGTGTTTTTTGTATATTCTTCCTGATAATAACAAAAACATGATTTATACGGCTAACTTTTTGAGAAATAGCGCAACCTTATGCATAAAAAAACCACCATACTTGAGAATGGTGGTTTTTAAAAATAATAAGATTATGCGTTTATTTATTAAACTTGCTGTTTTGCTAGTTCAGCTTCTTCTTTCGATTCTTCTACTAAAGCATCAACAATTACGGCACAAGCCGCATCACCAGTGATGTTCAGTGCGGTACGAATCATATCGAAGATACGATCGAGAGCAAATAGAAGTGGTAGACCTTCAATTGGGATACCCGCAGCTAGAAGTACTGCAACAACTAGGAATGATGGGCCAGGAACTCCGGCTTGACCTACTGCACCTAAAGTCGAAGTTACGATAATAGCGATATAAGCTCCAATACCTAAGTCAACGTTGAAGAGTTGTGCGAAGAAAATCGCAACCAAACCATAGTAGATGGCATTACCTGACATGTTGATTGTTGCACCAAGAGGTAGAACAAATGATGCCGTTGAGTTTTTCACTCCCAGCTCATGTTCACAGGTATCCATGGTGACTGGCAGCGTCGCCATTGATGATGCGGTAGATAAGGCAACTGCTTGAGGCTTCTTCATTGCCGTAAGAAACTTTTTAGCAGATGTCTTAGTGAATAGATGCACCATTAACGGGTAGGCGACAAAGCCAAAAATAAGGATTGCTGCGATATAAACAATGAATAGTTTAAATACGACCATGAGAGCGGCAAAACCAAAGGTACCCACAGCTTCAGCCATTAAGCCAAATACACCAATTGGTGCGATGATCATGACTTTATTGATCATCCAAACCATGGCATCAACAATGCAGTTTACGCCGTTTATGATTGGTTCACGTTTTTCTTTCGCTTGCTTTGAAATCGCAATACCGAAGAACATGCAGAATACAAGAATCTGGAGGATATTTGCTTCATTCAGTGACTGAAAAACGTTGGTTGGGATCATACCTGTAATGGTTGCCCAGAAAGAAGGTAATTCACCTTTAGAAGCGTACTCGGCAGAAAACATGCCTTCTACACCAGATAAGTCGATACCGATGCCCGGTTTAAACACTTCACCCATAAATAGAGCAAGTGCAACTGCCAGCGCGGAGGTAAGGCCAAAATACCCTAGGGTGATCACGCCCACTTTACCTGCTGATTGGCTGTTACCTAAGCCAGCAGCACCAGATATCAATGCAACGGCGACTAAAGGAATAACCAACATTTTTATTAGATTAATAAAGATTGCGCCCAAGGGAGCAAAAATGGTGGCGCTATGACCCATTAAGGCACCAACGGCAGTACCCGCGATCATTGCAATGACAACCTGTACGCCAATATTGTTTAGCAAACTCTTTTCTTTTAACACTTCCATAACCTCTGTGCTAATAAATTTTAAATTCCTGGATATTGACACCGCAAACAAAGATTAATTTGGGTGAATATCTTGCCTTGCTTTTTACATGTATCCTTTACATTTCGCAACATCATTACAATGAGGAATGCCGTTCTATTCGTATTTTTATTGATGATTGGCAAAAAAATGTACAAAAGAAAACGTTTGCTATTTGTATGTGTTATTTATCTCGTAAAAATACAGATGGTGCGAATGAAAGATGCGGGGAGAGATTAGGTGAGTTTTTGTTAAAAAAAAGATCGATTCCTTAGGTTGATTAAGAAATCGATCTCATAACATTTTATTTAACTTTTCAGTTGTTTTTGAGTGGCAGATTTCATCGAAGAAACAAAACCAGCAAGTTGCTTTAACATGACTTCAGGTTGTTCTATGTGTTTCTCGATGATTCTTACCACGGCAGAGCCTGAGATTGCACCAGCAGCTCCAGATTCCAACGCTTGTTTAACTTGAGCTGGCTCAGATATACCAAAACCTAGTAAAGATGGTGGTGCCTTGAATTTATTGAGCTTGTCCAGCATATCTCCTACAGGCATATTGGCTTTAGTTTCTGCCCCTGTCACACCTGCTCGAGAAAGTAGGTAAGTGTAGCCTCCTCCAAGCTCTGCAACCGATTTGAGTGTCTCATCGGATGCAGTTGGTGGAGCAATAAAGATAGGGTGGATGCCAAACTTTTGCGCCGCAGCAACGAATTCAGTACTTTCATTTGTCGGTACGTCAGCGATAAGCACGGAGTCGATACCTGCTTGTGCACAGCGCTCATAAAAGTGCTCAATACCGCGTGAGTAGACAAGGTTGGCATACATCAGTAAGCCGATCGGCAGGTCAGGGTACTTATGGCGGATCTTACCGATCAGCTCAAAACAAATATCAGGGGTTGTATTTGAATCGAGTGCACGAATATTTGCCCCTTGGATTGTTGGCCCATCAGCCAGCGGATCCGAGAAAGGAATGCCAAGCTCTAATGCATCGGCACCCGCTTCCACCAAAGTTTCCATAATTTGGAGAGACAGATCAGGGTTAGGATCTCCCACCGTTACGAACGGTACGAATGCACCTTGTTTTTTTTCATTTAGGCGCTCAAACATCTTTTCATAACGGCTCATTAGATCACTCCTTTTTCTTCTAAGATTGCGTGTACAGTGAAGATATCTTTATCACCGCGTCCAGAAAGGTTGACGACGAGTAGCTGTTCTTTTTCTGGGTTATTTCGTGCCATGCGCAGGGCATGTGCTAAAGCGTGGGAGGATTCAAGTGCTGGAATAATACCTTCGCTACGAGCGAGTTCTTGGAAAGCATCAAGCGCTTCATCGTCCGTGACATTGTCATACTCTGCTCGACCAATGGCATTTAAATGAGCGTGCTGTGGGCCAACCGATGGGAAATCCAAGCCCGCAGACACTGAATAAGATTCTTCAACTTGGCCGTTTTCATCTTGCATCAACGGTGCTTTCATACCAAAGAATATACCGGTTTTACCATGTTTCAGTGGCGCGCCGTGTTGGTCGGTATCAATGCCTTTACCAGCAGGCTCGACACCAATTAAGCGGACACTTTCTTCTTCTATAAAATCAGCAAACATACCGATTGCATTTGAACCACCGCCAACGCAAGCGATGATAGCATCAGGTAAACGTCCTTCGCGGGCAAGGATCTGATTTTTTGTTTCTTCACCTATCATTCGTTGGAATTCACGAACAATGGTTGGGAATGGGTGAGGACCTGCTGCTGTTCCTAGCAAATAGTGTGCATCTTCATAAGTTGCAGACCAGTCGCGTAGTGCTTCGTTACAGGCATCTTTTAAGGTCGCTGAACCTGAATGAACTGGTATAACTTCAGCTCCCATCAGCTTCATACGAAAGACATTTGGACTTTGGCGCTCGACATCTTTTGCTCCCATGTATACGCGGCATTTTAAGCCAAGTAGGGCACAAGCGAGTGCGGTTGCAACGCCATGTTGACCAGCGCCTGTCTCAGCGATGATCTCATTTTTGCCCATGCGCTTGGCAAGTAGAGCTTGACCAAGAACTTGGTTTGTTTTGTGGGCTCCACCATGAAGCAGGTCTTCACGCTTAAGGTACAGTTTGGTTTTTGTACCTTTAGTGAGGTTACGCGTTAATGTCAGTGCGGTTGGGCGGCCTGCATATTCTTGCAATAAACTCATGAATTCGCTGCGAAAATCTGGGTCTTCCTGAGCATCAATAAAGGCTTGTTCCAGTTGCTCTAGTGCTGGGACTAAAATTTGTGGTACGTATTGACCACCGTATTCGCCAAAGTAGGCATCCAATTTAGCCATTTTTAATTCCTTGTTTCAGTATGAGATGAATGTCATCTCAGAAAAATTTGTCTTAATCATTCGTAACTAGTAGTTGCGGATAGCGGCAAAAGTTTGCTCAAGCTTTTCTTTGTCTTTTTTCCCAGGCGAGTTCTCTACGCCAGAGTTTAGATCAAGTCCTAGGCAACCTTGTTGTGATGCTTTTTGTGCATTGAAAGGGTTGATGCCTCCGGCGAGCATAACTTTTGATGGGTCGGCTATCAGCGACCAATCAAATACCAAACCCGTACCGCCAGTTTGAGTGCCTACTTTGGTATCGAGTAGGTGGCGATCAATATCGACACCGATTAATTCAGGGACAGTATCCGTTACGCCGTAAGCTTTCCAAACTTCCACTCCGCTAGGCAATTGAGCGGCGAGGGTAGTTACAAAAGTTTGATCTTCCGTTCCGTGCAGTTGAACCGCTTTTAATCCCAACTCGTTCACTCTGGTTAAGATGAAATCTAAGTCGTGGTTTTGGAAAACACCAACAAAGTTCAATGGTGCTCCGCTCATCACCAAGCGGGCATGTTCAAGGTCGATGGCACGTTTTGATTGCTCGACAAAGATAAGTCCACCAAATACTGCACCAGCTTGATAAGCTTTAGCCGCATCATCAGGATGTGTCAGCCCACAGACTTTGTTTTCACCGAGTGTTACTTTCCTAACCGCGAGCTCTAAGTTGTCTTCTGCCATCAAAGAACTCCCAATCAAAAATCCATCCGCATAAGCGGCTAGATCTCGGACTTGCTGGTGTGTGTAGATACCAGACTCCGAAATGATCGTTGCGTTTGGTGCGAGTTCTCGGATGGTTGGTGCGAGCTCTTTGGTGCGATTCAGGTCGGTTGAGAGATCCCGTAAGTTACGGTTATTGATACCAATCACTTTTGCGTTCAATTTGACAGCGCGGTGCAGCTCTTCCTCATTGCTGACTTCAGTCAAAATGCCCATATTCAAGCTGTGAGCGACCTCTGCGAGTGCTTGGTACTCTTCATCATTGAGTACCGATAACATGAGTAAAATTGCATCAGCAGAGTAATGGCGCGCAAGGTAAACCTGATAGGTATCGACCATAAAGTCTTTGCATAGAACGGGCTGCTTTACTTGCTTGCGAACCTGAGGCAGAAAATCGAAACTACCTTGAAAGTACTTTTCGTCGGTTAGTACAGAAATTGCGTTCGCATGGTTATTGTAGACAGAGGCAATGTAATCCAAATCGAAGTCAGCACGAATGAGGCCTTTGGAAGGCGATGCTTTTTTACACTCAGTAATAAATGCGGTTTTTCCGGTATTGAGTGCAGCATAGAAATCGCGATCAGAAGGCTCGATGGTTTGTTGAAAACTGTCTAACGGTTGGCTTTTTTTTCGCTGCGCTACCCATTGGTATTTATCGCGAACAATTTTTGCCAATACTTCGGCCATCTGTGCTTCATTGACAGAAACATGGTCGGATAATTTATCTTGTGTCTGAGTCATTTTTCTACCTTGTTTGTAGAGCGTTGCTAACTACGCATGTTGGGCGAGTTGTTTCACCAGCTCATATGCCTTACCAGAGTTCATAGCATCAATCGCTAGCTTTGTATTGGCTTTCAAATCTTCGTGGCCAAATAGACGCATTAAAAGTGCGACATTGACTGCCACTGCGCCAAGTTGGGCTTCAGTCCCTTTACCGGTCAGGATATTCGTGATGATGGCTTTGTTTTCTTCCGGGTCGCCACCTTTAATTGCATCTAATGGATGCTCGTTAACACCAAAATCAGCAGGGGTTAGGGTATATTCGGTGATCTGGCCATCTTTTATTTCAGCGACGGTTGTTTTGCCGTGAATCGCCACTTCATCTAGCCCGCTACCATGAACAACGGCCGCTCTCTTCATGCCCATTTGAAGCATGGTTTCAGCAATTGGGCGTACCAGCTCTTCGCTGTAAACACCCATTAGCTCGATATTTGGGCGAGCAGGGTTAATCAATGGCCCCAAAATATTAAAGATGGTGCGAGTTTTCATTGTTTGACGAACTGGCATGGCATGGCGAACACCACCGTGATACTGAGGAGCAAACAGGAAAGCGACCCCAAGTTTATCTACCGCACTGCGGGTATCTTCTGCGCTCATTGCCAAGTTGATACCGAATGAGTCCAGTAAATCAGATGAGCCCGATTTACTGGATACACTACGGTTACCGTGTTTTGCGACTTTTAAGCCACAAGCGGCAGCCACGAAAGCGGCGGTTGTCGAAATGTTGATGGTGTTATGACCATCGCCTCCTGTTCCTACAATGTCAGCGAAGTCGTAGTCTGGACGAGGAAATGGATTTGCGTTAGCCAATAGTGCTTTCGCTGCACCAGCAATCTCATCTGGCGTTTCCCCTTTAATTTTTAGGGCCGTAAGTGCAGACGCCATTAAAATTGGGTCAAGCTCACCACGAATAATTACGTCAAATAGTTGTTGGCTTTCTTCTTGAGTCAGTGATTGTTGGTCATAAAGCTTATTAATAATCTGTTCCATGATATCGTTCCTTATTGTTGTCCTTTCTTGCCTAGTGCCCAATCAATCGCATTCGTGAGTAACGTCGCTCCGTATGTCGTCATGATAGATTCCGGATGGAATTGAAAACCACAGACTTTGTCTTCTTCTTGTACCACTGACATCACCAAGCCGTCTACTTCGGCAGTAATGGTCAAAGAACTCGGAACTTGAGTGGCAACAAGTGAATGGTATCTAGCGATAGCAAGAGGAGAAGGCAGCCCCTGATAAGTAGGATGGCTTTGATGCGCCATCATAGATACTTTTCCATGAATGATTTCACCTGCGCCAGCAACTTTACCTCCGTAAGCTTCCACAATGGCTTGGTGTCCAAGGCAAATACCAATCATAGGCACTTTGCCTTTTAGACGTCGGATGATTTCTGGCATAGAACCGGCGTCTGATGGAGCACCAGGTCCGGGAGAAAGGAGAACCACTGGGTTTTCAAGTTGTGAAACCGCCGTCTCAATGCTTTCTGCGGCAATACTATTGCGATAAATCGTGACATGGTGACCTAATGCACGGAACTGGTCGACCAAGTTATAGGTAAATGAGTCGAAGTTATCGATAAATACAATGTTCGCCATGTCGATTACTCCTTATGAGCGGCTTGAATAGCTGAGATAACCGCTTGTGCTTTGCCACGAGTTTCGTCTGCTTCAGCTTGCGGTTCAGAATCGAAGACAACACCTGCACCTGCTTGGACTTGAGCAATGCCATTTTCAACATAAGCAGAACGTATAACGATACACGTGTCGAGCGTCCCTTCTCCGGTTAAGTAACCGACTGCGCCACCATAGCTGCCACGACGCACACCTTCAACGTCTCGAATTAATTGCATTGCGCGAATTTTTGGTGCGCCAGTAAGCGTGCCCATATTCATGCATGCTTGGTAGGCGTGAAGCGCATCTAAATCGTCACGTAACTGACCGACAACTCGCGACACTAGGTGCATCACGTGGCTGTAGCGGTCGACTTTGAGTAGATCAGCCACATGGCGAGTACCCGCAGCTGAAATACGAGCCACATCATTACGGGCAAGATCGACCAGCATCATGTGCTCTGCATTTTCTTTTTTATCGGTTCTTAGCTCTAATTCAATGCGGCTATCGAGGTCAAAGTTAATTTCCCCATTAGGATGCTTCCCACGACGACGGGTTCCTGCAATCGGATAAATTTCAACTTGGTTCGTATCCGTTTCATATTTCAGTGCACTTTCCGGAGAGGCTCCGAACAAAGTAAATAACTCATCCTGCATATAGAACATATAAGGGCTTGGGTTACTTTGTTTAAGTGCTTTGTATGCGGACAATGGTGAAGGGCATGGCAGTGTAAAGCGTCTTGACGGTACAACCTGAAATACATCACCTTTGACAACAAACTGCTTTAAATCCTCAACGATATTGCAAAACTCAGGATCAGAGATGTTAGTTGTAAGTGGCACATCGCTCAGTTTCTTAGCGTCAGGTAGAGCTTTAGGGCTAGCGCATTGCTGAGCAATATCAGCAATGCGTGCTTCAAGCGTGCTTTTCTGAGACGTATCGGTAAATAGGGTTGCTTGAAGCTGACAAGATTGGGTTTGATGGTCGACAACCAACAAGGTTTCTGCAACGTAAAAGACGTAATCCGGACATTGGTTATCGGCTTGTGCATCACCAAGCGGTTCAAAATTTGCTACTAAATCGTATGCAAATAGACCACCTAGGAAAATCGCATGCTTGTGTAATCCAGTAAGATCAAAGCTATGTTGGATCAACCTTAACGCATCGAATGATGAAGCTTCGCGGAGGCGGGAGTCTTCGTCGAGCGTATCGCAAGGTGAAGCGAATTCTAGTGTGAGGGTGGAGCCATCAAACTGCAGTGGAATATCATCACGAATATTGTCGCTAAGATGGATGAGCAACTGCGTGCCATTTTCTGTTAGTGCCGTCATGGTAACGGTGTGACCATAACAAACAATACGCACTGCTGAATCGACGATCAGTAAGCTTTTTAAGTTTTGTTTAGAATCAATCTCCGCCGATTCAAGCAGCAAGCTGTCGGTTTTGTTTTCACATAATGAGTGAAAAAGCTGAGTAGGATCGGGGCTGTATGGCACCGACGTATTGATCAGTTCAATCTTTCCTAGCTTTTTGATTTCAATGGCCTTGTTCACAAGACCTCCTTTTAATCTTTTCAATCTTCCTACCGTACATACTCGCATAAAGAAAACGTTCACCCAATCTGGAACTGCGCTTAACTGATGATTGTTTAACCGGTTGAATGTGATATGTACGACAAAATAAAAAAGCCCGCTTTGGTAGCGGGCTTGGTGATGTCTTTTTTTGTTTAGTCAGCGATAAACTAAAAGTACACGTGAGCCCACCAGGAACTTGACCAAGTGCGCCACCAGCTCATCTCTGCACATTGTGCAGTGATTTTTGCTTTCTGCTGTTGGTTAAATTCTTGTAACATAGTGAGCCTTAACAAATTGCCTTGTAATTGCGTACTAGTTAACTAGTTCGGAGATTAAAAGTCAACTCTTTAGACTAAAAATATGAGAATAGATTTACATAGCCATACAACGGCATCCGATGGTCGTTTATCGCCTCAGGAATTAATCGAGCGCGCGATGAGCTTTAAACTGGATGTATTAGCGATCACCGATCACGATACAGTGGACGCGTTAGAGCCTGCTCGCCATTATATTTGCGAACAAGAACTGCCATTGGTTCTAATCAACGGGATCGAGATTTCAACCGTATGGCAAAATAAAGATATACACATTGTTGGGTTAAATATTGACCCGAACTCAGTAGAGCTGAATCGTCTCATTGATCAACAAAAGCAGCATCGCGAATCGCGGGCAGAGCTCATCGCACATCGATTGAGCAAAGCGACCCGTGACGGTGTCTTGGAAGAAGTGAAACTGATAGCTGGAGAAGCACCGATCACTCGTGCTCACTTTGCGAAATGGTTGGTGGATAATCAGTACGCTAAAACCATGCAACAAGTGTTCAAGAAATATTTAACTCGCAATAATCCGGGTTACGTACCACCTAACTGGTGCTCAATGTCCGATGCGGTTAGCGCCATTCACGCCGCTGGTGGTCAAGCTGTGCTGGCACATCCTGGGCGTTACGATTTAACCGCCAAATGGATAAAACGTTTAATTACGGCCTTTGTCGAGGCGGGTGGCGATGCAATGGAAGTCGCTCAACCACAACAAGGTCAACAAGAAAGACGCAACCTTGCTGATTATGCGATACAATACAAACTATTAGCTTCTCAAGGTAGCGACTTTCATTACCCATCCCCTTGGATGGAGTTGGGAAGAAACCTCTGGTTACCATCCGGTGTGGAACCAGTTTGGAAAGATTGGGGAATTGAACCTGAACCATGTTCAACGGAACCATCCCCACAAGTATAGAGTCGAGAGACTCGATAATGAGGAATTACAATGAGCCAGTTTTTTTACGTTCACCCAGAAAACCCGCAGGCTCGCTTGATCTCTCAAGCAGTAGCAATCATTCGTAACGGTGGCGTCGTCGTTTATCCAACTGATTCAGGGTATGCATTGGGCTGTCAGTTGGAGAATAAACAGGCACTTGAACGTATTTGCCAAATCCGCCGATTAGATGAGAAACACAACTTTACGCTGTTGTGTCGTGATTTATCAGAGCTGTCGCTTTATGCCCGTGTCGATAACGCCGCTTTTCGTTTGTTGAAAAACAATACGCCGGGTCCATATACCTTTATTTTTAAAGGCACTAAAGAAGTTCCACGTCGACTGATGAACTCGAAGCGAAAAACTATCGGTATTCGTGTTCCTGACAACCGTATTGCACTGGATCTACTTGAAGCCTTGGGTGAGCCAATGATGTCGACATCATTGATCCTGCCTGGTAATGACATTACTGAATCAGATCCTGAAGATATCCGCGATAAGCTAGAGCATGCGGTTGACTGTATTCTTAACGGTGGTTATCTCGGGGAGCAGCCGACAACAGTTGTCGATTTCAGTGATGGTGAGCCTGTTATTGCCCGTATTGGTGCCGGAGAGCCAGCGCCATTTGAGTAGTCAAAATTTGGTGATTTATCTAACAAGTTTTGCGATAATGTGCGACCGCGATTTTTGGGTCGCACTTTTTGTTTGTCCGCATGCCGGATAAATGCTCCATCGACGTCTGAGAAGACGACACATAGGTAATTAAATGAACGAAAAATTACAGAAAGTACTCGCTCGAGCTGGCCATGGCTCTCGTCGTGAATTGGAAGCTTTGATTAAAGCTGGCCGAGTCAGCGTCAATGGTATTGTTGCGAAGCTCGGAGAGAGACTGGAAGATGACAACGCCATCGTGCGTATTGACGGTCACACCGTCTCTGTGAAAGCACAAGAGGAAGTGATTTGTCGAGTTCTGGCTTACTACAAGCCGGAAGGTGAGCTTTGTACTCGCCATGATCCAGAAGGTCGTCGTACTGTATTTGATCGTTTGCCGAAAATCCGTGGTTCTCGTTGGATTTCTGTTGGTCGTCTGGACGCAAACACCTCGGGTTTACTTCTGTTTACCACTGACGGTGAGCTAGCTAACCGACTGATGCACCCAAGCCGCCAAGTTGAACGTGAATATCTAGTTCGCGTCTTTGGTGAAGTTAACGAACAGAAAGTGAAAAACGTGGTTCGTGGGGTTGAGCTCGAAGATGGCATGGCACGATTTGAAGATGTTGTGTATGCCGGTGGTGAGGGCATGAACCATACATTCTATGTTGTGATCAACGAAGGTCGTAACCGCGAGGTTCGTCGCCTTTGGGAATCTCAAGAATGTACGGTGAGCCGTTTGAAACGTGTTCGTTACGGTGATATTTATCTTGATAAAAAGCTACCTCGTGGCGGATGGATGGAGCTCGATCTGAAAGAAGTGAACTACCTTCGTGAGTTAGTAGAACTTCGTGCAGAGAAAGAAACCTTGGTTGATCAGAATAAGGCCAATACTTCTCGTCAGCGTGAACGTTCACGTAGTCAGAAGATTCGTCGTGCTGTTAAACGTCATGAAGAGCGTGTAAATAACCCTGGTAGAAGTAATAACCCAGCACGCCGTAAGCCGAAGAAAGGCGCTGGTGAACAAGGTCGCCGCAATAAGCAGCGATAAGATAAGCAGAATTAAAAAAAGCAGCCAATTGGCTGCTTTTTTGTTGATGATACCCCATCAATAAATGGTGGCATGAACTAAAGGGTTTGGTTTAATTGGTAGTATCGCCCTTGTTTATTCAGCAAATCTTCGTGCGAGCCATGCTCAACCACTTCACCTTGCTCCAGTAAGCAAATACTGTCCATCTTATCCAAATCAACCAATCGATGAGTAATAAAGACCACGGTTTTGTCTGTAAAATGCGCTTCAAACAATTGCATGATCTGTTGCTCAGTTTGTTTATCCAAACCTTCAGTCGGTTCATCAAGTAACAAAATCGGAGCATTATGGAGTAATGCTCGGGCAATTCCGACGCGGCGCTTTTCACCACCAGAAAGCTGTCGGCCACCATCACCCATCCAAGTGTCTAACCCCTGATCTTGAAGCAGCTTTTCAAGCCCAACTTGAACTAAAACAGCAGAGAGCTTTTCATCATCAGCATCCGGTTTAGCCATCAAAAGGTTGTCTCTTAATGTGCCATTCAAAATATCAACCCGTTGGCTGACCACACTGATGGCTTGGCGAAGCTGACTTTCACTCCATTGTTGGAGCGGTTGACCTGCTATCTCTATCGAGCCGTGCTGAACATCCCAATAACGCGTCAACAGTTGCAGTAGTGTGGATTTACCTGAGCCAGTTTGACCGACGATAGCAACTCGATGCTTCGCTGGAACTTCAAGCGAAAGGTTTTTGACCACTTGCTGTTCATTATCCGGATAATGGAAAGAAATATTGTTGTAGCGAATCGAGAAGTTCTGATCATGCGTTACATCTTGTTGAGGAAATACCACATCAGGTTCAGCGAGGATCACTTCGTTTAAGCGCCTTGCGGATGTTAGAGTTTGTCCTAAATGCTGAAATGCACCGGCAATTGGCATAAGGAGTTCGACGGTTGCCATTGTCGCGAAGGCAAATAGCGCAATAAGCGGATCAGGTTGGTTGCCACCGACACCATCAGCTGCTAGCCAAAGTATAAGGACTAAGGTCCACCCATTCGCCAACATCAATAATGCTTGTGCCAAGCCAGAAAAATGAGCGTTGATATGCTGATTTTTGAGTAGCTTGCCTTGAGCAGAAATGATTGCATTGCGATAGCGTTTTTCTGCGCCGAATAAGGTCAATTCACTATAACCTTGCAACCAATCGAGCGTACTGATGCGCATTTGTGCTTTGTGCTGTGTTAGTTCGGCTCCGTTTCGTTTGCCCAGCTTGTAAAACAGAATTGGCCACAAAATAAGCAGCACAAGCAAGATTGCACCAAGTGTTAAACCTAGCTGAGTATCAAACCAACATAAAATTGCGGTCACTATAGCAATTGTGAGTGTACCCACGACCATCGGATTAATAAGCCGCAAATAAACATGATCCATGGCATCGATATCAGCAACCAATCGATTGAGCAAGTCGGCATCACGTAAATTCGATACGCGACCCGGGATCAGTGGAGCGAGTTTAGAGAAGAAGAAAATACGTAAATCAGTCAACAACTTAAAGGTCGCATTGTGGCTGACAACACGTTCACCCCAGCGCCCGGCAGTACGGCCCATAGCGAAGCCCCGTACAAAGGCTCCGGGAAGCATATAATTAAAGGTTTCTCGCGCAATGGTGAGGCCTGCAACGGCTGCGGCAGATAAGAACCAGCCCGATAGAGTTAGCAGCCCAAAGGAAGCAAGCAATGTTAGTAGAGCTAATAGCATACCAAGCGATAAGCCAAACCAGTGTTTTTTATAAAGCTTTAGATAAGGGAGTAAATCACGCATCTAGGTTCCCCTTATTTGAATGGGTCAATGCATGGTTTGCTTTAAGCATTTGTTGGAACAATCCTTCTGTCGCTTCGAGTTGTGTGAATTGACCTGATTGCACCAGTTGCCCGTCTTGCATAACCAGTATTTGTTCAACATTTTGCAGCGGAGCGAGTTGGTGAGTCACCATTAATGCTGTTTTATTGGTTATCTGTTCATTAAGCCCTTGCATGACTAATTTTTCACTACGAGCATCAAGACTGGCCGTTGGCTCGTCCAGTAACCAGAATTGACCATTTTGTACCATGGCCCGAGCTAAGGCTAACCGCTGTGCTTGACCGACGGACAATCCGCCTGAGCGATCAGAAATCACATAATCTAAACCATGCTTTTCCACGAATTCGTTGGCGAAAGAATTGGCTAATACTTCTTGGATACGTGAATCGGAGACCTCAGTCTGACCGAGCGTAATATTGTCACGAATGGTTCCGTGCAACAGGAGTGGGTTTTGTCCAACCCAACTGATGTGCTGGCGCCAATCATCTAAATTCAAGTTGCTGCGTTCAATTCCATTGATCTTTAATGAGCCTTGATATGGTAAAAAACCAAGGATGGTATTGATTAAACTAGTCTTGCCTGCGCCACTTGGGCCGACAAGTGCTGTAGTTTGGTTTGCATGAATAGTAAAAGAAATAGGCCCAACCAACAGGGTTCCTTCTGGGCTAAACACCTCCAGATCAACAGCGGAAATTTCAATTTGAGCTGGGTTTGGAAGAGGGGTATCTCCACTGCGTACAGTACTGACGTCAGTTTCTAAAAACTCAACAATGCTTTCGGCAGCGCCAACAGCTTGCTGCTTAGCATGATAGAAAGTGCCAAGATCCCTTAGTGGTTGATAAAACTCCGGCGCTAATACCAAAATGAACAAACCGGAAAAGAGTGTTACACCGAGGCCATAATCACCAAAATTCAGTTCTCCGATGAAAGCAAAACCAAAATACACCGCCGTTAAAGCGATGGAGATGGAAGTAAAGAATTCTAATACAGCGGAGGACAGAAATGCGATTTTTAACACATCCATTGTTCGGCTTCGAAATACTTCAGAAGTGCCACGCATCACCTCAGTTTCTGCTTTTGTTCGGTCGAATAGTCGAATGGTGGTCATCGATTGTAAGCGATCGTAAAAATGACCCGATAGACGCTGTAGCGCTTTAAAGTTTTTTCGGTTGGCATCAGCGGCTTTCATTCCAACTAAAGCCATAAATAGGGGAACGAGGGGGGCTGTTAATAAGAAAATTAGGCCAGCTGCCCAGTTTATTGGAAACACGACAATCAAAATGACAAAAGGTACCAATACAGAGAGCGACATCTGAGGTAGGTAGCGTGCAAAGAAGTCATGCATGTCTTCTACTTGTTCTAAGAGCAGTGTTGCCCACGAGCCAGCTGGCTTACCTTTGATGTATGCAGGCCCTAGGTCACGCAGCTTATCTAGAATTAACTGCCGGATGTAGATCCGGATTTGCTCGCCACAACGGAACCCCGCGATCTCTCTGCCCCAAGAGCACAATGCCCGGAGGGCTATCGTGACAGCAAGGGCTGCAAAATAGGGTAGCAGTTCATACTTATCGACCTGTTCGATGATCAGTTGATGCAGAATGGTGGCGAGCAAAGCGGCTTGAGCCAGCAAGAATATGCTTGAAAGTACGCCAAGGCCAACAGCAACCATCAACCATTTTTTGGCTAACTTACTTTGCTGCTTGAGCCATTTATTCAAGCTGCGCTGTTTCTTTTTATCCATTATGAAGGCTTAAATGAGAATTATTTTTTTGATGTTGAGCGCGGCATTATACAAAAGAAAGCCCTGCGGGAATACCACAGGGCTTTAAAAGTCGACGAGTAAAATAACTTTTCTTTTTTAATCGTCTAATGCATCAAGAAAGCGCTCTGCATCTAATGCAGCCATACAACCTGTACCCGCAGAAGTGATTGCTTGGCGATAATTATGATCCATGACATCACCAGCTGCGAAAATGCCCGGAATACTGGTTTGCGTTGCATTACCTTCAAGCCCAGACTGGACTAAAATATAGCCGTTATTCATATCCAGTTGGCCTTCGAAGATCGCCGTGTTTGGCTGGTGGCCGATAGCAATAAATGCGCCCATCACATCTAGTTGTTCAATTGCGTCACTTTGAGTGTCTTTAATTCGAACTCCAGTTACGCCCATATCATCACCGACCACTTCCTCTAGGGTCCGATCCGTATGGAGAATAATGTTGCCGTTTTCCACTTTATCCATCAGGCGTTTCACCAAGATTTTTTCAGCGCGGAAAGAGTCACGACGGTGGACCAGATGAACTTCAGAAGCAATGTTTGATAAGTAAAGCGCTTCTTCTACTGCGGTATTACCACCACCCACAACTGCGACTTTTTGGTTGCGGTAGAAGAAACCATCACAGGTTGCACATGCTGACACACCACGACCCTTAAAGGCTTCTTCCGACGCTAAACCGAGGTATTTCGCCGAAGCACCCGTTGAGATGATTAAAGCATCACAAGTGTATTCACTGCTATCACCTTTAAGACGGAATGGACGTTGGCTGAAATCAACTTCGTTGATATGGTCGAAAATCATCTCGGTTTCAAAACGTTCAGCATGCTCTTTCATGCGGTCCATTAACCCCGGTCCAGTAAGTCCTTCAGGATCGCCTGGCCAGTTTTCCACTTCTGTCGTTGTTGTTAGCTGGCCACCTTGTTGCATCCCAGTAACCAAAACTGGTTGCAGGTTGGCACGTGCAGCATAGACAGCGGCGGTATAACCAGCAGGTCCAGATCCTAATATAAGTAACTTACAATGTTTAACGTCGCTCATTTGTGCTCCATTAGCGGTGACGCATTAAAAAATTCTAATTCGATTGTATGGAATATATGGGGTTAGTTAAAGAGGAGGCAAGTGGGAACAGTGTATTAATTGGTTATAGATTAGAACGTAAACGATTACGTCTTTATAGCTACTCATAATACAACTTTATGAAAAGTATCATCTTTTTTCTCTTGGTAGTGAAGTTGTCTGATTTTTAATACCATTCATTTTGCAAACTAAAATTATAAACTTGGAAAGCAACAATTCTTGGTATTACTTACTATATTTTCATTTTTGATGGATTTAAACACTAGATATCATTGTAAATGCCAAATAAATGCGCAAATAATGATTGTGAATGAATTGTTAAAAACAATCAATCGTGTGCATTTTTCAAGGAGATGGTGATGCTAAATAATCAGGAAACAACCTTGCAACTTATGAAGCTTAGTGAAAGTACGATAGCGGAACTTGCGCCTTCTTTTACCAAACTTCCCCATACCGAACATGCAGACGGAGCTTATCGTTTACGACGCTATTCGGTTGTCGCGCTTTATGAGGGGAAGGTTGTTGATTTGAATAAAAACGAGTTTATGCAGACGGGTGAGATCAATCGCTTTCAGGGAAATATAATTCGACAGTTTCAGCCTATCGAAGACTCCACATTGCTCAGTGAAGGTATGCAAGAAATTTGTACGATGTTTGCGGCGACAAACCATCTCCAAGATGGACAAGAAATTGAGATACATCAGATTCGAATTTCAGCCGTTTATGAACAGACTCAAGTCGCGCCTGAAGGGGTCCATCAAGATGGCTTTAAACACATCGCTTTGGTAGGCATGGGTCGACATAATATTGAAGGTGGCGACATCATGTTGTACAGCAGTTTCAATGAAGCGCCGTTTTTTCGCAAAGTGCTGCAAAATGGTGAAGTCGCCATGCTTGCTGATAATAAACTTTGGCACAACGCTCAACCCATTCGCTCAGTCATTCAAGGTGAAGAAGGCTATATGGACGTGTTTGTATTGACAGCAAAGGGAACCGAGAATGAACTTCACTCCTAATTCAGTTCGAGCACAATTTCCAGCGCTTAAGCAAACTCACAATCATTTACCCGTCATTTTTTTAGATGGGCCTGGTGGATCGCAGGTACCAGAGAGCGTACTGGAAGCGATGACATCGTACCTTGGTTATTACAACTCAAATTTAGGTGGTCATTTTTTTTCTAGTCGACTTACTACCGAGCTGATGCAGGATGCACGTCAATATGCGGCTACGTTTGTGAATGCAGAATCACCAGACAATATTGTTTTTGGTCCGAATATGACCTCTTTGACGTTTCAGTTAAGTCGTGCAATAAGTCGAGATTGGAACTCAGCTGATGAAATTGTTGTAACAGCATTGGATCATTACTCAAACGTTTCCAGTTGGCAGCAGGCCGCAAATGATAAATCAGCAAAGATTCGAGTTGCACAGGTCAAAGAAAGTGATTGCTCTTTGGATGTCGAACACCTGTTGAATCTTATTAATACCAACACCAAGTTAGTGGCGGTCACGTTGGCTTCGAACACCACAGGATCGATTGTAGATGTTGAGAGAATTATTGAAGCTGCACATGGTGTTGGGGCAATGGTTTATCTCGATGCAGTGCATTACGCTCCCCATCATCTGGTTGACGTGCAAAAATTAGGCTGTGACTTTCTTGTGTGTTCTGCGTACAAATTTTTTGGCCCACATGTTGGTATTGCCTATGTCGCACCAAAGTGGTTACAAACATTACGTCCTTATAAAGTTGAGCCGGCGACTGAACAAGGGCCAGGGCGGTTTGAGACAGGTACCCAGAGCTTTGAAGGGTTAGCTGGTGTGATTGCTGCGATCAAATATCTTGCCCAATGGGGAAAACAAGATGCTTCACTTCGTGAGAAGCTCGTGGCTTCTTATTTTGATTTTTCTCAACATGAAACAGCATTAACTGACTATTTTCTATCAAAGCTTAGTGAATTACAGGGAGTACATTTATGGGGGAGAGTTCAAGCGCATAGTGAGTTACGAACACCTACGTTTGCGCTGACCTTCGATGAGTATTCAACGGCAGAAATTGCTAAGAGGCTTGGAGAGCGCAATATTTGCACATGGAATGGCCACTTTTATGCGCTGGGTTTAGTGCGTCAACTTGGGTTAGAAGAAAGTGGTGGTGTGCTGCGAATTGGTTTCATGCATTATAACACGCTGGATGAAGTGGATACTTTGTTTGACGTGATGAAGGAAATTCTTAACCAAAAATAGAAGAAAAGCCCATCCGGTGACAGATGGGCTTCTGAATATTGGTTTATACCGTTACTCAGAAAATTCAACTTCATATGAGGTGAATTTTCTGACGTTAATGACACCATTATCGAAGATTAGGTATTGCCCTTTGATCCCTTGGACTATTCCCGAAACCTCGGGGTTTTTATCAA
Source organism: Vibrio sp. TRT 17S01 (assembly GCF_050113695.1). NCBI lineage: Bacteria > Pseudomonadati > Pseudomonadota > Gammaproteobacteria > Vibrionales > Vibrionaceae > Vibrio > Vibrio sp. TRT 17S01. Next base: position 64,066 of record NZ_JBNJOG010000006.1, on the reverse strand, counting down.
AATTGTGCGAAACGATTTTAGTTGGGTGCTGCTCTACTGGGTAGCGAATGGCAGTAATATTTTCATGTAAGACTTCAACAGCGTCATCACCAAATTGTTGTTTGATAGCCGCTACTTTGTCTTGAACTAACGGATACAGTTCGGCAAATCTTTGTTCTAATGCCATTGGCTCTCCGTCACCTTTCAATAACGTGCGCCAATTGGTTTTATCGGCAATGTGCTTCGCCAGTTCAACTTCAATAAGGCCTGATATGTAGCGGGTTTTTACTTTGAAAATTGGCAGGCCCTGCGTGGCTCCTTGATCTATCCAGCGAGTTGGGATCTGAGTGTGGCGGGTGATGCCAACCTTAAGACTGGAGGTATTAGACAGGTAGACATAGTGATCAACCATGCAGTTCTCTTCTCCCCATTGTGGCTCACGACATGTCCCTTGTTCGTAGTGGCAGGTTTCGGGTTTCATAATACACATGTCGCAGCTAGCAAGCTTTTTCATGCAAACAAAACAGTGCCCTTGCGAATAGCTTTTCTTGGTTTTTTTTCCACAAGAGCAACAAAAGATGTTGCCAGTATGAGTGAGAGTAAGGCGTTTTCCAATGTAGGGTTTAAGGTCGACAAGTTTATCGCCTACAGGAAGATGGTAGTGGACTTCGTCGTCCAATGATGCACGCATTTTACTAAGCGTGCCTTTCAAAATTAAAGACATGACAGTGCTCATTTTCGTTATTTTCAGCCATCAGGTGGCTATTTTTAGCTAGCAGTTTAGCAGACTTCAATTACTTAGAAAGCATAGCTTTGTCAGGTACTTGCTCTGCATTACATTTGTTTGGTGAATGGGTTTTGCATTGGTACTAAAGTTTATATGCAAGCTGCAAGAATCGATAATAAAAATATAGCGTTAGTACAACAACTTAACTGAGTTATCGTGTGATGAATTTATAAAACTTAGTGAGATTCTTGATAGAAAAAAGGCTGAAAGCTAGAGTTTACAAGGCTAAGAAGCGATTAGTTTTAAATTGCGCAATAAAGAGAGACGATTTTGCACGACTTTTAATCATCAGTTGATATAGGTCGAAAATTTCTATCATACAGAATGATATTTCAGTTAAAATTTGGCACTAAGGTTGTAAAATGACAATCTTAACCGTTTTCAGTAATCCGTAACTCATATGAGTTTTGAACAAGGTCTTCGCGTTTGAGAGTTATCCATAAAGCCGTATTTATTTTAGGTATATTCACCATTCTTATCGTTCAGCTCTACCGCGTTTATGGTGACCAACGTGTTTACAAAGTTATGCCTGAACATTTTGCGTTTCTACCCACCAATGATCAGGTACAGAACGGTCTGTCTACTTCATCCATAAGTATTGATGGGAAAACAGCAATATTAGAGTGCGAGCTTAAAGAGAGCGATTATCCTTGGCCATATTGTGGTGTCTCTATTGTTGTTGATCGGGAAGATCCAACCGTTGGTATTGATTTTTCAAACTACCATACAATTAAACTGGATATCGATTTTCACAACTTAGATAATGATTCTGAACCGAGAATGCGATTCTACCTTCGAAATTACAATGCCGCTTATTCGATTCCGGACAATGAATATACCCATAAATATAATGGGTTAGAATACCATCCAGGTGTTGATAAAAAAGGCACCTCAATACCCCTTAAAAACCTTCAGGTCATGACATGGTGGCTCGTGGATAACGATATTTCCATTGAGCATTCTGCACCAGAAATGGGTAACGTGAATCGTATTGAATTTGCAACAGGCTCATCTCTACCACTCGGCCACTATCGAATGACAATCAATAACATAGAGCTTGTTGGCTCATATGTAGAAGGTGAAGATCTCTTTATGGGGTTGCTTTTTGTTTGGGTTATTTTAGGTCTTTTGTACAGTGTGTTTGAGATCCGCCGTAGTCAGAAGCTCATTGTTGATGCACAGACACGCCAGTTAAAACTTAAAAAACTCAACCGAGCATTGAAAGCCCAAAATATTCAATTTGCAGAACTTGCACACCGAGATGCATTAACAGGTGCAATGAATCGTCACGCGATTGGCTAGCAAAAAATTATGAAAGTGGAGAGAATGCTCGAAAGCCGCTTTCTGTTATCTACATTGATATTGACCATTTTAAGACGATTAATGATCAGTATGGCCATAGCATGGGAGATGACATTCTGCGTGAATTTACCATGATGGTAATGAGTGTTCTGCATGAAAATCACTGGCTGGTCCGCTGGGGGGGAGAGGAGTTTATTGCTTTTTGTCCTTCGCTTGATCTATTAGATGCGGAACTACTGGCAGAAAAAATTCGTATGACGATTGAAGGGCATTTGTGGGTTCATGGTCAGCGAATGACATCGAGCCTTGGTGTCGCCCAACTAGGGAATGAACATTCTTCTGCGCTATTAGCTCGCGCAGATGAAGCGCTATACCGAGCGAAACGGAATGGTCGAAATTGCGTAGAAGTTAGTCGGTTAGATTAGCTTCTAAATCCTCAATTTCAGGGTTTTCTTCTAGCACTTTTATAATGGGTTCTTTAGGCCCAAGGAATTTGGGTTTGGCATCGAGAACATAAAGGTCTAAGAAAGCCTTAGTACGAGCAAATACTTCTCTGAGTCGGACTTTATATCCAGGATTGGTTGGGCCCGGCACAGCAAAGCAACTGGCGTTAATGTTGTGATGTTTTGCAATGAACAACGCGCGTTCGCAGTGAAACTTTTGAGAGATGATTAAAAAGTTATCAGTGTCGAAAATTTCTTTAGCTCGGACAATCGAATCTAATGTTCTAAATCCTGCATAATCTAAATAGATGCGATCTTCAGGCACTTCAGCACGGAGTAAATCACGCTTCATTGTCCATGGCTCATTGTAAGAGCGATGCGCATTGTCACCACTTAGTAAGAAGTTCGTGACTTTGTCTTGTTGAAATAACTCAATAGCTGCATCAATTCTGTGGCTATAGTACTCGTTTAGTGTACGTCCTAGATACTTACTTGTGCCTAGAACGACAGCAACATCAAACTGGTTAACCTGATCTTCACTGGTAAAGATCTCTGCATCCGTCTGATAAGAAACCCAACGGTCAATCCCTATCACAGTCAGTATGATTGTTAGAAGTGCGAGCGGCAGTGTTTTTGCTAACAATAACAATGAACGCTTTAAAGCACTTTGTCGCTGAAAAATATTTCTCACTAGATCTGCCGGTTTCTTTGTGCCCATGAGCCGATTATCACAAAACTAATCACAATCACAACCAACATCATGCCCGGCTCTAAGGTTTTTAATGTCCGAGTTACGTAAGGTGTTGCTTTTACGATGATTAATCCGTAACCAAACGCATTTATGAGAACGAAAACAATCGTTCGGATAAGAAAGTTTTGTCCTCTCAGTAAGCGCCGTAAAAGGGCATTTATTTCCCCCCCAAACATCACAAGTAAGCAGGCTATCAAGGCGATTGAGATTTCGCTGATGTATGGTGAAAGATGGCGTGCAATCGGAGTTAGGCTTTCAAACATGAGATTATTGATGTGAAGAATGACTACGATTCATTACTTTAGCATATTCGTGTAGCAATACTAAGAGCCACCAAGCTGGAAGTGTTAAATTCTGGGAAATACGTCATTTTGCCAGAATAAATAATGTTAAATTCTCCAATCATCGAATTAATAACATCACTAAGAGTAATGAGAAAAAATGGACGAAAATTCACGTTGTCTTGCTCTTAAAACAAAAGGTGAATTAGAAGATTTTTAGCTTAATTTTTATAGGTGTAAGGCAATTCCTATGTTACTTGTAGCGTGATCTTACAAGTTTGGGTGGTTTTGTTGGGGTTTCGATGGTTATCACTGGAAAAAGCACAAGAGTATTAATGTGTTTTACATTCGTGTCACTAGTTACGTATTGGGGATTGGAAGGAAGTAAAGTCGTCAGCTTATTTCCTGGTAAATTTCCAATTAAAATAGAAGATGATTCGTATTTTGGTGGAGATTCAAATTCCAGTATAGATATCAATGAAGGGATAGCTTCTGTTCATTGTAATATAGTTAAAGGGAGCTATCGTTGGCCCTATTGTGCTATCAATATTGATATTGCCACTGTGATTGAGTCGGGTATTGATATTAGCGAATTCGATGTTATTCGGTTTGATATTGACAAGCGACCAAGTCATAAGGGTAGAGCATGGGCGGCACGAATATATGTAGAAAATAAAACATCGAAATCGGAGGGACTTGATTGGCATTTTTCGCATAATAATAATGGGATAGAGTTTAACTCTCGACAACATATTATTGAAATACCCATCGATAAACTTGAAGTAATGAGCTGGTGGTTATTGAATAACAAACAGTTGATGAAGAAGAAAGATCCAGAATTTGATAATGTATCTTCTATTCAAATAGCGACTATTGCGAATATCCCACCTGGCAACTATCACTTTTACTTAAACACGATTGAATTAATAGGAAACCCAATCAGTAAGCCTATTTTTTATAGCACCATTTTCTCTATCTGGCTTGTTTATGGGATTTATTGTTTACTTCATGAGCTAACTAAAAATAAGAAGAAAGTAAGACATACTGAAACGCAATATAAATATATGGAAACGCAGAAGAATAAATATATGGATCTTGCGTTTACCGATGCGTTAACAGGAGCATTAAATCGACACGGTATTCGTCAGTGGTTAATGAAATATGAAGTGATGGCGACTCAGCCCTATATGGGAGTACTTTACTTAGACATTGACCATTTCAAAGCCATCAATGATCAATATGGGCATAAAGTTGGTGATGAAGTTTTAAAGCAATTTAGTTCGACGATCGAACAAGTGGTTAATCCGGTCTATCGGTTAACTCGGTGGGGAGGGGAAGAATTCATCGTGTTTTGTCCCGGAATTGGCTTTTCTGAACTTATCGAGCTAGCAGAATCGATTCGACAACGAGTTGAGCTAAATGCTTGGGTTCAAGATATCCCAGTTACTTGCAGTGTCGGTGTTGAGCTAGAGCGAGGTGACGGTGTATTTGCTGCTGTATCTCGCGCTGACCAAGCTTTATATCGAGCTAAACAATGTGGTCGAAATTGTGTGCAAATCTACCGAGACACGATACTCAATAACGTTTTGTGCTGTACGTCGCAAGGAAAAAGAGCCTCATGATGAGGCTCTTGAACCAAATTAGCTTAAATTTATTACGAATCGTTTGTTGTATTTCCGCTTTGTGATTCATGGGTTGGTGATATTGGAAAGAAAGCTAAAGTCTGGTCAGCTCCAAAATCGATATTTCCCCAACTGTATACATCGCCATTTAGCAATAATGCTGAAAATGCATGATCTGTTGGAGCGATAGTCACGACATTTTCAAGCATTTCAAAAGGTAAAGGGCTAGCTCCCCATGATATGACTTGTTGTGCTTCATTAATGGCAGCAAATGAGTCTTTCGTTGCATAGATACTGACAATGCCATCAAGCTTTTCTTGGATTGCGCCTAAGTTCCCTCCATAGGCTTCATTTCCCCAAGAAAAGACTTTTCCATCTTTGCGAAGAGCAGTAAATGCATGTTCCGTGGTGTAGATTTTAACAATATCGTATAGTTCAGTTTGTATTACTGATGGAATATTGCCCCCAGAACTACTTTGTCCCCAAGTTACAACGTTACCTTCGGCAGTAAGAGCCGCAAAAGCCTCTTCGTTACCAAAAACGGATTTGATGTTCACTAGTTTGCTAGCTACGAGACTACTGTCTCCACCAGAGCCACCCCAGGTGATTAAAGTACCATTACTTTTGAGTGCTGCAAAAGCTTCACCATTTGCATACACTTCAATAATATCAGTTAGTTGAGATTGAACTGAGGACGAATCTCCTCCAAAGTTTGTGTTTCCCCAAGTTACGATTGATCCGTCCTTTTTCAGGGCAGCAAAAGAGCCTTTAGATGCACTACTTCCGGTTCCAACGGCATAAATACGTTCAACGTTATTCAATTGGGTTTGTACAGAAGAAGAGTCACCTCCAGAGTATGGGTAGCCCCAAGTAACAACAGTTCCGTCGTGTTTTAATGCTGCGAATGTATTGTGTCCAGCCACGACTGTTTCGATATCAACAAGTTGATCTAGAATCGCGCTTATATCTCCGCCACCTAAAGGACTACCCCATACAATGACACTATGATCTTCTTTTAAAATGACAAAAGATTCATTGTTAGAATGGACTGACTTGATATCATCTTGAGTGATTGTTCTTAGTTTGTCTTTGACTGTGTCTGAATTCCCACCCCAAGCATCATCTCCCCAAGTGAATGCGCCATTGTTTTTAGTGATGGCTAAAAAAGATTTTTTGTTTTTATATATTGATATTACCTCCGAAAGTTGTTCAGAAATAACACTAATATCTCCACCATAGTAATCCTTTCCCCAAGTATTGATCTTACCTTCTGTATCAAGAAGAGCAAAAGCACCTCTAGTTGAGTAAATCGATTTGGTCACTATAGGAGGAGTAAAAACAGTAGATAATGTATTTACAGCTTGAGGGTGGGATACCGTAAGCATTATTTTTTTATTAAATGTGTGTTGATTTAATTCAAGATAATTTGTTTTGAAGCTCGGTTCTGATTTGGAAAATATACCGTCATTATTTACATCTACCACCCATTCAAATTCGTACTCGCCCTCGGAACATAAGCCACAACTAGCCCAAGCCGTCCCTTTTTCAAAAGAGCTACCATACCAATAGTAAGTCTTGCCAACGTCAGTAATCTCAATATTACTGACACTTTCTTTAACTGAGGTTGGCTTATATGAGAATGCACCTGAAGAGTCACATGCAGAAATAAAAAATAGTGATATGAAAAAGATTACGTTCTTATACATCATAAATCCACCATACTACAGAAAATTATATGACATGTTTATTAATAAAGAAGAGCTGTCATAAGACCCTGTCTTGGAATTGCCTATCTTATTTACATATTCGTAGCCAATTTTCATTTCGATTTGATCAATTATGTCTAATGTCAATCCAACGCTAACTATCGGAGATATACCACTTGCCGATAACTCTTCTATATTGGTGGTCTTGTCTATTTGCCAATATGACACTCCTCCCGATATATAGAAGCCTAAATCATCAGCCAATATATTTTGATAGCCAATATTTAGATTGATTAAATCTCCATCCAAGCTAATTTTGGTTAAATTTGCATAGAAGTCATTTAAATTCTGATACTCTAAAGATGAAAAAAAATTCTTGTTGTATGTATATGAAAGTATAGGGCCATAGGAAAAGGAAAGTGGATCTCTACCGTTATAAGTTTCATCATTGGCAGATTGAAAGTTAAATTTAAGTCCAAGGCTAATATAATTTGAAGGTTTCCTTTCTTGTTCTGCAGAAACACAGAGTCCAGAGAATAAAAATAATGTTATTAAAGCAATTCTTTTCATATTAAATTCCGTTTATTTTAATAGGTAACCTTTACATCGTATCGTGTATATGGAGTAATTTGAGTTTTGTTCTATTATTTTTCTTGTTTTGCATGTTAATACAGGAAGGCTATTGTTACCTATTTTGGAACCTGGCCATATGTATTCTTCAATTTCTTCTTTAGTAAGAATTTTTCTTTTGTTTTTAAAGAGTAAACAAATATACTTGACGCTATTCAAACAGCAAGCATAGTGATTAGTATTTGATTTGCTATGTAATATTACTTTTCCTGAAGGTTGAAATGTGAATCTACAATCAAGCTCGTCTTCTATCAATGAAAGCTCGTCACAGACGATACATGTGTTTTTACATTCTATATTCATATAAATACTCATATGTTTTTATTATTATAAGTAAGCAGTGGACTGCATTAGAATAATTACACTATTATCAGTATAAATAAATATCTCATTGTCACATTTAATGTGGTTTTATTTTGTTTAATGTCGATTAATGTTTCGGTAATGATATTTATCATATTAAATCATGAAAAAGAATAATAAATGAAATATTAATATTAAAATGGAATAAGAGAAGGTATAAGGAGAATAGAAAATCTTACAGGGTTAAATGATTGTAAGCATAGAATTTATAAAATTTTCTTACTTATAAATAAGGTATTGTTATGTACCAAACTGATGTGACTTTTTTTTCTCTCAAGAGAATCATTATAACTTTCATATTTCTGCTTTTCTTAGCCGCTTGTGGTGGCAGCAATGATGAGGAAAAAAATAAGAACAACCATGAACAGAATGAACAGGAGCAGAATAACCAAGAACAGATAGTTCCGAATCATTCTGAGTTAGATTTAGCGCTTAAAACAGGAGATGTCCGCTATATAACATCTGTAAAAACAATTACAGGTTCCTTGTTTGAGGATATAGAAACATTCAAGTTAGCAAATCACGCTATTCTCAATGAGCTTTTTTTAAACTCTGCTGAAAATCTCGTATGGAATCCAACACACGATGCAGCACTGTTCAGTGCTGTTGATGGGTATACAACACCAATTCTCAATGTTAACAAAACAAACACTCAAGGTTATCAAGACCAAATAAAGACAATTGGTATAGCGAGTACTTCGACTGATTCTCGTTATGTTCTGCTTGGTAGTAACCCATTTAGGAATTTTTTTCGTAATGAATCGTCTTTGAATAGCTCAATGCATCAATGGTTAGATAGAGTCCTGTCTTGGTTAGTTGGAACAGATAGCAATAATATTAATGTTGTTATTTCAAATTTAGATCAATCATCTTACTTTCCTGATAATACATCGACTAGAAAATGGTTAGATGAACGATTTTCGAAAGCTGTGAGCTATAACAAAGCGGGTGATTGCGATGGCGTTAAACTTCTTTCGTGCTTTGATGATAATGTGGATTTAATCATTACTTCATCTCACATAAGTGCTGATTCTTCTATCAATGAATCAGTTGAGGCTATCAAAGTAGCTAATGAGAAAGGTATTCCACTATTGTATTTGCATAGAGATGGTAATAATAATCCATTCTCAAAAAAGCTATTTGATTATTTTAATGTGTTGTATGCTGGCGATAATATAAATTATAGATTGTTAGTTGATGAGGTGAGCAGTGATAATATTCATAGCTTCCTTGAAGAACATTACTCAAAATACATCAATTTACTATCTCGACTGTCAAATGGTGGATTTGATATTGATCTTTCTATTTGTAAGGCAAAAGGTTGTCCTGAGTCTGTTACCTTTAATGAATTATTTATAAGCCCTGTAAGAGAAATAGCAAAATATTTGAATTTATTTGAATCTAGTAATCGTCAGCTTTTTAATAATTCTAATAATAATTATTATGAAAAATGGGTGTTTTTATCGGATTATTTTCGTCAAAGCATTAATTTTCCGATGGATATTATTAATACAGATGTAGATACATTCTTACGCTCTTATTTTTCTGATTTTATACAGTACAACCTAAGGCGTATAAACCCTAAGCAGTTAGACATGGGAGTTTTTAGTCGAAGTGATTTTTCTAATGTTGTTCCTATAAGCAAAACAATCGAAATCAAGACAGCAAAGCCATTTAAATCAGCGGGCCTTTATGCGTTACCAGGGGAAACATTTGTTGTCACGAGATTAGATGACAGTGATGTGAGTACAGAGTTGCAAATAAACAACATTAGATCAGAAGCCACGTTTGAATTTGAGCGTTATGATGATGAATCTCGTCAAGGTTATATCCGGCCTAAATTCCTATCAAGTAGAAAATACCCAATAAAATCGGGTGAGAGTTTAACGCTAACCAATCCATATGGCGGAATTCTTTATCTGTTCTTTGACAAAAGTAACCTCGATACTCGATTTAAATTCGAAAATGTGGGCCAACATCCAGTATGGAAAGGGCCGCAAGATAATGAGTCCTTTTTGGTTCAATTAAACAGTGAATTATATGACTGGGCAGAGATGATTACTCCGAATTTTGAAGTGCACTCTCAAGCTTATCGGATGAGAAAATCTTTGGAGATGAATGATTGGGCTTCGCCTGAAGAGATGGCTAATGCTACTGCGCGATATATGACGGATTTACCTCATGGTTTAGCTGGCTTCTCAGGACCTATGATCAGTGAAATTGACGATATTAAACGATTTATAGAACGAAAAGGATGGGAGCAAGAATCATATGAGGTCGTAAAGCATATGAATGCCGACCAGTCAAGTTGTGGATACGGATGTTCGGGAAATCCATACGATGCACGATGGGCCTTCGACCCAATTAGCCATGCAGATTTGCATGAATTGGGTCATGGCTTAGAGCAGATGCAATTTCGATTCGACAACATGGAATGGCATTCGGTGACTAACTTCTATTCATATTATTCTAAATCCCAATATTTTAAAGATACAGGTAAGGAATCGAAATGCCAAAACCTCAACTTTAAGCACGCATATGAATTACTTCAGCAAAGCAAAAATGAAATAAACCCAAAAGAATATATTGCCAATAACGTCGGAAAAAATGCGAGCGGCGAATTTTCTTGGGACTGGGGTGCCAGACTCTATATTCAAATTTTCATGTCGGCTCAACATCAAGGTGTTGTTGATAACGGTTGGCATATCTTAGGTAGGCTTCACGCGTATAAGCGCGTGTACGACAACGCTCGTTTGACAGATTCAAATTGGTTATCTCAACGAAGTAGCTTGGGTTTTAGTTTGTATGACAGAGATTCGTTGTCACAGAACAATTTAAGTGCAAATGATTGGTTGTTAATTGCTTTGTCAACGGTGATTGAGCGAGATATGAGTGCGTATCTTGAAACTTGGGGGATAGAGTTTTCAGATATGGCTAAGCAGCAAGTATCAACGTTTAGCCAGAAAATGCCACTACTTTTCTATGCTGTTAGAGAAAAGCAGGGATATTGTAAGTCGGAGTTCGCCAGTAACCCTATACCACTTGATGGTGTAGCGTCTTGGCCATTTTAGAAAGTAAAAGCCTGAGAGAAGAGTGTTCTCTCAGGCAAATTCTTAAAATGCAGTACGTTTATAACGACGATAAACTGGTTGCCAGAAGTGACCTTCGATGGCTTCTTCAAGCGCTTCGTCAGTGATTTCTTGCGCAACACCTTGTTCTATCGCTTTTTTAGCAACCGCAAAAGCAATCTTCTTCGATACTGAGTGGATTGCTTCTAGAGGCGGCAGTAGGGCTCCTTGGCCATTAATAGCAAGTGGTGAACATGTCGCGAGTGCTCGGCTTGACTCCATCAACATTTCATCGGTAACACGCTTAGCTGAAACGGCCAGTACACCAAGTCCAATACCCGGGAAAATGTAGCTGTTATTGCACTGAGCGATAGGGTAACTCTTACCATTTACAACGACAGGGTCAAACGGACTACCCGTTGCGACAAGTGCTTCGCCATTTGTCCAACGCAGGATGTCATTTGGCGTTGCCTCTACACGACTTGTTGGGTTGGATAGTGGGAAGACGATTGGTCGAGCACAATGCTTATGCATTTCTTTAATGACATCTTCACTAAATAGTCCCGGTGCACCAGATACACCGATCAGAACAGTCGGTTGTCCGTTACGCATGACATCGAGTAATGAATACCCCGTACCTTCAGATTCCCAATCGGCAGTGTTGCTGTGCTTCTGAACTAAACGTTGTTGGAAATCAAGCAAGTTCGGCATGCCTTCTTGCAGTAGTCCCCATCGGTCGACCATGTAAACCTGAGAACGAGCTTGCTCATCGGAAATACCTTCAGAAACCATTTGTGCAATGATGGCTTCTGCAATACCGCAACCCGCGGAGCCAGCACCTAGGAAGGTGACTCGTTGCTCAGAAAGTTTACTGCCAGCCGCTTTACAAGCAGCGAGTAAAGAGCCAACGGTTACAGCCGCAGTTCCTTGGATATCATCATTGAAGCAGCAAATACGGTCTTTATAGCGTTCAAGCAGCGGCATTGCGTTCTTTTGCGCAAAGTCTTCAAACTGAATAAGTGCTTCAGGCCAGCGGCGCTGCACTGCTTGGATAAAATCTTCTACAAAGGCATCGTATTCAGCACCAGTAATACGCGGATGACGCCAACCCATGTACATTGGGTCAGCCAAGCGTTGCGGGTTGTTGGTACCCACATCCAGAACGATTGGCAAGGTGTAAGCTGGAGAAATACCGCCACAGGCAGTGTAGAGAGAAAGCTTACCAATTGGGATGCCCATACCACCAATCCCTTGGTCGCCAAGACCAAGAATACGCTCACCGTCGGTTACCACAATAACTTTGACATTGTGGTTTGCTGCATTATTTAGCAAGTCATCGATACGATCGCGATTAGGGTAAGAGATAAATAGACCACGTCCGCGTCGGTAGATATTGGAGAAGTTCTCACAGGCTGCTCCAACCGTCGGTGTGTAGATGATAGGCATCATCTCAGAAATGTGGTTTTGTACCAGACGATAGAAGAGTGTTTCGTTGGTATCTTGGATATTGCGTAAGTAGATATGTTTGTCCATATCACTTTCGAAGTTACAGTACTGCTTGTATGCGCGATCAACTTGTTCTTGAATAGTTTCTGTAGCTTCTGGCAGTAGGCCTTCTAAATTGAAAGAAATTCGCTCCTGAGCACTAAATGCACTGCCTTTGTTTAACAGTGGTGTACTTAGAAGTGCAGGACCAGCGTAGGGGATATAGAGTGGGCGTTTATCGTTATTCATCATTTGCCTATATACAGGGTAGAGAAGTCATAAAAATGATAAGGACTGAATAGCCTATTGTAAACTGGAGTACCTCCTAAACCCAGACCCTGTAAACGATTATTTGAGATATACCCAGCATCTTATTGTCACTTAAGTATATACTACCCAGCCGCTTGAATGATGAAGTACTGCCCATGCAATCTCTGCCAATTGATATTCTGGAAAATACGTTTAAAACCGAACTCAAAAAGAACCATTTAATCGTTGAAGCTGAGACAGGCTCAGGTAAGTCAACTCGATTACCCGTATGGGCCGCAACACATGGCCGAGTGTTAGTTGTAGAACCAAGACGTATTGCTTGTACTTCGTTAGCTCAGTTTCTTGCAGCGCAATCTGGCGATAAATTGGGAGAGAGCATTGGTTATGCCATCAAGCTGGAAAACCAGTTCTGTCAGAGCAGTAAGGTCGTTTTTGTAACCCCTGGTGTTGCATTGCGTTGGTATTCTGAGGATCAACTGGCGCAATTTGACATCATCATTGTGGATGAATTTCACGAGCGTCGTTGGGATACGGATGTTTTGGTTGGGTTGCTGAAACAACACAACACTCATCGAATAGTTTTGACATCTGCGACAATTGAAGGCGCTAAGCTTGCTCACTATTTAGCTGCGGACCGGATGCAAGCTGAAGGGCGAGTTCATAAGGTGGCATTGCAGTACAGAGCCACAGACTCAAGGCAGTTGCCTGATCCTCGCAACTTAGAGACGAAGGTTCGAGACGAAGTCATATTGCTACTTACACAAACGGCCGGGGATATTCTGGTTTTTCTACCCGGACGAAAAGAAATCACCCAATGTGCTCAAATGTTAAGCCATCTTGATGATGTGTTGGTCACGCCTCTCCATGCTTCTGTTTCTGATCAGCAACGCGATACTGCTCTGACGATACAAGCTAAGCGAAAGGTTGTATTAGCGACAAATGTAGCGGAAACCTCTCTGACTATTCCTAATATATCGGCTGTGATTGACTCTGGTTTAGAGCGCAGAACTGAGCAGCGTAATGGTCGAACGACATTAAGTCTCAAGCATATATCTAAAGCTAGTGCTAAGCAGAGAGCAGGACGGGCTGGACGTGTAATGGATGGCATTTGTGTCCGTCTATATGGGGAACATGCTGCATTAATTGAAGTAACGCCACCAGAAATGCAGCGCGAAGCGTTAACAGAGCCAATGCTTGCAGCCGCTTGTTGCGGAGTACCTCTAAATCAATTGCCTCTAATGGACGAATTGCCAGAAAAATCATTTCAGTCAGCGCACGCTTTATTGTCCAACATGGCTGCCATTGATTCTCAAGGACAAGCAACAGCGCATGGACGTAAAATTTATCCATTACCGATCGATGCTTTATATGCTGATTTGGTTTCAAGAATGCCGCAAAAGTCGTTACAAGAGGCCATGATTGACCTTACCGCTGCGCTTGCAGTCCCAGCTCGCTTGTTTCAATTATCTGCTAATGAAGAAACGTTGGAAAAGCTCGCGCAACAAGAGCCGTTAGGTTGTGATGCTCAGTTAGTGATTGGTTTGGTTCGTGGCCAACAATTTAGTGGCGTCTCTATCGAGTCAGACGCATTGGCTGAAGCTCAAGGACTGTCTAAACAAATGAGGGCGTTGTTTGAGCTACCTGATCTGAGTGTGGCATCTCGGTATGATCACAACCAGCTGCGAGCTGCGATTGCTCAGTTACATCCAGAATTGGTTTTTGTTCGAAGAGAAAAGCGCAAAGAAGCGTTTGCCAATGGCTTATTAGAAGTGATGGAGGGGCGAAACTCCCGTCTTAAACAAGAAAGACAAGCTGCATTGGTGCTGGACATTCACAGCCTACCAGGTAGGGGCGTTAAGCAAACGTTGAACCTTGCTACATTCATGATGCCCGTTCCTATTTCGCTTATTCGCGAGCTTGAACTAGGAGAATGGCAAGAGGGAGATGTTGTTCTCGTTGACGATGTCGCTCATGTCGAAATGGAGATGATATACGCTGGTCGTAGTGTGTACAGAGAGCTTCGGCTGGCCCATGGTGAATTGACAACCAAACCTTTATTAGAAGCAGTCCAAACGGGAGCCATATTCCCGGGGTTTGCGAAACGAAGAGAAAATGAAATTCAGCATTGGAAATTATATGTTGATTTAGGCCTATCTGATATGTGCCATAGCCACAATGACGAAAGCTTTGAATCTTGGTTTACCGAGCAACTCAATGCGCTTGAACTAAGTAATATGGAAGAGTTGCAACTATTTTCTGAAGAAGATTTTCCATTCGATGGGATCCCATACTGGCAATATGAAGAGTTTGCGGAACTATATCCGTTTGAACTTAGTCTTGGTGATCTGAATTTGACTGTCGAATATTACGCGAAGAAAAAGCTGATTTACGTGGTCTATAAAGATGGGTTGCGTAAAGGAGATCCCAAACGTTGGGAGCTACCTCGTTGGCAAGGCTGGCGTATACAGTTTAAAAAGGCAAGCCGGATCATTGATGTAAGATAATTTTTGCTTTGCAAAATATTAAGCACATGGTCGCATATATTTACTAATTGTTCCTTGATTGTTACTTACTTGGTTTTTATATAGCGAATGATGTTTGATATGGGGGCATAAAAGATCATTGTTTTATATCCTATTGCTATATGGAGCATGTTGGCTGATAGTGGGGGAGTGCTCAGTGAAATGTTTACTCGGCTCTCAATCAAGGCAGCCATAAACAATGAGCAAATGATGCCATTATGTCGGGGGATGATATGGAACATCAAAATAAGACATGCGTTGTATTTGACTACACTTCGTTTTTAGGCGCTTCATGTAGTAAGAAATGGACTTTTCTTGAAGCAATGAGTACGTTTGCTCCCATTTTCAGTCTTGCATGGAAAAATTCCATTCAAGATCTGCATTCGCCTGAAGAGCGGCTTTGGGAACAGGCCATGAAATCACTGTCGGTGAGTCGAAGTGATGAATCCAATTTGGCAACGTTACTAAAGTTAGCCAAAACAGAAGGCATTGATGAACTCAGAGTGGTGCTTCCGTATGAATTAGATGGGGAACAACTGGAATCATTGCGGTTGAAAACAGAAGCAACAATACAAAGTCAACAACAAGATGAACTGTTGGTGACTTTGCAATAACAGTCAGTATTTTCCTACTCAAAAAGCCCATTCATGGGCTTTTTTTGTTTGCGTATCACACCTTTTTCATATCCTACCGAAAACTTGATTCTGCTTAGGTTATGATTCACCTTAATGAGGTAAGCGTGTGCTTTGATGATTGATTTTTGCTTGCCAAAATGTGAATAGATTTAGTAAAAATCACCACGATTACCATTTTCAAGGAATGAGACGGAGTATTCGAATGAGAATAAGTTCAGCTTGGGTGATGGCCACCGCTCTTTGTTTGCCCTCTAGTGTAGTGATGGCAGACTCTTCCACTACCAATAACATTGAATATGAGTATATTCATGCAGATCTGAGTTCAGGGTCTTTGAATGAAAACTTGGGCGAAAACAATAATGTTACGACGTTGACCATTGGTGGGAATTATTTGTTTACCGATCATTGGGTTGCATCATTGGACTACTCCGCTAGGTTTATACATCCTGCTAATACGACGACAGAAATATACAGCCTTATGCCTGGAATTGGTTATCGCTATGCTTTGGTTGAGGATTTAGACATGCTCGCTCAAGCGAGTGTCGGTTATATTCGTGCTCGTACTACGAATGATATTACGGATGAAACCCTAAAGAGTGATACTGAACTTCGCTACGGTACAAGTTTAACGCTAAGTTATGCTCTGAGTGAGAATTGGCAAGCTTCAGTGATTGGGGAGCTAACACGAAGCGATATTTTGGATGAAAACCTGCTGACATTAAGGGGGGACTACAAACTCTCCAAACGTTTTATGTTAGGCGGTTTTTATACCCATCGTGATACGGGGGAAAGTACCACGAATGAAGGTGGTATTTCGGTACGATTTGCTTATTAAGTTAATTTCCTATCAATAAAAAAAGCCAGCGATAAGCTGGCTTTTTTAGTGAACAATATGTTTATAGGACCGCGGCGATCCCTTTACATAATGGGCCCATATTGTTGCGTGTCATGCCGGCAACACTAATACGACCGGAGCCGACGATGTAAATCGCAAACTCTTCTTTAAGACGGTTTACCTGCTCTTTAGAAAGACCAGAGAAAGAGAACATGCCGTTTTGGCGTTCGATAAAGCTAAAGTCTGCTTCAACACCTTCTGATTTTAGCGTTGTGACAAACAGCTCTCGCATCTCTTGAATACGGTCACGCATTTCAGCAACTTCTGCTTCCCATTCTGCACGAAGTTCAGCGTTGTTTAGAATGTGAGTGACAACCGCACTGCCGTGAGCTGGTGGGTTGGAGTAGATAGAGCGGATGATCGCTTTCACCTGAGAAAATGCCGTTGTTGCAACTTCAGTTGATTCAGCTACAAGGGTAAAAGCACCAACACGCTCGTTGTATAGGCCAAAGTTCTTAGAGAAAGAGCTAGCAACTAGGATCTCTTTGTTGTATTTCGCGAAAGTACGAAGGCCTGCTGCATCTTCTTCTACACCTTTAGCAAAACCTTGATACGCAAAATCGAATAAAGGAAGCAGCTTTTTCTCAGCAACCAGCTTAGCCAGAGTTTCCCATTCTTCTGCTGTTGGATCGATACCTGTAGGGTTGTGACAGCAGCCATGTAGCAACACCACATCACCTTCACTTGCCTTTTCCAGATCAGAAAGCATCGCAGCGAAATCTTTATCTTTGCTTTCTGCGTTGTAGTAGCTGTATTGAGCCGTTTCGATACCAGCAGCGGTGAATACACCGTTATGGTTTGCCCAAGTTGGATTACTGATCCAGATTTTAGCATTGCCGAGCTGACGCTTAATAAACTCACCCGCCACACGTAATGCACCAGTACCACCTGGCGCTTGAGCTGTTTTAGCACGCTGCTCTGCTACGATCGCCGCGTCTTCTCCAAAAAGAAGTTTTTGTACAGCAAGACCATATTCAGCAGTACCTTCGATTGTTAGGTATGACTTAGTCTTTTCCGTTTCAATCAGAGCTGCTTCTGCTTTCTTTACTGTCGCTAAAACAGGGGTTTCACCTTGTTCATTTTTGTAAATTCCAACGCCTAGGTTGATTTTCTCTGCACGAGCGTCTTTTTTAAACTCTTCTGTTAGGCCGAGAATAGGGTCAGCGGGAGCCGCAACTACTTTTTCAAACATAATCGTCATCCATGTTAATCGAAGGGGAAAGTATCTCGTTCTTTTATACCTTTGTGTGAAGGGATAAACAACAATTTGTGAAAAGAAAATGGAAAAATAGTGCGATTCTGGTTGCTAGAATCGCCTACCTCAATTTTGTGTATGAAAAGTATCAAGATTTAATAGGTTTATTGGAACTAAATCGAAAAGGTGCTCAAATTGACACCAGTCTCGTTTCAAGGTTATTTACGTCTCGATATCTTGCTTAAATCGCCTTGATATCACGGCCAATAGCTACGAGTTATGCATTGGTTTCTGGTTCAATTGTCCAGTTCTCACTGTGAAGAACTATGCTTTTAGGCTTTTCGTAGCCAAACGTTGGTTTGTACATCTATTTTTGGCACTCAGGTGTCATGAACTATTATTAAAGCGATTCAACTCGCAAATAATGGGGCCAGTTTACTCTTAACGGATGGGGTAAGTTTATCTATTTAAGGTATTGGTTACGAGATTGATGAGAAGAGCAAGAATTAAAAGCACACGCTAAGTAAGAAAGAGTGTGCTTTTTTATTGGCTTATTTAAAGCAGTGGGCTTTATTGAAGTGACTTTCGATCATGCGTTGCGTGATCGGGTGTTCCGGGCTCGTAAGAACTTGCTGAGTATCTCCAAATTCAACGACTTCGCCCTCATGCATCACCATGACTTGGTCGGTAATATGTTTCACAACACCAATATGTTGAGATACGTAAATGAACGAAACCCCCATTTCTTCTTGCAGTTCGAGAAATAGGTTGATGATTTGCGAGCGCATTGCCATATCGAGACCATTCAAGGCTTCATCTGCCACAATAATTGATGGTTGAAGGATCAAGGCACGAGCCAGACAAACACGTTGTTTTTGGCCTGTTGCTAACATTTGAGGGTAGAAATACGCGTGCTCGGGAAGCAAACCAACACGTAAAAGGGTCTCTTTTACACGTCGTACCCGTGCCTCTGGTGGCATATTAGTATTTCGTTTTAGTGGTCCTTCGAGGATACGCCCAATTTGGATCCTTGGATTTAATGAGGTATTAGGATCCTGAAAAATCATCCGGATTAACTTACAGCGCGTTTCGTAATCTTTGTGCGCGAGCAGTTCACCATTGACGCGAATTTCACCTGATGTAGGCTCAACAACCCCAGCTAACATGCGAGCGAGTGTGGATTTACCAGAACCATTTTGACCAATAAATCCGATGGTTTGTCCGGCTTCTAGGCTAAAGCTAACCGGCTTAACAGCATGCTGCACTTTTTTATGTAATAAGCCGAAACGCGTTACAAAGTCTTTGGATAGATCGTTGACCTCTAACAGCGCACTCATGATTTCTTCTCCATATTCAGCGGGAAGTGACAGGCGAACTTATGGTTCTTGACGCGTTGCGTCATTGGTATTTCAACACATTGACGTTGTGCGTATGGGCAGCGTGGACCTAAGCGGCAGCCGATTGGCAAATGCTGCAAGGGTGGAATCGAACCCGGTAAAGACTGGAGTTTTTCTTTATGTGGTATCCAGTCGGCAAAATCTGGCATCGCTTTTAGCAGGGCATTTGTGTATGGGTGTTTTGGTGCCTTAAGGATTTTCTGAGTATCGGCAGATTCAACCGATTGTCCGCAATACATAACCGTAATACGAGTGGCCCATTGTGTAATCGTGGTTAAGTCATGGCCGATCAGCATAATGGTTGTGTTATGTACCTGATTCATGCGGCTGAGCAGACGTAATATTTGCGACTGGGTGATAGGATCCAAATCGTTCGTTGGTTCATCAGCAATAAGAAGCTTTGGTTTTGCTGCGATGGCCATTGCAATCATTACTTTTTGACACTCACCGTCAGTAAGCTCGTAAGGGTAACAGCTCATTAAGCCTTTATGATCCTTGATGCCTACTTTATGCAGCAACGCAATGGCTTGTTTTTTGCGCCACTTAAATCTCTCGAACCACTTACCTTCAAAAGAATGGGAAGGAATGGATTCAATCAACTGTTTGCCGACTTCCTCAGAAGGGTCGAGACAGGTGGAAGGTTCTTGAAAGATCATTGCAATATCGCGTGCAATCACTCGACGTCTTTCGCGAGGGGTGAGTTGCAGCAAATCGATGTTACCTAGCCTCATGCGATCGGCGGTGACTTTCCAATTATCTTTACACACGCCAACGATCGCTTTGGCGACCAAGCTCTTTCCTGAGCCAGATTCACCAACTAGGCCACGTATTTCACCTTCATTCATGGTGAGACTCATACGATCGACGGCTTTCATCATTCCTTGAGGAGTTTCGATCTCAATGGTCAAATGTCGAATATCTAACAGAGGCATTATTCGATCCCCGCATTGAGCGCTTGGCGAACACCTTCACCAACAAGGTTAATGACGATTACAGTAAACATGATTGCGAGCCCGGGCAGAGTTACTGTCCATGGCGCGAGATAAATCAGCTCAACAGAATCACCTAAAATAGCTCCCCATTCGGCGCTTGGAGCTTGCGCACCTAAGCCAAGAAATCCCAGTGCCGTGATATCCAAAATAGCAATAGAGAGAGCCAGTGTGACTTCTGCTGCGATCACCACAAGGATGTTCGGCAAAATAGAGTTCCAAAGTAGGTAAAAGTCATTGGCACCATCGAGTCTAGCAGCCATGATGTAGTCTTTTTCTACTTCGGTATGCACAGCGATATAGACTGAGCGAATAAAGCGTGGAATAAGTGCAAGGCATATCGCTAGTAAGATATTAAATTCACCGAAGCCAAGAAAAGCGACAAATATAATGGCTAATAATAGCGAAGGAATAGACATGACTGTATCGAGTAAGTGATTCAATGTACTTGAAATTAACCCCTTGGTCATGCCAGCTAAAATACCAATGAAGCAGCCTACAGTCGTTGCAATTAGTGTAATTAAAACGGCGGCACCAAATGTCAATTGCGTTCCTGCAATTAACCTTGAAAGAATATCTCGGCCTAAGTCATCGGTGCCTAGAAAGAATTCAACGGTGCCGGCTGGGTTCCAAGATGGTGGTACCAATAGCTCCCCAGTTTGTGCTTGAGGATCGTGCGGCGTAATCCATGGCGAGGCAAGGGTGATCAAGATGATCAGTGCAAGGCACCAGAGCCCAAACATAGCAAGGCTGTTTGAACGAAAGCTGCGAGAAAAACGCTCAAACTGCGTTGGGATGCTTTCTTCTTGATAAACGTTATTTGTTAGCATACCACTCTTTCCTTACTAACGGATTTATCATCGCACCGATAAGATCCGACAGAATATTCGCGGTTAACACGAATGTTGCCACTACGATGACGCCGGCTTGGATTGAGACATAATCTTGGTTAGATAGGGCGTCTAATAGCCACCGGCCAATACCGGGCCAGTTAAAAATAGATTCGGTAATAATTGTTAGGGTTAGCATACTTGATAGCTGAACCCCAATTTTTGGAATGATCGGTGGAATTGCATTGCGCAGTACGTGCTGGGTGACGATTTCGTGGGTCGTTAGACCTTTAATGCGAGCTGCGCGAATGTAGTTTTGTCCCATGACTTCAGACACTGAGGTTCGCATAAGCCCGATAACTTGCGTTGTCGGTGCTAGCGCCAAAACTAAACACGGTAAGATCAAGTGTTCTATAACACTTTGAAGCGCATGTGCACGATAGGCGCTTTCTGAAAAGAAAGCGTCGATAAGTGCAAAACCAGTGACATGGTCAATTTGATAAAGCAAATCGTAGCGCCCCGACACAGGAAAAACTTCATAGTGCAGCGAGAATGCCATGATCATGAGTAGTGCGACCCAAAAGAGTGGGGCAGAGTATCCCGACATCGAAGTGAACGAAATAATCGTGTCTGTCCATTTGCCTTGCTTCATACCCGCCAAAGTTCCTAGTGGGATCCCAATCAGCAATGAAAAAATAAAAGCAATTAAGCAAAGCTCTAATGTTGCTGGGAAAACCACTTTCAGCTCATCAATGATTGGCACGCCAGCTTTGTTCAAGCCGAAATTGAAATGAGTGAGTTCGCCCACATAGGTTGTCCATCCTGCCCAAAAGTTTTGGATTGCCCATGGTGATGAAGGATCAAGGCGCAGTAGGCTAAATCCGACGATGGTCAGGATAAGTAGTGTGATAATGAACAGATTAAGCCGTCGAATGGTATACAAAAACATTTATCGCAACCTCTCGACTTGATCAAATGGCTGGGTGTTAAACGGGCTCATTTGGAATCCAGTTAGTGAGTCGTCATAGGCTTGGAATTGCATCCCATGGTTTAATGGGATAACTGGAAACTCTTCGTTTAATACATTCTGTGCCTGACGATATAAATTCAATCTGTATCTAGGCTTCTCAACCTCTAATGCCAGATCCAACAAGAAGTCAAAGTCGGGATTACACCAGCTAGATACATTAAGGCCTGCTCGCTCCGAATCACATGACAGTAGCGGGCGGAAAAAGTTGTCGGGATCGGCGGTGTCAGCAATCCAACCAGTTAGAAACAGATCGATATTGGCATTGGCGTCTACCTGTGAGCGATCGAATCGGTCATCTGTAAACAGATTTAGGGTGATACCGATATCCGCTAAGTTAGATTGGATCAGTTCAGCCGTTTTCCGTGGGCTAGGGTTGTAGGCTCTTGGTTCAAGAGGAACCGACATATTGAGTTCTAGTCCTTTATCAAAGCCCGCTTCTTTTAGAAGTGCGATAGCATAGTTTCGATCGTAGCGAATTTGCACCGTATCTTTTTGGTAAGCCCAAGAACTTGGCGGGAGAACCGAATACGCCTGACTTCCGGTTCCGTAATACACGGAATCTAGGATGTTTTGGCGGTTGATAGCAAAGTTCAATGCTTTTCGTACCCTAGGATCATTGAGAGCTGGATGAGAAGTGTTGACGGCGATAAAAGAAATATTCATCGCGGGCTTTGCCACTAAGTTGATGTGTTCTTGGTCTTCAATAATAGGGATTTGGCTCGAAAGTGGTGAACTTAATACATCACACTCTTTACGAAGTAGTTTAGCCAGTGTGCCTGTTCCACGGTGGGAAATATCGAAAACAACTTGGCTCATTTTAGCTTCGCCTTTCCAATAGTTCTGATGGCGTTTTAGGCGAATAAAATCGTTAACTTGGTACTCAGACAAATAAAATGGCCCAGTGCCAATGGGGAAGCTATCGAGTTGTCCTTTTTCGTCTTTATGCTCTAGTTCGGTTGCATATTCTTTTGAGTGGATCACTGCGTAGCTGGTGGCAATATTAGCGAGAAACGTATTGTCTGGTCGAGCCAAGGTAAATTTCACCTGATGCTCGCCAATGGCTTGCACATCGACTAATAGATTTTGAAAATCAATCCCATCAAACCAAGGATACATGCCTCCACCAACATAATGGAATGGGTTTGAACTGTCGATGATTCGGCGAAAACTAAACACCACATCTTGAGCATTCAAAGGACGAGTGGGCGTAAACCAAGGTGTTGACTGAAACTGTACATTTTCCCTAAGTGTGAAAGTATATTCAGTCGCTTGCTTATTGACTGACCAGCTTTGTGCGAGATTACCTACCGGTTGGAAGGTGTCAGGATCGAGTGTGAGCAGAGTATCAAAAATCTGCGGGCTAAGAGCTTCAGATGTAATGCCGCTGTCAACCAGTTGTGGGTTGAGTGAGGTTGGCCCTCCTTGCCCACAATAAACAAAGCCACTTTGGCGAATTTTGCTGTGATCTATTTCTTCGCCGCAGCCTGTTAATAGGCTAAAGCTAAATAGTCCCAATGTCAGTTGTATCAAAGCTCTCATAGACAGAATACTTTTGAGAAACGAAGCATAATAAAACTCCCCATTATGCCTCAAGATCTCAATAATTTACCATTTTTTATTTACTCAAACCAACTAATCGATTCGACAACGATCAGTTCACTTTTATTGCTGTTAGGAGGTCGGTTAAACATCGTTCGTTAATCGGCTTTAGTGAGGTCGTATTTTCTCACCATTCCTCTTAACTGATGGTAGCTTAAGCCGAGGAGTTCAGCTGCTTTCCTCTGGTTAAACTTTGCTTCTTCAAGAGCGGCTTCGAGTAATTTAATGTCTTGTTGTTCTTGCCATTGTTTGTAATCCATTGGAAATTCCAACGGTACGTTGTCAGTTGCTTGCTTCTCAGCCGAATGAGAAGAAGTGTCCATCCATCCGGTCGCAAATGGATCAAAAATCAGTGCTTCGATAGGGCTATCTTGAATGCCGTGCTGGTAAACTGCACGTTCAATGACGTTTTTGAGCTCACGAACATTACCCGGCCATGAATAGGACAATAAGCTCTGCTTGGCATGCTCTGAAAAACCAACGAAGTACTCAAAGTTCAATTCACGGCACATTTTAATTGCGTAGTATTCAGCAAGTAACAGAATGTCTTCTTTTCTTTCTCTCAGTGGTGGCAGGTGGACGACATCAAATGCTAAGCGATCGAGTAGATCCGCTCTAAACGCGCCCGTTGCGGCCATGTCAGGTAAGTTAGCGTTCGTTGCACAAATTAAACGGACGTTAGCGTTCAGTAATTCATGCCCACCTACACGTTCGTACTGCCCATATTCGATGACACGCAGTAGCTTTTCCTGAACAAGCAAGGGAGCCGTTGCTAGTTCATCAAGGAACAATGTTCCGTTCTCAGCCCGTTCGAAGCGCCCTTTATGCCGTCCTTTTGAGCCAGTAAATGAACCAGATTCATGGCCAAACAGTTCCGAGTCAATTAAACCTTCACTTAACGTAGAGCAATTTAAGGAGACTAAGGGCTGATCCCAGCGCTTGGATAGATAATGTAGCCGCTGTGCTATCAACTCCTTCCCCGTTCCTCGTTCACCAATAATTAGAATAGGGCGATCGATGGCAGCGAGCTTCGAGACTTTATCAAGGACCGCAAGAAAAGCGGGAGATTCACCGATTAGATTCTGTTGCATGCTCTTCCTTACTTAGCTTGGTTAAATTTACCTATAATCGGTCAAATTCATCATACTCTGAGGTAGCTTTCAAGAGGCTATATTTTAACTTATTGAAAATAAACGATAAAAAACTTGGCATGCATCTTGGTATATCAATAGCAACGGTTGAGCAATTTAAGCTCAGTATCAAAGTAAACAAGGAGATCACCATGGGTATCTTTTCTCGATTCGCAGACATTGTTAATTCAAATATTTCCGCTCTTCTCGACAAAGCGGAAGACCCAGAAAAAATGATTCGCCTAATCATCCAAGAAATGGAAGACACTTTGGTCGAAGTTCGTACTAATTCAGCAAAAGCGATTGCTGACAAAAAAGAATTGGCACGAAAAGTTGAGGCGATTGACGCTCAAATTAGCGACTGGCAGGAAAAAGCCACGTTAGCACTAACAAAACAAAGAGAAGATTTAGCTCGTTCAGCGCTAATTGAAAAGCAAAAACTTCAAGATGTACTGAAAGGGTTGCACACAGAGCAAACATTGGTTGAAGAGACCATTGACAAGCTAACGGGTGAAATCAGCAAGCTTGAAAGCAAAATCACTGAAACACGAGCAAAACAGCAAGCTCTGGCAATTCGAGGTCAAGCTGCGTCAAATCGCCGTGATGTGCAAAAGCATCTGCACACAGCTCGCACCAATGAAGCGATGGCAAAGTTTGATCAATACTCACGCAAAATTGATGAGCTTGAAGCCGAAGCCGATCTTTACGCGAAAACGGGCAATGGTAAGTCATTGGATCAAGAGTTCGCAGAACTTCAAGCTCAAGATGAAATTGAGCAAGAACTCGCTAAGTTAAAGCAACAAATGGAAGAAAAGAAGTAAGCCATTTAAATCATAAATAAAATTGGGCGGGTATAAGGCTTCACTGTATTGACCTCATTGCACTGGTGTTATGTGGTAAAGTGACCAGACCTTTCCGCCCTTACTACAGGAGTTGCTTATGTCATTCTGGATTTCAGGTCCTTTGATTGTCTTTCTTATCTTTGTCGCGCCGCTTTGGCTTATCTTGCATTATCGCAGTAAACGCAAAACAAGCAGTGGACTATCGAGTGAAGATTATGAACGCCTACAATCATTATCGGATAAAGCTGAGTCTATGCAGCAAAGGGTCGATACGTTAGAGCGCATTCTGGACTCAGAGTCCCCAAACTGGAGGCAACGTTATGAGTAGTAAAGAGCTCTATCGTGATACCGTGAATGGGAAAATCACCGGAGTTTGTGCTGGGCTTGCCAATTATTTTGGTGCTGAAGTATGGTTAATCCGTATTTTGGTGATCTCTGCAGCGTTGTTAGGTGGTAGCTTTCTCGTATTACTGGCGTATGTGGCGATGACGTTGATGATCGAAAAGCAGCCTGCAAATTACGGTGAAACACTCAAGAGTAAGCAAGAATATAAGCTAAAAGCGAAGCCGTGGCAGCAAGGGCAATCACCAGAAGTGTTACTCAATACCTTGGAGAAAGACTTCAATGGTATTGAGAGTAAATTGCGTAATATCGAAGCTTATGTGACATCAGATGCATTTAAGGTCAATCGTGAATTTCGTAACCTATGATGCAGAATTGAGAGAAGGAGCTAAACCTTCTCTCATATCAACCGGTATAACAAAACTTTATAGCCTATCTACTAGTATCCCATACGTCATTCATCTATCTTAGTACTCATCTATAGCTAATGGATGAAAGACCATGCGAAAACACCTCTTGTTTCTTGCAGTGGCCGCCACATTAAGCGGTTGTGGTAAGGAACTTCCTCCGGTCCCTGAACCAGACTCCAGACCGGCTAAGTTATTTACGGTTTCTGTAGGCAATTCTCAATTTGAAAGACAATTTCCAGCCACCTCAGAAGCAGGGGATAAAGCCGTTTTAGCGTTTCGTGTACCAGGGCAATTACAATCGATAGATGTTGTCGCCGGACAGCTGGTTACAAAGGGTGATGTACTAGCACGCCTCAATCCGGATGAATACACACTGCTTGCCCAACAAGCTGAAGCTCAATTTAAATTGGCCGATGTGCAATACCAACGCTACAAAAAGTTGCGCAAAGATAAAGTGGTTTCAGAGCAAGACTTTGATCAAGCGAAAGCCAATCATAACTCTGCGAAAGCAACGTTAGATCAAGCCAATGCAAACTTGAGCTATACACGATTAGTAGCGCCTTATGATGGGACGATTTCACTGATCCCTGCCGAAAATCATGAATTTGTTGCCGCTAAAAAAGGGGTCATGAATATCCAAACCAATCAGTTGATGAAGGTTATTTTTCAGCTGCCAGATCATCTGCTGTCTAAATTCGCTTCTGGTGCAGAACCCGTAGCAACAATGGTTTTCGATGCATTCCCGAACAATCAATACGCCTTAACATTCCAAGAAATAGACACAGAGGCGGATCCTAAAACCGGCTCGTATAAAGTGACGATGATTATGGAGCGTCCCGCTGACGTGGGTATCCTGCCGGGTATGTCGGGACAAGTTAATGTTGTTTCTGCCTCTACAGGCGCAACGACCATTCCTCAGTCAGCTTTGTTTAAAGATGGCGAACAAACGAATGTTTGGCGTGTTAACGAGCAAGGCATTGTTGAAAAGGCGACGATTGAACTCAATGAACGCCGTCAGGTTGTTTCGGGTTTAGAAAATGGTGATCAGATCATCATTTCTGGTGTCAGTGGCATTGAACCGGGCATCAAAGTGCGCGAATGGATCAAAGAGCGGGGCCTGTAATTATGAAGAACTGGATAGTGTTAAGTGTTCTTTCATCTGCCGCGTTACTAACGGGTTGTGGTGGTGAGATCAAACATGCTGACTTTGGTCTACCCAAGGTGAAAGTTGAAAGCCTCGGGCAGCAAGAAGCAAAAAATAATTTGTATTTTCCTGCGGTAGCGAATGCCTCTGAAAGATCACACCTTAGTTTTCGTGTTGCTGGTGAAATCAGCAAAATTGATGTGAAAGAAGGCGATCGCGTAAAGAAAGGGGATATCTTAGCTGAGCTGGATCCAACCGATTATCAACTTGATGTTGATAACGCGGCGGCTCGTTATTCGGTTGTCGATAGCCAGTATAAACGTTCAGCACCTTTGGTTAAAAAAGGTCTGCTAGCCAAATCTCAATTTGATGAAATTGCTGCTCAGCGTCAGATTGCGTACGCAGAGTTACAGCTGGCTAAACTTCGTTTGTCATTTACTAAATTGACTGCCCCAGTGGATGGCATCATTTCACGTGTAAGCGCCGATCGGTTTGAGAACATTCAAGTTGGGCAGCAAATTGTCAATATCCACAGCATCGACAATGTCGAAGTCTTGATTCAACTTCCAGACCGAATTTACGTGAAACAACCTGAGAGGGATAAGTTGTCTCATGTGCAGGCGGTTGTGCGTGTACCAAGTGGTAATGAA
Organism: Vibrio sp. TRT 17S01; assembly: GCF_050113695.1. Classification (NCBI taxonomy): domain Bacteria; kingdom Pseudomonadati; phylum Pseudomonadota; class Gammaproteobacteria; order Vibrionales; family Vibrionaceae; genus Vibrio; species Vibrio sp. TRT 17S01. The sequence goes on along the minus strand of NZ_JBNJOG010000006.1, from coordinate 35,769 downwards.
TATCAGGCTGTAATTAAAGAGTTTACCACCGAACCTGATCCTGCAACGGGGACATTTACTGTGACGTTGTCACTACCTATGCCTGAGGAGGAGTACATCCTTGATGGTATGGCGGTTGAAGTCACTTCTCGTGGAGAAGATGTTGGTCTTGAGCTGAATGCCGGAGTGCAAATCCCAATTGAAGCACTGTTCAATGCCGATGGTGATGATCTAGACAGAGGAAATAAATTTGTCTGGGTACTCAATGATGATCAAACGGTAAGTAAACAACAAGTGATGCTTGGTAAAGCGAGCCGCAACTCGGTTCAGGTTCTAAATGGCCTTAAAGCAGATCAACAAGTAGTTATTGCAGGCATTTCCAGACTCAGAGAGGGGATGAAGGTGGAAGTAATTCAGGAGGCTGGTCATGAGTGAAATCACGAATAACACACCTCAACGTGATGAAGATATAACAGGCATTGCGGCATATTTTATACGAAATCGTGTTATCAGTTGGATGATCTCGCTGATTTTCCTGATTGGTGGTGTTGCAGCATTTTTTGGTTTAGGACGTCTTGAAGATCCTGCCTTTACCATTAAAGACGCGATGGTCGTGACTGCATACCCGGGTGCAACCCCGCAGCAAGTCGAAGAAGAAGTGACTTATCCGTTGGAAAAAGCGATACAGCAACTGACGTACGTTGATGAGGTCAATTCTATTTCTAGCCGCGGTCTGTCTCAAATCACGGTTTCCATGAAGAACAATTATGGTCCTGATGATTTACCGCAGATCTGGGATGAATTGCGCCGAAAAGTTAATGATCTAAAAGGTCAACTGCCTCCCGGGGTGAATGACCCACAAGTCATTGATGATTTCGGTGATGTTTACGGTATTTTGTTGGCGGTAACAGGGGAAGGGTACAGTTATAAAGAGCTGCTGGACTATGTTGACTACTTAAGGCGTGAGCTCGAATTAGTTGATGGTGTCAGCAAGGTATCGGTAACTGGGCAACAGCAAGAGCAAGTGTTCATTGAGATATCGATGAAACGCCTCAGTAGCCTTGGGTTATCGCCGGATACCGTCTTCAATCTATTGTCGACACAGAATGTTGTCTCTGATGCTGGTGCTATCCGCATTGGTAGCGAATACATTCGTATTCAACCGACTGGCGAATTTGAAAATGTTGATCAATTAGGTGACCTGATCCTGACAGAAGCAGGTGCTCAGGGGCTTATTTATCTCAAAGACGTTGCTGAGATTAAACGCGGTTATGTCGAAGTTCCTAGCAATATCATTAACTTTAACGGTCAGGTTGCTTTGAATGTCGGGGTTTCTTTTGCACAGGGCGTCAATGTTGTTGAGGTCGGTAAAAGCTTTGAGCGTCGACTTGCAGAGCTAAAGTATCAACAACCAGTTGGTGTCGGTATTTCTGAAATTTACAGTCAACCAAAAGAAGTCGATAAATCGGTTAGTGGTTTTGTGGTGAGCCTTGGTCAAGCTGTTGCGATAGTGATCATTGTTCTACTGTTTTTCATGGGTTTACGCTCTGGCTTATTGATTGGCTTGATACTGCTGCTGACGGTTTTGGGAACATTCATTTTCATGAAATATTTCCAGATTGATCTGCAACGTATCTCTTTAGGTGCATTGGTTATTGCATTAGGGATGCTGGTGGATAACGCCATTGTGGTCGTCGAGGGGATACTGATAGGTACCCAGAAAGGGCGAACGCGACTGCAAGCTGCGACCGATATCGTGACCCAAACTAAATGGCCACTGCTGGGTGCAACGGTGATTGCTGTCACGGCATTTGCTCCGATTGGCCTGTCAGAAGATGCGACTGGTGAATATTGTGGCACTTTGTTTACCGTTCTTCTTATCTCACTCATGCTGAGTTGGTTTACGGCGATATCTCTGACGCCATTTTTTGCCGATATATTCTTTAAAGGGCAGAAGGTGAAACAAGATGGAGAAAACTCTGATCCATATAACGGCATGATTTTCGTCATTTACAAGAACTTCCTTGAGTTCTGTATGAAGCGAGCTTGGTTGACCGTTGCAGTGCTTATTGTCGGCCTTGTTGCGAGTATCTATGGTTTTGGTTTTGTTAAGCAGTCGTTTTTCCCATCGTCAACGACACCGATGTTCCAAGCAGACATTTGGTTACCTGAAGGGACAGATATTAGAGCGACAAATACAAAGCTGAAAGCATTGGAATCGTGGCTAGCAGAGCAGGACCACGTTGAGCATATAACAACGACGGCAGGCAAAGGGTTACAGCGTTTTATGCTGACGTATGCACCTGAGAAGAGCTACGCCGCATATGGTGAAATCACCACTCGAGTCGATAACTATGAAGCACTTCAACCGCTCATGGCGAAATTCCGAGCACATGTTGAAGCGACGTTCCCTGAAGTCAATTACAAGCTTAAACAGATTGAGCTTGGCCCAGGTGGTGGTGCCAAAATTGAAGCGCGTGTGATTGGCTCTGATCCTACGGTCTTACGCTCGCTTGCTGCACAGATCAGCGAGATTATGCATAACGATCCAGGTGCAACAAACGTGCGTCACGATTGGAGAGAGCGCACTAAGGTTTTAGAGCCTCAGTTTAATGAGAGTCAGGCGCGTCGTTATGGGATCACCAAGTCAGATGTCGATGATTTCTTGTCAATGTCATTCTCTGGTATGGCGATTGGTGTATACCGAGATGGTACAACCTTGATGCCAATTGTTGCCCGATTACCGGAAGATGAGCGTATTGATATCCGAAATATCGAAGGAATGAAGATCTGGAGCCCAGTACTGAGCGAATACATTCCGCTCCAGCAAGTGACTATGGGTTATGAGATGCGTTGGGAAGACCCAATTATTGTGCGCAAGAATCGTAAGCGTATGCTCACTGTAATGGCTGACCCAGATATTCTTGGCGAAGAAACGGCAGCGACATTGCAAAAACGTCTTCAACTGCAAATTGAAGCGATTGAATTGCCACCGGGTTATTCTTTGGAATGGGGTGGGGAGTATGAATCATCAAGTGATGCACAAGCCTCGCTGTTTACAACGATGCCAATGGGTTACTTGTTCATGTTCTTGATCACGGTGTTCTTATTCAACTCAGTGAAAGAGCCGCTGATTGTTTGGCTAACAGTGCCATTGGCTATTATTGGTGTGACAACAGGTCTGCTGGCGCTGAATACGCCATTTGGCTTTATGGCGTTGCTTGGCTTCTTAAGTTTGTCCGGTATGCTGCTGAAAAATGGTATCGTGCTCTTGGATCAGATTGAGATAGAAATGCAATCGGGCAAAGATCCCTATATTGCTGTGGTTGATGCGGCGCTAAGTCGTGTTCGTCCTGTTTGTATGGCCGCGATTACTACGATTTTAGGCATGATTCCTCTGCTACCGGATATTTTCTTTAAGCCGATGGCGGTAACGATTATGTTTGGTTTAGGTTTTGCTACGGTACTGACACTTATTGTCGTACCAGTCTTGTATCGTCTATTCCATAAGGTTAAGGTGCCAAACTAAGGTTTGGTTAACAAAACATGAAAAACGCCTCTGAACCTTCAGGGGCGTTTTTGTAAGGATACAAAAATGACTGATACAACTTGCGCTTGGGCCTTAAATCACCCGTTAGAAAAAAGCTATCATGATGAAGAGTGGGGCGTGCCTGTTTATGATGATACGAAACTGTTTGAGTTTATTACGCTCGAAGGCGCTCAAGCAGGACTTAGCTGGATTACGATTTTAAAAAAACGAGAAGGGTATCGAAAAGCCTTTGAGGGTTATGATATCAACAAACTCGCTCAATATGATGAACAACGCGTTCCATTGATTATTGAGCAATACGATGTTGTCAAAAACAAAGCGAAGATAGCGTCGGTTTATTCTAATGCCCGCGCGTCTATTGAACTTCAGAAAGAGTATGGTTCATTATCCAATGCGCTGTGGCAGTTTGTCGAAGGCAAGCCTATCGTGAATCACTGGACATCAATGTCTGAAGTGCCTGCGGTAACGGAGCAATCCAAGCAAATGAGTAAGTTCTTAAAGAAGAAAGGATTCAAGTTTGTTGGTGAAACCATCTGTTATGCTTTTATGCAGGCAGTAGGGATGGTGGATGATCATGTCGTTGGGTGTCCGCATAAGCCACGTTAATCGCGGTTTTATCCCTCTTTGAATGGTTGTTATGCAGGGTTGGATTTCTGAGCCCGCATTATGGAGAGGAAAGCTTCTCGGTTTGCTCGGATATAATCTATCTTGCTTGGTGATTTACGTTGCTTGAATAGCTAAGGGCAACGTTTACAGAGGAGCAAAGCGTTGAACAGGGAAGTGATTAAATAAAATAACGGTTATAGATATCCTGCCTATTTGAAGCCCTCAAGAGTTGAGGGCTGAAGTTATTTAGCTGGCATTGACAATATCAGATGCATCCGTTGAGCGTAAAACATAACCTCTATTTCGAATTGTTAACAATGTAAACTCTGTATAACCAAGTACTTTTCTTACTTCATGGAGTAAGACTGGTAAACTATTTATGCCTATGTGAGTACCATCCCAAACATGCTCTTCAAGCTCTTCTCGGCTTATTAATTGGTTCATGCTTTTTGTCATAAAGCACAAACATTTAATACAGTTTGTACTGCAATAAATAGGTTGTTCTGCATTATTACCAATGACAGATATTTTCCCGAGATTATTAAACGAAATTTTGATACCTAGGGAAACCTCAAGATCTTTTATGTTTTTACACATTAAGCAAGTTTTATTTTTACAGTCGTTTAGATTGTCTGCATTTCTCATATTTGTCTCCTGACCAGACGAACATCATTGTCCAGATGTTTATCTCCTTTATTATCCAGATGCTTATATCCATTTTAGCAACATCTATATAGTTAATGTTTTATAGTAATCTGTTTATAGTTTGATTTTTTTACTTAATTTTCTTTATTGTGGCACATAAATGATTGTGATTGCTTAATTGTGTTTTTAATTCATTTTATGGTTTTTTTTCTTTAGTGTTAGTTATTATTTGTTAAATACCATTAATTTGACTATTTTCCTTAAATATCAGTTAGTTATGTTTTGTGATTATCTTTATTAATTGATTATTAATCTTGTGTTTTTAAATTAATTAATCATCGTTAATGTTATTTATTGTTAAAACGGTTTATATCTTTTTATTTTGGTGGAATGTCTATTCTAGTGTCTTTTCGAATTCTGTACTATGCGCGTATTGAGGGGATGTTTCGTGAGGCTGCATATGAAACCCACTGGTATGAATAATATGTATAATAAAAATATAGTACTTTTCTTTGTATTGTTTTTAATGATGAGCACATTTGATGTTTATGCTGCAAATAAGCCTAAGTTAGAATCAATTTCAGGGGGGAATGATAGTGGAATGTATAATGAAGGCGACCAAATTGATATATACGCCGACTTTAGCTCATTTATATCACCATCAGATGATGCAACATCACCATCTAAAGTTACGCTTAAACTGGATACAGGCCCTGATGCTCATAAAACAACAATAAATTTAACTAGTTCAGCGAGTCTATTATTAGATGAAAGCTTTGGTGTGCCGAATACACCAAACCTAAATGGTGTCAATGACAATATTGGTGTTTGGGATATTCTAGAACTTTCAAATGGCGATATTTTGATTGGGGGTTATTTTACGTCATATGAAGGACAAGCTACCAATCATCTCGTATTGGTTAATCCTGATGGAACAGTAAAAAGAACTTTTGGTGGCTCTTTTTCTACTAAGAGTCCAGCATTTAATGGTGAAGTGACTAGCCTGACGGAAACAAGTGAAGGAAAAATAATTGTTGCCGGTGAATTCTATAACTATAACGGCAATGGTAATTATGACTACTTAGTTCAATTCAATAGTGACTTTTCTATTGATACTACCTTTATGGATAAGATCACTAAGAATGGATCTCGTCCGGCCTTTAATGCTGCTATTGGTGAGAAAAACTATGCAGTCTATTCACCAAACTCACCAGTGTTGGAGCATGACTCAAAGCTTTATGTGACAGGTAACTTCACACAAGTGTCTGGGGAAAACCACAATAAGATCGTGAGCCTTAATCTTGATGGCACGATCAATACGGGCTTTACCTCACCTGTTCTAACTTTCTCGAATGCTCAAGCAGTGAAAACCGTCAGAGTCGATGACAATGAAACGGCAACAACGGCCGATGACAAGCTCTATATAACGGGTTACAGCCCTTATGTTGTCTATAAAGGTAGCAATACCGTACGCCCAATGTGGCGTCTCAATATGGACGGAACGGTTGATGAGACTTTTCTCTCAGCGGTGACTTCGGCTTTTATAGCTGATGTTTTGGTTCTGCCAAAAAGTGCTCAGGAAGGTATTGTGGTTTCTGGGATCAACATGTCTATCCCAGGCGTGTCTGGTAGTGATGTTTACGCATTAAAAAAAGACGGCACACACAATAAAGACGGCTGGAAAACGACTTCTATAAATGCAGGTTATGCTGCGGAGGCATTTGCAATTGTAGAAGGTAAGTTATTTGTTGGTGCACATAACAGATGGCCTGCGGCACATGGTGGTGGCGGCTTAGTGGTATTCAATATGGAAGACGGAACGGTTAACCAGCCGTTCATGAAAACACTTGGTAGCGGAAAGTTTGTTGGTGGTGGTACAGATGTCCACGCACTGACGTTGATGAAAGACGGCAGTTTAATGGTTGGGGGAACATTTGCTGGTTACAACTCTCAAACCAACGACGAACGTGGCGTTATTCGTATGCGCTTTAACCGCCTCAAAGGGACGTATACCGTAAGGGAGGAAGCGAAAGACCTTACCGGTTTGATGACAGTCGATAGTATTGAAAGTTATCAAGTTGATAGTATTTTTGGAGGAGCAAAAGATACAACTGCGCCAGACTTGTCGACATTACCATCAGGAACATTAGAGAAAAATACTCGTTATTCACTAAACCGATATCCTACCGACCCGGTCAAAACCAAACTTACCGTCGACAAATCAAAAACACCGACTACAGGACAGATTGTTGCAACGGTAACGAGCATTACTGAAGACGATAAATATGTCGGGAAGAGTGGTGACGAGGTAACGTTTTCAGTTGATAATAATTTAGTCTCTGTCACCTCGGTTACGGACAATAAAGACGGCACTTACTCGGTCACGTTATCGACCAGTGAAACTCTAGAAACAAAAACAAAGATCAGTGCAACCGTTAATGGAGAAGCGATTCAAAACAATACGTCGTCTCCTTACCAGTTAGAGGTGACATTTGAAGACGTCACCAAACCGACGATTCAATTGTCTGCAGGTAAAACAACACTGAAGAAAGGTGAATCAACGACATTAACCATGGTTCTGAGTGAAAGTTCAACGAACTTTGCATTGGCTGATCTATCAGCTGTTGGTGGGGTGATCTCTGGTTTTTCTGGTTCCGATAAAAACTACAGTGCCATCTTTACTGCTACAGACAACTTCTCAGGAAATGGTAGTGTTGCAATCAAAGCAGATTCGTTCACTGACGCTGCCGGTAATAACAATGCTAATCAACCGTCGGTCGCATTTACGATTGATGCTCTCTCGCCAACCATTGCGATCACAGCAGGGAAAACGGCTCTCAAAGCTGGTGAAAAAACCACCGTTACTTTCACCTTAAGTGAAGCTGCGACAGATTTTGTTCAAAAAGACGATATTACGGTTACTGGTGGTACATTAGGTACACTTAGCGCTGACGCTGCAAACAAAGTCTATACCGCAGAATTTACGCCAAAAGTCAACAGCACAACAGATGCGGTCATTAGTGTTGCAGTCGATAGCTTCAATGACCCCGCAGGCAACCCAAATATTGTGGGTGCGAGCTTAACTTTAAGCATCGATACCGTAGTGCCAACCGTTGCTATCTCCGCAGGAAAAACTGCGCTAAAAGCGGGCGAGAAAACCACGGTCACCTTCACTTTAAGTGAAGCGGCAACGGACTTTACGCTCAATGATGACATTACGGTAACTGGCGGTAGCTTAGGGACATTAAGCGCTGATACGGCGAAAAAAGTGTACACCGCTGAATTCACACCAAAAGCGGGCAGTACAGCGGATGCCGTGATCACGGTTGCTTCTGACAGCTTTACCGATGCGGCGGGCAACCCGAACGCAGCGGGTGCGAGTCTTACGCTGACCATTGATACCGTGGTTCCAACGGTTGCGATCACAGCTGACAAAACAGCATTGAAAGCGGGTGAGAAAACCACAGTAACCTTCACCTTAAGTGAAGCAGCGACAGACTTTGTTCAAAAAGACGATATTACGGTAACGGGAGGAACCTTAGGTACCCTAAGTGCCGATACGGCGAAGAAAGTCTATACCGCTGAGTTTACTCCAACAGCCAACAGCACAAAGGATGCCGTTATCACTGTTGCGTCCGACAGTTTCAGCGATGCCGCTGGAAACCTGAATGCGGCTGGCGCCAGTTTAACCCTGACGATTGACACCGTGGTACCGACGATTGCTATCACGGCAGATGCATCAAGCTTGAAAGGTGGTGAAACCGCTGAAGTGACCTTTACATTAAGTGAAGCGTCGACAGATTTTACCTCCACAGACATTACAGTGACTGGTGGTACGCTTGGGACTTTAACAGGCTCTGGAACAACCTACACAGCAGAGTTTACACCAAAGACCAACAGTGATGCGGATGGTGTGATTAGTGTTGCGGCGAGCAAGTTTACGGATGCAGCCGGAAACCCGAATGCGACAGGGGCAAGCCTTACACTGACGATTGATACCGTGGTTCCGACCATTGAGATCACGTCAGATAAGTCAGCGCTAAAGCGTGGTGAAAAGGCAACGATTACCTTCACGTTAAGTAAGAGTGCATCTGACTTTATCGCCAGTGATATCACTGTAACTGGTGGCTCGCTGGGTACCCTTACAGGGACAGGGACGACATACACCGCCGAATTCACGCCGAAAGTCGATAGTGTCGCGAATGGTGTTATTACCGTTGCTGCAAATACCTTCACCGATGCATCAGGCAACCAAAACGCAACGGGTCATACATTGACCATCAGTGTCGATACGGTGGCACCTACCATTGCGATAACCTCAGATAAGTCAGCATTAAAAGCGGGTGAGTCTGCTCAAATCACCTTTACCTTAAGTGAAGCGGCAGATGATTTTAAAGCTGAAGATGTAACTACAACCGGAGGCACCTTGGGTGCGGTTACAGGAAGTGGTACCAGCTATAGCGCAACCTTTACCCCGACAGCATCAAGCACTAAGAACGGTGTTATTACCGTTGCTGCGGGCACATTTACCGATGCTGCAGGTAACTTAAATATTAAAGGTGACACACTGACACTCACGGTGGACAGTGTTGTGCCAACCATTGCCATTACGTCAGATAAATCTGCACTGAAAGCAGGAGAAACTGCACAAATTACCTTCACGTTAAGTGAGTCTGCAACCGACTTTGTGGCTAACGACATCACGGTCAGTGGTGGTACCTTGGGTGCCCTTACTGGCAGCGGTACAAGCTACAGTGCCGAGTTCACACCGAGTGATGACAGCACCACAGCTGGTGTTATCAGCGTTATTGCAAACAAATTCAGTGATGCAGCCGGTAATGCTAACAGCACTGGTGATAGTTTGACGTTGACGGTGGATACCGTGGTGCCAACCATCAGCATTACTTCCGATAAATCGACCTTGAAGAATGGTGAGACCGCGACGATTACCTTCACATTGAGTGAATCGTCGACAGATTTTGTTGCTAACGATATAACGGTGACAGGAGGTGCATTAAGCGGCTTTACTGGCACAGGAAAATCGTACACTGCCACCTTTACTCCAAAAGCGAACAGCACAGATGATGGTGTGGTGAGTGTTGTAGGAAGTAAATTCAGTGATGCGGCTGGTAACCTTAATACGGCAGGTGCAAGTGTGACGCTGACGATTGACAGTGTATTACCTGGCATCACTATTACTTCAGATAGCTTGTCACTGAAAAACAGTGAGACTGCTGAAATTACCTTTACGTTGACTAAGAGTGCTTCGGACTTTAAGGCAGAAGATATTGAAGTTGAAGGGGGGACTTTAGGTACGCTGACAGGCAGTGGTAAGAGCTATACCGCAACCTTTACCCCAACAGCAAGTAGCACTAAAGATGGCGTGATTAGTGTCGGCACAAGCAAGTTTACCGACAGTGCAGGCAACGCGAATGCGGTGGGTGCAAGCTTGACCTTAAGCATTGATACACTGCCTCCAACTATTAGTGTTTCCGCTGATAAATCAAGCGTTAAAAATGGTGAAACGGCACAGATTACCTTTACGTTAAGTGAGGCCTCAGCAGATTTCGAAGCTAATGACATCAGTGTGACTGGTGGTACATTGAGCACGCTAAGTGGTAGTGGTAAGAGCTACAGTATTACCTTTACCCCAGCGGCTGATAGCACAACCGATGGCGTGATCAGCGTCGGTACGAATAAGTTCTCTGATGCAGCGGGCAACCTCAATACGTCAGGAGCGAGTATTACTCTGACTGTCGATAGTGTGCTGCCAACGATCGATATTAGCTCTGACAAAACTGCGCTGAAAGCGGGAGAAAAGGCACAAATTACATTTACTCTCAGTGAAGCTGCGACAGATTTTGCGTCGGGAGACATTACGGTTACAGGTGGCTCGTTAGGTACGTTAACAGGCAGTGGCACAAATTACTCCGCTGAATTTACACCAACAGCGAACAGCACAACCGATGGTGTGATTAGTGTTGCCAAGAGTAAGTTTAGTGATGCGGCGGGCAACTTAAATGGTGCAGGTGACAGCCTAACTTTGAGCATTGATAGCGTTGTACCAACGATAGCGATTACTGCTGATGTTTCAGCGTTGAAGGGTGGTGAAACAGCTCAAGTTACCTTTACCTTAAGCGAGGCTTCAACTGACTTTGAATCTGCAGATATTACAGTTTCAGGCGGTACACTAGGGACGTTAACGGGGTCAGGTACAACCTATTCGGCGGAATTTACCCCAACGACGAACAGCAATAAATCTGGCGTGATCACCGTTGCGGCAAGCAAATTCACTGATGCAGCAGGAAACGCTAACGTAGCTGGTGCAAGCTTGACGCTAGCAGTGGATACGGTAGCTCCCACAATTTCGATTACGTCCAACAAGACGCAACTAAAAGCCAATGAAACAGCGGATATTACCTTTAAGCTTAGCGAAGCCTCTCAAGACTTCGTTGCAAATGATGTCACCGTAAGTGGCGGTACATTAACTGATTTCGATGGCTCCGGAGATGCATATACCGCTGTATTTACCCCGACGTCAGGCAGTATAGCAAATGGTGTGATCACCGTTGCAGCGAGCAAATTCTCAGATGCTGCAGGTAACACCAACGGCGCGGAAACCAAGCTAACGTTAACAATCGACACAGTAAAACCAACCATTGCTATCACTGCTGATAAGAGCAAGCTGAAAAAAGGCGATACGTCGACCATCACCATTGTGTTAAGTGAAGCGGCGACTGATTTCACCGTAGATGATTTGGTGATTACGGTGGGTAGCATTACCAGTTTCACGGGTTCAGGGAAAAATTATGAAGCAGTCGTTGTGCCAAAAGATGAGTTTGCTGGTTCAGTTTCTCTATCTGTAGCCGAAGGTAAATTCACTGATGCGGCTGGGAATAACAATGTGGTATCAAATACGGTGACTTTTGATGTCAACACGAAGAAACCTACGACGCCAACAGTTGATAAATCAACAACGAACATCAATACGCCGGTGCTGACGGGAACGTCGGATGCAGGAAACCAAGTATTTGTAACTATCAACAACGTGCAGTTTGTGACGACAGCAACTGCGACAACTGCGGGTAAATGGACAGTTGATACCGCTAATGGAACCGATAGTTCAGGCAGTCCGGTTGACTTTAGCGCCTTGGAAGACAACCGTTACGATGTGGAACTGTATGCAGTTGATTCATTTGGCAACGTATCTGATGAGGATGCAACGCTTGATGAAGTGACCATTGATACTCACAGACCTAATCCGCCGATCTTTTATCCGGTCACTGTACAACAAGTGATTAAAGGATTGGGTGAGCCACAAACCAAAGTATCTGTGAAATTGGCAAATGGTGCGGCAGTTTGTGCACAGCAAACGATCGACGAATTTGGTTTCTGGCAATGTAATCCAACGGTCATGTTGAGTGACTCACAAGTGGTGGAAGCAACAGTTACTGATAGTGCTGGAAACACATCTTTGGTGGCTGGAACGCAAGTCGTATCTGGTGCATATAGCATGACGACGACGCCTGCAATGTTGTTTAACACGCTTGGAAAAGAGATCAGTGGTACAGGTGCGTTTGCTGCCGATATCACCGTCTATGATGATGCTAATACGACACTCTGTAAGACGACCGTGAACCCATTAGGGACATGGCAATGTGTGTTGAGTGCCAACCTAGCACCTAACTCAAAAGTGAACGTTTTACAATTTGCCGATCAAGTTGCGATGAACGTGTTTACTCATGTGATTGACCCTGATAATGAGTGGGTTCCACCGACGATGTACGATGTACGTTCGAGTTTGTTTGAGGGTGAAAGTGATTACGAGAACGGCTCAGTCACTATCGTCAATGGCGAGAAAATCTGTGAAAGCACGATCAGTAAGGGATACAACAACTCTGAGTTAGTTAACCACTTCAGCTGTAATGCTAGTCAGTCAGTTGATAGCACTAAGCTTGCTTTTAGCTTCTACAGCATGGCGCAAAAACTTCAGTCTTCAGGTTTGAGTACGCCCGTTGTTGTAGGTGGAACAATTCGCGACAGTGACTTTGATGGCCGTACGGACCTTGAGGAGTGGGATTGCAACAACACAGGTATTCCTTGTATCGATACCGATGGTGATGGCATTCCGAATTACCTAGACCAAGATGATGATGGCGATGGTATTCCATCAGTGCTGGAGCAGGGAAGTAACTACATAAACACGGACTCTGACAATGACGGTATTCCAGACAGCGTTGAGAGCGCAGGTATCACCCCAGCTCCTGAAATGAAAGGTGTCGATCAAGACAGAGATGGAATCGATGACGCATTAGATGTTGACTTCACCGGAGGTGTCGATGCCAATGGTGACGGTATTGATGACCGTTATCAACCACGAGATACCGACGGCGATGGTACGCCTGATTATGTCGACCTCGATAGCGATGGCGATTTGATTCCAGATGAAGTTGAAGGTACGGCGGACTTCGATTTAGATGGACTGGCAAACTACATCGATACCGATTCGGATAATGATGGAATTAGCGACCAGATAGAGGCGCAAGGTAATAGCTTTACCTCGACAACCTCAAGAAGCTTCCTAGCATTTGCGAACTTCATTACAACACCGGTCAATTCTGACAACGATGCGCTACCTGATTATACCGATTTGGATAGTGACAATGATGGTATTCCAGACGTTATTGAATCTGGCGGCAAAGATGAGGACAACAATGCAATTGCAGACTTTGATAGCCCTGTAATCACACAGCCACTCGACACGGATGGTGATGGTGAATATGACTACCTAGATCTTGATAGTAATGACGATGGCATCTTTGACATCTATGAGTCCAAAGGCATGACCGAAGAAGTTGTTGATCAAGAGCTGGACCTAAATCGCGATGGCATGATCGATGATACACATGTCGATTCAGATAGCGATGGTTTACCAGATATCGTCGATGGTTTCCCTACCGGTTATGGCTCAGCACCGATTGACCGTGCCAATACAGACGACTTTGACAACGATGGTATCCCTGATTCATTCGACTTGGATATGGATAACGATGGTATTCCAAATGACATCGAAGGAAATATGGACACAGATGGTGATGGACTGATCGATGCGATGGATTTGGACTCAGACAATGATGGTATTCCTGATTTGCTAGAGCACTTCCCTTCATTTGATACCGCTAAAGCAGGTTACATCGTTGACATGATCGACTTGAACGGTGACGGAATGGACGACAGGTTGGTTGGAAAACCTCTTATGGATAGCGATAACGATGGAGTTATCGACAGTCAGGAGATAGACAGTGACAACGATGGTATTCCAGATCTGTTTGAAGCAGTAGGCATTAATGAAGTGACCTTGATTACGAACATCAATCGTCTGTTGAACGGACAACTGGATGAGAAAGCTGACTCAGATAACGATGGCATTGTTGACTCAATTGACCGTGATGGCTTTGGGTTGGGAAGTAATAACTACTTTGCGCATGCCTTGATTCTGGCTGATACCGACTCAGATGGGCTGAGAGATTTCCAAGATAAAGACAGCGATAACGATGGGTATAGCGATAAGGATGAATATCTGACGGATCCTAATTTAGGCAACAACCTTCCATATGAAGTGACATCGATGGAGACGGCAGTGTCCGGTCACGGCGCAGGAGGTGGCGGCAGCCTGAATTTACTTACGGGATTATTTGTATTAATGACTTTAATAGTGAGAAGTGTTTCTAGCATGAAAAATAAGGTTTATATCCTACTTGGAGCAGGCTTGGCTCTCTTAACACCAATGGTCCACGCGACAACTTGTGGATACCTGTATGAAGATGGTGAATTTGAAGGTTGTTGGAAACTAGAGAGTGGTATTGGTATTTCTCGATTAGCGCCTGAAGGGGAATCTCAAGGCTGGTATAACGAATCTGCGAGCTATAAGCCAAGCTGGCAGGTCGCTGTTGGGTATCAACTGTCACCACGTTGGTTTGCTGAGGCAAGATATGCAGGACTAGGCGATGCGAAACTTGTGAACAAATATAGTCAATCTGGAGTCGCGGCGTTTGAAGGAGAGGAATCTATCTCATATTACGTGCCATCAATTGCAGTGGGCTCCTATTTTTATCCGTATACAACAGACCGAAAATGGAATGTATACGGGAAAATTGGCGCTAGCTCGATGTTTAACTCGACTTCTGATGACCGTATTACTTTCGAACAAAAAAATAAAGTTCAGGTAAATTTTGGTGGTGGTGTTGAATATCGTCCAACGAATTCAGCTTGGTTCTTCAAGTTAGAGGGTATTTCGTATGACTCTGATGCACTTAATACCTCCTTACTGATAGGCCGATATTTTGGTGGTGATAAAGAGCAACCAAAATCTAAAGTTGAGCAACAGTTAGACACGATTGAAGAGCGCATCATAGACCTTGAAACAAAGGTTGATGTTATTCCAACTACTGAAGAAAAAACCATTGTCGTTGAAAACTTCAACAGCAACTCAGTCGTGGACTTTTTTAAGTCTGACAGCTCGGTTCTTGGTGAGAATGGTAAGCGCGAACTCCAAACTCTTGCAGAGAAGGTGTTATCTAAGTCGGACTATCACGTAAAAATCTACGGTCATACAGACGCAACGGGTTCAGATGAGTATAACCAACATCTATCACAACGTAGGGCTGATTCGGCCAAAGCGTATTTGACTTCATTAGGTTTGAATCCAGATTTGGTTGAAGCAATAGGACTTGGTGAATCTTCACCAATTGCATCAAATGATAATCAACAAGGTCGTAGCTTAAATAGACGCGTTAATATTGAAAGCTCATGGGTTGAGTAATATAACGCAATAAATATAGCGAAAGGCCATATAGAGCGTATTTATATGGTCTTTTCTTCGTCTCTCCACACGGTTTAAAAATTACATCATACATCCACTAACTATTTATACGTATTATTATAAGGATTTAAATATGACATGTGAGAAGGTTAATGAATTAAGGAACATCAGTTATAGTTTTGGTGATAACTTTTATTATCAAAATCTTTTTAATTCAAATAAAGAAAATTTTGCTTGTGAGATTCTCATAGATTTCAAAAGCTATAAAAGAGAGTATTGTGATTTTTATGAAGTAATCAGAAGTGGAAAAGTTATTTATTCAATTTTTGATATCTTAAAAAATTCACTTGAAAAATTCCCTAAGAAGATATTTATTAATGTTGAAAGACATAACCTCTGTGACTTTAATATTAGAAACTGTCTTTTTGATATGCATAAGTTTCTTGAAAACAATGGTCACATACTGGTTGTTGAAATTACAGAAAGAAATGAATGTATGGGATGTGGTGCCGTTGAAGCAGAAATGAGAAAGATGACGGAGTGGGGTATTATTTTTGCCATTGATGATGTAGTGGGAATTGATGATCCTAGATTAATCACCAAAGAAGTTGATTGTTATACGTATGCCAAGGTAGAGGCTCCATCATTAAGTTCAAGAATGTCACTTGATAAATTTATTAAGCAAGTGGAAATATGTAAACAAAAAGGACTAGAGATTATTGTAGAAAAAGTTGAGACTTATCAACAGCTAAACTTATTAAAGTCCTTAAATTTGACATACTTTCAAGGATATTATTTTCATCGTGGAAGTATCATTCCATCTTAAATAAGTCGGGTTTGTAAGAAAGTTCTCAAAAATTGTCATAAGCTTGTTAATGTGACTGGTGCATCTTGCGTTGTTCATTCTTCGGAATATATCCTCACGTCCGAACGTTTTTAGTACAATAAAGTTAAAGTAGTGATGTACCAGTTAATCTACAGTGAAAAAGTTATTGCTTTTCAAGGTGCTGAGGAATCGAGCTTTTCTAAAACAGCACCTTTGACAGACATAGAGTTTGCCGTTGTTGAGCAGCTAATGAAGTCTTATCCAGAACCATGCAGTCAAGACGAGTTACTTGATTGCTGGGCAGGACGAATTGTTTCGAACAACTCATTGAGGGTATTAATTAATGGCCTTCGTAGTCATTTGTCAAAAATTTGTGATATTGAATTGATAAAGACTAAACGTAGCGTAGGGTATTATCTAGATAAACCTATTTATCCGATTGAGGAAATAGAGATTGCTTCTGATTTACCAGTTGATAAAAAAAGTACAGAATTGTATTCAAATTATCTAAACACCATATACACATATATTGTAAAGTCAGACCTTTTTCATAATAAATTTTTCTATTACAATATTGTGTTTTTTTCATTTGAATTGCTCTTAGTGACATTATATGAGAGGTTGTTTTGTTAAGGAAAATATTTTTTATTAATGTCACCATATTTTCGATTCTTGTTATCTATTCTATGTTTATTACAATTGACAGTGAAAATATTGGAGCATACTACGATTCTGATTTAAAAAATGGTTATGAAGTAATTCATAATCATGGTTCATATATAACAATTCTAACAAAAGATGGTGTTACAGATAGGGCGGTTGAAGGATATTATTTTATGATCAATCGTTCATCCTATATCTACTTCCCTAGAGTTAGGTTTAATATAATTGATGGCAAGTTTGTTATTAAGAAAAAAAGAACAATTGATTTTAATCATCCCTTGGGTGGTTTTAAAACTGTCGACTATGTCAAATATGAAGAAAATCAATCGCACTTAAGAGGCGGAGGGTTATCCATCACATATGATCGAATTGAGAAGCCTATTTTTATTGATAGGGTTGCATCGTTAATAAATTAATATAATGAAAATTAATTAAGTTGGAGTTAGAAGTTACTATAAAATCGAAGATAAGTAGAATGAGAATACAATGACCATATAAATGCAGTCAGTAAAAAGTGCACTTTTTGCATCCATTGTTTTAGTTAGCTTTTCTACAGTGTCTTCAGAAATCCTGCTAACAGATATGGAACAATCATCCTTATTAGAGATTAATGACTCTAATGAATTAAAGCGTTTCTTAACTTATAAGCAGGAGCTTAATGAGAGCTCTGTTGCAATCGAAACCGATAAATGGATATTTTCGAACGAGATCGCTGGGCTAGACTCAGAGTTCTCACGTCTTACTAAAGATCTGATCAATTCCATTGATAACGAGCAGTTAATCGCACAGCTTCAAGAAATTTCAACGAATAGAAAACAAGCAGTGGTAAACCTTGAGAACGCTGAAGCTGAGCTTGTTGAGCTCACATCAAAAATCGAAAAGAATAACGATTTGTTAGCGAATCAGCGTCGTAGTTTGTTTGAGCAAAGAAAAGCGCTCTACAAAGAGGTAAGAGTTAGGCTTTTATCGGAGTCAGGGGAAGAGAAAACGACGACAAAACGTGGAAAGCTCGATTGTAGTGATATGAGTGCTCGTTCATGCTTTAAAAAATACGAACCTCAGATCGTTCAAAAGACATTAGGTGAGGGCGCTCGGCTAATCCAGTCTCACGTTGAAGATATGGTGGTTAATTATCACGGTGAAGCGAGTTACCAAGTCAACCTAACATATATTTCTCCTTATACAAGGGACACTGACGCTAAGTTAAAGCAACAACTAGGCTTGGACGAAGTTGAAGTTATACTGCGAAGTAATCTTTCATCCACGAATTTTTACATCGACAGTAGTTTTGTTGGAAAGGGAAGCAGGGTAACAACTCGGATCCCATATGGAAAATATGTGATTGAAGCCAGAAGTGGTGAGCAGCGAGAGTCGACGATTGAGCAACTTACCAAGGATGTAGAGCTGACTTACAACTTTTCCCATGTTCCAGAACCAGAAAACAGCCGCTCAATAAACCAAAAGAGTGCACATAGTGGTTACAACTTAACATCCGTTCGCGATATCAACGCGAATACAAACACTGATACCACAATGATTGTTATGCCGACCTTTAATGAAATTCAGGGAAGCATGTTCAGTGAAGCTGGAAACTATGTTTATAAACGTTGGTCATATCCCAAAGCATCTCAACTATGCCAATCAATTTCCCCAAAAAACTCCAAAGTATTGGATGAAGCAAATTATAAGAAAGTACTTGGAGAGCAGTTTTTCCACCGTCAATTTGGCCTAGATGTTCGCTATTGGTTAGATGATCAAACAACCATATTTTTTAATAAGGGAGGCATTCAAAAGGCCGATGCTGATGGAAACACAACAGCGAATGTGTTGTGTCTAGTGATATAAGGAGGCAGAGTATGAAGCAACCCCTTTCTTATTACATGTTTAAAGGGATAATGGCGCTGTTTGTCATTTTCTTTATCTTTTCAGTGTACTGGTACATCAACGAAAGAGGTGAGGAATATGCCTTTTTTTCAGTCGCAACGACATATTGCCTAATGTTCTTATTGTCTTTTTATAAAGTCATGACAGATGGAACCAAGCTCGTGTGGTTACTCACGTTTACTGTCCCTTTTACCGCACTCTTGTTTGTCGTCTATCTCATCTTTAGAAGAGATAAAATCGTTAGCCCATACATTTATCAGGTAGAGTCACTTGATGATGAAGAGTTAAAGTTTAAGACGATGTATAAAGTGGAATAAAAAATAGGAGCTGATGAAAGCTCCTATTTTTGTATTATTGCTCTTGAAGCATTGAGTTGTAACGCTTAAAGCCTGCTTCGAGATCTTGAATCAGGTCGTCAATATCTTCTAAACCGATGTGTAAGCGGATAAGCGTTCCGTCAAAGTTTGGGTTTGCTACGGTTCTTAAGCTGTTAAAGCTCTTTGGTTCATTGGCGAGAATAAGACTTTCAAAACCGCCCCACGAGTATCCCATACTGAAGTGTTTCATACCATCTAGTAAGGCTGTCGTCGCGCGAGGGTAGCTTGTTTTTAGTACGAATGAGAACAACCCGTTTCCGCCTGTAAAATCACGCTTGAAGAATTCATGACCAGGGCAAGTTTCTAATGCAGGATGTCGAACGTGATCGACTTCGGGGCGAGACTGCAGCCATTGTGCAACCTTTAGGCTATTTTCTGCATGTTGTCTGAGTCTTACATCCATCGTGCGAAGGCCGCGCAAACCTTGATAAGCATCGTCTGGAGAGACGCATTGCCCCATCAAATAGCTCTGCTCTCGCAGTTGATCCCAGCACTTATCATTTGCGACAGCGGTACCCAACATGACATCAGAATGACCAACAATATACTTGGTCGCAGCTTGGATAGAGATATCAACGCCGAACTCAAATGGAGAAAAATTAACACCCGCTCCCCACGTATTGTCCAATATGACTATCATGTCGTGCTCGTGAGCAATTCGTGAAAGTGTTGGCACATCTTGTACTTCCATGGTGATGGAGCCTGGTGATTCGAGAAACAACACTTTTGTATTGGGTTGGATTAAGTCGCGAATCTCTTCACCAAGAATAGGGTTGTAGTAAGTCGTCTCTACGCCCATTTTTTTCAAAATTTTGTCGCAAAAATCACGAGTAGGTTCGTAGCAAGTATCAACCATTAAAATGTGATCACCAGACTCTACAAACGAGAGAAGCGCGTTAGAAATGGCGGCAGTACCACATGGGTATAAGGCACAGCCTACGCCACCTTCGATTTCTACCATCGCATCTTGGAATGCAAAATGGGTATTGGTGCCACGGCGTCCATAAAACAGGGTTTTATTTGCACGATTGATTGTCGCATGATTTTTTTCTGCAACCGTTTCAAAAACCACAGTTGATGCGCGTTGCACGGGTGGATTAACCACCCCGTTCGTCCATTTTTTAGAGCGGCCAGCAGTAACTAACTTGGTTTTTTTGCCTTCCGACATAAGAAATCCTTGTCTGATAACATTTTGATCTATTTAAAACACGCTATAGGGAGAAATTCAAGGACAAAAAGCCTCAAATTCCTGATGATGCCTGAAGCCTTTAGAGCAGCGGGTTGAACAAGTAGAAAACTCGTTCAAGAAAGCGTGAATACAGTGAACGTTGCTGCCAGTTACTCAACTGGATCTCGATGGATTGCTCGATATAGCTCTGTTGGAGCCAGTACATTTCTTTAGTAAATGCTTCGTCGTCGACGGCGAGCGTAAGTTCAAAGTTGAGCCACAAACTCCGCATGTCCATATTCACAGTCCCGACTAAGCAGAATTGTTCATCAATCACGACAGATTTGGTATGTAGTAGGCCACCGTAAAATTCAAAGATCTTAACGCCAGCTTCCATAAGTTCGGTGTAAAATGCTCGTGATGCCCATTGCACCATCATCGAATCATTTTTCTGGGGGATGATAAGCTCTACTGTGATACCTCTTTGAGCAGTTAGCTTTAATGTTTCTAACAGATCTGAACTGGGTACGAAATAAGGGGTAGTGATCCTGACCGATTGATTCGCTTGGTTGATCGCCAACGTCAGCACTTGAGAAATCAAATGCTCAGGCATGCCCGGTCCGGATGGGACAACTTGGATAGGGTGTTGCGGTTCATTCGGGTCAATTTGACATTCAGGCAATTGAGGCATGGTACGAGAGCCTGTTTCGACCTCCCAGTCCCAGCAATGAATCGCAGAAAGCACGTTGACCGTTGGGCCGGTAACACGAACCATGATATCAATCCACTGACCAACTCCAGACTCTTGTTTGAAGAACGCAGGGTCGACCATGTTCATCGAACCCGTATAGGCGACTTTATCATCGATTACGATGATTTTTCGGTGCTGGCGAAGATCCAACCGGCGTAGAAAGATACGCCATGGACTTACCTCTAATGCTTGCAGTACTTCTATACCTGCGCTTTTCATCATTTGGTGCCAATGGCTGCGGAAAAAGCGTGGGCTGCCTGCTGAATCTAACAAGAGTTTTACATCTACACCGCGTTTAGAGGCACGGATAAGTGCGGATGCAACGGAATCGGCTAGGCCTCCGGGATGCCAGATATAAAACACCATCCGAATGCTTGATTGGGCGGCTTCGATATCTTCGATCACTGAATGGAGGATATCTTGTGGTGAACTTTGTAATGACAGCGTATTACCACTTAATGCTGGTAACCCTAAGCGGTTGTTACACAGCTCGTCGATGCGAGAAATGTGCTGGCCAAAAGTTTCCGGTGAGTGGGCATGGCAATCATTCAGTTGTGAAAACCATTTTTCAAAAGGCGTAAACATCTCTTTCGCCCGTTCTGCCCGCTTCCTACCTAAATTCAGCTCTCCAAACAGAAAATAGCAGGCTACGCCGACAATCGGGATGATATAGATGATCATCAACCAAGCGAGTGAAACGCTAACGGCTCGACGCTTTAGAACTACACGTAAAGTTACACCTGCAACCAGCAGCCAGTAGAGCACGATGCTTGCTAATGTAAGAAATTGGTAGAACTTTTCCATGCATAATCCTGTATGAACTTAATCGCTTAGATAGTACTGCCAATCCATGACGAGCGGAATACACAAATGAAATGAATGTGAAAAAAGTGGCGAATGAAACAGGTCTAAATGTTGCCTGAGTGTGAAGGGGTGGTGTAAAAGTTGTTTGTTTGGTTAAGGTTTGACCATTTAAACTGTGCGATAGCACCAATATTAGAAAAATACACTATTTGGGGTTCCAATTGTAATTTCAAACTGTTTTACTTGCTACCTGTGCGGTGTCACTTAAACTTTTTTATAGTGTACATAATTATGTACACCTAAGCCTTCTGACGCCTACCTAAAAACTCAACATCGGTAATAATAATTATGGCAAGTAATGCAAGAGGCCATTTCTCATCGAGAATCGGTTTTATTATGGCGGCAGCGGGATCTGCTGTCGGATTAGGAAACGTTTGGGGATTTCCAACGAAAGCCGCGAGCAATGGTGGTGCGGCATTTTTGGTTATCTACCTTGCAATGGTATTTTTATTAGCATTCCCAATGCTGGTTGCTGAACTGACTATCGGTCGTCATGGTCAATCAAACCCTATCGCATCTCTCAAATCCGTATGGACAAAAAATCGTGCTGCGGCTGGATTTTTTGGGGTAATCGCAATGGTTGCTGCGTCATTAATCCTAAGTTTCTACTCTATTTTAGCAGGCTGGTTAATGGGTTTTGCCGCAGCGCCAACATTAGAAGTGGTTGGCCTGCAAAGCGCGGCTGACTGGTTGGTAAATTTTAGTGGTGCACGAAATGTGCTACTAGCGACTCTGTTTTCTGTGCTCACTATCTACGTGGTTAAAAATGGCGTAGCTGATGGTATCGAGAAATGGTCAAGTCGCCTGATGCCAATGCTGTTTGTGCTATTTGGAGTGATGATCATTTATATCTTCACCCAAGATGGCGCAATGGAAGGCTTGAAAATGTACCTTGTCCCTGATTTTTCTCAGGTGACACCGTCGCTACTTGTGGACGCGATGGGGCAGGCCTTCTTCTCACTCTCTCTTGGTGTGGGCTCGATGATGGTTTATGGCTCTTACCTTAAAAAAGACGTCAATCTTCCAAAGACGGCAGGACAAGTTGCTGCGATTGATACCGGTGTTGCATTAGCGGCAGGTCTTCTTATTTTGCCTGCGATGTTTGTTGCGAAAAACAATGGTGTAGAAATCTTTAATGACGCAGGCCAGCTGATGAGCTCTGGTGATTTGGTATTTGCTGTTTTACCTTCCATGTTCCACACCATGGGTGGCGTTGGTGTCATCATTGGCACAGGTTTCTTTGTTCTGATGGTCATTGCGGCACTGACATCTTCCATTTCATTGTTAGAAGTTCCTGTTTCTTGCGCTCAAGATGAGCTAAAGATGGAGCGTACCAAAGCAACATGGGTGATTGGTGGGGTTATCTTAGTTCTGAGTATCGTAATCTCGCTCAATTTTGGCGCGCTATTCGGTTTGATTGCTGACATCTCAACCGTGTACATGCAGCCATTGCTAGGTGTGATTTGGGCGATTGTCGTTGGCTGGATCTGGAATCGCAATAAACTGCTTAATGAGCTTAAAGAAGGCAACCCTGAAATCGAACAAGGCCTATTCTGGAAAATTTGGCCATGGTATGTTCGAGTGATATGTCCGGTAGCTATTATGGCCGTCTTCATTTTCTCAATCATTTAGAAAGAATATGTAAAACAAAACCTCCCAAATGGGAGGTTTTTTTATGCAAGGCGTTAATTAATATTAAATTATATTAAATGTTTTTACAGTATGGCCGATACATGTTTTGTAACAACAATCTAAAAAAAGAAGCAGGTATTTGAATGAAGTTATCGGTACGTAAAAAGTTGTATGCCGGTTTTGGCGGTATTGTGTTGATCATGGGAGCAATGGTGACGATGATCTGGTTAGAAGTCATGGGCTCCTATCGAGTTGCAGAAGAGCTTCGTTCTGATGATGTTCCTGAGAGCATGTATTACCTATTTTTGATTGATGACACCGGTGATGTTTTCCGTGATGCGATGGGTATGGTGAATGGCGTGGCGGGGGCGGCTTCAGATTACCAATCGAGTAAAGCAGAATTTGCCAACACCTTGGAGAATGTGAAAAAGCTTGAAACTCCAGGAAAAGAAGATTATCGAAACCTGCTTGAAATTGAAAAGCTGATGGCGAACTTTGCGTCAGAGTTTGAGCGAGATATCGTGCCGAAGCTAAAAGGGGATTACGATATGTCGCTTAGCGTGCAAAATTTGCGCGACTTATATGAGGTTTACTTAGTTTCAATTGAAGACATGCTTGATAAAACCTCTGCATCTGAACGTCAAGATACAGATGAAGCATTTGATACCTTAATGACATCTTTTAATTCGATTGAAAACTCAATTTATGTGATGACTGCAATAGCAATTGCGCTGTCAGTCGGTATTGCGCTAGCGTTGTCAAAGTCAATTACCAACCGCTTAAGTCACTTAGATTCTGTTGCTCAACGTGTGGCTGAAGGGGATTTAACGGCAGAAGATATCGATGATAAGTCTGGTGATGAATTGGCAAACCTTGCTTCTTCAGTGAATCGCATGCAAAGCTCTCTGGTCAGTCTTATCAGTTCAATGTCCAATGTCACTTCTGAAGTGAAAGTGGTCACCAATGAATTATCAACTGTCAGCCAAGATATTGTTTCAGGTGCCTCTTCACAAGCGGATAAAGCCAGCCTCATTGCAACCGCAGCCGAAGAACTAAGCCTAACTATCTCAGAAGTTGCACAACAAGGTAACTCCACATTTGAAGAAGCGCGCCGTTCTGAAGAGTCAGCGACTCAAGGGCGTAGCGTCATCTCAGATATGGTTGGAAGTATTCAACAAGTTTCCATTCAAATGGGCGAAATGTCCGGGCAGATGAATGAACTTGGTGCTCATGGTGAGCAGATTGGCAGTGTCATCAAGGTCATTGAAGAGATTGCGGAGCAAACAAACTTGCTGGCCCTAAATGCTGCAATTGAAGCGGCTCGTGCAGGGGAAGCCGGTCGAGGTTTCGCTGTGGTTGCGGATGAAGTGCGCGCTCTTGCTGAGCGAACAACCAAAGCGACGCAAGAAGTCGGTGGCATTATCCAGTCTATCCAGTCTGGTACGCAGGAAGCGGTCACTTATACCGATGAAAACTGCCGCTTGGTAGAAGTTGGTGTTAGTCAAAGTACCGGTGCTGTTAATGCGTTGGATGAAATTGTGTCTGGTGCAGCAAATGTTCAGGCAATGGTGAATTCAATTGCGACAGCTGCGGAAGAACAAACCGCTGTAACCAAAGAGATCGCGTCGGATATTACCGCCATCAGTGACATCTCAGTTCGTTCACTGCAATTGGCAAACAGCAGCTCTGAGAGTGTTGATGGTCTAAATAATAAAGTAGCAGAGCTTGAACAGCTCATTGGTAAGTTCAAACTGAGCTAACCTTCTCCCTAAGCTGGCTTTCGCGTTTGGAACAGGTATACTTCTGCCTCCAAAGCGGAGCCAGCGATATGTTTGATATTCTTTTCACTCATGATGATTTTCTCATCATCAACAAACACCCTAATGTATCTGTCCATAAAGATGATGGCGACACCATGCTGCTACAAGAAGTCGCGTGTAAAACAGGGGACTCACAACTTTATCTGGTCCACCGCTTAGACAAAATGACTTCTGGGATCTTGCTGCTTGCACGTCACTCTACGGCTGCGAGTGCTCTGTCTCAGGCTTTTGCACAGCGAGATGTCTCGAAGTTTTATTTGGCATTGGGGAGTAAAAAGCCAAAGAAGAAGCAGGGTTTAGTGAGTGGAGATATGGAACGCTCGCGCAGATCATCATGGAAGTTAGTCAATAGCCAGAATAACCCTGCTATCACGCAATTTTTCTCAGCCGCAGCTGAGCCGGGCGAGCGGCTGTTTTTATGTAAACCTCATACAGGTAAAACACACCAAATTCGTGTTGCGTTAAAGTCGGTAGGTTCACCAATTGTTGGTGATGCAATTTATAACGCAGCAAGTAGCGCGGATCGCGGTTATCTTCATGCATTTGCTCTGGGTTTTACCTACTTAAATCAGTCTTATCAATTTGTTTGTGATCCACGTGAATTTGCCTCGTTGGGCGAAAAATGGCATCACGAAACCGTCAGTCAGGGGATTTCTGATTGGCTTAAACCATGGGAATTATCATGGCCGAACCTCAAAAAATAACTGAATCTCAAATGCAGGCAGAGAAGTTGCCTGTTTTTTTTCAACACTTGATCAATGAATTGGTCAATGCTCCAGATGAAGTGCGTCGCTTATTTCATGGGCGAGGTCGTCAATGGCCAGGTCTTGAGCAACTGACTTGTGACTGGTTGCAAGGGCAACTGATTGTTAACTTGTTTAAAGAAGTGGATGACACTTTTATCGCTGTACTTAAACAAGGGTTGGAATACCTTGCTCAGAGTGATGTTTGGGAGCAAAAGCAAGGCGTAAGCATTGTATTGCAGCATCGCTATGCCGATGGCTCCCCCTCCGAAGTGATTTGGGGTGAGCTCAATAGTCGACCTGTAGTGGTAGAAAGTGACTTAAAATATCAGCTCGATATTGGCCGAAACCAAAACTTTGGTTTGTTTTTGGACATGCGATTTGGCCGAGATTGGGTGAAGGCGAACGCGAAACACAAAAACGTACTCAACTTATTTTCATACACCTGTGGTTTCTCTGTGGCTGCTATTGCTGGCGGAGCCGACAACGTGGTGAACGTGGATATGGCAAAAGCCTCTTTGGCAAAAGGACGAGAGAATCATCGCCTTAATGAGCATAATCTCAATCAGGTTAGTTTTTTAGCACATGATATTTTTAAATCATGGGGCAAAATCAAAAAGGCTGGGCCTTACGACATGGTGATCATTGATCCTCCTTCATTCCAAAAAGGAAGCTTTGCGTTAACGAAAGATTATAAAAAGATTTTACGTCGCCTACCGGATCTATTGTCTTCAGAGGGACAAGTATTGGCATGCGTTAATTCGCCAGCGGTAAGCAGTGAGTTTTTGATTGAAGGCATGAAAGAGGAAGCGCCAGAGCTAACCTTCCGTGAGCGGCTAGAGAATCCGCCGGAGTTTACTGATGTTGATCCTGAAGCATCACTTAAGGCGTTGATATTTAGTTAATCAACCAACAAAAGGGGCTGCGTAAGCAGCCCCTTTTCGTTATGGACAGTGTATTTGGTAGAACTTAGTGGCCAACTTTTGTTTCAGCTAGCGCATCGAATTCAACAATGTAGTAGCGATTGCCGCTTTCGTCTTTGTTTTGGTTCAGTACTGGCGATTTATGCAGTTTGTTTACTGTTACAAAGATTTTGCCATTCGCTGTTGTTGCAAAACCATCGCTCCAGCTTAGTAATTCAGAGTTGTTGTGCAAGATTTTGTACTGGCGATCTTTACCGATATAACCAACCGCATTATTCTCAAGATCTGTCACGTAAACGTTGTCATTTTCATCGATAGTGATACCGTCACTCATCGGCTTATCCGCATAAACTTCAACACGTTTTTCTAGGTCTTTACTCGATAGTTTTGCGTTACGTAGATCATCCGTTTTCACGCGATATAGCTTAGTACCATTCATCGCACCAAAGTATAACCACTTGTTTTTGCTATCTAGTGTGATTGGGTTAACGCCAATGCGTGCAGGTGCGTCACCCATCATGACAGTTTTGCCGTTGATAACAATATCGGTGTCTTCAGGTTGAGTAAACTGAGTGCCTTCCAATACGCGTTTCGCCATACCAGTTTTTAGGTCAATCACAACCAGTGCAGAGTTGTAACCTGCGCCAGTATCTGTGATGTAAACCATTTCGTTATCACGATCGACTGCTAAATCGTTAAGGAAAGAGTCTGCTGGAATGACTGGTGCTGCTAGGTAAACGATTTGGTGCAGTTGGTTTTTCTTTGTATCCCAACCAATTAAACGGCCGTTGTGAGTCGTTTCATCAGCCGTTTCTAGCATCCAAAGTACACCTTCTTTGTCAACGATAACGCCTAATACCGGGTTTAGACTTTGGCTGAATGCTTCATTTGGGTACGCCACCACTTTGCCGTTATTTTTGATTTCTACGATTTTGTTGTCGGCACCATAAAAATGGTGGTTGCTCATAAAAAGACGACCAGACTCTGAAACGCCAATGTTACCTGGAGGGTTTTGTTTATCAAACTGATGAACAATGTTTAGGTCAGCAGCGAATACGTTGGTAGAGATAGCTAACGCAAGTGCGCCCAGAGTTGCTAGTGCATGTTTTTTCATGTTGTTTCCTTTTGAATTTGATTTTGAATGCCCATTCAAAATATGATCAATAAAAGTAACTGTCAAATACTTTTTGAATGATCGTTCAAAAATGTTATTATCGCTTTCAGAGTTGAATGAGGGATGAGTGATGGCAAAAAAGAAGTATTCAATTGATGAAGTAATTGCACAGGTTACTGATTTGTTTTGGAAAAATGGTTACTCGGCAACCAGTATCCAACACATCTCTAAGGCAACAGGGTTGAAGCCTGGTAGTTTGTACAATGAATTTGGCAGCAAGGAAGGTTTGTTTCGTTTAGCTCTAGAAAATTATGCCGCGCAATCAGTGGCGGATATTCATGAGGCAGTTGCGACGCAAGGTGGTATCCAATCCGCCATTACTTTCATTTTGAACGATTTGGTTCAACAGACTGAGCAGAGTCAATATTGCGGTTGTTTTTTAGTTAAAGCGCAATTAGAACTGTCAGCGTCAGACGATGACTTACAGTTTTTAGCGACAGAAAAACTACAAGAGATCGAGAAAACGTACGCGGAACACTTACAAAGTATCTTTAGTGATGAACAAGCAAAACACTATGCTTATCAACTGATGATGGTGATCTTTGGCATTCGTATATACGGGTATCAAAAAGGAGCAGGGGACGCACTGCAAGATACGATGGATGCGTTTTTGCCTTGGTTGAAAACGGATAGCTAATGTCAACCTAGTCAAACTTTATTGTCAGTAGTCGTAACAAAATGCAATATGTATGAGTTGGCTATTGTGATAGAACTGCTTATTAACTAATTTTGGATCTCCTATATTTCAGCTTTGTATTTATCTGTGAATGAAATTAATAATTACCTCCAGAATTATGGATATTAAGTAAACTAGAAAATATCCATGTTATAGTAGAAAAAGGATGTGAGTCCACTAATCAGCAAACATAGTTAATTGAATGCTACTATCTTAAACTTTTATAGTGTTCGTTATCTTTAATTAATATTAAAAGATTTTTTTAATATATTTTATTAGTAGCCCTCTATCAATATCATGATATTGAAACTAGATTAAGTATTAGCAATGGTTTTCTATTTGTATTATTGATGTTACTCAACCTTTCAATACATCGTACATCATAGATATATTTATTTTCCTTTAATTTTCATATTTCGAGCAATATTTTGCCCATTTCGAGCAATATTTTGCCCATTTCGAGCAACTTATTGCCCAGAGAGTGAGGGAGTGAAAAAATTTTTGAAGGTAAAAGGAATTTATGGTTTAAAGTAATTGCCAATACCTTGATATTCACTGATAAAATATACCAATAGTACTTTGGATGATTCTTGATAACTATTGAAGGTCCCTTACATTTATGGAAGATATATCTATTGTAATAAAAATATTAGTGACGGTTGGTATTGCTCTTTTCTTATTTTATTGGTACGTGTACGCAAATTGGGAACATAAGTTTAATTGGTATTTTGACCAAAAAGTATTAAATCTTGAATATCGTACAGAAAAAGGGATGCTTTTTAAAACGTTACTTCTATTTGGTTATGTTTCATTTTGGGATTTGATTATCTTTAATGACATTCCATTGCCCCTAAGTATCATAGCTCTTTCTACTTCAATTCTTTTACAGTTTGCCCGACTATTTAAAAAAATATTATTGTCAACTTGGAAACGAAGACTATTACGCTTACTTATCACAGGATACTCTTTTCTAGTTGTGAAAAGTTTCCATTAAGGTGCTTATCTAAGGTAGATTTTAGCCGAGAGCAGCGTTTTAGTGGTTCTCGACAGTCGCGTTTTACTGGTTTGCGTTGGGTCTTAGCTCTTATTTTGGAAGATGGGCCTGATAGACGAGAAGTAGAAATACTTTCCATATATGGGGAACAAGATGTTGCCAAAGCAATGAATATGCTGTTCTCATTACGTAATGATCCTAGAATTAAAAAGTTTCCGATTAATTATTCTCGAGATGATTACATTGCATACCAGCCTTTTGGTCCTGTTGATGAAGAGTACTGGAAAACAAAACTTGCTTATAACGTCGTCAAAAATCAAAGTGAACAGCAGGATTTTAACTTAAATGACCAACGCCCTCTCGCAGGGGAGGTACGAACTTACCCTCTGGGAGAAGCGCTATTCTTTTCACCTAAGCCATTGCCTTCAGCTAGAATTCTTTCTGGGGGCCTAGGTGAGTCGAATCAAATATTGGAAATCAACGAGACTTATATGGATATAGGTCAATCCAACCACGGAAAAGCCTTTCAAGTACAGTTCGTTTTGTTTTGCGTAATGATTGCTTTCATAACGATGGGGATAGCTTTGTGCATTTATGCGAATGCGATTCAAACACATTACGAGAGCTTTAGTCAGTCTATACTGCTCGCATTAAAAGGTGATGGATATGTTGTGTTTCTAATGATCTTTCTATTTGCTCTATTGGGCTGTTATACCATTATTAGCTCGTCATTTAAAAAAGCACGTCAGAAACCAATTCGTTTTAATCGACAACGCAGAGAGGTCTGTTACTTCGAGGAAGGAAGTAAAACACCAACTATTGTTCCTTGGGAAGAAACCGTCTCATGGGTGTCCATGTACAAAGGCTTCACTGGCAGTGCTATTGTCTCAAATATCACATTCGGAATCGCTTTACCTGACTTGGAAGGTAAAGATTACTGGATATTTAAAAGGCCAGTAAGGATTATGGAAGAAGGGCAACACTCGTGGGAGGTTATCCGCTGCTATATGGAAGAAGAACCCGAATTCTGGGCTCAAAAAGAAGAAGATGAAAACCGACAATCATTTGATGAAAATCGCCGCCAGATAAAGCAGAAGTTTAAAAATGGACCTAAACCTTTATTTGTGATGAGCATGTCAGATCCTACCGCCTCATACTTTAATATGCTTGGCTACTATGTGTTTAATATTTTATGCCTTTGGAAATTACCTTACTTGGTTTCAGAGTGGGACAGCAAAATATCCATGGCAAAGTTTCCTGAAGACGTCGATGAGTGGTCTAAACCATTACCCAAAGAAGAATGGGCTAAGCCAAGTGCCGAATTAAGTAAACAAAAAGCAATGGCTGAAGCACATTATGCTGCAGGTGGTAACTTAAAAACGTTCAGAAAACTCGTCGCATAACTTCAAAAAGCCGCCACTTAGTGACTAAGTGCGTTTTTCATCGCTATTTAAAGGGGCTTTTAGCTTCATCAGTTGTGGCTAGAAGTCGCTGCCTTTAATTAAGCTGTGAAGCTGATCTTTTGCGAAATCTGCATCAATATCGGTGAGCTTACCGTCATTGCCCATACCGCAACCGGGAAAAGCAACCACCCGCAGCTTCAGTCCGGTTACAAGTTTGACTTGCAAGAGCGCCACAGCATTAAACCAAGACTGGTTAGTGGTTCAGGTTCACCACCAAGGCAGTGGCTTTAACGAAATCAACTTTGAAGACCAAGCGGGTGTAGAGCAGGTTTACTTGTATGCTCAAAAGACTTTGATGCAGAAATCTAGCAAAATATTGAAGAAGGGGTTATTGACATTAATAAACCAGATTTTGGTGATAAGAAAATTGATTCTATAAAAGACCTATTTATCAGTACCCCTAACTATTATTGGGCGAATTCTGACGATATGATGAGCTCTTAGGAATAAATAATGAACCACGAATATTATCAAGACACTGCCTTTAACAGCAGAAAACGATATCATTTATCGCCAGAAAGTGGTGATAACAATCTACTTAAGAAATTTCTAAAGTCAGGCTCACGAAAATTGCCTTTCAGTAATCCTACTAATGAAATTAGTACCAGAGTGGATACGGAAAATAAACCAGGATTACTCGAGAGGTTACGTGAAACAAAGCCAGACCTTGAACCGTTTTGGAATCACAAAGAGTTAGTGGTGGAAAGACCAAGTCATTGGTTTCAATTTTATTACATTGTTTCAGCATTAGGTAAAGCTAGTATCTGGTTTGCTTTACCCATTTACTTACTGGTTTGTATTCTTGGTGGTTTAATACACGACAGTAGTTTTATAGAAGGTTTCAATGCGGGGTTTATACCTGCTTTAAAATGGGTATTCCTCCCTTCCAGTTTTCTTTGGCTGCAAGTAGAGCTAATGGATCGAGGGTATTGGACACCGACCTGGATTATGACCACAAAAAAGGTATTTACGCTTAATCGCAAAACAGGCATGGTTACCCTATATAAAGGTAACGGCAAAGTACGTTACTCTCACCCTATAGTTGAATTTGATTGCGTCTTAGTGAGCATGCCAAGCCAGCAAGGGTTGATGAACTACAGCCTAATGCTGGCACATCGATATAACGGCTCAATGCATGGTGTGCCACTGAGTTCACTCGCAACACCGAATGAATCGGTTTCAGAATATTATCGCATCTGGAATATGATCTTATGTTATATGGACATATCCCAACCTTTGCCAGATTGCCTTATTCTTGAAGAATCTCGACACCTCGATCCCGTAACGGCTGAGTACGATAAGAAAACTGGCCGAAACCCACGATACTGGCGCGATATGAGTGAAGAAGAGTATAAAGTGACACTCGAAGCAATCAGAAACAAACAACAAGGCAAGCCAGAAACAGGTCCTGAATTAGATATATTTGCAGAAGTTGTATAAATTTACATGACTGAAAAGCAGGCAAATCAAATGGCTTACAACTCAGAACAGTTTGAACTTCAGGCTCCAAAGCCTCCTCAAGGCTTTCTGCGCCAAGTATTGACTAAAGGTCAAAATTTCGGTTTTAGCAAAGCCAACACTAGTATTGCGACCTCGTTGGCGAAAGAAACTAAGCCGTCTTCGATGAAGGCATTCGAAGAAAACAACGATAAGCCGATGTTTTGGAATGAGAAAACATTAACTTGTGAAATACTTTCAAGTTGGTCTCAGCTTTATTTATTTATCGCGGGGATGGCTAAAATGGGACTGCTGTTTTTTTTACCCCTTGGGTATCTACTGCTTTTTGTTACAGCTATCTTTGGCAAAGGTGACTGGAGTTCTAGCGCACCTTTATTTTATGATCTAACACTCTATGGCTTGTTACCGTGCTCGTTTATCTACGGGCATTTTAGGTTGGTTGATTTAGGATATCTGTTTTTAGCACCTTTCTTAAAAAGTAAGATCCTTTTCGAGTTGAATCGACAAACTGGTATGGTCACTTTGTTTAAAAAGGGCAATAGAAAGCGTTTTGAGCATCCATTTATCGAGTTTGACTGTGTCCTTATCTCTGCTCCTTCTCCACAAGGGCATCTAAACTACAACTTGATGCTAATTCATCGCTATCATGAATACTCTGTTGGCGTTCCACTACATAATTTTATCGGTACCAATAAAATGGTGTCTGAATATCATAGACTATGGAATATGATCCAAAGGTATATGGACGTTAGCCAACCAATGCCAGATATTATGATTCTCGAACCAGCTCGAGAGAAAGACCCAACCACTGCTGCGTATGATAAATCCACTAATCGTGATCCTAGATATTGGCGTAATATGACAGATGAGCAGTTTGAGAAAAAGATAGAACAAATTGAAGAAAAACAACGTTCTCAACCAGCTACAGGACCAGCTATAAACATTTTCTCGGACGAAATCGAACCCGTTGCTTCTTAAGAAAAAATCAAATGGCTTACAATTCAGAACAATTTGAACTTCAGACCCCAAAGCCTCCTCAAGGCTTTCTGCGCCAAGTATTGACTAAAGGTCAAACTTTCGGATTTAGCAAAGCCAACACTAGTATTGCGACCTCGTTGGCGAAAGAAACTAAGCCGTCTTCGATGAAGGCATTCGAAGAAAACAACGATAAGCCGATGTTTTGGGATGAAGAGACATTAACTTGTGAAACACTATCAAACTGGTCGCAGTTTTATTTATTTATTGCAGGCTCGGCTAAAATGGGACTGCTGTTTTTCTTACCGTTTGCATATTTACTTATAATAATTTTTACGTTAGCTATTGATGAAGAAGGCTGGGAAGCTATGTCTCCGCTATTTTATGGCTTATCACTTTATGGTTTGTTGCCGTGCTTACTTATCTATGGGCATTTTAAACTGATTGATAGAGGGTATTTGTTCTTAGCCCCTTTCTTAAAAAGTAAAAAACTTTTCGAACTGAATAGACAAACTGGCATGGTCACTTTGTTTAAAAAGGGCAATAAAAAGCGTTTTGAGCATCCATTTATCGAGTTTGACTGTGTCCTTATCTCTGCTCCTTCTCCACAAGGGCATCTAAATTACAATTTAGTACTTATTCATCGCTATTATGAATACTCTGTTGGTGTCCCTCTACATAATTTCGTCGGTACCAACCAGACTGTGTCTGAATATCATCGGCTATGGAATATGATCCAAAGGTATATGGATGTTAGCCAACCAATGCCAGATATTATGATTCTCGAACCGGTTCGAGAGAAAGACCCAACCACGGCTGCGTATGATAAATCCACTAATCGTGATCCTAGATATTGGCGTAATATGACAGATGAGCAATTTGAGAAAAAGATAGAACAAATTGAAGAAAAACAACGTTCTCAACCAGCTACAGGACCATCTATAAACATTTTCTCGGACGAAATCGAACCCGTTGCTTCTTAAGAAAAAATCAAATGGCTTACAACTCAGAACAGTTTGAACCTCAGGCTCCAAAGCCTCCTCAAGGCTTTTTGCGCCAAGTATTGACTAAAGGTCAAGGCTTCGGTTTTACTAAAGCAAACACCAGTATTGCAACCTCGCTAGCGAAAGAAACAAAACCATCCTCGATGAAAACATTCGAAAAAAATCGCGACAAACCGATATTCTGGAACGAAGAAACGTTAACCTGCGAAACTTTATCAGCCTGGTCACAGGTATACTTCTTTATAGTTGCAATGATAAAAGGAATTCTGCTTTTTTTCTTACCACTCTTTTATCTATTGGAATTAGCTGCGCTTATTTTTGGCAAAGGAGGTTGGGAGTTAAGAGGTCCTTTTTTCTATGACCTAACACTTTATGGTTTATTACCGTGTCTACTTATCTATGGGCATTTTAAATTAATTGGTTTAGGACATCTTTTTTTAGCCCCTTTCCTAAAAAGTAAGATCCTTTTCGAGTTGAATCGACAAACTGGTATGGTCACTTTGTTTAAAAAGGGCAATAAAAAGCGTTTTGAACACCCATTTATCGAGTTTGACTGTGTCCTTATCTCTGCTCCTTCTCCGCAAGGGCATCTAAACTACAACTTGATGCTAATTCATCGCTATCATGAATACTCTGTTGGCGTTCCACTACATAATTTTATCGGTACCAATAAAATGGTGTCTGAATATCATAGACTATGGAATATGATCCAAAGGTATATGGACGTTAGCCAACCAATGCCAGATATTATGATTCTCGAACCAGCTCGAGA